>JBGAHR010000018.1:0-75059 GCA_044226045.1 Chitinophagaceae bacterium
AGACTCGTCTGAGGAAGATTCGAATAATTCGTGCAATTCGTGTTATATGAAACGATAAACTCACACTCGCCGAGTAATAGCAGTTTCTCCGGGACGAGTCCTCCGCCTACGGCGGATAAGACTCGTCTGAGGAAGATTCGAATAATTCGTGCAATTCGTGTTATATGAAACGATAAACTCACACTCGCCGAGTAATAGCAGTTTCTCCGGGACGAGTCCTCCGCCTACGGCGGATAAGACTCGTCTGAGAAACGTCAAACGATAAACTCGCACTCGCCGAGTAATAGTAGTTTCTCCGGGACGAGTCCTCCGCCTACGGCGGATAAGACTCGTCTGAGGAACGATAAACTCACACTCGCCGAGCAATAGCAGTTTCTCCGGGACGAGTCCTCCGCCTGCGGCGGATAAGACTCGTCTGAGGAAGATTCGAATAATTCGTGCAATTCGTGTTATATGAAACGATTCCCTTGCCAGAATTTTCGTATCATTCTGGGCATTTTCTTAAATTCATCCCTACAAACGTAAATTTGCCATATAAATACCCTTCGTTCCCATGGCTCGTAAACAGGAAGTACTCAGCGATATCGTCATCAAGTTTGCAGGAGATAGCGGCGACGGAATGCAGTTGACCGGTTCTCAATTCACCAATAGTACAGCGCTTTTAGGAATAGACCTGGCTACTTTCCCGGATTTTCCGGCGGAGATCAGGGCGCCACAGGGAACACTGCCCGGCGTCAGCGGATACCAGCTTCGCTTTTCCAGCGACCGGGTTTATACACCGGGTGATGAATGTGACGTGCTGGTTGCCATGAATGCGGCGGCCTTGAAAACAAACCTGAAAGCCCTGAAAAAAGGAGGAAAGATCATCGCCAATATCGATGGCTTCGATGCGAAAAACCTACGGCTGGCCAATTACCCCGATGGCGTAAATCCGCTGGAGAATGATAGTCTCGCAGGCTATGAAGTGATAAAAATGGACGTAACGAAAATGACGCGGGAAGCCCTGAAGGATATCACCATGGGGATGAAAGAAAAAGATCGCGCCAAGAATATGTTCGTACTGGGATTTCTGTACTGGATGTATAACCGTGATCTGGACATGACAATCAAATTCCTCACCGATAAATTCAGCAAGAAACCGGAAATTCTCGACAGTAACATCAAAGCATTGCAGGCAGGGTATAACTATGGCGATACCACCGAAACATTTACCACTACCTATAAAGTGGAAAAAGCCAAAATGGAACCGGGGGTTTATCGCAGCATAATGGGAAACCAGGCCCTCGCTTACGGTTTGATCGCGGCTTCGCAGAAAAGCGGCCTTCCGCTTTTCCTGGGATCTTACCCCATTACACCTGCCTCTGATATTTTGCACGAGCTGAGCCGACACAAATCATTTGGGGTAAAAACCTTCCAGGCAGAAGATGAGATTGCCGCCATCACCTCGGCTATAGGCGCGTCTTATGGCGGCGCACTGGCGGTCACTACCACTTCAGGTCCGGGGGTAGCCTTGAAAACAGAAGCCATGGGATTGGCAGTTATGATGGAAATTCCACTGGTAGTTGTAAATATTCAACGCGGTGGACCTTCAACCGGTCTCCCCACCAAAACAGAACAAAGCGACCTTCTTCAGGCATATTATGGAAGAAACGGAGAATGCCCGATGCCGGTAATCGCCTCTTCCACACCGAGCGACTGCTTTGAAGTAGCGATGGAAGCCTGCCGCATAGCCGTGCAGCACATGACACCGGTGATGTTGCTGAGCGACGGTTACATTGCCAATGGCGCTGAACCCTGGCGATTCCCGAAAAGCGCCGACCTGCCTGAAATCAAAGTCAATTTCAAAAAAGGACTCGATGAAGGAGAAGAGAAACTCCTTCCCTATAAAAGAGATGAAAAACTGGTAAGACCCTGGGCGATCCCGGGTACGCCCGGACTGGAACACCGTATTGGCGGTATCGAAAAACAGGATGTTACCGGTAATGTAAACTACGAACCGGAAAATCACCAGCACATGGTATTCACACGCCAGGCAAAAGTCGATAAGCTGGCTGATTATATTCCCGAACAAAAACTGGACAGCGGTCCCGAAAAAGGCACACTGCTGGTGGTTGGTTGGGGAAGTACTTATGGTGCTATCAAGAGTGCGGTTACAGAATTGCAGGCACAGGGATATTCAGTGAGTCATGCACACCTTCGCTATGTGAGGCCTTTCCCCAAGAACCTCGGAACAATCCTCCGGAATTTTGAGAAAGTACTGGTACCGGAAATCAACAATGGTCAGTTGGTGAAAATTCTGCGCGATCAATACCTGATCGACGCCAAAGGTTACAACAAGATCATGGGAGTGCCGATTACGAAAACAGAAATGGTATTAAAGATCAAGGAAATGCTGGGCGGCGCCAATTAAAGGCATTGATCAATACATCACTGTTTTCGGGTAAGCCAGATTGTTTCTCCCCTTAATTCGCACCAGGCTCTTGTGTATTCTTTCTTTTCATTGGGAATAAATACCAATTCCATTGACATGGAACTGAAATGATCTTCCGCATGGTATTGCAGGGAAAAGAATTCACTGAGATCAGGTGCATTGGCCCAGCGATAAACCAGCCTGTTATTTTCGAGGCTGATGGTAAGCATTCGACCTTTTTCATCTACATATAGCCCTTCATACTTGCTCCAGCGATTTCGGCGATCTTCTACTGCGGGAAGGAGGCAGGTAGACAGGCTGTCAATTTCCTTCACCAGGGCTCGTGTAAAATTCTCGGCGTATTTTTTACCTTTTTCTGCGGTTGCCAGTTTCGCGAAGCCAATAATTCCGGAAGGATTGTACTTGCCACCTGCCAGCGGTAAGGGCGTCAGTGGCCCGGGTTGCCCATAGTTGCTGGTATCATCGACTGCTTTCGACATATCCGTCAAATCCTTTCGCATGTGCAGGATATTGGAACTTTCCATCTCATCCGCATGACCGCCTGTTTCCTTTTCCCGGATTGATTCCTCGGCCGCAACAAAATTCGCCCGGTCATAGTCGCTGTAATGCAGCAGGATGCCTTCTTTTTTCAGAATAGCCGCACAGGTTTGCAACACTGGTGTGGTGCTAACCCCAATGTTTATGATGTAAAATCTTCGGGGTCCATAAGACGATAAAGTTCTAATAACCTGTAGCAAAGCGTCCCTGCTGGAGGAATAATAGGTGCTGGTAGAGCCGGGATACTTAATAAACGCCGGGTAAAATCCATAGGAGAAAGTAGGCGCAATCACCAGTTTCCGCCGGGTGGCAACCTGGTTTCTGAAATATTCAGCCTGGATAAAATCCGTTGATAATGGCAGGTGAGGGCCATGCTCTTTGGCCGCGGCTCCAAGGGGAATGACCACCACCGTAGCGGGATTTAATATCTCCGAAGCTGTTGTCCAACTGATGTTCTGCAAATACACAGATTTATTGGACGGGTTGTCTGGTTGGGCCCAAATCGCAGTATTGGCTAACAGCAATACTAAGGAGATGATATTTTTCATTGTCAAACAATTTACGATGTACTGCCAAGGCGCCATACCGGGAATGCAGTAAGCTTTAACAGACAACAGGCGATACAAAATGTAAAGTCATCATTTACCTGACGAGTTATTTGAAAATTCTCGTATCGAAAATAAATTTTTCTACAGATACTATTTTAATGTTCCGGAATTCCGGGTGATTCGGATTGATCAGTAAATTGAATTCTCCCTGAACAACTGAAGAAGGTACTTGTAACACACAACATTTGTTGGCGGCGATAAATTGGTTGCCGACGGATTGTGTTGTAACCGGATGGGGAAATGAATTCCAATCGGCCGGCAATTCCGTTGCTGTCAGTTTCTTCAGGGAGATATCATCAGGGATATGAATGGCAACCATCATGCAGTCTGCAGGCAAAGTAGCCAGCGTTAAATGCACCGCAACTTCCGCCATTGCAAGAGATCGATTGGTAGCGAGATATAGAATTTCCACACCTGCAGAATTCCACCTCGCTCCTTTCAGGGCAGCTCCTTTGCCCGACAATGTAGAGGCATAGATTTTCCTCGACAGTCGAAACGCTTCCATTATAAAAGAATTCCGTAGTTTATTCTTGTTAATTCACCCAATACCAACTCCTTGCCATATGAATCTTTCAATAATTCCATCGGTTTTAAATTCCCTAAGGAGAAATTGGGCGTTTCAAGCCAAAGCCTGAACTTTCCCATCTCTCCAAATACATCGATCCCCATATTTGTTACTTCTGCCATTTCTATGATCTTTTCTGATTGTAATGGTTTGAAACTTTTTGAAGTCTGCTTGTACCGCTGCAGCGATTTGGTTGAAATATCAAGGTATTTTGCCCAGTCTTCCTCGGTCAAAGGAGTAAGATTTTGAATTAAATTAAAAAGGGGGTAAGTCACTCCTTGCCTGATTACCAGCATCATCAGCATCTTATCCGACAAGAATTCAGCATAAGTAATTTTTCCTTTTTTAGAAATCAATTTTTTGTCAAAGCCTGACCGCTTTACAATACTTGATATTTCCTTGTCAAGCCTGGTTGCGATATTCAAAGGTATTGATGACATGGAGTTTAATTTGGACAATTGTCTTCAAATTTGAGACATTTTTCTTTAAATGAAAGAGGAAATCACTTCGCCTGAACGTGACAGGATTCGGGCAATACAGTGAAGGGAGTTGAGTGTGGATCCCTCAGTTATTCTGCTGCAACGATAAACGCAATGATAAAGGCCAGCATAGCCAGCACCAGTCCAAACATGAAGATATTATAGGACAACCGGAGGAATTTGTATTTGCGTGCCAGCACTTTTCCCAAATAGTAAATGTCTTTGATCATGCTTCCGTACAAATATTCCCGGTCGTTCATCATTTCCTTCATCGCCCACTCATAGTCTGGCAATTCCATTTTAAAGAAATTACCAAAGAACAGCAGGTTGACTCTTTTCTGTTCAATATCCTCATGATTGAACGTGCCCTTGTTTACATTAGGGCGTGTAGCGAGTATCGCAAAAACGATGGCTGTCAGGGAAACCACACACAAAATGATGGTTGGGATAATGAATTGCGGATAGTATTGCAGTTTGCTGAACAGTACCGACACCATGATGGACAGTACAATCGTGTTCACCGAAATCATGATATTCGCTTTACTGTCTGCCATCTGGCTCAGGCTAACGTGATTGTCGCTCATGATCCGGAACATGGTACCGATGCCCCGGTCGGTTCTGTTCTCTTTTTCCTTTTCCCTTTTTAATTTATCAAGTTCTTTCCGGGTTTTTTCTTCCAGTGGTTTTTCTTCTGTTTCCTGGATTTTTACGGAAGGAGCGCCGCCTTTACCGGACTGTGTTTCTTCCGCTTCGGCTTTCCCATTCTTCTGTTCTTCTTTTGCGAGTAATTCCTTTAAATGCTGTTGTTTGATCGGGTTGAGATAGGTGAGGGCATAGTCTGTGAAATACTGGTGATCCTGCAGGAACTGGATATTCGTCTTTCTCCAGGATTTTTTACTGATGGTATCATCACCCATTTCATTGAGTTCCTTTCGGAGTAGCTTCGATTCATCTAAAAAATTATCAGAACCGAGGTGAGCGAGGTCGGCATCACACAGGATTTGCTCTATCAGAGAATGGGGTGATTGTGGCATTCGGGTGGCCTCGATGCAATTCACCACTTTGGCCAGTATATCGGCACTTACACCCTGCCCCTCGAGAAAATTGCGGGCAATTCTCTTACTCTCCTCTTCGTGGGAGGTCGAAAACCCCTGGCTATAGCCGGTGTCATGAAACCAGGCAGCTAATAACAGGGAAGTCCGGTCTTCTTCATTGAGTTGGTAATAGTCAGCCATCTCCCGGGAAGCCTTTACCACCGATTCGGTATGGTAAATACTATGAAAAGAGTATGACTTGTCAATCCGGCTGGAGAAGATCCTCCGGGCAAATTGTTCCGCATTTTGTAACAAAAGATTGCTGTCCATTCCCAAACTTTGATTCCCGAAATTAGCGAATATAAAAGATTGTAACTTGAGGTTCTTGGCAATGACAAAAGCATTTTCAACCAGCATACTGATTTTCGCGACCGCCCTGTTGCCGGGCGCCTGCGGAAAAATCGCCGGAAACTCTATTGTTCCCGCACCCCAAGGATATGTGGTGAATCGTCATGATCAGACCATGTTGAAGAGGCCGCTCCGTGAAATTTCGGGAATAGACTATTTGTCGGCGGATGAACTCGTTGCGATCAATGATGAAGTGGGAAAATTATTTTTTCTCAATCCGTCAACCGGGAAATACAGGGAGGCAGAGTTTGGAAAAAAAGGGGATTACGAGGATGTGGTGAAAGTGAACGGCAGCTTTTTTGTGCTAGCCAGCAAAGGCGATTTGTTTGAAGTAGACGCCAGCACCCTGAAATTGATCGCTACTTACCCGGGCCGGTTCAACAAGTTTATGGAATTTGAAAGCCTTTGCTTTGACCGGCCCAATAATCAGTTGCTGCTCATCTGCAAGGAATGCGGCAAGAATGAGGAAAGAGTCGCGGCCTGGCGCTTTGACCTTTCTACCCATGAATTTGTTCGGGATACTTATTTCGAAATTCCCTGGAAAGACATCCGCCGATTGGCAAAAAACAATGCCATCGAATGTAAACCTTCTGCCGCTGCCATCAACCCGGTGAACGGCAAATTGTATATTATCGCGTCATTGGGAAAAGTGCTGTTGCAATGTACACCAGACGGTAAACTGGAGGCGGTTTATGGCCTGAATCCGGATCATTTTCCCCAGCCGGAAGGACTCACATTTTCACCTGCCGGTGATATGTACATATCAAATGAGGGAATCCAGGGAAAAGCGACTTTGCTGCGATTTGTTTTTGACCCAAAGAAAATAACAGGATACTAAATACATCAATTATTCGCAAAAAGGTAAACTTTTCGGGCACCGGGAGAGCTATCTTGCATTTATATTCAACTGCTAAAAAATGAGAAAGGCCATCTTCCTACTGGTTTTGACATGGATTTGTTTATCAGCCATGTCTCAAAGCAGGGTCGTCGAGCGAATCTGGCTGGTAGGTGATGCCGGAAAGTTGAAGAATGGAGAAAATGCTCAACTCGAACTGATCCGGAAAACCCAAAAGCTGGATGACCATACCACGGTGCTTTTTCTGGGAGATAATATCTACCAGACGGGTTTGCCCGATTCGCTCTCCCGCACCTATGCTGCAAAAAAGAAGATCATTGATATTCAGATCGACCTGGTGAAAGGCACGGCTGCCAGGGGATTTATCATTCCGGGTAACCACGACTGGCTGGAGGGAAGAAGCAAAGGATGGGAACAGATCAAGCACCAGTCGAATTATGTGAATGCACTCGCTTTGCCCAATGTTCAATTCCTTCCGGAAGACGGATGTCCCGGACCGGTAGAAGTAAAACTCGCGGAAAATGTTTTACTGGTGGTCATGGATTCTCAATGGTGGCTTCAACAAAATGAAAGACCCGGAGAAAGTTCCGATTGTGAATGCAAAACAGAAGACGAAGTATTAACCCGTCTCAACGATATTGTTTACCGCAATCGGGACAAGATCCTGATTTTCGCTGCGCACCATCCCTTTAAAACAAAAGGCCCCCATGGGGGCTATTTCACTTTTAAACAGCACCTGTTTCCACTGACAGACGTAAACGAAAAACTATACATACCCTTCCCGGTCATTGGTTCCGTTTATCCTGTTCTTCGCGCTACTTTCGGTCATATCCAGGACGTCAAACACCCCGAATACAAGGATATGATCACAAAGATCGAAGAGGTACTGGCACGTCATCCCTATTGCATTCGGGTGTCGGGACATGAGCATACCCTCCAGTACATTCAGTCTGATGGAAATGATTATATCGTCAGTGGTGCGGGTTCAAAAACCAGCCAGGTTAAGTATGGCAGAGAAACCCGTTATGCATCGGAAGGACCAGGTGTTGCCTTGCTGGAAATCAGGGACGACCAGTCGGTCGAACTATCATTCTATACAACGAAACAGGGACTCACGCCTTCATACGATACACTACTTCGAAAATTCGTTCCGGTAGACCTGGCAAAAGAAAGAGTAACGATTCCCGTTTTGCCCGACTCTGCGAAAGCAACAGCAGCTGCGGGGTTCAAAGCAGGCAAATTGAAACAGTTTTTCTGGGGATCCAATTACCGCAATGAATGGGCGACGGAAGTGAAAGTGCCTGTATTCGACATTGGTAAAGTAAAAGGAGGGCTAAAGACCGTATCAAGGGGTGGCAGACTTCAATCTATGTCTCTCCGGCTGGAAGATTCTGCCGGATTTCAATATGTTTTAAGAAGCGTGGAGAAATATCCGGAACGAGTGCTTCCCGAAGAATTTCGGCAGACCTTTATCAAAGACGCATTGGTGGATGCGATATCCTCCTCTTATCCTTATGCAGCGCTCTCTGTTCCGATCATGGCCACAGCGGCGGGAATTCCGCATGCAAATCCCAAACTCTATTATGTAACAGATGATCCTCGCTTTGGAGTTTTCAAGAGTGATTTTGCCAACGGCCTTTACATCTTCGAAGAAAGAGAGCCGGGTGGTATCAAAAAGACCTATAGCACGCCAAAAGTATTAGAGGAGCTCCAGGAAGATAACGATAACCGGATCGATGACCATGAGGTTTTGCAGGCAAGATTGCTGGATATGTTCATGATGGACTTCGACCGTCATGAAGACCAATGGCGCTGGGGAAGAACAGACAATGGAAAAGGGAAGACTTACTACGCCATTCCGCGAGATCGTGATCAGCCTTTCTTTATCAACAGAGGAGTACTTCCGCGTATCATCAGTCGCAACTGGCTGCAACCAAGATTCCAGGGATTTCGGGTGCAGGCGCGCGATATCGCCACCTTCAATTTCAATGGACGCTACTTCGACAGGCTATTCCTCAACCGGCTGTCGAGGGAAGAATGGGAGAGGGCTACAGATGCCTTTATTCCTTTGATGACCGATTCCGTCATCAATGCCGCTCTTCAACAACAACCGGTAGAACTTCAAAAGTATTCAGTTGATTTTATCACTTCTGTTTTGAAGAAACGCAGAAATTTTCTGAAAGGAGATGTGATGAAGTACTATGCTTTTCTCGCAAAGGAGGTGGATATCTATGGCAGCGACAAAAAGGAATGGTTCGACATTACCCGAAACCAGGATGGTTCGGTAAAAGTGTCCATGTATAAAATGGATAAGGATGGAAAAAAGGGTAAGCCGATTTACGAAAGACTTTTCTCTAAGAAAGAGACAAATGAAATAAGAATTTGGGCAATGGGTGGTGATGACCACTTCGAATTTCTGGGCAATACCCGACATAGCATACTCGTCCGCGTGATCGGTGGCCCGGGAGATGATGAAACAACTGTTCATTCCAACAGTCCGGCTTTCAAGACAAGGATATACGATCTCTCAACCGAGAAAAATACCATACAAGGAGAAGGACGCTGGCTCGACCGTTCCAGTGATAACCCCGAAGTTCACCATGTCGATCGCCGGGCTTACAAGTACAATATCTGGATGCCCCTGTTATCTGTTACCTATAATCTCGATGATGGAATTTTCCTGGGAGCCGGGGTAAAATATACCGGTCATGGCTTTAGAAAAGACCCTTATAAGGTTGTTCACCAGTTGAAAGCCAGCTATGCCTTTGCAACGGGGGCTTACAATTTTAAATATGATATGCATGCTGTGGATGCGCTGGGTGCTCTTGACCTGGTTGCCCATGCGAATATTCGCGCACCGAATAATACCAGTAACTTTTTTGGAATCGGAAATGAAACCATTTTCGATAAGTCGAATGGAAAAAGAATAAAATACTATCGCTCGAGGTATAATATCATTGAAGGAGGATTGTTGCTGAAATATGATCCTTTCTCCAAACTATCCATCTCTTTCGGTCCCGTTTATCAGCACTATCATATAGACAGCGCCGAGAACGTGGGAAGAATTTTATCGCAGGGAAGTTTACCCGGTGTAGATCCGGCTACCCTTTACCGCAATAAGTCCTACCTGGGTGGCAGGGTACAGGTAGATCTCGATACCCGGGATAACAAGACCATCACTCACCGGGGACTCTGGTGGAGAACATACTTTCAATCGGCCGGAGGCCTCAATCATATCAGCAACAGTATTACCCAACTGGGGTCGGATATGTCGGTGTACATGAGTTTCAGCAAAGCCGCCAAATTTGTGATCGGAGCCCGTGCGGGTGCCGGAATCAATTTCGGTAAATATGAATTTTTTCAAGCCCAGTACCTGGGTGGAAGCGAAAACCTGAGAGGATTCAGAAAGTACCGGTTTGGCGGTGATAAGATGGTATTCGGAAACCTCGACATGCGCCTCCACCTGTTCGACTTCAGAGGGTACCTGTTACCCGGATCGCTCGGCATTCTTGGGTTTACTGATGTGGGAAGGGTATGGTACGATAAGGAATCTTCTTCAACCTGGCATAGTGGTTATGGAGGCGGCATCTGGCTGGCCCCGGCAAAAAGATATGTAATAACTTTCTGCTTTGCCAACTCAAAAGATGGAGGACTTCCGTTTGTTACCCTGGGATTTGAATTCTAGCCGACTCCTTCACAGCCATAAAAAAACTGCGGTACTTACGGTACCGCAGTTTGTATAATCAGTATTCACTGTTATTCCGATCGGGAAAAAAGGAGCGAATTTCTATGACTCCTTTACTTCGACTTTCTTACTCTCTGTACCCGATGTGGCGGGTTCTTCGCCAACAGGTTCGACATCGAAATTGACAGCCACCCGTAATCCTTTCAATCCACTGACTCCCTGTAACTCTTCCAGCTCAAATTGTTGCACCGCTCCTTTGAGTAATTCCTTGTTGCGCAGGAAGTCGATATACTCGAGGTATTCCTGGCCTTCCTGTGGTTGAGAATATACGATGGCAATATAGCCCGGCTGGGTCAGTCGCTCATTCGAGTTTTTGATATGCACTTTATCTATTCGCTTCTTGATAATCTCATACCTGATATTATAAGCGCCGTCCACATCGAATTTTCTTTCAGCAGTCCGGAAGCTGATAGAGATCGGGTTGCTGTGTGCCAGGATCAACTGGGTCGTTTGAAGCGACAAGGAAAGATCCTTCTGCAATTTCGCTGTCAACTGTGCCGCTTTAGTAAGAGTGGTCAGTTGCCATATTTTGAGATTCTTTAAATAGAAAGTATCAAATTGTTTGTTGGGCGTGATGCTTTGACCAATATATATATTGAAGTCCACCCCATCTGTAACAAATCTTTCAAAATAATGGGGGAATATTTTTTGGGCAACAGCTTGTTCCCTGTCTATGAAGGCTGCCACTTCCTCGTTGATACGGGTAATGCTTTTTTCATAGTCGCGACGATGCGAGTAGAGCATATCAACCGGCGAATTAATCGCGGAAAAATAAGACTCGATAGCAGGCGACAATGCCGGCAGGATATCTTTCAGGTGATTGAACAACTGAATGATGTCTTTGCGCAGGAATTGCTGCACGAGGATTTCGTCGTCCGAAAACAGCACCGAGGCTACGGAATCGGAGTATTTATCCAATTTGTACCTGATTTCGTCGAGCAGCGGAAAATTGGTTTGTTTTTGAGCCTGCCTGACTATTTCATCAGCCATATACAATTGTTCCAGCAGGTCCTGCTGTATCGCCTGGTTTCTCTCGATGGAAGAGTTGCGAATATCAATAGCGCCGTAAAGCGGAAATACATTATTGAAAACGATCGGTTCTATCACCACATCTTTCTTTTCGTCTTTCCGGGTGATATAATCGAGGGCCGCTTCCGTAAATCTCCATTCAACGGCTGGTTGAACAGCTGTAAACTTGTCCTTGATTACCTTGTCAACCTGCGTATCGAGAATTTCCTGGCTCTTTTCTATGGCCAGTTCAAATAAAGGCACCGCAGGTTCAATCTTCACTACCTGCTCCTGCGACAATTGTCCGGGTTTATCAGACATGATACCCAGGATTCCGCTCAATCTTCCGTTTCTGTCGTAGAGTGGCTGAACGATCATACCCAGCATTCCTTTGTGCCGGAAATTTTCCAGGTAAGGATTCTGTTTATATACTTCTTCGCTGAAAGCCGAAACAACCAGTGGTCTCTTGTTTCGTTTCTGGAACATTTCAGTAACCAGGTTATACAAAGCCTGGTGTTTATTCGCTGATGGAGGTTCATGTACCAGCGATTTATTCGTTGAAAACGGATTTGTGGGTATCAGGTGATCATTGACTTCAAAAAATGGCTTCAGTGCGATATGAATACCGGGTACTCCTACCAGGTCCTGTACCTGTTTTTGAAGATTATTGAATAATTCCGCATCATCGAAAGAATGTATAGACAAAAGGCTATCCCTGATCTGGTTCATCACCTCCCGGTCTGTTACTTCCCTCACATGTACGATCACAAATCCATCGAAGCTGAATCGCTCCAGCGGCAGTGATTGTTTGATGGCTTTTATGGTAGCCGGGTCCGACAGGTTGACTGATTCGCAATCACAGGCATCCGGCAACGATGGAAGCTCGCCGTCGACATGTATGTCGATAAAACGGGCATCCAGTTCCAGTTCCATGTATTTATCCAGGTTGGTAAAGGGACATTTGTAAGGATGAATTGAACGAATAATGCCGTCGACTTTCAAATGATACATTTTTCCAAGGATCATCTGGTAAGCCGAGAACATCTTTTCATCAGCCAGGCTTTTTTCCGTTCCGGAATCAGGCATGGTGATCGTCGTGTCTTCACCCAGCAGGAATGTTTTCTTGAACAGTCGGGAAGCGTAGATCGTCTTGTACTTGAAAGGAATGCTTACCGCATAGAGATCCTCTTCATCCGATACTGTGATGGGAAACAGGGTCGTCATCATTTCGTCAATCAATGACTGATGACGTTCCATGATCGCTTCATCATCTATTGGTTGAAGTAACTCGGGGTATTGGCGAACTCTATCGAGCAGATTCTGATAAACTTGTTTCTGTCCGGGTCTTCCTTCCGCTATGATCTTCTCCCAGGCTCTTATCAATGGTGCAAATGAAAGCCGGGAGCTAAAAGTATTGTCTTCGGGTAAACATGTATTCATGTCGTGTCCTTTGAATGATAAAAGAATTTTTCAAGGGTTCGACAGCTGGTGGTGGTCAAAATCGTATGTAAAGGTAGTTAAATAGAGCTGGCATTTACACTACTAATCGTCAATTATACCTGCTTTACCGGCGTATACCCGAATTATCTCGGTAAATGAACGAATAATTGAGTGTATGGCAGATGGCTGGCAAGTGCTTAATAGCTTGATTTACTACTCTTTTATAAACTTTAGATGGTAGAGCGGAAAAGCAGACCAACGTTCTGTTGCTGTCTGTTAAATTCCGAAGGGTTTTTGTGCTGAGCTTTCGGTCGGGTGGAAAATGACTTTTTGATGATGGTTCGGTCTTCTACAGGCGTCTTTTACGGTTCAATACAATCGACAGTTTCAGGTCCGCACTAAAGTAAGAATCATTTTTCTCGGAGTTCCCTCTCGGAGAGCCAGGTGTATGGCGGATGCTCGGATCGATTTCCCCGGTTCTGTCTGCCAGCTTTTTTGACAGGAAGCTGTTAACAGGGTCAAGATATTTATCAAAATAGAGGGGATCAATATATTTTCGGCTGACATCATCGAGGTAGTCGGTGAATAATATCCGGTTCAGCCATTCGATTCGCAGAATAAAGATCGCCGACAGTTCAATTCTGCATCCTGCTCCTACAGGTACATTCGGCTGGCTTAATCTATACTGCGGGCGGTTACCATATTCCGGAAAACCCTGACCTTCCGTACGAAGCGGTTGCAATCGGATCGATTGATGATTCCATTCCGTCCGTGGATCGAATGTGTAATAGCCGATACCAAACAGGAGGTAGGGTGACAGGATATCCCAGATGGCCGGTCTTGCCTCATCTGAAAAGCTGAATTCCATTGGATACAGTTCAGCCAGCAATGACCATTCAGAGAGGCTTGTTGTAAAATGGAGATTACGTTTTCGGCGAATGCCGGGCTGTATTCCGGAGGTTTCAATTTCATGATCTGAACCCTCGAGATGTCCCCTTGAATAAGACAATCGAAGACCCACCAGGTAATGATAGGTAACCGAAACCGACAGGCCAACCGAAGGTTTTGCATTATGCCAAACCAGATCCTTCAGAAATGGCCGGCCCCACTCTTTTTTACCGCCCAGGTCGGTCAGGCAATTCATTAAACCGAACCCCACACCGGTTTCCAGCAACCAGTCGTTTTCATAATACCGGTCGTTATAAAAATATTGCTGACTATATAAATTGGAATAATTGTATGCAGCAAACAACAGGAGCAACAGGAAATGACGGAGAAACATTGGCGGTATCAATTGTTCTGTAAAATTTCAGGAAAGGGAAAATCAGGCCATGAAGTTTACAACACAATTCAACAGTGTTATTCTCCCGGAATAAACGAACAATACCAATACCGGTTTGAAGAAATTTGAAAGTTACCTGGCTACTTTTGCGAGGTCATTGCCTACCCGAAATTTTTTTCAAAGTAGCGACAGGCTTGTTGTACGCCACAATCGCGGCATTTGGGATTTCTGGCCACGCAAACATATCGTCCGTGCAGGATTAGCCAGTGATGTGCTTTGTGAATTAATTCTGTGGGGAGATATTTTATTAGTTGTTTTTCGGCAGCCAGTGGTGTTTTAGCGCCAACAGTTAAACCAATCCGGGCGGATACACGGAATACATGGGTATCAACCGCCATGTTTGGCTGTTGATCAACCACAGAAGTGATGACGTTGGCAGTTTTTCTGCCAACGCCTGGTAAGGTTATCAATTCATCCACCGTAAGCGGAACCTGCCCATTAAACTCAGTCATGAGTTTTTGAGCCATCCCGATCAGGTGCTTTGTTTTGTTGTTAGGATAAGAGATGCTTTTGATCAGCGGGAAAAGGTCTTCGAAGCTGGCTTTGGAGAGGGAACTGGCATCCGGGTATTTTGCAAATATTGCCGGAGTGGTCATATTCACTCGTTTGTCGGTGCATTGCGCCGAAAGGATTACAGCTACCAGCAGTTGGAAAGGATTGTCATACAACAATTCTGTTTCCGCATCGGGAGCATATTCCTGGAAATAGTCAATAATGTACTGATAACGATCTTTTCGAGTCATTGCTAAAATGACTGCGAATTTAAGTAAGGAATCGAATTGATCGCTAATTACAGTGTTTCGGCAACATCAGTCTCGCGGGCGTAGTTGAGTACATTCATTACTGCTACGGCGCGGGGTGATTCTAATGTGTGACCTAAACTGTCAATGGAAGCGTTCAAAACTTCGATCTTTTCGCGGAGAGTCCAATCATTACAAAGGGCCTCCTCAATTGCGCGTGTTTTTTCGATAGAGGTTTCCTTATACAAATACTGTATAAGCTCCTCTGTAGTAAAGAGAATGGGCATAGGCAAACCATTTATATCCTTTAAGTCCGAAAGAGTCAATTTCGGTGTCCGTCCGAATCTATTAACGGGTGTTTGGTTCTAATATTGTGCGGATACTGGAAATGGGATAAGGAGTAACAATACCTGAAAGTTAATAAATGCCTGTAAACGAGGCAATAGTAAAAATACGCGGAAAGAGGGCGAGATCGGAGCGAGAGCGGGAGCGGGAGCGGGGAAACGGAAAGAGAAACGGAGCGGGAGCGTGGGCGGAAGCGGAAATGGAGAGAACGGGCGTCAGTGAGAGCGGTAGTTCATTCAGCGCCTTCTGCGCTTCGTCTAATTCGAGTAATTCGTCTAATTCGCGTCACCCTATTCCGGCACTATATACAAATCCTCATTATCCTTCTTCATCCGGTACTTCTCGCGGGCATATTTTTCAGAAATCGAGGGGTAATTCTTCAATAGCTCCAGCTCCTGGCGTATTTTTTCGTTTTCCTTGATATAATAATCCCGGTTGGTTTCGAGGGCTTTCAATTCCTGGTGATGCCTGAAATTGTTGATCAGATCACGATCGTCGAAAAATATCAGCCATACAGTAAAGCCCAGGGCGGTAAGCAGATATTTATTCTTCATCCACGATGGTAAGCGATCTAACAAAGGCATAGAAAACGGTATTTGGAATGATGGATATTCTCGCTGGAATAAACCGGCTGAATTGTTTATGGCTTTTCATTGTCCGGTGTTCGTTAAAAACAGGTCGGAAAACAAAAAGCCATAAACTTCAAACAGCTATTACTTACCAAATTTAATCTTTCCGGCTGGATAAATGGCGTTGGCGCCGAGCATTTCTTCAATTCTCAGCAACTGGTTGTACTTGGCCATACGATCGGTACGGCTTGCACTTCCGGTTTTGATCTGTCCGCAATTGAGAGCTACTGCCAGGTCGGCAATGGTTGTATCTTCTGTTTCTCCACTGCGGTGACTCATGATGGAAGTGTAACCGCTACGCTGTGCCAGTTGCACAGCATCGATGGTTTCGGTTACAGTACCGATCTGGTTCACCTTGATCAGGATGCTATTGGCGATGCCCTGGTCGATACCCTGCTGCAGACGCTTTACGTTGGTAACAAAGAGATCATCACCCACCAGCTGGCATTTGGTGCCAATGGCTTCCGTCAGTTTTTTCCAACCGTTCCAGTCGTCTTCTGCCATGCCGTCTTCGATAGAAATGATGGGATATTTCTCCACCCATTTCGCCCAATATTCTACCATCGCGTCGGAACTGATCACTTTAGAGGCATCGCTCTTGTAAAACTTGTATGAGTTTGTTTTTTCGTCAAACATCTCGCTGCTGGCCGCATCCATGGCGATGAAGATCTGTTTGCCTGGCTCGTATCCCGCCGCCTCTATAGCCTGCAATACGATTTCCAGCGCTTCTTCATTGCTCTTGATTTCCGGAGCAAAACCACCTTCATCACCCACGTTGGTGCTATAGCCTTTCTTTTTCAATACTGATTTCAGGTGATGGAAAGTTTCAACACCCCAGCGAAGACCTTCCGCGAAGCTCGTGGCGCCCGCAGGAACGATCATGAATTCCTGGAAGTCGATTTTGTTATCGGCATGAACTCCACCATTGAGGATATTCATCAGAGGAATAGGAAGCATGGTAGCATTTACGCCACCGAGATAACGGAAAAGCGGAAGATTGCTTTCCATTGCGGCAGCACGGGCAACGGCCATCGATACGGCCAGCATGGCATTGGCGCCCAGCTTACCTTTGTTTTCCGTTCCATCCAATTGGATAAGCAGATGATCTATATATGTCTGACGGGTAACATCAATGCCGATCAATTGCTGGGAAATAGTGGCGTTAACATTTTCAACGGCTTTCAATACGCCTTTTCCCATATAGGTTTTTTTATCGCCATCGCGCAGCTCTACGGCCTCGTGTTTACCCGTAGATGCACCGGAGGGAACAGCGGCTCTTCCTAAAAATCCACTGTCGGTAACCACATCCACTTCAACGGTTGGATTTCCGCGGCTATCTAATATCTGTCGGGCATGAACTTCTGCGATGTAACTCATAAAAAAGATGTTGATTTAAATGTTTGAAAATACTGATAGCAAGCCGCCGCAAATCTAAGGAACTTTTGCGTTCAGCCTCCCGGGGAGAACAGAATCTGTGCAGCGTTTACAGAAAGAAAATGCAGTTTACTAAAGTACGTTAGTTTGCCTGGTTCTGATTAGTGAGTGATCGGAATACGTCTTCCAGGTTGCCCCTGCTGGCTGTTTGCAGGGAAACAATATCCAGGTTCTTTTCAAGCGCCAGCTCGAGCAATTTCCTTTTTAATCCATCGGGATCATCAGTGAGGAATTTCCAGGTGGTGTCATTGATTCGTATAGCCTTCCCATAGGAGGCAAATATTTCTTCACTCACAGGTTCTTTCAATTCCAGTTGAAGTTCGTTGGTATTCTTGTTGCTGACCAGCGCGGAAAGCGCGTCGTCGGCAACGATCACCCCTTTGTTGATGATCACCACCCGGCTGCAAATGGCTTCTACTTCCTGTAATATATGCGTGGAGAAAAGTACAGTTTTGTTTTTGCCGAGATTACGAATGACTTCCCGGATTTCTATGATCTGGTTGGGGTCCAGTCCGGTGGTAGGCTCGTCCAGTATCAGCACCTCGGGATCGTGAAGCAATGCCGCAGCCAGACCGACTCTTTGCTTATAGCCCTTGGACAGCTGTCCTATTTTCTTGGCAGATTCACGGGTCAGGCCAACCTGTTCAATCACTTTTTCAATTGCCTGTTTTTTACCCGGTATCTTATGTACATCTGCCACAAAGTCGAGGTACTCTCTTACAAACATGTCGTAGTACAGTGGGTTGGATTCCGGGAGGTATCCAATTTTCTTTTTGGTCTCCATTGGATTATTCAGCACATCCGTTCCGCATACTTTCACTTCGCCACCATCAGGCTGCAGATAACCGGTGATAATTTTCATAGTAGTAGACTTCCCCGCCCCATTGGGACCCAGAAATCCAACAATCTCCCCCTTTTGCACGGAAAAGGAAATATCATTTACGGCTTTCTGCTGGCCATACAGCTTCTGAAGACCACGAACTTCGATAGACATGGTGTAAAAATAGGGAAAGGAGTTGAGAGCGAGAGCAGGAGTAAGAGCGGGAGCGAGAACAATTTGAAATAGACGGTAATTAAAAAGTATTATTACTCGTATAATACTCAATTGCCCTTTGCTTTAAATTCGCTCCCGCTCTCGCTCTCGCTCCCGCTCCCCATCACAGGTTGTCAAATTCGTACAAATCATCAATATGTGTTCCGGCTTTCATTTCGAAGACGGGTTTGATCAGACCGTCTTTGAGACCGTACACCCATCCGTGAAGATCGGGGCGTTGTTCTTCTTTCCAGGCCCGCTGGATGATGGAGGTTTTGGCGAGGTTGAAGACCTGCTCCTGTACATTCAACTCTACCAGCCTGTCTACCCGGGCATTTTCGTTTGGAATGGCATCGAGTTCCTTTTTATGCAAACGAATCACGTCTTTGATATTTCTCAGCCACATGTTCAAGACTGCTTTGAAATCGTTCCTGGTCGAAGCAGCTTTCACCCCACCGCAACCATAGTGACCGCATACAATGACATGCTTCACCCGCAAATGATTGACCGCATAGTCCAGCACACTCAGCAGGTTCACATCCGTATTTACCACCAGGTTCGCTACATTACGGTGTACGAAGATCTCTCCGGGTTGTGTTCCGGTAATTTCATTAGCAGGCACCCGGCTGTCGCTGCAACCAATCCATAAAAATTCCGGTGTCTGCAGATCAGCCAGTCTCCGGAAAAATTCAGGATCTTCTGTTATTTTTTCGGCCGCCCATGCTTTGTTCTCGAGCAATAATTTTTCGTAAGACAACATTGTATATTCAGATTATTAGGTTAATGATTAATAGCTTCCGTTTCAATAATCATTTTATCAGTTCCCCTGACCAGGTTGGCCGACAGGTCTTTGTCATTGATAACCGTCTGACAGAACCCATGCTCCCGGTTTTTGTTCAATTTTAGTTCAACCTGGATGTTTTTCAAAGGCGCGTGTAACATAAAATCTTCGATCGTTTCAACCACATCCTTGTCGATGAAATCAGCCCTGGAGGCATCAATCAGAACAAAGGCGCTTTCCGGTACTTTTTCCAGCCTGTTCTTGATGATCGGTTTGTTAAGGAAAGATACATCTTTACGAAGGCGGAATAAGTACTTGTTATCATCGTTCACCACAAATACCGAAGACTTAAAGTTACTTCGGATCACAAAGAAAAGACCTACACCGATACCAATGATCACTCCCTTCAATAAATCTGTGGCGAGGATGGCAGCGATGGTAATCACAAAAGGCAAAAACTGGCCCCATCCCTTAATATAGAACGACTTAAAGAGGGAGGGTTTGGCAAGTTTGTAACCGGTGAAAATAAGTATGGCAGCGAGGGCGGATTTGGGAATCAGGTTTAAAATGGCCGGAATAAACGCCACACAGAGCAGCAGCAGGGTACCGTGAATAATAGTGGACATCTTCGACTTTGCGCCCGAATTTACGTTCGCCGATGAGCGAACGATCACGCTGGTAACCGGCAAACCACCAATCAGACCGGAGATGATATTTCCCAGTCCCTGCGCTTTCAGCTCACGGTTAGTGGGCGTCACCCGCTGATAAGGGTCGAGATCGTCTACCGCTTCGATGCTGAGCAGACTTTCGAGGCTCGCCACAATGGCAATGATCACGCCGGTGAACAAAACATCTTTATTGAGCAGGAAATTCCAGTCAGGCATAGTGAAAAATGAGAAGAATTCATTAACGGAACCGGCTACCGGTATGATTACCAGGTGTTCTCCCGACAGGGCTTTCATGGAAAGCCTGGAAAAAAGAACATTCAGCGCTACGCCAAGAATAACCACGAGCAAGGGGGCAGGAATCACTTTCCAGAAGCCTTTCTTTTTCGCGGTAAATTTCTCCCACAGAAAATAGAATACCAGGCAACTCAGGCCGATGATGATCGCCGATTGATTGATATGTGCGAAGGCGTTGAAGAAATTGGAGAACAGGTTGCCTTTATCAGCTTTTACCGGCACGCCTTCATCATTTTCAAAATGAGAATCGTCGCCAAGCAGGTGCGGAAACTGGTTGAGGATCAAAATCAGTCCGATGGCGGCGAGCATTCCTTTAATGACGCTGCCCGGTACATAATCTCCCACTACACCTGCTTTCAGAAATCCGAATAACAGCTGAAGTGCACCGGCTATAACAATTGCCACCAGGAATGCCTCAAAAGAAGGCAGGGTAGCCATGGCTCCCGCCACAATTGCGGTAAGACCGGCAGCCGGACCACTAACACTTAACTGCGACCGGCTGGCCATACCAACTACGATACCTCCCACGATACCCGCTATCAGCCCACTGAATAAAGGGGTATTGGAGGCCAGCGCCACACCGAGGCATAATGGCAGCGCTACCAGGAAAACCACTATCGCAGAGGGAATATCATTACGAAGAGAGCCAATATAGCTCTTGAAACTATTGGACATACAGAACTTTTTTACAGTAAAGAATAGAATACACGGGACACGATGGGAGGCCATCGATCACAGCAGGCAATCATTAAAAAAAAAGAAAGCGTCAGGCGCGGTCTGGCGGAGGTGTTACCAGATCAAAATGCACCGGTTTTACTTTACCGTAAACTAATAATAAATGATGTAGAAGTATTTCGTTCGCAGGCGTAGTAGCGTCCTGGTGTTCATGGAGAAATTCCTCGGAAATGCTGACCGGGCGGTCAGGGGTCTTTTCATCGGGCCCTGCAGGTTGTGTATTTTCCTCGGCCTGATCAGGTCCGGGGTTTTCAACTTGCAGGGAATAAGACTCTTTGACGTTGGCCTTATTTCCGTAAATGAAAAAATTAATGCCGGTAAGATAGACCAACAGGAACACCATCGCTATAGCGATAAGTTGTCGACCTGGTTTATAATTATTGATTCCGGACATTTTAGAGATGTGCAAATATAGCCATGTATTGCCAAGCAGGCAATTGTTAAAAGGAAATTAACAGAAATGCTGGAACTTCCGGGAAATGATAGGATTGCGGTTTGCGGTTTGCAGTTTGCGGTTTCTCTTTCCCTTTCTGTTTCCCTTTCTCTTTCCCTTTCCGCTCCCGCTCCCACTCTCGCTCCCACTTCCGTTCTCTGATTGTTACATCAATGTTTAAAATGGCGAAGGCCGGTCATTACCATGGCCAGGTTTCTTTCCTTGCAATATTCAATGGAGTCTTTATCACGAACCGAGCCGCCCGGCTGAATAAAGGCCGTAATACCTGCTTCATCACCCAGCTTTACACAGTCATTGAAAGGGAAGAAAGCATCACTGGCCAGTACTGCTCCTTTCAGATCGAAATTAAACTGGTGGGCTTTTTCAACTGCATGACGAAGGGCATCGATCCGGCTGGTTTGTCCGCAACCCTTACCGATCAGCTGCCTGTTCTTAACCAGGGCAATGGCATTCGACTTTAGGTGCTTGCATACTATATTGGCAAATTCCAGATCGTCCTTTTCAGATGCGGTGCAGGGACGTCCGCCGACTTCTTCCCATTTGCTGAAATTTCCCTCATCTGTTCCCTGGATAAGAACACCATTCAACACCGACTTATATTGTCTGTTGGATACGCCGGTTGTTTTCTGTTGCAGTAAGATCCGGTTCTTTTTTGATTTTAGTATTTCCAGTGCCGTGGAATCATAAGAAGGAGCGATCAACACTTCGAAGAAAATCTCATTGATTGCATTTGCCGTGGAAGCATCAACGGTTTGATTGGTAACCAGCACACCGCCAAAAGCGCTTTCCGGATCGCCGGCCAGTGCAGCATCCCATGCTTCTTTCACTGTTTTTCTGGAAGCGATTCCGCAAACATTGGTGTGTTTGATAATAGCGAATACCGGTTCAGTATTACTTCCAAATTCATGGATCAGCTGAATGGCCGCATCTACATCCACCAGGTTGTTATAGGAAAGTTCTTTTCCGTTTAGCTGGTTGAAAAGCTGGTCGAGATCTCCAAAGAACACTCCCGACTGATGTGGGTTTTCTCCGTATCGCATGGTTTTTGGTTGCGGAACGGATTCGAAGAAATAAAGATCCGGTTGCGGGTTAAAATATTTTGCGATGGCTACATCATAATGAGCCACTACTTCAAATGCCTTGGCGGCAAACATTTTCCTTTGTTCAATGGTGGTAGATCCTTCCTGTGTTTTCAGGATCTGTTCCAGGGTGGCATAATCCTTTTTCGCGGCTATTACAACCACATCTTTGAAGTTCTTGGCCGCGCCCCGAATCATCGAGGGTCCCCCAATATCAATTTTCTCAATGATCAGTTTTTCTTCTGAAGTGGAGGCCACTGTTTCCTCGAATGGGTAAAGATCTACGATAACCAGGTCCAGTTCAGGAATATTGTATTGAGCCATTTCCGCGCGATCCGTTTCATTTTCTCTTCTGCCGAGTATACCACCAAACACCGAGGGGTGAAGTGTTTTTACCCTACCGCCCAGGATGGAAGGATAACTGGTCAGACTTTCCACCGGCACCACGGGAATATTCAGTTTTTCAATGAATTGCTGGGTACCACCGGTCGAATAAATGGTTATTCC
This sequence comes from Chitinophagaceae bacterium, assembly GCA_044226045.1. Classification (GTDB taxonomy): domain Bacteria; phylum Bacteroidota; class Bacteroidia; order Chitinophagales; family Chitinophagaceae; genus Endoryza. The sequence continues at coordinate 23,153 of JBGAHR010000018.1, forward strand.
CAGTCGATGTAATTCTTCAACGATCGGTTCCAATCCATCTTTATAAAAAACCGAAATAAGTGCTGCCTGGATCTTCTTTGTCATGTGTGGGCGTTTGAATATTACCTGAAAGGGGTTTTGCGAGGCGCAAAGGTAAGCGATGACAGGTTCCCGGCAAAAGCGCCCTGGTCCGAAACAGCGTGAACCGCTACTCCCATTAACCGGCACAGCGCAGTCAGTTGAGCTGCTTTCCGTTTTGAAACAGAAGCATCTATCACCAGCCGGCCGACCGATATTTTTGTCAATATCTCGTGCATATTCATTTTGCAGGGAGAAGAAACAACGAGTATATCCAGCCTTTTCGGCCATTGTTGTATAGATGGTTCATCTGATCGAGCAATCACCATGATCGATTTCCCATTGAGCATGAAAAGGCGGGCACCTGTATTCGGGATATCGATCTTTTCCAGATGTTTTATTCTTTTCACCGTTAGCATTGGATCAACGATGGACGAACGCGGGTTGCCGTAAAAAAGACTATCGGGCCCCATCATTCGGCCTCGCCGGCCTTCTATCAGGCAAATGGCCGGAAAGCCCCGGCTATTGAGCACGATCAGTTCCTGCTGGTGCGAAGCCTCAACAAATGACCAGACCCTGATCGTGAGAAAAAAAATGAAAGAAAGAGCCGCCAGCATGAGACTCTTTTTATGTTGGGAGATGAGAAAACAGGCCAGGAATGAAATGCCCCCGTAAAGCAGGAGCATTTGCGGGATGGAAATCACCAATCCTTTCCAGATCGCAAAAGGATATTCACTCATATAGGTCACAAAGCCGTTCATGGACTGGATCCCGAACGACGTCACTTTTCCCAGCAAAGAAGCCACCGGCGTCCACGCACTCGCTGCCAGGAGAAGTAATTCGCAAAGTAATACCAGCGTGGAAAGTGGAATGGCCACCAGGTTGGTGACCAGGAATAGCAGGGGGAATTGATGGAAGTAATAGATACAGACAGGTGTCGTCAATATCTGTGCTGCGAGGGTGCCTGCCATCATTTTCCAGAGTTTTTCCAGCAGGGGATTTGACAGCTCCAGGCATTGCTCTATTGGTTTCATAAAAATGACCATGCTGAGCACAGCCAGGTACGACAACTGGAAGCCGATATCCCATAACCAGGCCGGTTGCAGGCAGAGTAAGAAGAATGCCGAGGCTGCCAGTGAATTGTAGATTGTCATTTTTCGGTTACTGACTTCTCCCAGGCAGATAAAACTGAACATAACGGCTGACCTGACCACCGAAGGGGAGGCCCCGCACAGCAGCGTGAAAAGCCATAGGCAGGCAATGGTAAGAAGGGGAGGCAAAAAACGGGTGTTTTTCCTGTTAAGTGGCCGAAATGCTACAGAAAGCAACCAGTAAATTACCCCGAGGTGAAGTCCCGAAATAGCTATTACATGAATCACGCCGGTATTGGAGTAGGCTTGAGTAAGCGTCTTTTCGAGGTCTTCCCGGTATCCGATCAGCAATGCTTCTGCCAGGGCTTTTTCTTCGTTTCCGGCAATATTCTGACGGATAACCGAAAGGATGTTTTTCCTGATTCTGGAGAGTATTTCAACGGAGTTGAACTTGCGTTTGCAACCTAATAGCACATAGGATCCGGGAATAGCCTGGGATTGATAATAGATCCCTTTCAATGCTTCGAATTGCTGAAAATTAAAGCCACCCGGATTCGATCGGTTTTGAATGATCTGTAATGGACTTGTCAACAGCAAATCGACACCTGCGACTGAAAGTGCGCTATCGGATTTGCTGAAGTATAGCAACACCCGTCCGCTCGCCTTTACCGGTTCATTTTGCCGCAGCAACCATTTTACTTCCATCTCTGCCTGGCAGGAATTTTTCTTTACCAACAGTTCGGTTGAAATGGTCCCCATCACCCGGTCGCCCGGTTGGTATGTAAAGCCCAACCAGTTTTTTCCCGATGAAGGAGCATGAATGGCAGAGAGAAAAACACCAGCGATTACGAGGAGAAAATGGATTGCGGCACCCAAAACAAAACCTCTTGATCGAAGCGGTAATAGTATCGAACCCGCCAGAATCAGTACCATCAATAGGATGGCAGCCATCAGTGTATGGAAGGCTGAAAGAAGAAACCAGTTGAAGAGCAGGATGCCGGTTATAAGTGAAAGAGTAATTCTTATAAACGGCGCCCGCCGCAGGTAATAATGTAAGGTTGAAATCTTATACACAACTTCTAATTTCACAAAAGCGAAAAGACCGTACCCTGAAGGGAAGCGCAGGTTAAGGACATTCTGTTTTCAGTAAAAAATCACCAGAAATTTTCGAGGAGGAGAAGAAAGCGATAGCAGATTATCAAAACTGGTAATCCATAGGAATATTGAATTTTAAAAAGCGGCGATGGTAAAATCTTCTTCAATTTCTGTGAAAAATGATTGCAACGGTTATTGCCGGTGATTTTATTTCTACTGTTTTTTGATGTATGTTTTTACGGTGAATTGAGCCCCGTATTTTCTACGGTAAGCATTGTGTTATTCTTCCCGTAATTGTTTATGATTCTTCCCGTTTTTTTCCGGGTTTTTCCTCGCTACTTGCTGGTTTACTTTAATTTATAAATAATACTAATTTATAATTAATTGAAGCACATTTTTTTGCGTGTGCGTACCTGTTATGAACCTAATAGTTTTAAATCGGTAATGGCTCTTTTTAAACTTTCAAACCCCAAGTTATGTTGACAATTCAATCAAAAACCCGTAAAGCGGGACGCTTTGTTTCAAACACCCATGTTGATACAGTTATCCGCAACTATAAACAGGAAAGATGGGTGAACAATTCGAAGCATATTGGCAAAGAAGATTCTTTGAGCGTTTGGTACAGTGTAGCGGAACTGGAAGAATTCCTGGCAAAGGCCAAAAAGCATGGTGCTGATGGCGTAAAATTTTATTTCGCCGCTTACGACAAGAATTTTGAAGAACAACCTTTGTATGCCGGACGTCAGACGCTCGTGTTAGTAGCAACACAGGCGAAGGAAACAGAAACCGGTACAGTTGACAAGGATCTTTACATTTCTTCCGAGAACGGTTCGAACATTCTCGCATACAATGTTGGAAAGCTCTGTCCTCCCTATTGCAGCAAACCCAATACTGGCGATGGCATCGGCATTACGATTGTCGATCGTGGCGAAGAAGGACTTTCTGTTATATAATTTTTGCAAGATCGTTTTCAGAAGACCCCGCCCCGCGGGGTCTTCGCATTTATTAAAAAGCAGCTACCTTGTAGGGCATGAACTATTGGACCGTCGACCTGAATTTTATTGCCATTAGTGCCCTGGCGGGCTATATAGGATACTTTCTTCCCAATACCCCATTGTACCTTAAACTGTTCCCGATTTTTTTAACCTACACCCTGATAAATGAACTGGTGGCCACTTACCAGGTGTATCATGATGCGCAAACGACAGAGATCTATAATGTATACGTCTTTATTCAGTTCTTTTTTTACACCTACCTGTTTTACAATTTTATCAAACGTAAACTGATCCGGCAATTTATCCTCGCCAGTCAGGTGGTTTTTTTTATATTGAGTGCGCTGAATATTCTATTCTTCCAGAAATTTTCCAATTACAACAGCATAACCTATTCACTGGGTTGCCTTGAAATAGTTACTCTCAGCATTATCTACTTTCTTGAATTATTTCGGTTGAAGAAAGTTGTCAACCTGGTTCGGGAGCCTGCTTTCTGGATTTCTACCGCTCTTTTATTCTATTTTACCTGCAGTTTCCCTTTTATCGCAACAGCCAATTTGTTGTATAAATTGCCGGAAAGGATTCTACTAAGTTTGCAGTACGTCTTAACTTTAATCAACATATTGCTTTACTCGATATTTACGATCGCTTTTTTATGTCGGATACAAATTCGGAAATCTACTTCGTCCTTGTAATTAGTGCATTGCTGGCGCTTTTATTGGTAGGATTTATTGTAACAATATTATTCCTCTATCAACGCAGACGGCACCAGCAGGAGCAGGATCTTGCCCGCCTGAAAGATGTGTACGAACAGGAAGCGCTCAAGTCGCAGCTCGAAATACAGGAAAATACGTTTCAAACCATCAGCCAGGAACTACACGACAATATTGGCCAGATGCTCTCCGTCGTGAAAATATCTTTGGCAGTGCTGCCCATAGCCAGGGAACATGAAGCATTTGAACCGATTCAAAACTCCCGGCAAATTCTGAACAAAGCCATAGTTGACCTGTCGAATCTTACCAAAAGCCTGCATACCGACCGAATTACCGATATCAGCCTCGCAGAATCCATCCGTTTTGAAACAGAATCCATCAAAAAATCGGGAATCGCCGATGTCGATTATCAACTTACAGGGGAAGAAGTGCATTTCGACAATCAAAAGAAGATTTTTCTTTTTCGCATGTTCCAGGAAGTATTTAACAACATGTTGAAACACTCACAGGCCAGCCGCATAAAAGTCATTTTGAATTATTCGGAAGGCAATACATTTGTATTACACATTGAGGACAATGGAATCGGATTCAACGTGGAAGAAAAACTGAAGTCAGTCAGTTCCTCCCGGGGGGTAGGTTTAAAAAGCCTGTTCAACAGGGCTAAACTGATCGGTGCGGAACTGATCATGAAAAGCTCGGAAGGACAGGGAACGATGGTAACCATTACAATGCCGATTACCGAAAATCAAGTATAGTCGAATATGGCAAAAGCTGGAAGAAAAATATTGGTGGGTATTGCAGATGATCATTCCCTGATGCGCAACGCACTGGCCAAACTGATCAATTCATTTGGCGACTACCAGGTAACTTTCGAAGCCAATAATGGAAAAGAGATAAAGCCGCTCATTCAGCAGAACGGAATCCCGGATATCATCCTGGTCGATGTTAATATGCCGGAGATGGATGGATTCGAAACCACTAAATGGCTTCACCAGAATTATCCCCAGATAAAGGTACTGGTACTGTCGATGCTCAGCGATGAAAAAACAATCATTCGAATGATGCGCCTCGGAGCAAAAGGATACCTGCTGAAAAATGCAGAACCGGAAGAGCTGAACGAAGGATTGGATTCGGTGATGAGCAAAGGAGTGTATTTGCCCGATGTGATTTCCGGCAAACTGATCAGCGGACTGCACCGCGATGCAGACCGGGATGAAGAAGAAATTGTTCTCAATGATCGCGAAAAAGAATTTCTTCGACTGGTATGCACGGAGCTGGCCTATCGCGAAATCGCAGATCAAATGAACCTGAGCGCCCGCACTATCGACGACTATCGTCAGAATCTCTTCAATAAATTAAAAGTCCATAGTCGCATAGGCCTGGCGCTGTTTGCGATCAGGAATGGGATAGCGGAAGCATGATACGTTTATCGTTTCAGGTTGGTTTACGGTTTGCGGTTTGCAGTTTGCGGCGAAATGCGTTTGACGTTTCAGGTTTTTCGTTTCACGTTTCATTGGCAAATTGACTAATCACTGTTGTCCGGGGAAAGTGTCGAAGTCCAACCTATTAAGCTGAAATAATCATCTTTTTGCCACTTTTTGAGAAATGAGCCCCCTTTAGGGGAGCGGGAGTGAGAGCGGGAGAGGAAGTATACGAGAGAGGTCTTTTCCGGTGAGTCTCTGACGGGACTTTTTTTGTTTCGCCAAAAAAAGTCCCACAAAAAAAGGCGACCAAGGCCGATATACAGCCCGGTTACCGTGGCCTATCGCCCAGCTTCGGTTCTTCGGTGGTGAACAGCGGTAGAATAAAGCCCGGCTATTGTTGAAATTCAGTTTGCTGTTTATAGTTAGGGGTTTGCTGTTAATTGGCAAATTGGCTCATTGGCGCATTGACCAATTTTGCGCTCTGAGATTTCCCCGGACAACAGTGATTGACTAATCGACTAATTATATTCCATTCGTCATTCGTAATCCGTAATCCGTCATTGCATTGGCAAATTGACCAATTGACGAATTGACTAATTGTATTCCATTCGTAATCCGTAATCATAAACTATAGAGCAGAAACGAGAAACTTGTCTATGTACAACATTTGCCCCAGGTGATAGATATTATGCTGGGAGAGACCGTTAAGCATGAAGCGGAAATTGTATTGGCGATAGTCAACTATCTCTTTTAAAAACTGATCATTTTTATCATCCAGCAGTTGGATAATTTTCTCATGTATTGATCTGAATCGGGTCAATCCTTCTTTCCATTGATGTACACGGGGATCGATTTTTATCCAGTCGTTTTCTTCAAAAGCTTTTAAATCCTGTATGGAATCGCCTTCCAGTCTTTTCAACACGAACTCAGCCCAATTGATACAATGATAAAGCAACTCTGCCATGGAATGACCGACGCCATTCGGTTTGACATAAACTTTCTTTTCGTCGATGCTTGAGAGAGCGGGAATGACCGGTTGCCCATACCAGGGGGTGCCTTCAAGTACATTCTTCAGGTTTCGCTGTATGGATTGAACTTCCTTGTTCATTGCTTTTGATTTTTTGATTCTTTTATGAAGTTAGTGGGTGTTATTCAGCAAACTTAATGAACACTACAAAAATAAATTGCATTTTCAATCACTGATGCCCGGGGAAATGCAGGAGTGGGGGAAATGCAGGAGCGGGAGTGGGGGAAATGCAGGAGCGGGAGTGGGAGCGAGAGCGGAAACAGAAAAAGAAACAGAAAGAGAAACAGAAAGAGAAAGGGAAAGAGAAAGAGAAAGGGAAAGAGAAACAGAAAGGAATATAGAAACAGGTAAGGTTCTGACTTTTGATTTTTGACTTTTGACTTTTGAATTGCCTCTTGCAAACAAAAAAGTCAAAAAGTACTTCCCTAAGGGTTCCTTTTTGACTTTTGATATTTTACTTTTATTTTTTACTTACTCAGGTGCATGCTTCTTTCGCGATACAACTGTCTGAAGTATGGATCTCTCAGATCTTTGATGAATCGGATGGCCTCTCCGGTTGATTTCATTTCGGGTCCGAGATCTTTGTTTACTCCCGGGAATTTGTTGAAACTGAAAACCGGTTCCTTGATCGCGTATCCGTTCAATCGCTTCACGAACTTATGATCCTTTAATCTCAATTCGCCCAACATAACTTTTGTAGCGACATTCAGATAAGGAATCTGGTAAGCTTTTGCGATGAATGGAGTGGTACGGGATGCGCGGGGATTTGCTTCGATCACATATACTTTACCATCCTTGATGGCAAACTGGATATTAATCAATCCCCGGATATTAAGCCTGAATGCGATTTTTTTAGCGTATTCTTCCATCGTAGCCACCACCAGCGGTGTAAGGTTGAACTGTGGTAACACGGCATTGCTGTCACCGCTGTGGATACCTGCCGGCTCGATATGCTCCATCACTCCCATTACATGGAAGCTCTCTCCATCACAGATTGCGTCGATCTCGGCTTCCTGACAGCGATCCAGGAAATGGTCGATGAGGATTTTGTTGCCGGGAATATGTTTCAGCAGGCTTACGACTGCATTCTCTACCTCATCATCGTTGATAACAATTCTCATTCTTTGTCCACCGAGTACATAAGACGGACGAACGAGAACGGGATAACCTACTTTATTGGCTACCGCAATGGCTTCGTCTACATCGTAGGCAGTACCATAATCGGGATAAGGAATATCGAGTTCCTTCAGCATATCGCTGAATCGACCACGGTCTTCGGCAATATCCATATCATCGAAGCTGGTGCCGATCAGCTTGATGCCTTTTTCGTTGAGGCGTTTAGACAGTTTCAGAGCGGTTTGTCCACCGAGCTGAACGATTACTCCGTAAGGCTTTTCGAGCTCGATAATTTCCCAGAGATGCTCCCAGTATACCGGTTCGAAATACAGCTTGTCGGCCATATCGAAATCGGTCGAGACCGTTTCGGGGTTACAGTTTACCATGATGGCTTCATAGCCCGATTCTTTCAGCGCCAGCAAACCGTGTACGCAACAATAGTCGAATTCAATACCCTGTCCGATACGGTTGGGTCCTGAACCGAGAACGATTACTTTCTTCCGTCCGCTTACTTTACTCTCGTTATGGTTGCCGTTTTCAAAAGTGGAATAGAAATAGGGAGTCTTCGCTTCGAATTCTGCACTGCAGGTATCCACCATTTTATATACGCGGGTGATACCGGCTGCTTTTCTCATTTCATAGATGGCCTCATCATTACCATCCTGCATGATCAGGGAGATCTGTTCGTCGCTAAAGCCCAGGTGTTTGGCTTCGCGAAGCAGTTCTACCGGCAGTGTGTTGAGTTTGTATTTCGCGATCTCTTTTTCGAGGTCGGCGATTTTTTTCACTTCATTCACAAACCATTTGTCGATACCGGTGGCTTTTGAAATGGTGTTCACGGAAACGCCCTGCATGATCGCATCTTTGATGCGGAAGAGGCGGTCCCATTTCGGTATCTTGATATATTCAATCAGCTCTTCAGCCGACATGAGATTCTTGGTGTAGTTGCCCAGTCCCACCGCATTGTTCTCAAGGCTCTGGCAGGCTTTCTGGATCGCTTCGGCAAAGCTGCGACCGATAGACATCACCTCACCTACGGATTTCATCTGCAGACCGAGCGTATCGTTGGCGCCTTTGAACTTGTCGAAATTCCAGCGCGGCATTTTTACGATTACGTAGTCGAGTGCCGGTTCGAAATAGGCCGAAGTGGTTTTGGTGATCTGGTTTTTCAATTCATCGAGGTGGTAGCCGATGGCCAGTTTGGCCGCGATCTTCGCGATCGGATAACCCGTGGCTTTGGAGGCCAATGCCGAAGAACGGCTCACCCTTGGGTTGATCTCTACTGAAATGATTTGCTCGGTAGCAGGATCAAGAGCGAACTGTACATTACAACCGCCGGCGAAGTTTCCGAGGCTGCGCATCATCAGGATAGCCTGGTTTCTCATTTCCTGGAAAGCCGTATCGCTGAGGGTCATCGCCGGGGCAACAGTTACGGAGTCGCCGGTATGCACCCCCATCGGGTCTACGTTTTCCACCGTACAGATGATTGCTACGTTGTCGTTTTTATCTCTCAACAATTCAAGCTCATATTCTTTCCATCCCAGTACGGCTCTTTCTACCAGCACTTCATGAATGGGAGAGGCAGTAAGACCTCTTTCGAGGGCTGCGTCCAACTCGTCTTTGCTGTGTACAAAACCACCGCCCGTTCCACCAAGGGTAAAAGAGGGGCGAATGACCAGCGGGAAGCCGATTTCCTGGGCGAACTCTTTTCCTTCGAGCATGGAGTTGGCAACCTTTGAAGGAGCCACTGCCACCCCGATCTTCACCATCAACTGGCGGAATTTCTCACGATCTTCTGCGGTATTGATCGCTTCCACATCCACCCCGATCATCCGGCAATTGTATTTTTCCCATATCCCCAGTTCCTGCGCTTCAATAGCCAGGTTCAGGGCCGTCTGTCCGCCCATGGTTGGCAATACCGCGTCAATCTGGTTTTCTTCCAGTATTTGCTCGATGCTTTCAACAGTCAGCGGGAGCAGGTATACTTTATCAGCCATCATCGGGTCTGTCATGATCGTAGCGGGGTTGCTGTTGATCAGAATTACCTTGATGCCTTCCTCACGCAAGCTGCGCGCGGCCTGGCTTCCTGAGTAGTCAAATTCGCAGGCCTGACCGATAATGATTGGACCTGAACCGATAATGAGGACTGATTTAATGGAATTGTCTTTTGGCATTGCTTTGTACTGCGGGTTTTTACTATAAATAAATCGGGCAAAAGTAACACGGCATGTCGATATTTCTAAATTAATTTGGGAGAAATTAATGAGAAGAATCCGGTGAGGCAGACTCAGATAGCTATTCCTCGCTTCCGGCAACCATTCGGCTAACGATTGTGAGTTGCCCTGCAAGCAGCCTCTCGGGGAGATTTCAGCCGGAAATACGGGTAAAATTTTCCCGATAACGGGCTAAAAATAGAAAAGCCTTCGCCGACCGGCAAAGGCTTGAATTGCTAGCTAGAAATAATATATAGTATTACATCCGGTGAAACGATGCCAACTCGATGTCGTCGAGCGGTACGCCTCCGTCTTTCAGTAATCTTTTGTTCTCAGCCATCTGTCGCTTCTCTTCGAAACGGCTTCTGATTCTGAATACCCACTTCTGTTTGGCTTCGGTTCCTTTCAGGAAACCAACTAAGGATCCAACGGACAATGCCACCATTAAGACCAGCCTGTTAATTGACTTTTTCATAAAACCCCCTGTAAAATTTTACCATCATTTATATAGACAAATTATATACGCCAAATGCTGTTCCATAGTTCATAAAAAATCGTACCACAAAGTGGGTATTCTTCAAAAATTAACATGTCAGGGTATTGACAATGCCATCTTTTTTTCACAAACTCATCCGCTGCTGCGTTACTAAGTTCATTTTAATCTCCGATGTATTTTTTACCAATGAGCGAAGAGTTGATTTCATTTCGTCGATGGAGTTTTTCGCCCGGTTAATTGGATGGAAGCAATTAGTTTTGCAATACACTAACCCATTTTGTTTTGAAGAGGTGTTTTCGACTGTTCACGTTGCTCGCGGCATTGATTCCTGTTCCCGGCCTTGGCCAGTTTTTCCCTGATGTGGAATATCCAAAAGGGTATTTTAGAAATCCACTCAACATTCCGATCAGTCTGAGCGGAAACTTTGGAGAACTCCGCCCCAATCACTACCACATGGGCTTCGATCTGAAAACAAATGCAGTGGAAAATCTGCCCGTATACGCCGCCGCCGATGGGTATATCGCCCGGATTAAGATTGAACCGGCGGGATTCGGACGAGCGATTTATATCAATCATCCGAATGGGTACACTACATTGTATGCGCACCTGAACGATTTCAATCCAACCATCGAAAAATGGCTGAAAGAACAGCAGTACCTGGCAGAGAGTTGGGCCATTCAACTGGAGGTGCCGCCAGGACTATTACCAGTGAAAAAAGGAGACCTGCTGGCCTATAGCGGCAATACCGGCGGATCGCAGGCACCCCACCTTCATTTCGAGATCCGGCGAACGGCAGACGACGTGAATCTCAACCCGATGTTATTTGGTTTTCCCCTGGCTGATAATACGAAGCCCAGGGCGCTGAGACTGGCAATTTATAACCGGCAGAGAAGCATCTATGAATCTTCGCCCTCCCTTTTCCCGTTGAAAGCCACCGCAGCGGGCTACACCACGGCGACCCCGGTAATAAAAATCTATACTTCGAAGATCAGCCTGGGCATAAGCGCCTTTGATACCCATTCGGGTTCCAATAACCAGAACGGGGTGTACGAGGTGCAGCTATTTGTCAATGGCCAACCGGCGGCAGCCTTTCGGATGGATCAGATCAGCTATAATACCACACGCTATCTGAACGCCCATATCGATTATAAAACCAAATCACAGGGTGGTCCGTTCATCCAGTTGCTGACAGGCCTGCCGGGATATCCGGGTTCCATATATAATAGTCAGTACGGAAACGGCGTGCTGCAGTTCAGGGAAGGAGAGGTGAAACAGGTAAAAATCATTGTGAAAGATGCCTACGGAAACAGCAGCACGGTAGACACTAAGATCCAGTTCATCAGCCAGGCAGCCCTGCCCGCTCCACCCTCCGGTAAAATGTTTTATCCCGAAATGCTGGATGGATGGGAAAGTTCAGAATGCGAATTTTTTATAGGAGAAAAATGCCTGTACGACTCGGTTCATGTAAGATACGCTTCTTTGTCGTCGTCCACCCCGGGGGCTGTTTCTAACCTGCAGGCGATTGGCGCCCCTTATATTCCGTTACAGCAAAGTTTCCTGATCAGGATTATGCCAAACAAAGCACTCAGCCCGGCAGAAAAAGCCAGAACAATCATGCAATGGTTTTCGGGGAGCAAAAAAGATGTTCAGAAAGTGGAATGGCAACAGGACTGGGCAGCAGCGAGGTTCCGCGACTTTGGTTATTATCAGTTACTGGTCGATAATGAACCGCCGGAAGTGGTATTGCTGGCGCCAATTACTTCCAAATCGTCGCGCATCGGGTTTACGGTAAAGGATAATTTTACCAAAATTAAAAATGTGCGGGCCGAGCTGGACGGGAACTGGCTGCGATTTACCAACGACAAGGGAAGGAATTTCTATTATCGATTTGATGAGAAATGCCCGCCAGGCAATCATCGGCTTACCATCACTGCGGAAGACGAAGCAGGTAATAAAACCAGTCAAACATTTTCATTCACTCGCTGATTTAATATGGCAATCACATTAAAGGTAGGAGACAAGGCACCGGAATTCAGTTCCATAGACCAAAATGGCAAACCGGTTTCCTTATCAGATTTCAGAGGGAAAAAGTTGATACTTTTCTTTTATCCGCAATCGGGAACCCCTACCTGCACGGTGGAATCCTGCAACCTGCGCGACCATTTTTCCGCGCTGCGAAGAAAGGGGTTTGCGGTTGTGGGTGTCAGTCCGGATTCGCTCACCCGCCAGCAAAATTTTTCAAACAAGCATCAACTGCCATATCCCATACTGGCCGACAGCTCCCATGAAGTGCTGGAAAAATACGGCGTTTGGGACCAAAAGAAAACTTTTGGAAAGGAGTACATGGGCGTTTTAAGAACTACTTTCCTGATAGATGAGCAGGGAATTATCCGTCATATCTTTCTCAAGCCCAAAAGCAAGATGCACGCTGAAGAAATCCTCGCAGCTTTCAAAGCGAATCCCTGGTAGAAACTGTTGCAGAAAATGCAACAATACCAGGTAAAAAAAATCCCGATCACGGTTGGGTGATCGGGACGTATCAGACTGATGCTGATTATTTATTTGAATGCTTTCTTGCTTTCGGTATTGGTGCCGTTATCGCCTGAAGCCATATCGATCATTGCGGTCAGCTCTTCAATCAGTTTATCATCGCTTCCACCGAACCCTACGGATTTGAAGCGGATGAGGCCGTTTTTGTCCAGTACAAATTTGGTAGGAATTCCTTCTACTTTGAATTGCTCCACTACTTTGTTGTCGTTATCGAGCAGAACGTGGAATGAATATTTGTTGGATGTGATAAAATCACTGGCGTTTTTCTTCTTGTCCTCTACATTGTTTTCCCAGGTATCAACGAAAATGAATTTCACATTCGGGTTGTCTTTGTATTTGTTTACCATTTTCTGCATGCCGGGGAAGCTGGCTTTGCAGGGACCGCACCAGGTAGCCCAGAAGTCAACGATCACTACTTTTCCTTTCAGTTCGGTAATGTCAATCTTCTTTCCATCGAGGTCATTCAATGCAAAAACAGGGGCTGTTTCGCTGAGCATGGATTTACGCAACTCCGCCATCATTCTTTCGATGTTCTCCTTTTGCAGTGCAGTCAGGTAATCCGAGAATCCTTTATCGGATCCTTTTTCTTTTACCCAAACACGCTCGAGAATATCCTTCATAGCCAGGCTGCTCTTGCCGTCTTTGACGAATTGTTCGATTTCTTTCTTGTATTGTTTGGCGGGTAATACCTTTTCAGCGAGTAGCGCATAGGTATTATTCTGGTCGGCATCTTTTCCCTCACCGATTACGATAGCCGCATCTTTGGCATAAGGGAATCCTTTCTTGTATTGGCCAGACTTGAACATAACCATACCATAAGTGTCCGCAAACATGCCGTAAGCCGATCTTCTTGATTTTTCCCACTGCTTTTGAGTCAGGTAACCGGGTTTGGCCTCCGTTGGCTTCTGCCATTCTGATTTAGTCCATTGAGTGGCAAAATTGGAAAATTCTTCCGCGAGCTTCAGGTTATCACTGGTTTTCTGCATTTCCCAGGCAGCGCTGTTATACATCTGTGCCTGTGTTGCCTTGCTTGAAATTTTCGGAACAGCCTTTTTGAATTCTTCCCAGTTTTTCTTGTTCATGTACATATAGGCCAGACCAGACTCAAAATAGCTTTTATCATTTTTGTACATCTCCCAGTTCTTGTCAGTCTCCAGTCTCTTCAGGATATCCGCCAGCATTTCTTCCTTTTTAACAGGATCCTGCTCCCGATTGTATTTGGAAACGATTTCGTTAACGGTCCATTTTCCTTCGGGGAATTTCTCTTTTTTCAGGCTGGTGATCAGTTTCATCTGCTCGGGCAGTTTGGCTGCGCGATACAATGCCTCCATATTGGAATAATCCGTTTCGTCTTTCAGTCCTGCCTTCAGGATTGCCTCGATTTCTTTTTGAAAGAGAGCTGGTGCTTCGTCTTTTTTCACCTGGTTGATCAGGTAAACATACAAAGACATGTTATCCTTTTTCGCATCGGGGTACAGTTCAAATTCTTTTTGGAGTACTTCGAGCGCTTTTTCATTGTTTCGATCAACACCAACCTGCGAACCGGCATATTGATAGAAAGAAGCCAGCTGGGTATAGCTTCCCTTTACGGGCTTGCCATCTTCCATCAGTTGGATCCAGTATCCGTTATTAAAATTGTTGTCAAATTTATTGTCGGCCGAAAAACCGAAATAAACAAAGTTCGAAGCAGGTTGAGTCTGAAAGGTAAATGTGTATTTTCCCCCTGCTCTGGTCATGGTAAGGTCACTGGCATTCTCCTCGCCTTTAGCAGTGAAAAGATGCGCCTGCCCTTCAACCGGCTTCATCGTATTGGCGATATCGCCAGCCGGTGTGTAGGTAACAGTGATCAGATCACCTGGCTTGGGTTTTTCAGGCGTATAACTAAAATTGCCCTGGCTGAATCCGGCCAGAGAGGTCAGCAGTATGACCGCAAGAAGGAATTTTCTCATGATGGTGTGATTTGTTTAAAGATAGGGATGTTTCGAAACTATTGGTAAATCTAAATTACAATAGCAGCTATGGCTGGACGAACGGTGATTAGATTTATCGTGGTCTTAACTTTTCATTGAATACATAGAAAACTAACAATCATTCGACTTACTCACTGAAATTGGGGATGGATCACCTGAAAATCGGGGATGAATCTTCCAGCCAGTAACCACCAACTTTGCACCCGCTACACGGGAGCGAGAGCGGGAGCTGGAGCGGGAGAAATACAGGAGCGGGAGTGGGAGCGGGAGCGGAAGGGGAAACAGAAAGGGAAAGAGAAACGGAAAGGGAAACAGAAAACGGAAACAGAAACAGAAAGGGAAAGGGAAACGGAAAGGGAAACAGAAACGGAAACAGAAAACGGAAACAGAAACAGAAAGGGAAAGGGAAACAGAAAGGGAAAGGGAAACGGAAAGGGAAAGGGAAACGGAAAGGGAAACGGAAAGGGAAACAGAAACGGAAATAGAAAGGGAATGAGAAACCGCAAACCGAAAACCGCAAACCGCAAACTGCAAACCGCAAACCGCAAACTGCCAACTTTTCAATACGTAGCACTCAATAACCTGCAGGTTCCTTTAGCCGATTATACTTTTTATTGAAAAACCAACTGATTTTTTTAGAACTTAGTCTTTCCTTCAGCCAACACGAATCAAACCTAAAACACTCCAGATGACCAGGCGATGGCTGTTATTTTTTTGCAATTTACTGCTGGCAATAACTGGAGCCGCGCAAAAGCCCTCGCTTTATTTCAATAACCTGAGTGCCGTAAATGGGTTGTCCAACAACAAAGTGAATTGCATATTACAGGATCGGCGTGGTTTTATGTGGATTGGAACCGATGATGGCCTGAACCGTTATGATGGTTATCGGTTTCAGACTTTTCGTCATGAAAAAAGCAAAAATGGTTTATCCGGGAATATCATCACCGACCTGCATGAGGACGAGGAAGGTGTTATCTGGATTTCAACGGCAGACGGAGGATTGACGAGGTATAATTATCGCCTGCCTGCTTCAGAACAGTTTAAGTCGTTCAGACATGCTCCCGCCGACGCGCAGGCTATTTCCGCAAATATCCTCAATGCCATTGAAGAAGATGCAAACGGATTTCTTTGGCTGGCCAGCAGCGGTCAGGGTCTGCTCAGATTCGATAAAAAAAAACGGGAATTCAGCGAACCTGTTAAACGACCGTCAAGAACCGTGCTGGCTTTATGCAAGGACAATAAAGGTAAGATTTGGGCAGGGAGAGAAGGAGGCGGTTTGATCAGGGTTGATCCGGTATCCTTCGAGTGTGAAGAAGATAGCCGATACAAAGATGTATATGCGAAATTACCCCATCAAACCGTCACATCGCTTTTCCGCGACCGTTCTGGAAATATCTGGATGGGCTCCTGGGATAAAGTGGTTTATCGAATTGAGAATAGTGGAAAAGACCTGAGTGTTTTCAGTAGCTCCTCTAAACCCTATTCGTTTATTCCCGACGATCCGCTTTGTTTTGCTGAAGACAACCGGGGTTATATCTGGATCGGTGGTCAGTATGCAGGGCTTCATCTCTTCAATACCCATACCGGTCAATTTTTCAATTACCGTCATCAAACCGCCCTGGAAGGTAGCATCGCCGATGACCGAATCAATTGTATTTATATCGACCGGTCGGGAATTGTGTGGATAGGAACCAATATGGGCATCAGTATGCACGATCCTTCCACGCGACAGTTTGAACAAACCTTTCTTCCCGCTGCTTCCTCCAGCCTGGTGATCTATGACTATTTGAACCTCGAGGACGATTGCCTGTTAATGGGCACTTCCGAAGGATTATTCCGTCAATACCGCGACGGCTCCTTTTCGCAGGAGAAATTAATGTATAAAGGACGACCATTGTCCGCTACCCGTTTTTATCAGGATGAAGAACTGGGTTTGATGATCGGAACCAATGTGTCTCTGTTCCGGTATCTCAATGGTAAACTTCAACTGCTGCCAAATACGGAGAATGATGTGGTGATGGGAAATATTATTGAATCGCGGGTCACCAGTATCCTGAGAGATAGTATGGAAGGTCATCCTGCTCTGCTGGTCATACCTTTTGGACACTATATCGCTTACTACGATCTGTTCAGGAAAACCTGGATCAACCGTCGGGATACCAGCAGAAATATCATCGCCAGGCTGAACATACGGGATAACCTGGTACGCAAATTTTTCAAGGCGGCAAATGGTCAAATCTGGATAGCCACCGTAAAAGCCGGTTTAGGCGAATGGAAACAATCCGGAATAACCTACTACAGTCATGATCCTGCAAACAATACCTCTATTGGCAGTAACCATATTTTCGACCTGGCAGAAGATAAAAACCATCATTTGTGGATCACTACTTATGGAGCGGGACTGTTTCAATTCAATCCCACTCAGAAAACATTTGAACGGGTGCCTGCTTCTCACAATCTCGCGGAAGGAATTCAGATCGATGCGAGTGGGAATATTTGGATGATTGCCAACGGAAGTCTGCATAAATACAACCCCCAACGTAAGTCCTACACGAGTTTTCAATTGCCCGACGTGGAAAAGACGGGTGGTGTAAAGGGGCCTATTTATAAAGACCCCCGTGGCAGAATGTACCTGTCCGGCAACCGTTATTTTATCAGTTTTCATCCGGATTCCATACCTGATGTCAGGAATAAGCTAGCGGTCTGCCTGACAGACCTCCGCGTGTTCGATAGTTCTTACAGCGACAGGTTGTACCTCAATAAACCGGTCAGGCTGCCTTATAACCAGAATTATTTCACCATAGAATTTGCTGCTCCCATGTACCAGGCTGGCTATCCCGTTCAGTATTCGCATATGCTCGAAGGAGCCGATCGCGACTGGATCATGGATGGACAAAACAATTCAGCCAATTACACCAACCTCGATGCCGGCGACTATGTGTTCAAAGTAAGGGCATCCATCAAGCCCGGTGAGTGGAGTGATCAACCGACTATCCTGTATTTACGCATCTACCCGCCATTTTGGAAAACGGGTTGGTTTTTTTCCATTTGCCTGGCCGGTATCGCCATCCTTATCTACGGTATTTACAAGTATCGCATTAACGAACTCTTGAAAAGACAGGCAATCCGAAACAAAATCGCGCAGGACCTGCACGATAATATCGGTTCCACGTTAAGCAGTATTTCGGTATATAGCCAGGTGGCAAAAATCTATCGTCAGAAAGACAAACAGGAGGCCTTGCAGGAAACACTGGAAAAAATCAGCAGCACGTCCAGTGAAATGATTTCTGAAATGAATGATATCGTGTGGGCGATCAATCCGCGCAACGATAGCATGAGCACTATCCTGCAACGCATGGAATCATTTGCCAGACCTTTGCTTGCGTCCAGGAATATTCAATTCCATTTTGAAGCTGATGATTCCATTCTTGCCCTTCAACTGGAAATGACCAAGCGGAAGAACTTCTATCTTATTTTCAAGGAAGCCGTGAATAATGCCCTGAAGTACGCAGACAGTAAAAACCTGTGGGTAACCATCCGGCTCGAAGGGAATATGCTGCTATTGGATGTTAAAGATGATGGGAAGGGGATGGATAAGACACTGGCCGACAAAGTCCATTCATTATCGGGCAATGGCCTGCCCAATATGAAAAGAAGGGCGAAGGAAATGAATGGAAAGCTGGTGGTGGAAAGCGAAACAGGCAGGGGAACATCTATACGCCTGCAGTTTCCTATCCCCTGATTTGGGGATAACAAATTGGCCGGATTAACAGACCTTTACTACTCAACCTTTATGGTATAATAATAATATGAGCCTCAGAATCGCCATTTTTGATGACAACAAGAACATAAGGGAGAGCATAGCCTTGCTGCTGGCTACTGAACCGGAGTTTCTTGTAGTAGGCTCTTTTAGTCATGTGCTCGACTGCATTGAGGATACCCGGAATTGCCGGCCGGATATCGTGCTGATGGATATTGAAATGCCCGGCATGAACGGTATTGAGGCTGTTCACAAAATCAAAAAGGAGTTTCCGCATATTCAGGTACTGATGCAAACGGTATTTGAAGACGACGACAGGGTATTTGATTCCATCTGCGCCGGAGCCTCCGGGTATATTTTAAAAAATTACCTGAACACCAGGCTGGTGGATTCCATCAATGAATTGCAGTATGGAGGATCGCCCATGAGTCCTTCGATTGCAAGAAAGGTGCTCAATAAAATGCAATCATTCTCTAACCTGATCAAGCCAGAGGAGAAACCAGACTATCACCTGACGACAAGGGAAAAAGAAGTATTGGCCTGCCTGGTGAACGGGCTTAGCTACAAAATGATCAGCGCCGACCTGGGAATCAGTTACGAGACGGTACGCTCTCACGTGAAGAAAATCTATGAGAAGTTGCATGTGGCTTCTCTCACTGAAGTGGTGGCCAAGGCTATTAACCAGCGAATTGTTTAAATAGTTTCTCAAAAAAAGACTGCTATCATTCCCATCAATCCACCTCCTCTACTTCGGTGATTACACTCCCATTTTCGGTTATTCGCAATGGTGCCCATTATTTTCAGATTTGCGGCAACAAATATGTATAGCATGAAAAACACAAAATGGATTCTTTTCCTGGCCGGTTGCTTTTGCCTGTTCTCCGTGTCGGCCCAACACAACAACCAGTTATCGTCGGCACCTGTTTCCAAATTTATCACCCTGTCGGACGGGCAAAAACTGAATTATGCCGAGCAGGGAGAAAAAGGAAGCCCGACTTTCCTCTTCCTGCATGGGTTGACGGATTCCTGGCATTCCTTTGATGAAGTAATGAAGCGTGTTCCGGCAACCTATCATGTGATTGCCTTAACGCAGCGCGGACATGGACTTTCTGACAAGCCTGCATCGGGTTACAGCATCAGCAACTTCGCCGCTGATGCCGCTTCAGTGGTTCGTTCGCTGAATGCCGGTCCCGTGATTGTCGTCGGTCATTCCATGGGAGGCATGGTTGCCCAGCAATTTGCCCAACAGTATCCCGAACTCACCCGCGCACTGGTAATTGTGTCCTCTTTTTCCACGCTGCAGGGAAGAAAGGATATCAGTGAATTCCAGGAATCTGTAAACGGTTTAAAAGATCCAATTGACCGGGTTTTTATTGAGGAGTTTCAACGAAGCACCATTTTACAGCCTTTCGATTCTGCTTACTTTAATTTATTATGCAACGAATCTCAAAGAGTACCCGCCTCTGTTTGGAAAGCTACACTGGATGCTTTGGTTAACGCCGATATCGATAAAAATTTACATTTGATCCAGGCTCCTGCGCTTATATGTTGGGGTGAAAAGGATGGTTATTGCCTGAAAGAAGACCAGGAATTAATGAGGAAAAAGATTAATAAGTCTTCGTTGAAGGTTTATGAAAATACCGGTCATGCCATTCATTGGGAAAAACCGGCTGAATTTACCAGGGATCTGCTCCGGTTTGCGAACGGGCTGCCAGATAATAAATAGTGCTTGCTGGTATTTCCCTTTTTTGTACATTAGGAAGTCTTCGCTTCCTTTTAGCATTCTGCTGGTAGTTACCCATACATGATGCATTGATCATTTGGATTGATCATTATTACTGATCAACATCATTGAAATTTTAAATCATTCACATGAAAGTCTTTTTTCTATTTGCAGCAATTCTGGTTGCGGGATTATTTTTCTTTTATCCGGGTAAAACATCCGATAAGGAAAACCATAGTGTAACGGCGCTGCCGGTTTTTTGCGCACCTTCTTTTGACACCGCCAATATGCGATCGGGGAATGCGCCATTATTCACTGATTTTGCGAAGGCGCATATCAAATTGTCCACCGGTCAGCAAAAGGCCCAGCAGTATTTCGATCAGGGCCTTACCCTGATCTATGCGTTCAACCACGGCGAAGCCGCCCGCTCATTTTATGCAGCCCTGAAGCATGATTCAACCCTGGCCATGGCTTATTGGGGATTGGGAATGGTGCTTGGCCCCAATTACAATGCCGCACTCAATCAAAGCCTGATCCGCGAAATATGGGAGGTGATGGATAAGGCTAAAGCGTTAAGCATAAATGCCAGCCCAAAAGAAAAAGCACTGATCAACGCATTGTGCCTGCGATTTCCAAAAGAAACTGTAAATGATATGACGCCCTATGCGGCGGCCTATGCCAGCGCGATGAAAGAGGTTTTTGAAAAGTTTCCCGACGACGCCGAGGTAGCAGCCCTGTATGCAGATGCCATCATGAATGAACACCCCTGGAATTTCTGGTTAAAAGATGGAACCGCACAACCCTGGACAGCCGGTGTGATGCAGGTACTCGAAGAAAGTATTCGGAAATTTCCTAAGGGAGTTGGTCTGCATCATATGTATATACATGCTGTTGAGGCTTCCCGTCAACCCGAAAAGGGTTTGGCATCTGCTGCCTTATTGGAAAAAATGGTTCCCGGGGCGGCCCACCTTGTGCATATGCCTTCGCATATTTATATCCGGACCGGCCACTATCATCGTGGTGTGTTGGTAAATGAATGGGCTTCGGATGCCGACAGTCAGTATGTAACACAATGCAAGGTGCAGGGAACTTACCCTATCATGTACTATCCACACAACGTACATTTTCTGGCTGCCTGTGCCTATCTGGAAGGAAATAGTGAAAAGGCTCTTAAAGCAGCCTGGATGGTTAACCGAATTGCTGATAAAAGATACATACTGGAGAATGTAACCGTTCAGCATTATTCGGTGATTCCTTTCTATGTAATGGTGCAAACAGCTAAATGGGATGATATACTGCAGTTGCCGCCACCGGGAGAAAGCCTGTTGTATCCCAGGGCCATCTGGCACTATGCGAGAGGAATGGCATTCAATGCCAAAGGTAAAACGGCTGAGGCGCAGAACGAACTGGCTATGCTGAAAAGTTACAGCGATATGGATGCACTCGACAAATTTCTCGTTTGGGAAACCAATAATGCCCGCCAGCTGGTTACTATAGCTTACCAGGTGTTAAAAGGTGATATGGCCTTACAGGCAAAGCAATTTCAGCAATCGTTCGAAGCTTATAAAGCCGCCATCGCCATAGAAGATGCACTAACATACCAGGAACCTCCTGATTGGTTTTTCTCAGTTCGCCACAGTCTGGGTCATGCGAGCCTGGTAGCGGGTGACTATAAACAGGCAGAAGTAATACTGCGTGAAGATCTGCAGACTTTTCCGGAAAACGGATGGGCATTGATGGGTTTATACAAAGCGCTTTCGGGACAAAAGAAAACAGAAGAGGCGCTGGCCGTTAAAAAAAGATTTGAGGAAGCCTGGAAGTACGCCGATATCGAAATTCAATCTTCCAGAAAATTTTAATGAATTTCTGTAATGAAATGATCATTCTTCCGTATTAACATATATATGGGTAGAATTTAATTATTCTCATCTGGCAGTTAGTTTTTTTTGGACGCCCCTCCTTTCCAGGAGGGGCTTTTTACCATATTCGGGGATGTTTAAGTGATAAATCGGGTATCGGAAACGCGATGGCAGGAAGCGATTTTTGTTCTGTTATCAATATAGTCATCACTTAAACAAAAATGTCATGAAAAGAATTCTCCTGGTGATAACCCTGCTTGTGAATACAATCGGGGTTAGTCTTAAAGCCGCCAACGAGCCTGGTATCGACAAACACATTCTTCAATCTTTCAGGCGATATTTCCCGTCTGCAGAATCGGAATCCTGGCAGGTAATCAAAAATGAAGGTATTTATCTTGTCCGGTTCGTTTACCAGTCGCAATCAGTCGTGGCGTATCTTTCGCAGGATGGGTCGCTAATGGCTACTGCCCGCACCACTCATTTGCCCGCACTGCCTATGCCTGTTTCACGCAAGATCAGCCAGCAATATGCTTCCTATTCCGTCACCGAAGCGGTGGAAATGATGCTGTTTGATGAACTTGGATACCTGCTGACACTCGAAAATGATAAACAAATTGTCTCCCTCTGGGTTTATCCATCAGGTGAGGAACGGACAATCAAAAAGACCAGGAAATAGACATCGGGAAGAATCCGCAGAAACCCGGCCATTAAAGAAACTCTCTCCTGGATTATCTCGTATGTTAAAATCGAAGAATGACCGAAGTCAAGAGCGGTCATTGATCTCATGGGTTATTTTTAGTTTTAGGGTTTGGTCCCCGCTCTGTCCAGGGCGGGGTTTGTTTTGGCAACCTTTTTAACTGCCTCATCGTACTAACTACAGGC
Source organism: Chitinophagaceae bacterium (assembly GCA_044226045.1). GTDB lineage: Bacteria > Bacteroidota > Bacteroidia > Chitinophagales > Chitinophagaceae > Endoryza. The sequence goes on from JBGAHR010000018.1 coordinate 46,121, forward strand.
GCCTTCAAACCGGATTTGTCCATTTCTCAAAAATTTATGATGAAGTATATCATTGGAGTCATTGCTATATGGCTACTGGCATCGGCATGTTATTACCATAAGGAGGAATTGCTGTATCCGGCCTCGGTCGACTGCACGAGTACCAATTCAAAATATGGAACAGATGTGTTGCCGATCATTCAGTCAACCTGCGCCACCGCGGGCTGTCATGATGCCGCCTCGGTAAATGCGGGAGGCCCATTGACCAATTACGAGCAGATCAAGGCAAAAGCCAGCCAGATAAAAGTACAGGTACTGAGTGGTGCCATGCCTCAGAATTCGAGCCTGTCCGCTCTTCAGCTTCGATTGATCAGCTGCTGGATAGATAGCGGCTCACCCAACAATTGATTTTCATGAAACGCAGAATTATCATCGGCTGCAGCCTGTTGCTGGCCTTATTGGCAACGATATACGGTTACCGGGAATATACTCGCCAAAGGCAGGATACAAAGCAAGAACGACCGGCTTTTGTTATCCAGGCTCCATCCTGGCTGAATGAATTTGCCACAGACGCGAATGCAGCCAGCAGGAAGTATGCAGGCAGGGAATTGTTTGTACAGGTGGAAGGGATGGTGAAATCAACAGTCAGGGGCGAAAACAACCACACTGTCATATTGCTGGGTGATACAACCGGAAACTCTTCTGTCCGGTGTCTGATGGATTCGGTTTATCAGTCGGAGGTCGAAGATATCCGGGCCGGACAATCGATCACCATCAAGGGTCAATTCACCGGGTATAAGGCAGATGAGCTGGGAATCGGCGCGGATATCGAAATGAATTTTTGTGTGCTGGTCAATAAAAAACCTTGATATGAAATGGATATTGATCCTGGCTGGACTAACCCTCGCAAAGGAATCGTTTACACAGAGCCGGTATTTTACAAAGACCGGGAGAATCAGCTTTTTTTCAGATGCACCAATGGAAAAAATTGAAGCGGTTAACCGGAGTGTGAGCGCGGTGCTGGACACTAAAACAGGTCAACTGCAATTTTTGGTTCTCCTAAAAGGATTTGAATTCAGAAAGGCCCTCATGCAGGAACATTTCAATGAGAATTACGTCGAAAGCGACAAATATCCCAAGGCGCAATTCAAGGGGGTTATTCAAAACAACGAACAAATAAATTATACGAAGTCCGGCAACTATGAGGCGATCGTAAAAGGAATATTGACGCTGCATGGCCGGGAGAAGGAAATAGAAACGAAAGGAACCATTATCGTTCAGCCGGGTCAACTCCGGGCAGAGGCGGTTTTCTGGATCATGCTGGGCGATTACCAGGTAAGTATCCCGTCGCTGGTAAAAGATAAGGTATCCGAAAAGGTACAGATAACCATCAGCTGCCTGCTCGACCCCCTTTAATCAATCAAACATTAACCAAGTGCTTATGAAAAAAGCATCATTCATGCTGGCCATATTGTGTTCCGGATTGTTGTTGCAGGCGCAACAGGATACTACCGATCTTTTGAAATCATTACCACCCGCAGCGGGAAAGCAAAAAGAATATGTGTCCAACGCGTTCAAATCATCGCGGGTGATCAACGGGCAATCGATCGAGTTCATCGGAAAGAATGTGCTGGATGTCCGAATACTGCATCGCTTCGGATATGTAAACGAAGGAGCCGGCAACCTGTTCGGTCTCGATGAAGCCAGTATGCGATTGGGATTCGACTATGGTCTTACTAAAAACCTTACGATCGGAATTGGTCGAAGTACGGCAAAAAAAGAAGTTGATGGGTTCTTAAAGGCCAGGCTCCTGCGCCAGTCGTTGAAGAACGGTTCTCCTGTATCATTGGTGTGGGTAAGTGGAATGACCGTTTTCACAACCAAATGGGCCGACAAGGAAAGAGACAATCTCTTTTCTTCCCGGTTGGGATATTATCATTCGCTCATCGTTGGGCGAAAGTTCAGTGAACGCTTCAGCCTGCAGGTAGCGCCTACATTTGTTCACCGTAACCTGATCGATTCTGTAAAAAACCAGAACGACACCTGGGCACTCGGAATCGGCGGACGGTTTAAAATTTCCAGGCGGGTAGCGTTTGTAATAGACTATCATCCGATATTATCCGGAAAACAATCAGGCACATACGATCCTTTGTCCGTGGGTGTAGACATTGAAACCGGCGGACATGTTTTTCAACTTCATTTCTCCAATGCCACCGGTATGAATGAAAAAGAATTCATCACCAACACAACCGGTCGTTTCTTCCAGGGCGATATCCGTTTTGGATTTAACCTGTCCAGGGTGTTTAGTCTGATGCGGCAGCGGTGAACGGAGCGGGAGCGGTGATCGGAGCGGGAGTGGGAGCGAGAGCGGAAGGAGAAAGGGAAAGGGAAAGAGAAAGGTAAACGGAAAGGGAAACCGCAAACAGCAAACTGCCAACCACAAACCAACCTGAAACGATAAACTTTGGATTGATTACAGTACCCAACCTATTTCAGCACTTTCAAAACTGCGTTCGCTGGTCAGTAAACGACCATCGGGTTGAATGCCGAGAATGGTTGTTTCGAAGACAACATTGTCTTTTTTCAGTTTCACCTTTTCGCCCCTTTTGAACATGGCCGCTGCGTATTGATCCAATATATATTCCTTTCCTTTTTCGCGCCATTCCTGCAAACGGTTTTCCAGGCATAGACAACAATCGCGGGCCGTTTCCAGCAGGTCGAATGATTTTCCGGTGATTTGCTTCAGGGACACCGGTCGTCCGTTCCCACTTTCAAAATGTCCCTGGTTAATGTTGATGCCGATTCCGGCAATCGCCCATTTCCAGGAGCTTTCTGCCGGACTGTCGGCCCCCAGGACCGATTCAATGAGTATCCCGCCTGCCTTTCTGTCCTGCCAATACACATCATTTGGCCATTTGATGCGGGTCTCATCTTCGCCCGCTCTCATTTTAAAAAAATCATAACAACCCAGGGCTACGATCGCAGAGAGAACAAATTGCTCATGGGGAAATAGCGGTTGGGGAGAGAGGACCACCGACATCATGATATTCTCTCCGGCCCTGCTTACCCATTGACGGCCACGCTGACCCCTTCCAGCCGTCTGTTCGAGGGCGAAAAAGACACTGCCATGTGTGGCTAAACCCTTCTGTACCTGTGCCATGGCATAGTTGTTGGTGCTGTCAACTGACGGCAGTACAGTAAAGGATTGGCCTATAGGAGGAAACACGGGTTTTTGTGGCAACAATGTATTATTTTTGAGCATTGCGAAAATAGGACTTTGAACGAAGAGGGGAATGGCAGAACCAAACGGATAAAAAATTGTTGCTAAACTATCCGGGTAAGCCGGAAAAAGCAGCAGGATGAACAGCTCAACTCCATAAAACCGACATAAATCATTTTGATCATTTTAAACAGTTTGATTATTGGAACAACTTTCTAAGTTAGCTGCACGCCGCAAACGCAGCGGAGTTACCCGGTTAAACAAAAATTCTAAGATCCTTAAATCAATTATTCACGCCATCCAGGAGAAAAAGGGAGAGCATATTGTTTCTCTTGATCTGAGAAGAATACCGGAAGCGGTGGCGGATTTTTTCATCATCTGTGAAGCAAGCAGCCAGGTACAGGTGAAAGCGATAGCAGATTTTGTGGAAGAATACCTGAAACAAAACCTGGGAGAAGTCCCTTACCGCCACGAAGGGATGCAGGCGGCGCATTGGATCCTGATCGATTATGTAAATGTGGTAGTGCACGTCATGCAATCGGAAACACGTAAATTTTACAAACTCGAGGAAATGTGGAGTGATGCGGAGAGAGAAGAACAGTAATTAGTAAACCAATCTAGAAATCAAGAGTAGAAACATACAGTTTATGTCACAAGACGATCAAAGACAACCCGACCGGAATAACCGGTTTAAACCGAGAGAAGATAGCAACAACGGCTCGCGAAAACCACCCAAATTCAATATTTACTGGGTTTGGGCCATCATATTTGCTGTATTGGTAGGCTTCCAGATTTTCGGCCTCTCCCCTGAAGCAAAACGTATCGATTCCTACAAGGAATTCCGCGACGAAATGCTGATGAAGAAGGACGTGGAAAAGCTGGTTATCGTAACCAATAAAAATCTCGTTCGCGTTTACATCAAAAAAGACAGCCTTAACAAACAATACTACCGCGAAAAATTCGGCAAGGAGTGGGAGACGGTCTCCAAATCTTCCGGTCCCCAGTTTGAATTTTCCGTTACGGACAGTAAGGAATTTACCAAGCAGCTGACGGATCTCTTTGCCCAGAATCCTTCTCTCGAAGTTCCTTACGAACCCAAACCGGAAGGAGAATGGTTCAGTCCCTTCATCAGCTTCGTTCTTCCGCTCCTGATCATTGTGTTGATCTGGATCATGCTGATGCGTAAGATGGGAGGCGGCGCCGGCGGCGGAGCCGGACCCGGTGGTATATTCAATATTGGAAAATCAAGAGCCACCCTGTTCGATAAAGGAACCAAGGTAAACATCACCTTCGCCGATGTGGCGGGTTTGGATGAGGCCAAGGTAGAGGTGATGGAGATTGTCGATTTCCTCAAGAGTCCCAAAAAATATACTTCCCTCGGTGGTAAGATCCCGAAAGGAGCCCTGCTGATCGGACCTCCGGGTACCGGTAAAACCCTGCTGGCAAAAGCCATGGCGGGCGAGGCCCAGGTTCCTTTCTTCAGCCTGAGTGGTAGTGATTTTGTGGAGATGTTTGTGGGTGTAGGTGCCAGCCGTGTTCGCGACCTGTTCAAGCAGGCCCGTGAAAAAGCACCGTGTATCATCTTTATCGATGAGATCGACGCGATCGGCCGTGCCCGCGGAAAGAATGCCATCATGAGCAACGACGAAAGGGAAAGCACCCTTAACCAGTTGCTGGTGGAAATGGATGGATTCAGTGGTGAAAGCGGAATCATCGTGCTGGCGGCTACCAACCGCCCGGATGTACTCGACAGCGCCCTTTTGCGACCGGGCCGATTCGACAGACAAATTTCTATCGATAAACCCGATCTGAAAGGAAGAGAGGCCATCTTCAAGGTTCACCTGAAACCGATCAAAATATCGCAAACACTCGATATCCATAAACTGGCAGAACAAACCCCCGGATTCGCCGGCGCTGATATAGCCAACGTATGTAATGAGGCGGCACTCATCGCTGCGAGGAAAGGAAAAGAAGCTGTAGACATGGAAGATTTCCAGGATGCGGTAGACCGCGTAATCGGCGGATTGGAAAAGAAGAACAAGATCATCTCTCCCGAAGAGAAAAAGATCATCGCATACCACGAGGCCGGTCACGCAATTTGCGGATGGTATCTCGAACACGCGTATCCGTTATTGAAGGTAACGATCGTACCACGCGGTACGGCGGCCCTGGGATATGCGCAGTACACACCCAAAGAACAGTACCTGTATAATACAGATCAGCTGATGGATCAGATCTGCATGACCCTCGGTGGTCGGGCCAGTGAAGACATCTTCTTCCAAAAGATTTCTACCGGCGCGCAAAACGATTTGCAGCAGATCACCCGTATCGCTTATTCAATGGTGACCGTATACGGTATGAACGCTAAAGTGGGTAATGTAAGTTTTTACGATCCGGCCGCGGAGAATTCCTTCACCAAGCCTTATTCGGAAGAAACTTCCAAGCTGATTGATGAAGAAGTTCGCAAGCTGATCGATACAGCCTACGAAAAAACGAAAGAGTTGCTGATCGAAAAGAAAACACAGGTAGAAAAGCTGGCGGAAGCCCTGCTCGATCGGGAAGTATTATTCCAGAGTGATGTGGAGGCCCTGATCGGTAAAAGACCGTTCGGTGAAAAGAAAGCCATTCATGTGGTTGATGAAGCCAGTGATAACGGAATTGGTGGTTCTGCCATCAGCAACCCGCTGCCAGGTGTTGAGCCCAGCCAACCCTGAGCCGGTATATAGTAAGCGCATTTTATCAATTCAAGCGGGACCTGATCCCGCTTGAATTCTATTAAACAGGTTCCATTTCAAAATTTCCCTGCATGCCTATCAATATTACCCCTTCGAAGGAGAATATTTTCAAAAGGATCAGGAAAGCGCTGTCTCACACCACGGCGCAACCATTTCCGCAATCTGAGAATGCACAGAATGTGTTTGTGCCGTCCCGCCAGGAACTGGAAGTGGAGTTTGCTGAACAATTCACCAAGCTACAGGGAAAATTCGCCTATTGCACCGATCCCGCCGACCTGGTTAACCAGCTTCGCGGGCTGCTGACCCATTTTGAGTGGAAGAAAATCTATTGCCGTGATCAGGCAATCAAAGCCATGCTGGCCGAACAGGGATTTTCTGAAACTGGCTATACGGACCTCGCCAGTTGTGACGCCTCCATCACAGGATGTGAGTACCTGGTGGCCAGAACCGGAAGCCTGGTGATGAGTGCCGCAGAGGAGAGTGGAAGAACAACGAGTGTATATGCCCCTGTACACATCTGTATTGCCCGCACCAGTCAACTGGTTTACGACATCCGGGATGCGCTTCAGTCTGTAAAAGAAAAATATGGAAACAGACTTCCTTCTCTTATTACTTTCGCCAGCGGTCCCAGCCGGACGGCAGATATCGAAAAAACACTGGTTACCGGTGTTCATGGACCTAAAGAAGTCTATTGTTTTTTGATCGAAGGCTGAAAGCAGCATCGTATCTTTATAGTGTATGAAACCTGAAACCTATCAACTCTTCGTTTACGGTTCTCTTCGAAAGGGATTCAATCATCCTGCTTACCAGTATATCAGTAATTTTTTTACACTTACAGGACCGGCCAGGGTTAAAGGACAATTGTTTGATATGGGTGAGTTTCCTGCTGCAGTCCCTGCTCAATCTGAGCATTATATTGTAGGTGAATTATACTCCTTGAAAAACGCGGATGAGTTTGGATGGGCGTTTGGCCAGATCGATGACTATGAAGGAGTCGTTACTGAATTAGGAGAAATACCATTGTATCGAAGAGCCACCACAACCGTGGAATGCAATGGATACAGCAGCCAGGCCTGGATATACTGGTATAATGGCGATGTATCAGGGTACCCCGTTATTGAAAGCGGGGATGTACTGGAATACAGGGCTCAGAAACAAGGCCGTTAAGCACTTCGGATTTCCTATTAATTTTACCTGATGCAAATACCTCCCGGTAAAAAAGTTTATTTCCTTTCCGATTTTCACCTTGGCGCACCCAATGCTGAAGTTAGTCTCGAAAGAGAAAAGAAGATCGTGTCTTTTCTGCAGGAGATCAGTAAGGATGCAGCCGAAATTTTCATTGTGGGTGACCTGTTTGATTTCTGGTATGAGTACCGGCAGGTGGTTCCAAAGGGGTATGTACGTATTTTAGGTCAGATGGCGGCCATCACCGACTCGGGAACTCCGATCCGGTTTTTTGTGGGCAACCACGATATGTGGATGAAGGATTATTTTCAGAAAGAATTGAATATTCCCGTGTATTATGAACCGCAGGAATTTGAATACAACGGTAAAAAATTCCTGGTAGGTCATGGAGACGGACTGGGCCCCGGAGATCATGGGTATAAAATGCTCAAGAAAATATTTCGCAATCCTGTTTGCAAATGGCTGTTCGGGGTATTGCCACCGGTAGTGGGAGTGGGTCTGGCCAATTACTCCAGCCGCAGAAGCCGGGCTGTAACCGGTAATAATGATGGACAGTTCCTGGGAGAAGACCGGGAATGGCTGATCCAGTATTGCAAAGAGGTGTTGAAAGAAAAGCGCTATGATTACCTCGTATTCGGCCATCGGCATCTTCCGATCGATTACCCGGTGCAACCCGGAAGCAGGTATATCAATCTGGGTGACTGGATACGTTATTATACATATGCCGTATTCGATGGGCAGGAAATGCAGTTGAAAGCGCGGTACCCCGAACTGGAGCACCTGATTGTAAGAAAATGATGGCTCGTTTATTCATCATAGTATTTATTTCCATTAGCTGGTCTGCTTCGGCCCAGGTGGACTCAATTTTCATTCTGAACAAATCCATTGCAGGTGAATTCTCGGATTTTACCGTTGATAACCTGGATAATATTTACCTCTTCAGCCCATCGGGTCAGATGAAAAAACTCAATGCCAATGGTGACTCCATAGCCGTGTTTAATGATGTCCGCCGTTATGGAAAACTCTATGCCATTGATGTGAGCAATCCCTTGAAGGTATTGTTGCATTTCCGCGATTTTGGTACAGTGGTGGTGCTCGATCGTTTTTTGAGTCGCCGATCGGTACTTGATCTGCGCAGGCTGGGGTTATACCAGGTAAAAGCCATCGCGCAATCGTACGACAATGGGTATTGGGTGTATGACGAGCTCGAAGCCAAACTGAAACACCTGAATGATGCCGGCCAGGTGATTGACCAGTTCACCGATTTCCGGCAGTTATTCGATTCTGTTCCATCTCCCCAGGTGATCATTGATCAAAACAAGCTCCTGTATCTCTACGATTCTGCCTTCGGTGTGTATATTTTTGATTATTACGGCGCATTAAAGAAGAAAATCCCCCTGAAAGGATGGAAAGACTTCACTGTCATCAATAATATGCTGTTTGGTCGCAATGAGAACAACCTCTTCCGGTACGAACCGGATAATTTTCGCCTCCAGGAATTTCCTCTAACCGGAGCGCTGAAACATAGCGGGAAAATCATCATTACACCGGAAAAACTGTATGTACTGAGGAATGATCGCGTCGAAATCTACTCTTATCGCCGCCAGCCGTAACTTTACCGCATGAAAAGAATACTGGACTGGGAGTTTCTCAATAACCCGTTGCAGAGTTACCTCATGGCTGCCGGGGTTATTCTGATCGTGGTTTTATTTAAAAGATACCTGTCGCGGTACATCGCCGGTTTGATCTTCCAGGTGATACACCGGGTGGCAAAGGGGGTTGAAAAGAAATCATTCATCAACCTCGTGGTAGCTCCGCTGAATACATTTCTGGTGATCCTCGTTTCCTTGATCGCCATTGACAAATTGAATTTCCCCACGGCATTAAACTTTAATATTTATAAGGCTTCTTTCAAATCCATTCTTGAAACGGCATCCATCATCGTTCTCATTATTTCATTTATCTGGTTACTTCTTCGCATTATCGATTTTGTGGCGCTGATCCTCGAGCAAAAGGCTAACCTCACTGCCGATCACACCGATAACCAGCTGATTGTTTTTTTCAAGGACTTTTTCAAGGTGGTGTTTATCGTAAACGGCATATTGATGATTCTGAAATTCGGGTTTCATTTCAATATTGCCAGCCTGATAACGGGTTTGAGCATCGCCGGTGCCGCCATCGCTTTATCGTTGCGGGAGAGCCTGGAGAACCTGATTGCGTCTTTTATCATCTTTTTCGACAAGCCCTTTCGGGTGGGCGACCAGGTGAAAGTGCATACTATCACCGGTACAGTAGAGAAGATAGGCCTGAGAAGTACACGCATTCGTTCCGATCAGAAAACATTTGTTACCGTACCCAATAAGCAGATGGTCGACAGCATTACCGATAATCTGACGCTCCGTTCACAAAGAAGGGCTTTTGTTCAATTGGAGATCAGCTCCGATACACCCAGGGAAAAGCTCGAACAGCTGATCAAATCCATCGAAGCTTCACTCGATAACCGGAGACCGGTAGTGGAGAATTACACCGTTTTCCTGGCAGATATCAACAAGAACGCATTCTTCATTACGGTAGAATTCTTTACCTCCACCATACCCATTGGTGATTTTAACAGGTTGCGACAGGTGATCAATATGGACATGATCCGGTTGATGGCAGACAGTCAGATCAGGCTCGCTTCCAAAGACCAGGATGCAGCCGCACCTGTTACTACAGGGCAATAGATCAGTAAATCAGAGAGAGGCTTTTACTTCGAGGAAGAAATTCCTGATTTTACGAAGCGAATCAATCATTTCAAATCGCTCCTGTGCTTTCTTGTTTTTCTTCAGAAAATCCTTGGCGCCTTCGATCGTGAGCTTGCGACGGCGGAGCAGGTCGTGGATCAGCAGGAGGTTTTTGATGTCAACAGGTCTGAAATGGCGATCACCCTTCCTGTTTTTACGCGGTTGCAGAATATCAAATTCATTCTCCCAAAAACGGATCAGCGAAGTGTTCACATTAAACATTTCTGCTACTTCTCCAATGGAATAATATTGTTTCTGGAAAAGGATCTCGTCTTCCGGCACTTTTACCAGTGCGGCTTCCGTTTCGATCGATTTCAACGGCTTCCGTCCGCGGGTACTTTTGGTGCGTACCACTACGGCAACTTCCTTTTCTTTGGGTGCTGGCGGGGGGGAGACAACAACAGCCTCTTTCAATGCTTTGATGCGCAATCCTACATTCACGGGCTCTGTTTCCTTTTCTACGGGCAATTCCTGTGCCGTAATAGGGGGTTCCGGTGTTTCTTCTACCGGATTATTTACCTCAGCCAGCTCAGGCTGAATATCATCATCAAAGGAAAAAGCAATTTGCATAAGTTGTCTGCCGGAATCTGCCATAGATGCGTAAAGATACGAACCATGCTTTTGCACAAACCGTGATCGGGGAGTTGTGGAAAAATTGGGGGAACTGGTTAATAGTTTATGGTTTATCGTTTCACGTTTAAGGTTTTTAAATTAAAATTCTGTTCCCGGAGCAGCCATTTTAAGCCTTTTGATTTTTGACTTTTTAATTTTGATTTTTGCTGCAAACACCGAACTTTTACCCTCCGAAAAATACCTTTAAAAACGGGTCGAAAAACTCGTTAAGGAGGGCCATTTTTTGTAGATTTGCAGATATCGTTTTTTAGTCAAAATTAATCCCCGGAAGATCAGATTATGTCAGAGGAAATACTCAATAGTCCTGCAGTTGCCAGCAATGGTTATGGAGCGGACAGTATCCAGGTTTTAGAAGGATTGGAAGCAGTCAGAAAAAGACCCGCGATGTACATTGGCGACATCAGTGAGAAAGGTCTGCATCACCTGGTTTATGAAGTGGTCGATAACTCTATCGATGAAGCGCTGGCCGGCTTTTGCAAGAATATCAATGTAACCATCCATGACGATAATTCGATCAGTGTGGAAGATGATGGTCGTGGTATCCCAACGGGCATGCATCCGAAAGAAAAGAAAAGCGCCCTTGAAGTGGTCATGACTGTTTTACATGCCGGAGGTAAATTCGATAAAGGATCTTACAAAGTATCCGGTGGTCTGCATGGGGTGGGTGTGAGCTGCGTAAACGCCTTAAGCACCAAACTTCATGTTACGGTTCAGCGGGATGGTAAGATTTTCGAACAGGAATATCATATCGGTATTCCCCAGTATGCGGTTCGCGAAATCGGTGCGAGCGAAAAGACCGGTACCACTGTTCATTTCTGGCCCGACGGTTCAATCTTCACTACCACCACCTATAAAAAGGATATTCTCGAAGGACGTCTTCGTGAACTGGCTTACCTCAACAAAGGAATACGCATTACTTTGTCTGATCTGCGGGAGAAAGATGAGGAAGGAAATCCTTACAGCAAGTCGTTCTACAGTGAAGGAGGTATTATCGAATTTGTGGAAATGCTCGATCGCAACGCAGGCAGAAATCCGCTGATCCCACGCGTGATTTACGTAGAAGGACGAGATGAATCCACCAATGTGGCGGTAGAAGTGGCCCTGAGCTACAATGACAGTTTTCACGAGCATATTTACTCCTACGTTAATAACATCAATACCATCGAAGGGGGCACCCACGTGTCGGGCTTCCGTCGGTCATTAACAAGGGTATTCAAGCAATATGGCGAAAAGCAAAGCCTTTTCGAAAAAGCCAAAGTGGAAATTGAAGGAGATGATTTCAGGGAAGGACTCAGTTCAATCATCTCTGTGAAAGTTCCCGAGCCTCAGTTCGAGGGTCAGACCAAAACCAAACTCGGAAACAGTGAAGTGATGGGCGTGGTGGATACCACTGTATCCAAAGTGCTCGAAGCATATCTCGAAGAGAACCCCCGTGAAGCAAAGAACATCATCCAGAAAGTAATTCTGGCTGCACAGGCAAGAGCCGCTGCCAGAAAAGCAAGAGAGCTTGTTCAACGCAAAACGGTTCTCAGCGGGGGTGGTCTCCCGGGTAAACTGGCCGATTGCAGCGAACGCGATCCGGAAAGATGCGAGCTGTACCTGGTCGAAGGAGACTCCGCGGGTGGTACTGCCAAGCAGGGTAGAGACAGAAGCTTTCAGGCCATCCTGCCGCTGCGTGGTAAGATCCTTAACGTGGAAAAGGCCATGGAGCATAAGATATACGAAAATGAAGAGATCAGGAATATGTACACCGCTCTTGGCGTAACCGTTGGAACCCCCGACGATCCCAAGGCGCTCAACCTGAATAAACTTCGTTATCACAAACTGATCATCATGACGGATGCCGATGTGGACGGAAGCCACATCGCCACCCTTATCCTTACGTTCATCTATCGATATATGAAAGAACTGGTGGAACAAGGATATGTATATATCGCACAGCCACCGCTCTACCTGGTTAAAAAAGGAAAAGAACAGGCCTATGCCTGGAATGAAGATCAGCGACGCGAGCTGGTGACCAAACTGGGCGCGGGAAAAGACGATGCCGTCAACGTCCAGCGATACAAGGGTCTGGGTGAAATGAACGCCAGCCAGCTTTGGGAAACCACCATGAACCCCGATACCCGGACGCTCAAACAGGTTACCATTGAAAGCGCTGCCGAAGCCGATCGTATTTTCAGCATGCTCATGGGTGATGAAGTGGGCCCTCGCCGGGAATTCATCGAAAGTCACGCCAAGTATGCGAAACTTGACATATAATTATTTACATAATATTTAAGGGGAGATGTGGGAGCTTTCCCACATCTTTTTTGTTATTATTTCGTTGTTTTTCAACAAGAAACGTGAGGAATTTCTTACGAATTAGGGGAAAATTTTCTTCCGCTCTACCCCCAAAATGCCTTAATTTCAGCCTTTTCTAATTAAAATTGATTCACTATGTCAGATGTTAAGCTTACGGCGTACAATGTAAAAACCAAAGAGAAGAATGTACCCATTCAGGATGCTGTGATCACCAAAACAGCGAAAGGCGCCTACATGGCCCAGGGTCATGACGGGAAAGGCAATAAACTCACTACCCTGATGAACGAAGCGAAGGCGTTGGCGGCTATTCAGGCCGGAATCGCTAAACAAGGCTGGTAAGCCTTTTCGCATACTCCCTCGTTGATCAGACTGATTCAATCTGCAAGATTGAATCTCCTGTAAAAGACACAGAACTCCCCCAATAAACTCTGAAGTAAATTATCGTCGAGGTCGGTTAACTTAAGTAGTAGCTGTTATCTCAGGCTGCCTGTTCTATGACAAACATTGACCAGGTGGCTTTTTTATTTTATTTTCAGGCATTTACTGTTTATGCGGCTTTTATTTTTACTCATGGGATGGTTGGTAGTAGGGCTGCCCTCATTGGGGCAAACCAATAACCCCTATCACCTCAATGGAAGCGCGCTACAGGAAAACTGTAACTGCTATACCCTCACGCCCGACGATTTCAACAAGTCCGGCTCTGTCTGGAATATTAATAAAATCGATCTGCGGCAGTCCTTCGAATTCAAATTCGAAGTGTACCTGGGTTGCCGGGATACAGATGGCGCGGATGGAATCGTTTTTGTTTTGCAGCCGATCAGTACCAGCATTGGCTCAACCGGGGGTGGACTGGGATACCAGGGCGTAACACCTTCAGTGGGTATTTCCATCGATACCTGGCAAAACACCAATGACAACGATCCGTTTTACGACCATCTCACTATTCACAAAAACGGAGACATCAATCACAACTCACCCAACAATCTGGCTGGTCCGGTAATGGCCTCCAACATCAATATTGAAGACTGTCAATGGCACAGTTTCCATATCACCTGGAATGCAACCACCCATCAGCTATCCGCGGAGATCGATGGAAAGGATCGCGTAGAGGCGACCGTTGACATGGTGAACACTATTTTCAATGGCGACCCCATGGTTTTTTGGGGATTCACCGGCTCCACAGGCGGTTCCCGCAACTGGCAACGATTTTGTACTTCCCTGAATCCGGGCATCCGTTCACTCGATCATGTAGCTACCTGTTATCCGCTTCCCATCCAGTTTATAGACAGTTCCCGTTCCTTCGGCTCAATCCTCAAATGGTACTGGTCTTTCGGGGATGGTACAACCGATACAGTGGCTGTTCCCGCTCCGCATGTATATCCCGCCCCGGGCATCTACGAAGTAAAACTCAATATTCTGGGAAATAATGGCTGTGTGTCCGATACTTTTCGAACATCGGTAACCGTGGGCTCCGAACCGATCGCCGGATTTGCCATCCAGGCTACGCAGCCATGCGTAGACGAGTTCATAGGTTTTTACGATACCTCCCGAGTACAATTCGGAAACATCAACGACAGAATATGGCAGATCAATAGCGATCCGCCGGTGCATACGGGAACGACCGCTTCCTATGCACAGACCCTTCCGGCGGGTAACAACAATATTTCCCTGACTGTAACAACCAAAGAAGGCTGCGTCAGTACGCCAATCAACAAACCCATGCCTGTGTTTGACAGGCCACAGGTCGATGCAACGCTGCAGGACGCCTGCTTTAAAGAGCCGGTCAGTTTTCTTGCCAGCAGTTTACAACCTGCCACGCCGGCTATTAACTGGTACTGGAACCTGGGCGACCTTACAACCAGTGATCAGGGATCTTTCGAGCATATCTACAACAAAGGAGGAATCTATACGGTAAAACTGGCCGGTCAATCTGCACAGGGTTGTTGGTCCGATACGGTTGAGAAAACCATTCAGATTTATGCTACGCAAGCCTTTGCCGGCCGCGACACCATTGTATCACCCGGGCAGCCGGTTCAGCTGAATGCGACCGGAGGGGTATTATACAACTGGGCTCCCGCTACGGGTTTAAGCGATCCAACTATCGCCAACCCGGTCGCCATTATTCAAAATAACACGAGCTACATCCTGACGGCTTATGCGCCGATCGGTTGCGAAACAAAGGATACCATCAACATTAAAGTGCTGAAAGGACCGGCTATCTACGTCCCCAATGCCTTTACACCCAATGGAGACGGCCGCAATGATGTGTTCCGATTTATTCCGGTAGGCATGACACGCATCGACTACTTCAGGATCTTCAACCGGTATGGTCAATTAGTCTATTCATCCACTGATCCGGCCAAAGGATGGGATGGAACGATCAACGGAACCCGGCAACCTAACGGAACCTACATTTGGATGGTAAGCGGACTGGACTATAACGGCAAACCGCATGTGCAGAAAGGAACGGTAGTGCTGGTGAGATAGTGAATTAGCCAATTAGTCAATTAGCCAATAGGATTACGGATGACGGATTGCGGATGACGAATGGTGAAGGCAATTTGCCAATTAGTCAATTAGTCAATTCGATGACGGATGACGAATGCAAAATTGAAATGCACCACTAAGTTCCCTCCCCTGATCAATCACCTCCGCTATCGCTCCCGCTCCCGCACCCTCTACGCTGCCAACCAACCTGAAACGATAAACCCGAAACGCGAAACCGACCGCAAACTGCAAACCGCAAACTGCAAACCAACCAAACATCCGCTACACAAAATCAAAATACCCAAACTTCCCCTTCAATATCAGCTGATCGTCGGCATTCAGCCAGTTTTTGAGCAGGGTGGCGTAGACATCCTTGAAATCGACTGAATGCTTCAGGTCTCCTTCCTGCAAATTGGATAAATCGGGCATGGCATTCAACAGGCCTTTCTTTTTTAATCCGCCTCCGATAAAAAACATGTTGTTGGCAGTGCCATGGTCCGTTCCACCGCTGGCATTTTGAGATACTCTTCTTCCAAATTCTGAAAAGGTGGTGATGAGCACATCTTCAAAACGTCCGTTTGCTTTCAGGTCTTTTACAAAAGCGGTGAGAGCATCGCTCATTTCAGTAAACAACCGTTTTTGTTGCCCTTCCTGGTTAATATGAGTATCGAAGCTGCCGAGCGACACGTAGTAAACCTTTGTGTTTACATCAGACTGTATCAGGGTGGAGATGGTTTGGAAACTACGGCCCAGCTCGCTGTTGGGATATTGTCCGCTGGTGGTTTTGGCTTTTGTCTGTTTGAAAATATAATCAGCGCTGCTGATCGTTTCCGCCATTGTTTTATACAGGTAGTCGACAGGCTGTTCGGTATGGTCAGTCGTATGGCCGGCTACTATTTCCTTGAAAAGAGGATCGTGAGAGGAGTTGTACAGTCTTTTCGGATCTCTCATAGCCAGTCCCTTTACATGCTCCCCTTTCAATGCCATGCTCAGTACATCATCAATTTCGAGTGCCTGTGTAGGTTTGTCGCAGCCGGCGCATTGTGCATCAAGATATCTGCCCAGCCAGCCTGTGTATACATATTGATTGCTGTCGCTGGCGCTGTGCCAGATGTCCATGCTTCTGAAATGAGATCTGTCGGGATTCGGATATCCTACGTTGTTCATGATGGCCAGGCTTCCATCGTCGTAGAGCGCTTTTAGTCCAACCAGGGCGGGATGTAATCCGGCTTCATCCGTGAGTGCAAGCGCCTTGTCTTTCTGTATACCCAGGCGTGGTCTCTCTTTATAATAAATATCATTGCGAACGGGTACTACCGTGTTCAGTCCGTCGTTACCGCCGCTGAGTTGTAAAACCACCAACACTTTATTTCCCGGCGGAACCATCAGGGGTCTTTCGTATGCTTTCAGAAATTTCGGAAGCATAAGGGAGGCGGTTGCCAGTGTGCCGAGCTGTATGAATTCTTTACGTTTAATCAGCATAAGATTCTTTTATGTTGACCGGTTAGCACATCTGGTATTCAGGCGTGCTCATCAGTTCAATGGTAATCGTTTTGATATAGTTTTCGCGATTGCTTTTGTCTGCATGACTTTCGAGGATGGCTGCCGGGAATTGAGTGGGCACCTGCAACAGGCAGGTGCTCAAGGCAGGGAGTAACTTTTCCCGCTGAACAGAGTCGAATTTATTGGTGAAGTCATTCCATTTGATCGAGGCTCCCAGCAGCTGACCTCCCAGCCGACCCATGCTTTTCAGCGCTGCATCTTTTCTTCCCATCATCTGGTCGTCGTCATCTTTCGGCTTTGCGGTCAGTTCCCCTGCAGTATACAGGAGTTGAGGAAGCCGCATACGAAGCATTAATGAGGAACTGTCGATCCAGTTCCGGCCACCCGGCCATCCGGCCACATTGGGAGGGTAGAAAAGCAATTGACCCAATAATCTTTGCAGTAACAATTGAACTTCCGGACTCTGCCATTGCATCGGTAACATTCGTTGCATCCCGACAATGAGTTCCACCGGCGACTTGATCTTTGATCCGATATTTTTTTCTTCATAAAACCAGTCGCTACTGAATATTTCCAGCATCAGTGCGGAAATGTTGTACTGGCTTTGATAGAATTTGTTCGCCAGTTGCTGAACGATCTGCTCATCGGGAGTATCATTTACGAAATACCGGTAGATTTTCCTGGTAATATAGAGAGCGGTCTGTTTCTGCTCCAGCAGTATGCTGATTACATCGTCGCCATCAAAATCACCGCTTTTACCCAGGATGGTTTTTTTGCCATTGTCATGTTGAAATTTTCTAAATACAAAATCTCCCCGCAGGTTGGCGCCCCAGCCGGTAAAGGCCCGGGCTGCTTCTTTTACATCCGATTCCGTGTAGTTGCCTCTACCCATGGTGAAGAGCTCCATCACTTCACGAGCGAAATTCTCATTCGGATGATCTTTCCTGTTTTGATTATTGTTCAGGAAATTGATCATGGCTGCGCTTTTGCTCACCCCTGATAACAGGTCGCCAAAATTACCCAGGGCGTTTTGACGGATAACATCCAGCAATTGCTGTTGATAGAGAATGTTGATATTCCTGCTTGCAAAATGTCCATGCCAGAATAACGACATCTTTTCCCGTAGCTGCTGATCACTGTCTACCATCTGGTTTAGCCAGGCCAGGTTAAGACTTTTAATATCCTCACGGGATTGCTCACGGATTTTCTTTTTTTCTTCATCCGACAGCTTCTGTTGTTTACTGATCTCATCGATTCCCATCACGAGGCCTTTCAGTGAAGAATCGGCTACATCGATCACCGAAGGAGTGCTGGATGAGGATTTGAAAAGGGCTTTTACGTATTCACGCGGGTGGGCATGCCGGATCTGTGGAATTTCTTCCGCGATGGGGCCAAAGCCCGCCCGCCAGAGCAAGTGCTGGATTTTCAGTTGCTGGGAAACAGACATTCAGAAAAATTTGGGGTAAGACCAGCGGAAAGTTGAAAGGTTTAATTTTTGTAATGCGAATTGCGCGAATTAGGCGAATTACGCGAATTATTCGAATTAGGCGAATTGGGAAGACGCTGAAGACGCAGAAATTATTGAATGAATTCCCGCACCCGCTCTCGCTCGCGCTTGCGCCATCGCTCCCGCTCTCGCTCTCGCTTGCGCCATCGCCACCGCACCCGCACCCGCTCTCGCTCGCGCTTGCGCCATCGCTCCCGCTCCCGCTCTCGCTCTCGCTCGCGCTTGCGCCATCCGCCATCGCTCCCGCTCCCGCTCTCGCTCGCGCCACCGCGCCCTTACGGGTTCAAAATAAACCTCATTCCAATGAGAATATTAGAAAAATTTGTCAGGTTTGAGCCGATGCTGAAGCTATTGCCTTTTGATTTGCCGGATACGTTGGACGCTTCGGAGCTGGTATGAGCGTATTGTATATATCCCAGGTTATTGAAGCCCATTTCGAGGTGAATTTTCTTATTGATCGCGTAGGAAACGCCGGGATAAAAAGACAAGGTTGCCGATAGTTCCCGGTTCTCCACATTGACATAAGGCGGAAATCTCTGGGTGTTTTCAACCTTTCTCGCGTTTACTCCCAATCTTCCCTGGCCAAACAAATAAAATCCTTTTCCCAGTGTAAGATATTTTCTGATGAACACACCAGCACCATAGCCATTGGTCTCTTGTTTAACGCTAACATCTTCTCCCGATCCCACTTCCAATGTTAGATCTGCGCCAACAATCAGGTTATCTTTCACCGCCTGACCATAAGCCGGCGAAAGGAACACTGAATTGGATTTCAACTCTACACCGCCGGGGCTGGTGGTTTTGCTAGTAGAGAAATTAACTGTACCACCTAGAAAATGAGCACCTTTTTTGATTTGAGCTTTTGCAGAGAACAGGAAGAAAAATACAGAGGCCAATAAGAGTAGGTTCTTTTTCATAACGAGTAGTTTAGTATGGAACAAATATGAAATCAAAAAAGGGAATCGCCAATGAAGACGATTCCCTTTAACAACAAATTACATTGAATCTAAAAAATAGTTATGTTCATAAATCTACTCTCGCTCGCGCTTGCGCCATCACTCCCGCTCCCGCTCTCGCCATCGCTCGCGCTAGAGATTATCGCCGAACCAAAATACGGTTGTACGGCAGCGGGAATTTTAATTCCTTCTGGTGTTTGATGATTTTCTAGTAAACAGGCAACAATACGTGGAAGAGCCAGTGAACTTCCATTGAGGGAGTGCAAAAGCTGCGTTTTGCCATTACTATCTTTATACCGGGCTTTCATTCTGTTTGTCTGAAAGCTTTCGAAATTACTCACAGAGCTGACCTCCAACCATTTTTCCTGTGCCGCACTGTAGACCTCGAAATCATAAGTCATGGCCGAAGCAAAACCCATATCTCCTCCGCACAAGCGCAATATTCTGTAAGGAAGTTCCAATGATTGAAGCAATTTCTCTACATGTAATACCATTTCTTCTAACACATCATAGCTGGTTGCCGGGTTGACCAATTGTACGATTTCCACTTTATCAAACTGGTGCAGCCTGTTCAATCCTCTTACATCTTTGCCATAGCTGCCTGCTTCTCTTCTGAAACAGGGCGTGTATGCCGTCATTCGAATGGGCAGATCTGATTCTTTCGAAATGGTATCGCGATAAATATTGGTTACCGGAACTTCCGCTGTGGGTATAAGGTAAAAGTTATCTTCGGTTGCATGGTACATTTGTCCTTCCTTATCCGGTAACTGGCCGGTGCCATACGCGGATGCTTCGTTTACCATATGCGGCGGCAGGTATTCGGTATAACCGGCGCTGGTATTGTAGTCGAGGAAATACTGTATTAATGCCCTTTGCAATTTCGCGCCTTTATTGACATACACAGGAAAGCCGCTGCCCGTTATTTTGTTACCCAGTTCAAAATCTATCAGGTTGTATTTTTTAGCCAGGTCCCAATGGGGCGCCGCGCCGCCGTGCAGGCTGGGTTTTTGTCCGCCCTCGCGCACTACTTCATTGTCTTCCGGAGTTTTTCCCGGAGGCACTTTTTCGGAAGGCAGGTTAGGAATCAGGTATAGAATCGCCTCAATGTTCTTTTCGGCTTCCGTCAGTTTTTCCGGGTTTTGCTGTTGTTTCCAGGCCGCCACTTCTGCTTTTTTCTGTTCAGCAGCTTCTTTCTGTCCTTTGGCGATAAACTGACCGATCTCTTTACTCGATGCATTGATTTTTGACTGTAGTTCATCCAGTTCGAACTGGTATTGTTTTCTTTTTTCGTCCCATTTCAATAATTCATCAATCAGCTCGGGCTGTTTGAAATTCCTGATCGCCAAACGCTGTTTTACCAGATCGGAATGCTGGCGGATAAAAGCCACTTGTAACATTTGAGTTCTGTTTGGCGCAAAGGTAATGTTTGTTCAGTGAGTTTTATCTTTGCGCCATGTTGGCAAAAGATGATCTGCAATCCCGTTGGTGGGAACTGGAAGGAAAACTGATTGAGCGTTTTGGGAAAAAGCCCGATATGGAAACGATTCTTTTCCTGATCGGCATTCAGGAATACAATGGGCCTGTGAGTAAATTCACCAAAGAACAGAAACAGGACCTGATGCATATCGCCGTGTGCACGGTGCTGATGCCAAGCGGCTATTACGAGATTGAGCGGTACGATGATGATGAATGGCCGCATTTTCGCCAGTTGAAAGAGCTTCCTGTAATGAATATGGTTGAGCAGGAGAATTTTTTAAAAGACCATGTGTTGATGTATTTCGCCAGCCATGAGTTTTGACATTGCAATATTCAATTCATAACAATATTTTCGCTGGATGAGAAGATACCTGCTTGTTGCCATCAGCGCATTTTGCCTGGGGGCCTGCAATCCAAAACTTTCCAATGGTCTAAGGGTGCACGACCTGGATAAAGATGTGGCCATTATTACCAACAAGGGAACAATCCTGGTAAGATTGTCTGATTCGACTCCGCTTCATAGAGATAATTTTCTAAGATTGGTAAAACAGCATTACTATGATAGTGTGCTTTTTCACCGGGTAATACAGGGGTTTATGATCCAGTCCGGTGATCCCAACAGCAAGACAGCCGGCAAGGGTCAGCCCCTGGGTAATGGCGGCCCCGGATATCTGATCCCCGCTGAATTCCGCCAAAGTATGTTTCATCACAAGGGAGTATTAGCCGCTGCCCGAACCGGAGATGAGGTCAATCCGACAAAAGCCAGCAGTGGCAGCCAGTTTTACATAGTACAGGGCAGGATTCATACCGAAATTAGTCTTGATTCTGTGGAAGCTTTCCGGTTGAAAGGAAGAAAGATACCCCCTGAATACCGGAATGTATATGAAACTATTGGCGGAAGCCCGCATCTCGACCAGAACTATACCATTTTTGGTGGAGTATTGTCGGGGCTCGAGGTGGTAGACAGCATCGCTGCGGTTCCAACCAGTAAGGGAGTCGATCGTGATCGCCCGCTGGAGGATGTACGGATCATCACCATGAAACTGGTAAAAAGAAAGAAATAAAAGCGCTCCTTAAATTTAATTAACCAGCCATCGATCAATTTCTTATTTTGCAGCCCTAAAAATCTGAACATGAATTTTCCGGACAACCTCAAGTACACCAAAGATCACGAATGGATCAAAGTTGAAGGTAATATTGCCACTATTGGCATTACAGACTTCGCTCAAAGAGAATTGGGAGATATTGTTTATGTAGAGATTGAAACAGTGGGCAAAGAGCTCGCCCGTGAATCTGTTTTTGGTACCGTTGAGGCCGTTAAAACAGTGTCCGATCTTTTCCTCCCTGTTACCGGAAAAATTCTCGAGTTTAATCCTGCCCTGGCCGGTGCCCCCGAGCTGGTGAACAACGATCCGTATGGAGAAGGCTGGATGGTTAAAATGTCCCTCACCGATCCGGCAGAGTTGTCTGACCTGATGGATGCCACTGCCTACCAAAGCCTGGTAGGGGAGTAAATCCGGCAATAAACTTATTTCGTATATCATAGAGTGGCTTCACTGCCGCTCTTTTTTGTTACATTGGGCCTTGCTATTAACCGAACTTGGGAACAACCATCACATATAACGAGCAGGAGCTGGTGTCTTTGCTGAAAAGCAGGGATAATAATGCTTTTGCCTATTTGTACGATCATTATTCAGGGGCCCTCTATACGATCATTTTACAGATTGTAGAGAATTCGGAACTTGCCAATGATGTATTACAGGAGGTTTTTCTCAATATTTGGCGCAAAATGGAAAGCTATGATTCAACAAAAGGGCGCTTATATACCTGGATGTTAAACATCGCCCGAAATGCGGCCATCGATATGATCCGTTCGAAAAGCTTTCAGAACAGCCGGAAAAACCAGTCGTTGCCGGAAAACGTAGATATGTTGTCAGCCGGTCCGGCCACTCAGCCCAATGTTGACTTGCTGGGATTGAAAAAATTACTGGAAAACTTGAAGCCTGAGCTGAGAACGCTGGTAGATCTTGCCTATTTCAAAGGGTACACGCATGAGGAAATAGCAGAAATAGAGGAAATACCATTAGGGACGGTGAAGACAAGAATCAGAAGCGCATTAATGCAATTAAGGACAATTTTGAAGTGAACATACAGGAATACATATCAAGTGGGATCGTAGAGCTCTGTGTAC
Organism: Chitinophagaceae bacterium; assembly: GCA_044226045.1. Lineage (GTDB taxonomy): Bacteria > Bacteroidota > Bacteroidia > Chitinophagales > Chitinophagaceae > Endoryza. The sequence continues at coordinate 69,077 of JBGAHR010000018.1, forward strand.
TCGGTCTGGCCTCACCGGAGGAGAGATCGGAGTTCGAACGGATGTGTGATGCACATGCAGAAGTACGATTGGCCCGCGATTCTTTCGAGCAGCAGTTGGAAAAGACTGCACTGGAAAGATCTATTAATCCTCCCCGTCACCTGCGAAGCAAAATATTCTCAGAAATTGAAATCGAGAAGGAGAAATCCGGCTACCCTGCCAACGGATTGGTGGCAGACAATAAGAATGGCGAGTCTGAACCAGCCAGGGTAATTGGTATATCCCGGTCATTCCGGTATGCGGCTGCCGCGGCCATTATACTCTTTGTGGGTAGTGTGGGAATGAACTTTTACTTCTACCAGAAATACAAAACCGTCAGTGATCAATATTCGGCACTGGTACAGCAGCAATCGGATATGGCTGGCAAAATGAAGGAATACCAGGCCAGGTATGATGAGTGGATGGCAGCTGAGAAAAAGATGAATGATCCTGCCATGGCTGTGATCAGGATGGAAGGAAAAGAAGTGCCCGCGAGCCCCGATCCATCCAGCATGGCCACGGTTTACTGGGATACAAGAACCAAAGATGTTTATCTGCGCGTCAATCATATGCCTTCGCCTTCTTCCAGCGAAATGCAATACCAGCTCTGGGCAATCGTGGATGGAGTACCGGTAGATGCCGGTGTATTCGATATCCGGGAAGGAGTGCCTTATATCACCATGAAGAATATTCCAAAGGCGCAGGCCTTTGCCATCACCCTCGAGAAAAAAGGCGGCCGCCCCGTTCCGGAAGGAAAGATGTATGTGTTGGGGAAAGTGTAGGGACGTTTATCGTTTCAGGTTTCAGGTTTATCGTTTCACGTTGGTTTCTCTTTCCGTTTCCCATTCTCTTTCCCTTTCCGTTTCTCCTTCCCTTTCCGTTTCCCTTTCCCTTTCCGCTCTCGCTCCCACTCCCGCTCCGTTCATCGCTCCCACTCCCGCTCCGTTCATCGCTCCCTTTCCCTATCTTCACTTTTTATGGCAAAAGTTTTCTCTGTTATTCGTTACCTCGGAGGCCGTATTATTTATCCCTTCATCTGGACAGTACTGATCATCTTCCTGCTTTGCCTGCCGGGTAAGGCGATCCCCACCGGGGGCATTTTTGGTATCAAGAACCTCGATAAGATCGTTCATGTGGGCTTATTCGGAACTTTTGTCCTGTTATGGGGTATTCTGGCCTGGAACCGGACAAAAAACCGGCAGAAATGGCCAATTTGGCTGGCAGGGATCATGCTGCTGAGCGTGGGACTGGGAGTGGCTTTGGAATTTGTTCAGGCGGCCTATATCCCCAACCGGAGTTTCGACGTTTGGGACATCTGGTCCGATGTGGTTGGTTCTGTATTGGTTATGATTTTGCTGGCTAAGTTGGGCGGAAAATATAAACTGCTGATTTAGAAAGTTCAGGCAAAAAAATAACCCCTGTAGAAACAGGGGTTGTAACCAAAACTAACTGCTTATGAGAAAATTGACTGCTTTTATATAAGATCTATAAATGCTTTCTGATTAGGTATAACGCAAATCGAATGCCATTAGTGTGACCGATCTCGTTAAAGAAGGTTTAAAGCCTTCAAAAAAAATCTATAAAGAACTGATAACAAGAATCAATACACAAAGTAACGAAGAGCAAAAATAATTTACAGACATCCGGGGTATAATTTGAAATACATTAACAAGAATGGGGCTTAGGTCGCCCATTTTTTCCCGGACTGAGTAATTAATCCTGCAGGGTGAAGGAGTCGAAGAATTTCCTGGCGTTATCGTTCTTCTCTTTTCCTTCTGTTGAAAGGGTCTGCAGCATGTAGAACTTGTTTTTGACCAGTATCATTCTTTGTACGGCCATGAATTTCATTCCCTGCACTTCCATACTGGCCACCACATTTCTCACAGGGAAATTCTTGTAAGTGCTTTCTTCTATACTCAACACTTTGCCATTCATTTTACCGGCTGATCCTTCTGCCGCTCCCTTAAAAAATTTATCGAGGGTTTCCTTCGGCATATCCGAACTGACCTTATCAGATGGATACTCACAATAGGCAGTCATATATAACAGGTTGTCTGCTGATTCGTCTTCAGCCTGTAACATGGCCATATACATGGTAAGTTCCCCGATAGCGCTTGGAACTTTTTGTGTTTGTTCCTCGGGGGCTGCAGGCATCATCACCTTGAATTTTCCTTCAGCAGAAGTATAGGTGTACCAGTCATAGATGGTTCGATAGGAGGATGTCGCAACAAGTATCAAGGCTAAAAATGCCACTGAGAAAGTCTTTTTCATAATAGTGATTGAGTAGTTGAACAGGGTTTTGAGATGCACGAATTAACACAAATAAGCTGAACAAGTCAATACAGCATCCTCTCTTCCGGTATCATTCCGGAGAGCTGGTTCGATATTGATGTCTCACAGGTTGATAATGAATTATCCAACGAGGGATTTTAATTTGTCGAGCAAGCCTCCGCCACTACCGGAATTGCCGGAGAACATAGCCATGACATCCTGCAAATCGGTATCGCCATCGCCATCGGCATCAAAGGCGCCCGACTTGAATTTGCCGAGTAAACCCTGGATGTTCATGCCGCTGGTTTTGCCTCCGCTCAGGTTATTGAAAATTCCCTGGATATCGAAACTGCTGTCGTTGGGATCATTGGTTTTGTTCACCAGGTTTTGCAATACATTCGGAACAAGTCCGCCGGCGATATTGCTGGCAGCACCCTGGTCGAGGTTGAATTTGTTCATCAGGTCCTGAATAACATTACCGGAAACCTGTTGTGAAACGGAAGTATTTTCTACCTGAGTATTTCCACTGAAAAGAGAAAGCACCTCTTTGATACCCCCATTGCCCAGCATATTCTGCAGGCTGGAGGTTATTGAATTTCCCGCTGAAGCGATGGCTTCATCGTTTCGTTCATTGGGAATCGCCGGGTTGTTGATTATGGAGTCGCCCGCCTGCTCACGTACCAGGTTGATAAGATTTTCTAACATAGAATCAGTTTTAGTGACTCTCAAGTTAGGTCAATAAGTGATCAGTCAGATGCGCTGTTGAATGAATTTATCGTGAAAGGTCATTAATTCTGTTTCGCGAGCTTTTCACTGTTCTCCGCAAACTGAAGAGCGTCGATGAATTCCTGGATCTGGCCGTTCATAACATCATCGAGGTTATACACAGTCAGCCCGATCCGGTGATCCGTTACACGACCCTGGGGATAATTGTATGTGCGAATTTTTGCGCTCCGGTCGCCGGTGCTCACCAGGCTCTTGCGCTGCCGGGCAATTTCCTCCTCCTGCTTGCGAACCTGCTCCTCGTACAATTTGGTTCTCAGCATTTGCATGGCTTTTTCCCGGTTGCCGAGCTGTGTGCGCTCTGTCTGGCAGATTACTACGGTTCCGGTGGGAATATGGGTCAACTGAACTTTGGTTTCCACTTTGTTTACGTTCTGACCTCCGGCACCCCCGCTTCGGGAGGTTTCCATTTTTACATCACTTTCCCGGAGTTCAAAATCCACTTCTTCGGCTTCCGGCATTACAGCCACGGTTGCAGCAGAAGTATGAACCCTGCCGCTGGCTTCCGTATCCGGCACTCTTTGAACGCGGTGAACACCACTTTCAAATTTCAGGGTGCCATATACATCATCGCCCACTACTTCCAGTTGCACCTCTTTGTATCCACCCACTGTTCCTTCACTTTCACTCAGCACAGCAGTCTTCCATCCTTTGGAAGCGCAGTAACGGAGATACATGTTTAACAGGTCGCCGGCGAAGAGACTGGCTTCGTCACCACCTGTTCCTGCCCGGATTTCAACGATGGCATTTTTCTCATCCTGCGGATCTTTGGGGATCAGCAGTTTCCTGATTTCAGCCTCGAGTGTTGATTTTTTCTCCTCCAGACCGGGCAATTCCTCCTTGGCCAGTTCTCTCAGTTCTTCATCGTCTCCATTCAACGCTTCCTTATAAGTATCCAGGTCACTCAGGGTGGTTCGGTATTGCTCGTAGCATTGCACGATCTTTTCAAGGCTCCGGTATTCTTTACTCAGGGCACTGAATTTTTTGTTGTCGCTTACCACTTCAGGGTTGGTAAGGGCAACACCAATATCATCAAATCGGGCCTTTATCGCTTCCAGTTTATCTAACATGGCAATGTTCTATTTTTACAGAACGGATGTTTTTAGATCTCCGCTTTTTAGGTCGGCAAAGTTAATTCATTAAACACTTCCATGGGGTACAGAAAATTCAGGGCAAAAAGAATATTTGACGGGTTTAAATGGGCTGCACCGGGTTCGGTACTGGTTTGTGATGAGCAGGGAACAATTGAAGGTTTGCTGCCCGAAAGCGAAGCGGGGACTGAGGTGGAAGATCTGGCCGGCATTGTATGCCCGGGGATGATCAATGCTCACTGTCACCTGGAACTGAGTCATCTGAAAGGAAAGATTCCCCGTCAAACCGGCATGTTGGGTTTTATCAAAGCGGTTATGTCATTGAGAAAAGGGTCTGTGGATGAGATCAACCGGGCGACGGAGGAGGCCGAGACCCAAATGCTGCTGGAAGGGATCGTAGCAACGGGAGATATCTGCAACACCACCGACAGCCTGCCGCAGAAAAATAAGGGCAGGATGTACTATCACAACTTTATTGAAGTGGCCGGCTTTATTCCATCGATGGCGGAGATACGTTTCCAGGGCGCCTTGCAATTGTTCCAGGAATTCGGGAAATATTACGGACTACCAATAGAATCGAATTCCCTGGTACCTCACGCACCATACTCGGTATCGCGCGAACTGTTTGAAAAGATCACCAACTTCCCGGGTAACCACCTGCTTTGCATGCACAACCAGGAATCAAAAGCGGAAGAAGATTTCTTTCTTGAAAAATCAGGGGAGTTCCTGGACCTGTATAACATGCTGGGGCAGGATATCAGTCATTTTCAGGCTTCCGGCAAAAGCAGTTTACAAAACGTTTTGCCTTATTTCAGGAAAAACCAGTCGCTGATACTCGTTCATAACGTAACGACCGATGCGCGGGATCTGGCATTTCTAGAAGAGGCCGGTTCGCTCATCGGAAACGATGCGATTTCTTTATGTCTTTGTCCCCAGGCCAATTTATATATCGGCAACGGGTTGCCTGATATTCCGCTGCTAATGGAGTCTGGCTTACCGATTGTACTGGGAACAGACAGCCTGGCTTCCAATGATAGCCTTAGCATATTATCGGAGATAAAAACCATTCACGAATATTTTCCGGCAATAGACATTGAAATCTTGTTGCGATGGGCTACCTCCAATGGAGCCCGTGCGCTTCAAATGGAAGAAATCCTGGGAAGTTTTGAAAAGGGTAAACAACCCGGTGTTCTGTTAATAGAAGGAGAATCGGTGGGAGAGTGGAGGGTGAGACGGATGGTTTAGGGGGTGGGGGTGTTTTGCGTTTATCGTTTATGGTTTCACGTTGGTGAAAGTCAAAATTCAAAAGTCAAAATTGGAAAGTCAAAAATAAAAGGATAACGTGAAACGATTAACCTGAAACGCGAAACGATCAGGAGTTCTGGAACGCTAAGTGGGCAAAGTACCGCGAAGGGCGCAAAGGGAAGAAGGCAAAAGTCAAAATTGAGAATTTAAAAGTGAAACCTGAAATGATAAACAGTTTTGGAACGCAAAGCGCTAAGGGAATTTAGAAGTCAAAAAATATATAATTTAAATTCCCTCTCCCTTGGGAGAGGGTTAGGGTGAGGGGCTTCGGGAGCAGGAGCAAAAGCGGAGAAAAAGAAACAGAAAGAAAAACGGAACAAAACCGTAAACCTAAAAACCACTTTTGTCGGTATCTCTCCGAGACGAGTCCTCCGCCTACGGCGGATAAGACTCGTCTGAGGAACGATTAACCTGAAACGCGAAACGATCAGGAGTTCTGGAACGCAAAGTTGGCAAAGTACCGCGAAGGGCGCAAAGGGAAGAAGGCAAAAGTCAAAATTGAGAATTTAAAAGTG
>JBGAHR010000019.1:0-74844 GCA_044226045.1 Chitinophagaceae bacterium
CAAAGATCTTTTTGTATTGGAGATGAATCAGCCTTTGAAACAGGCGGAGGCCATTCAATAGAACTACCTCCGCTGTTTACCCATCCCCGCACAAAAACATATACCGTTCTCCCCAAATCAAATCCGGTGCAAGATATTTGGACCCATCGCAGCCGCCATGTTGATCTCATCCCAACTTGAGGGGATTATTCACACTTTTTTTAAGAGAAACATCATTGTTACATATTGCCCAAATCACAATTTGCGGACAAATAAAACAATTGATGAAAACGATTACAGGAAGAAGTGGACGAGCTGTGATAAAAATAATTCAGGGGATAGCTGATTTCAATTTCATTTTCAGGAGTGGATAATTTCTACCCTGATCATCGGTGGGCATTCTTTCGTAAACTTCAAAGCCGAATTTTTTATAGAACCGGATGGCGGGATCATTTTGTTCGTTCACATCAACTGAATGAACAAAGAGTTGGCTGAGGGCAAAATTCATCAATGCCTTTCCATAACCTTTTCCAATAAGCGAAGGATCCATGAATAGCATTTCGACTTTCCGGTCTATAACACCGATAAAGCCGCCCACTTTATTACCAACCAACAAACAGTAGACTGGAAAGCTCTGGAAGTCGATTGTTTTGACTATTTCCCTGATTTCTCTGAAGTCACTATCAGACAGAAATTGATGGGTGGCCAAAACAGAACGCTCCCAAACCTCAACGAGTTGTTCTTTGAAATATGGACTATAAGTCTCAATAGTATAATCGGGCTGTTCCATTATTATGCGTTAGCCATTTTACGTTAGCGCTTCCGGCTACCGGTAGTTTTGGCGCGAAGGTATTGATTGGGCCAGGTGATTTCTTCCCCTAATTCGGTGGCTGACCGTAACGGAAAATAGGGATCTCTTAATAGTTGCCTGGCCATGAAAATAAGGTCTGCCCGTTGATTTTGCAGGATTTGCTCACATTCCTGTGCAGTCGTTATCAGACCGACAGCCCCGGTCGCAATGCCGGCTTCCTGTCGGATCTTTTCGGCAAAAGCGGTCTGATAAAGCGGTCCCGCAACAATCTTTTGATCAGCAGCATTTCCTCCCGATGAGCAATCAATCAGGTCAACACCCATCGATCTCAATATCTGGCTGAGCCTTACAGAATCATGAACGTTCCACCCGTTGTCTGTCCACTCGGTGGCAGAGATCCGAACAAACAATGGAAGTTGTGCATCCCAGATCTCGCGGACGGCTGAAACAATTTCCAGCAATAATCTAATACGATTTTCAAAGCGGCCACCATATTCGTCGGTTCGGTGGTTGCTGGACGGAGAAAGAAATTCATTGATCAAATAACCATGCGCGGCATGTATTTCAACCACCTTGAAACCAGCTTGGGCAGCTCTTTGAGCAGCATTTACAAAATGGTCGATCAACGACTCTATGTCCTGCTTTCCCATTTCTTTGGGTCGAGGTTCGTCTTCTGTGAAGGGAATCGGGCTTGGCGCAAGCGTATGCCAGGCGTGTTCATGTGGCTGTAAGGCTTTACCCGATTTCCAGGGACTGTGGTGACTGGCTTTTCGCCCGGCATGCGCTAACTGAATCCCTGGTACGGAACCCTGCTGCTCGATAAATGCCGCAATCCTTTGTAGAAAATCTATGTGTTCATCTTTCCAGATGCCAAGGTCATCTGGTGTAATGCGCCCTTCCGCTGACACAGCGGTGGCTTCGGTAAAAACCAGTCCGGCACCGCCCACCGCCCTCGTTCCCAGGTGTACCAGGTGCCAGTCATTCGCAAAGCCGTCAATACTCGAATATTGGCACATGGGTGATACCACCAATCTGTTTTTCAATGTGAGGGATCGAAACTGTATCGGAGAAAACAGCAGGGACATAGTGAATGATTTTAGTTGGGGTGAATCGGAATCCTCTTCTCAAAGACCAAAGTTAGGACTTGCCCCGGTATGAGCTTTGTATACTCCGGACCAGTTCTTTCCCATATATGCACTACGGTTTCCCCAGAAATTGGAAAATAAGTTTTTGCAACGGGTAAAAATGGCTTGTAAACCAATAACAAATTAGCGGGCAACAACTTTGCTGTGGTTGACTGTATAAAAAACACATCTATGAAAAAAGTCATTCTTATGCTGTTGCTTAGTTTCTCTGTAACAGCTGTTTTACAGGCACAGAAACCGGCGGTTGTTTTGAAAGAAAAAAGGGGCTGGCATAAAATAGGGCAGGCTTCTGTTGAGTTCAAAACAGAATCCGACGCCTTTCTGATTTTAGGTAAAGACAAATATCGCGCAGTGCAGGTAAGGGTAATGGATGCCCCGATCTACCTCGAAAACATGACCATCGAGTACGACAATGGTGAATCGCAGGTGGTGGATTTGAAACATAATTATTCTGCCAATTCCAAAACAACGGTTATCGATGTAAAAGACCATGCGAAGGGATTGAAAAAGGTCTCCTTTGTATATAAAACCGTTCCCAATAGTAATCGTGAGAAAGCCGAAATAGAGCTATGGGGATTAAAGTAACAGAAGCACATTCGTTACTACCACTGTTTTCGGGCAGTGGTAGTATTTTTATGATAAAAGCTGGTTCCTGACATGGCACACCCGCATTTCTTTTGAGCCTCTTGTCATACATCAGGATATTTTTCAGAGATTCGATATAATTTAGTGCAAAGGTCAATATATGTTAAGAAAAGCCACTGAAGCTGATTTTGATTTTGTGTTTCAATTGTACATGCACCCGTCCGTGAATCCCTGGCTATTGTATGAAATGATGCCTGCTTCGGATTTTCAACCGATTTATCAGGACCTGATTCAGAAAGAAGTCAAATACATTTATGAACATGAAGCGGTTAAAATGGGAATGTGTAAGCTGGTGCCACATACACATCGAACAGCTCATGTTGTATACCTCGGAGGTCTGGGCATTCACCCCGGATTTGAAGGAAAGGGCCACGGCTCCAAAATGTTGAGAGAAATTATCGATCTATGTCGAACAGCCGGTTTTGAAAGACTCGAGTTGAGTGTATCTGTGGAAAACAGCAAAGCCATCCGATTATATGAGCGGGTAGGATTTGAAAAAGAAGGAGTACTTAGAAAATATACACATCTTCAGCGCGAAAACCGATATATCGACGAAGTGATGATGTCTGTTCTGCTGTGAACACACTGCCGTATTCCATTTAAACGCACACAATAGTTAGTATTGAACATTCTTTTGATTCAGCCTTTGATATCTGACAAAAGTGGGCTGCGACGAAGTCTGTTTGATATGATTGAGGATGACTAACTCTCTGTTCATCCTGCGCAATCGCTGCTCGACCCATTTCCTTCACAATTGCGGATTCAATAACATTCCGTTTACGGTTTGATAACATTGGCGATACAATTTGCCGGCACAAACACAAAACACTGTTATGAAAAAATTTAAACTGACGCTGGCCCTGGCCGGCTTTGCCCTGATCGCCTGTAATAAAGGAGATGTTTATCAATACCCCAACGAAGATGCTTCGACTTTCCAGGAAATCGGAAGTCTCGCCATCGGTGGAGAAGGCGCCGCCGAGATCAGCGCCTATGATCCATCTACTAAAAAACTGTTTGTAGTTACCAACGCGGGTTCTTCTACTCGCATCGATGTTGTCAGTCTGCAGCAACCCTCCTCACCGGAAGCCATCGGTTATATTGATATTGCGCCGTATGGTGGCAATGTGAACAGCGTGTCCGTAAGCGAGGGAAAGCTTGCCGCTGCTGTAGAAGGCTTTCAAAAAACCGATCCGGGGAAGGTGCTGGTATTCACAACGAAAGATTATTCACCGGTAGCACAGATATCTGTAGGCGCTCTTCCCGATATGATTACCTATAGTTCCGACGGGAAGTATATTCTTACCGCCAATGAGGGCGAACCCAACGATGCTTATACGGTTGATCCAGTAGGTTCTGTCTCCATTATTGCCGTGAGAGAGAATTATTCGGTAACAACACTCGATTTTTCATCTTTTGCTTCGCAGGCGGAAGGTCTGAAAGCAAAAGGTCTTCGCATATTCGGCCCCAATGCCTCTTTTGCGCAGGATATCGAACCAGAATACATTACTATCGACCAAAATTCAAAGTTTGCCTGGGTTACCCTGCAGGAGAACAATGCCATTGCTAAACTGGATATCCGTGCAAAGAAAATACTGCAGATAATCCCGCTTGGTTTTAAAAACTATGGACTTGGTGTTAATGCTATTGATCCGAGCGACAAGGACAACCTGGTTCAGCTGAATCAGTGGCCTGTAAAAGGAATGTACCTTCCTGATGCGATTGCGTTTTTCGAACAGGGAGGCGCACCCTATCTTATCACAGCCAATGAAGGCGATGTGAGAGAGTGGGCTGGCTTTGCCGAAAACAAAAGAGTGAAAGATCTGAAACTCGATCCTGTGGCTTTTCCGGATGCTACCTTGAAAACCGATGCCAAATTAGGTCGTCTGAATGTTACAAAGACAATGGGTGATATCGATAACGACGGAGATTATGATGAACTGTATTCATTTGGCGCCAGGTCGTTTTCTATCTGGAATGCGAATAATGGAACACTCACGTTCGACAGCGGCAATGAGCTGGAACGTAAATGTATCGAGTCGCTGTATTATGATGACAACCGTTCGGATGATAAAGGAGTAGAGCCGGAAGGAGTCGTATTGGGATGGGTAGGCAGGAAGCCGGTTGCATTTATTGGAATGGAAAGAGCAGACGCGATTGCGATTTATGATATTTCCAGCCCGTCCTCTCCGCGTTTTATTAAACTGCTGAAAACAGGCGATGCACCGGAAGGCCTGACATTTATCCATGCCAGCGCGAGCCCCACCCAGAAAAGCCTGCTGGTTACCAGCAATGAAGGGGATGGAACAATTAGAATTTACAGTGTGCAGTAAACATTCAATAGAACTTTTGTAGCTGCAAGATAGAAAAGAAGCTAAAGTCGTAACCTGCTTTTTCTATTCTTAAAACCCTCCATGCAATCCGGCATGGAGGGTTTCTTGTTTTAATAGACTTGCCAAGAAGTACTGCCTTAAAGACGTTGTTAAATAAACCTTTCACATCTAACAGCAATCATTAAATGATTCGGGCCATCGCTTCTGTATATATCTTTTATGCCTTCTATTTATCGGAGTATATCGGCCCCGATTAATCTGGCATACAGCATTGTCGAAAATATTGCTCGATTAGAATCCAAAAAAGATTATATTGGTAAAAGACGATTGTTCTGTTTTATTTCGGAGATGATTTTCAGGCAGGAAGTGGATTTGTTCCAAAAGAAAAACAAACCATCAATCTCCCGCAGATGCGAAAAAAAATACCAAAGGAACTGCAACAATTTCTCAAGGCTTACAGTAAAGAAAGGGCAGAGGATTTTCTTCAATTGAGGGATATCGCCTGGAGTTTATGCCCCAATGCCTCTGAAATTATCTATGATAACTATAATGCATTAGCGATCGGTTGGACACTCACTTCCAGGCTTTCTCATTCGATCTGTTCCATTGCGCTTATGAGAGGAAAGGAAAATATTCACTTTGGATTTTGGTGGGGGAATATTATCAAAGATCCGGACGGATTGCTGTTGGGAAAAGGCAACCAATACCGGTATATACAGGTTCCGGACATTGATCAATTTCCGAAGCAGGCTATTAAAAAAATGATAGCCCAAACACACAGTTATGTGTTATCCTGCATTGGACCGAAGGATGAATTGATAAAAGGACAGTCGATCATTAAATCCGTGTCTGACAAAAAGAGAACGACGGCTTCCCGAACTCCTCGAAAATCAGTTACTGTCCGCAAGAAAGCCGGCAAGAAACAATAAAAAAAGCGGATATACAAGAAGTGTATATCCGCCTTGGTTATATGCTAAAATAACATCAGAATTCCGCGCTTCCTGGTGTTCTTGGGAAGGGAATGACATCACGGATATTCGTCATGCCGGTAACAAACTGCACCATTCTTTCGAAGCCCAAACCAAATCCTGCGTGAGGAACGGTTCCAAAACGGCGGGTATCCAGGTACCACCACATTTGCTCTGCCGGAATATGCATTTCCTTCATTCTGCTTTCCAGGCGGTCGAGTCTTTCTTCTCTTTGTGAACCACCCACAATTTCACCGATACCAGGAGCCAGGATATCCATGGCCGCTACTGTTTTTCCATCGTCATTCTGACGCATATAAAATGCCTTGATCTCTTTCGGGTAGTTTGAAAGAATAACCGGCTTTTTGAAGTGTTTTTCTACCAGGTATCTTTCATGTTCACTTTGAAGATCCATTCCCCAGCCAGTGATCGGGTACTGGAATTTCTTCTTTTTATTATGGTTGCTTTCTTTCAGGATTTCGATTGCTTCCGTGTATGTCAATCGCTCAAAACTGTTATTGAGAACAAATTCCAGTTTCTCTATGAGGCCCAGTTCGCTTCTTTTGTCTTGTGGAAGTTGTTTTTCTTCATCAGCCAGGCGCTGTGCCAGGAACTCCAGGTCTTCCCGGTTGTTTTCCATGGCATAACGGATGATGTACTTGATGAACTCTTCTGCCAGGTTCATGTTGTCTTCCAGATCGTAGAAAGCCATTTCCGGTTCTATCATCCAGAATTCTGCGAGGTGGCGGGCCGTATTAGAGTTTTCAGCACGGAATGTAGGTCCGAAAGTATAAATCTCGCTAAAAGCAGTCGCTCCCAATTCGCCTTCCAGCTGTCCGCTAACAGTGAGGTTGGAGGAACGTCCGAAGAAATCTTCTTTGAAATTGACCGAGCCGTCTTCGTTTTTGGGGGGATTTTCGATTGGCAGGGTGGTTACATGAAACATTTCTCCTGCACCTTCCGCATCGCTGGCGGTGATGATCGGCGTGTGGAGATACACGAAACCTTTTTCATTAAAGAATTTGTGAACGGCAAAAGCAAGAGAGTGCCTAACCCGGAAAACAGATCCGAAGGTATTGGTACGAAAACGCAGGTGAGCGATCTCTCTCAGATATTCGAGGGTTGGCCGGTTCTTAAGTTGCAATGGGTATTTTTCGGGATCACTATCGCCCAGTACTTCGATGGTTCTGGCCTGCAAATCCATTTTCTGGCCTTTTCCTAATGAAGGGACCAGCACCCCTTCTACTTTAAGGGAGGCCGATGAGGTGATTCTTTTTAGAACAGACTCATCAAATTTTCCCAATTCCGCAACTATTTGAAGGTTCGAATTGGTAGATCCATCGTTTAGCGCAATAAACTGGTTGTTTCGAAATGACCTCACCCATCCCATTACGGTCACTTCCTGCTGCTGAGGTTCCCAGCCAAGCAGTTCCTTAATTTTCACTCTTTTGTTGAACATAGGCTGGCAAAGATAGGATAGACAGCGAATTAGAGAGATGAATTGAGCCTTTCAACCGCGGATTTTTTAGCCCGACCGGCCTTTTGAATTGGCTTGCCACTCTTTCGGACTACTTAACAGACCTTGCTATCCCCTTGATCCCACAGCTCATACCGCTGATTTTACATTTTACTCATATCGTAACCCCACAACTTTCAATATTGGTATTTTCGCTCTTTGTGGCTGAAAGACATATTCATATAGCACTGGTTGGAAACCCCAATAGCGGAAAAAGCTCGCTCTTTAACGCTCTGACCGGCCTTAATCAGAAGGTCGGGAACTTCCCAGGCGTTACGGTTGATAAAAAGACCGGGAGTACCCAAATTTCAGACAAGCTAAAAGCGACTATTCTCGATTTACCCGGTACTTATAGTTTATATCCAAGGAGGGAAGACGAATGGGTTGCCTATCGCGTGCTGATGCAACAGGATGAGGAAGTGCCGGTTCCGGATATGGTTGTACTGGTGGCCGATGCCAGCAATCTGAAAAGAAACCTGCTATTTGTTTCGCAGATCATTGACCTGAAGATACCGGTAGTGTTGGTGCTGACCATGCTCGATATTGCCAAACAAAAGGAGCTGACCATTGATGTGCAGGAACTCGAGCGTGAATTGGGAATACCCGTCATTGCTGCCAATCCAAGAAAGAATAAAGGGATCGCACAGTTGAAAAAAATCATCGAGCAAACTGCGCGAGAATTGTATAAGGCACCGCCCAGGGATTTTATTAATAACCAGGCGCTTGCTGAAAGCGCCATTCAATCGGTAAAAGAAATAGTTCCCGGCCTTAGCGATTACAAGGCCATTCATTACCTGATCAATCACGAGAATTTTATTCTTGACAGGACAACACAAAACAAGATTGAAGAAATTGAACAACGGTTCAATTTCAACCATACGAAAGTTCAGGCAGAAGAAATTCTGCAGCGATATCAGCGGATCGGGGCGGTGATGAAACAATCGGTTTCACAGCCTACGCTGATGGAAAAGAAGTTGTTTACGGAAAAGCTGGATGATGTGCTTCTTCACCGGCGCTGGGGGTATCTATTGTTGTTTGCTGTTCTTTTCCTTTTGTTCCAAAGTGTTTTCTGGCTGGCCGAATATCCCATGAACCTGATCGATTGGAGTTTTGCCGAACTCAGTTCCTGGCTTGGCAGCATCATGCCGTCGGGATGGTTCACCGACCTGTTTATAAATGGCATATTGGCTGGATTGAGCGGGATATTGGTATTTATTCCGCAGATCATGATACTCTTCGGATTGATTACCATCCTGGAAGATACCGGTTATATGGCCCGGATCAGCTTCTTGAGCGACAAACTGATGCGCAAGGTGGGCCTGAATGGAAAAAGTGTAATGCCCATGATCAGTGGATTCGCCTGCGCCGTTCCTGCCATCATGAGTGCCCGGAATATTGAGAATAAAAAGGAACGACTGCTGACGATACTCATCACTCCCCTGATGAGTTGCAGTGCGAGGCTTCCTGTTTATACTATACTTATCTCCCTGGTAATCCCTTCTCATTATTACTTCGGTTTTCTAAGTAAGAGAGGATTAGTTATGATGGGTCTCTATTTATTAGGGTTGGTAATGGCTCTGATTGTGTCGTATGTTGGCAAATGGTTTATCAAGATACAGGAGAAAAGTTTCTTTATTCTTGAGCTGCCCATTTATCGGGCTCCTCGCTGGAAGAATGTGATTGTAACAATGGTTAGCAAAGCCCGGATATTTGTAGTGGATGCAGGTAAGGTGATCATGGTTATTAGTTTGATCCTTTGGGCACTGAGTACCTTTGGCCCCCCCGATAGAATGGATGCAGTTAATGCCAGGTATGAGCAATTAATCAAGGAGCAACCTCAAAATACCGCTGAGCTTACGAGGCAGATGAATGCAGAACATTTGGAAAACTCATTTGCCGGAATTCTCGGAAGGGCCATCGAACCAGCTATCCGCCCCCTTGGTTTCGACTGGAAAATCGGAATCGCGTTGATTACTTCTTTCGCTGCCAGGGAAGTCTTCGTTGGAACGATGGCTACGATTTATAGTGTGGAAGGGGGGAATGACGCCGATGAGTCGACGTTACGCCAAAAAATGGACGCGGCCACCCGACCCGACGGAAGCCGTGTGTATACATTGGCAACCGCTGTTTCTCTCATGATTTTCTATGTGCTCGCCATGCAATGCATGAGTACGCTGGCTGTGGTAAAGCGGGAGACCCGCTCCTGGAAATGGCCACTTATTCAGTTGATTTACATGACTTCTCTGGCCTATCTCTGTAGTTTCGTCGCCTACCAGCTTTTGAGCTGATCGCCCAATTTTTCGATCGTTTTCTGGCAATAGTTGGTTGAATTCATCGTTTTATGGGTATATATCCAAACCCATGAAAAGAATCGCTTTCTTTTTACTGCTGGCCTGTGCCTACCTCTCCTCTAATGCTCAATCACAATGGTATTACTATGCGGAAGAATTCTACTTCGTAAAAGAAGTACCCGTTAAAGAATACCGTGGCAAGAATTTCAGATATGAAATTGCCGTAAAATCAAACCCATACGACACTCTTTCCAAGGTGCGCGTGCATGGCATCAATGTTGGAAAGGGTCGCGAGGATTTTATCGCCAGCGATTTTACGATCGAAACCAGGCAGGAACAATCATGGACAATCTATACAGTGATAGGAAAAGTAGATGAGGAGGCCTGGAAACTCTGGTTTTATACCGCGGTCAATGGCAATGGAGAATTTTACTTCGACGATATCAGTTTTTACATAGAGACTGAACCGGGCAGATGGAAGCAACTGGTATTGCCCAATAGTTCGTTTGAATCTGACAGCAAGAATATTTTCGATGGATTTTACGTGAGCCGAAGAAATTCTGCTACCCTGAATACCCAGGTTTCCCGTACCATTTACAAGAGCGGTAAAACTTCCTTGCAGGTTACCAGCAAAAAGCAGCAGCCGGTTTCTTTGCTTACCAATGCCAATGAATAATAATTAAGCTTACCTGATAAAAAAAGAGGACCCATTGCCGGTCCTCTTTTTGTTTTCGTATTCTTAATCCTTTGGGCAATGCCGATTTTAGTGTATCCCGTTTTGAATTCTTCGCTTGAGTTCGGGATAGATTTTTCGCATCAGGTTGTTGAGGAGTTCTCCTTTTGATGGTCCGATACCGGCACCATTCCTGTTATTAACCAATATCCAGTCGTCCTGGCTCAAGGCCCTGCTGTCACCTGTATACGTTGCAAAACTTTCGGAATAATTAACCTCATCTCTCACAGATCCATTGTCGATACTGGTTCTGGCCGCTAGGTCATTGATCTGGTATTCTACCTCACCCTGAATGGCAAAATTGTTTTGCGTGATATATAACGTCGCATATACCGTTTTATATATAGGCTTACCGGTAGAATCTTTTCCACTTTCCACACTCTTTGATACCTGGCGGGAAAATTGTTGCGGTGTTGAGCGAGCCGGGTTTAATGAACGCCACCGGATGTTTATTTCCCAGTCAACCATCACTCTTTCGCGGCGTACATCGCGATCATTGAAAAAACGCGCGGGAACATTGTTCGCACTCCGACCTCCCAATTCTCTCACCAACTGGTCCTGGTAGTCCTGCGGGCGGTAACGGTAATCCGGCGCACTGTTCCAGTTTCCATTGACCCCGGTGAAGAAAATATTATCATCTTCAATGGGGTTCACGACCACATTCACAATACTGGCCTCATAGGCTTCCTTCGTTAACTTCACTACGTCTTTGTAACCCGACATAAAATAGGCTGCACGGGTAAAATTATGATAGGCCTCCAGGTAGCTTTCCCGTCTTCTGTCGTTCATCAGCCCGAGCCCCCTTGCGTAAAAATCTTCTGCCGCTTCATTTCTCAACTGATCGATTTCTTTCAGATAGCTCTTCGGCTTTACAATCGAGAAACTTCCCGGAGTCGCTTCGAGACTGGTATAGATATGTTGTAATGCATTCAACTCATTCAAGGCCCTGTCCCACTTATTCTCATCATTGCTATTTCTATAAACCTCTACTGCCTCCTCATGACGCTGAACAGCTTTGGGGTAGAGGATTTTCAAATCCTCCGCTGCCTTTTCGCTGGGCTTCTTTCTGTTCAATGCATTGATGGCATCATACAGCGGGCGGTCTTCAGTGAAGTTTGCCTGAAACCTTCGTGAGGATCCGCAGGAGATCGTGATCAGTGACGGAATCAATAAAAAAAGTAAAACTCTATATTTCATATGGATTGTCTTTATTTATAGAACGATGATGACATCGTCCGGGCTGTTATCGTTTTCTTAAGATAGTTGTTTGGACAACTTTTAACAAGTACCGGTTAAACTTTTTACCCCTGACTCATCTGCTTTAGCAGCAGTTGAACGTCTTCTTCCCTAAACAACTGAGTCCCTTCATTCATGGTGGCCGCGGATCCACAGGCTACGCCATATCTCAACGCTTCTTTCAGACTGGCATTTCTGTGCAGGGCATATACGATTCCGGCAACCATGCTATCACCGGCTCCGACTGTGCTTTTTTTCTCTACTGCCGGTGCTTCCACAAAATATTTCTCTTCTGCCGTAACCAGCCAGGCTCCTTTGGCACCCATCGAAACAACAACGATTTCTGCGTAACCATTCTCTACTACCTGACGAGCTGCATCGTCTACTTCTTCTTCTGCCAGCTGATCCCGGTTCAGCATCCGGGTCAACTCGTTCCGGTTTGGTTTGATCAGGTAAGCCCCTTTGTTTTCCATAGCCTGCAATGCATTTCCGGAGGTGTCCACAATACATTTCGCTCCTACGGACCTGGCTGTTTTGATAATAAGACCATAAAAATGATCCGGTAATCCGGGAGGTAAACTCCCGCTGGCTATTACATATTGTGGGGCGAACGATCTTATTTCATCTATGAGTGTACGAATGGTTTTTTCTTCGACTGCTTTTCCGGGAAAGGTGAATCTGAACTGGTTATTTGTTTCTGTTTCGAGCACGATCCAGTTTTCCCTGGTTTCTACCGCGGTGTCCACCGAACGAAAGTCGATAGCATCTTTGGAAAGAAGGTCGCGAAGCATGTTGCCATTATGCCCGCCGGCGGGAAACAGCGCAACAGATTCCATAGATAGTTTTTTCAAAGCCTTGCTCACATTGATTCCACCGCCTCCGGCCTCGTTTACCACTTCCGAGCATCTTAGTTTGCTTTCTGGTACCAGCTTGTCTACTGCAGAACTTTTGTCGATACAAGGGTTTAGGGTAACAGTGAGAATTGAACTCATGACGGGATGTTTTTTGTTTCGGCTAATACAGCTTCAATTCTTTCTTTCATTTGATCGTAAGGAGTAAAGCCATTAGCCAATAAGTAGAATTTTGAATCGCTGACCTGCATAAATACTGCCGGAAATCCTGTTACGCGCAGCTGTTTGCAAAGACTGAATTCATAATAAGCCTTTTCCTTATACTCTTCGCTGTGTAATTTTTGATAAAACTCTTCGGATGGTATCCGGTATCTCTCCAATAGATGACGATAGGTTTCATCATCGCATAAATCTCGACCCTCATAAAGGTGGGCATATTGCAGGTCGGCGGCAAATTCTACCTGTTTTTCCGGATAAAAATCCTTGAAAACGCAGAGCGCTATCGCCGGTTTTTCTGAAGAAGGGTACCAGTCGCTATCCTCCGCGTGAAAAAAATGCCATAGATAATCTTCTCCAAATTTGACGCCGGTTAGTTCTTCTACTCTTTTGTAGTGAGACTTTACAACATCAGCCATTGCACTCACATGCCGCGGCGGATCGGGAAGTATCATTCCTCCACTGAGAACCTCGAAATTCAGCTGTGATTTGTATTTGGAGAATATTTTTCGGATGACCGGACTGAAACCGTAGCACCAGCCGCAATAGGCATCATAACAATAGATCAATGTCATTGCGCAAAGGTAGAACGGAAGCCCTGATATAGGAACAGGATGCAGGGATATAAAAAAACTGGCCAGTGATCAGTCACCAGCCAGCTATTCAAAGGTTCAAAGGTTTTCACCGAAGGAACTATCCTCCTCTTCGGCCAGAATGATTGCCACGGCCTTCATTACCACCCTGGCTGCGTCCTCCTCCGCCAGGAGCAGCATTTTCGCGGTGCTGGGATTGACGTCCGCCGCCACCGCCTCCGCCAAATACCCGGCCTCTGTCAGAGGATTCATTCTGTCTTACGCGGCGATCAGGTTGAACGTTGCCTCCCCGATTATTCCAGCCGCCGCCGGGCTGCCTGTTTTCCGGTTGTGGGTTGTATTGTCTTTGCGGGCGATCTGCATTCTCTCTGCCCCTGAAAATATCGGTTCTGTTTCCGTTGTTGTTCCGGTTGTCTGTATTTCCCGGGGTTCTGTTGTATTCGCGATTTCTATTATTGTTGTTATAACCTCCGTTATCATTTCCCCGGCGGTTATTGTTATCGTTTCTGAAAATATCGCGGTTACCGTTCTCGTTCCGATTATTATATCTTTCGTTGCCTCTGTAGTTTCCGTTGTTGTTGCGATTATAGTTGTTTCTCGCATAATCGGGTCTGCGGTTATTGTCATAACGATTCACATCCCGGGTGCTGATTCCTCTTCTATTGTTGTAGATGTTTGTATTGTTGATGATATAGTTGTTTCTAACGTAGTAATTGTTCCCCCGTCCTCCATAACCATAGCGGGGTCCGCCGTAATAGTTCCTGTAGCAGTAGTTAGGACGGTAAGCGGTGGGCCCCCACCAGCCACAACGACTGTAACCCCACCAGCCACTTCCAATTCCTATGTTCAACCAACCTACATTGATGTTGACACCGAATCCCCAGCCATACCAACGGGAATAACGCATGTTATAACCCCAGGTGCAGGGTCTCGGAAAATAATAGTGGCGATACCAGGGACGATAATAATAACCGGTACCGAAAACCACCGTTGGTCCGTATATAAAGGTGTTCAGATAACCCGGTGTATAGCCCATGTATACATAATCGGGATACACGTCATAGATGTACACATATTTAACATGGTAAACCGGGTAACGGGGTGGGATCAACACCACTTCGTAGGGTCTTTCCACCGATACTACCCAGGGGCCCCTGGCTGAATAAGATTCAAACCATACCCCGTTGTCAACCGCATAATACCTGTTGCGGTAGCGGATTACGGAGTAAGGACTATTGGTTGCATATTGTAGATGTGTACCGTCTATGGATTCAAACATCGGGTCTCCATCGTAAATCACATCGAGGTTCGTGTTGTTTCTGTCTACTTTTGCGGTTTGAGGAACCTGTGCATCCTGTACGGCATCTCTGGCTTCCTCTGTTCCGGCTACACTTGCCAGCACATCTGCTTTGTCTGAATTCGAAGGAATGCGGGCGAAGTCGGCAGGCAACTGATCGGCGCCTACATATTCCCATCTTCCGCTGAGTGTTTTTGATTTATACCATCTTCCCGATAAAAGAACGTAATAGGTCTGAGAATTTACATCCATGAAAATGTCATCATCGGTATTCTTTACATATAACAAATTGGTACCCTGAACCGCTGAAAATTTTGCTTCTCCATCTGTCTGGAGCAGTTCGGCAGGCTCTGTAGATACAATGATATTTGAAATTGTATAGTCTTTTGTTTCCTGCTCTGTGTCGCTGTTTTTGTAGGCAGCGGTGATGGCGGATTCAATAGAGGTCAGATTAGCCGGTGCCTGGGCGACAAATTTATAAGGGCCGGTAGCGGCTGTAGCACTGTACCAGTGTTTTCCTCCATATAAATAGTAAAGACCGTCTTTGTTTTTGATAATAGTAAAGGGAGAATTGACGACTGTTTCCACTCCCCAATCTGCGTTTTGCTGGAGCTTGGGTGCGCCATCAATTGAAACCAGTATGGATGGCTGATTGGCATACAGCACTTTTGGAGGAGTATTGTTGATATTCTTTGCCAGGTTTGTCTGCTGTTCCGTAACAGATAGGTTATTTTTCAATTGATCGTCGGTAAAGCTGAGATTCCAGGAAGGGATTACCCGTTCCAATGTTTCCTGGATGCCGGCAATATCATCCTGCATATTTTCTCCGGGCAATTTCACGGTGGTGATATCGACAGACTGTACCGATCTGGATGATCCTTCACCGGAAAGACTGGCGGTTAGCCATAGAACACCGAATACCGGGTCTGACTGACCTGCAGGTATCACGGAAAAAGCCGCACGAGCCTTTAGCGTATTGCCCGTGTAGGATTCGGTTTCCCACTCATACATTTTGATAGAGGATCCGGAAGAAGTGTTAGCCGTTTTAGGCCAGGCGTTATTTGATTGGGCGGAGCTGGTCATAAAAATGCCCTCCGCCAGGAGAAGAGATAGTGTAAAAAGAAATTTCATATACCCTTATTTAGGTTTTATTGTAAGCGCTCTTTCACCATACTAAAGTAGGAAATCAGACTTCCCGGGTTGATTTAGGTTTGATAAAGTTTTGTCAACGAATTGTGAAGGTTTTTAGGGACTAATAGACTTGTTGATAACCTATTAACAATAAAAATCCATTTCCATTTTTTGACAATGAAAACAAAAACTGAACGAATGATTGAAGATTGTTCAGCTTTTTACTTCTTCAAACTTTTCTTCGTAATCGGCACGGATGGTCCCCATCCATCTGTCCCAGAAAAGAAAATACAGACCGTAGTTCCCTTTGAAGTACTGATGGTGCTGGTTGTGATTGACAGAAGTATTGATCCATCTGCCCAACCAGTGCCGGCTGAAATTTCGTGGATAAAGCTCCCAGCCGAGATGACCGTATATATTATAGACGATCATAAAGAGGAAAAAGAACGACAGGTGGTAAAGAGTTATCGGGATGGTATATAGAAAAATCACCACAATACCCACTTCCACGATGGCTTCGAGCGGATGAAAGGCATAGGCCGCCCAAGGCGAGGGGTTTGTGGACCGATGATGTACCAGGTGAAAGAATTTGAAAATTTTCGGGTGATGCATCAGTCGGTGTGTCCAGTAGAAATAAGTATCATGCAAGAACAGCATCAGCAGAAAGGCAAATCCAAAATAGAACCAGCCATATTGTGCCGGATCGGTGTAGTAGAGGGTGTGAACCCGAACAGCTTCATTTTTGATAAAAAATACCGGAACAAATGCGAATATGAGGATCGACAAAATGGAATAGCCAATTTCACGCAGGTAGTCTTTCCCTTTTGGAAAACGTTTCTGGATCTTCCTGCTGGCCAGTATTTTTCTTAATAGTACATAGTACAGGACAAAGAGAAGCCCGGCCAGTGCAAAATAGCGATCGGCTATATTCCGTATTATTTTATAGTAATATGACCAATCGATCTCAGGCATTGAAAAAGCGGTGTAAGGCGAAAATGGAGATAGACTAATTCCGAACCTTGTATAAAGGTATGGCGATTTTCAGTATACAACCATTTCCCGGGCTGGTGATTACATCCGTTTTTCCTCCATAGTATTCTACCCGGTTGAAGATGTTCGTGAGTCCCAGCCCTTTTCGAACCTGGCCAACATCGAACCCCTTTCCATTGTCTTTCACCGAGGCTTCTACCATGCTGGAATTTGACTTTAGCCCAATTTCAATAATACTCGCGCCGGAATGCCGGCGGATATTCATCAATTGTTCCTGTATGATTCTGAAAATGGTCAGTTGAAGATCAGGATCCAAAGCGATGGTTTCATCCCAATCTCTGGTATTTAGGGTGATACTGTACTGATGGGTATGATTGATTTTTTCCGCAAAACCGGATATCGCCAATGGCAGACCGATCAATTCGAGTGTAGAAGAATTCAAGTATTGACTGATATCCCGGATCTCATTTATGGTATTTTCGATATTCTCTTCTACCTCCTTTAAAAGAGAAACAGAGTTGGCCGGATTTTCTATGGCAATATTCAACAGTAGTTTGCAGGACGATAATACCTGGTTTACATTTTCGTGAAGCTCATTCGAAATTTCCTGTCTTTCTTTTTCCTGTGCTTCGATAACTGCTTTCAGGATTTCCCTTTTTCTTTCGAATTGCTGGTCATAAATCTGCTGTTGCAGTTGTTTTTCCAGGGTAATATCTTCTATGATGCCTGTGTAAACACTGGAACCATCTTCCGTATAATAGGAAAATGAAGAAGAAGCGGTATGCCATTTTATCTTCCCGTCGCCACTGATTAAACGGCCTTTAAAATAAAAGGGTTCATTTGTTTTTTGTGAATATTCTAATCTTCTGATGAGGTCGGGAAGATCATCCGGATGAATATGATGGGGAGCTTCTGCGAATTTTTGGGCGGTGATGCCGAACAATTTTTCAATTACCGGACTCAGGAACTTAAACCCATGTGTACCATCCCTCCTGAACACATATTCATACACCGCACCTGGAATATTTTCTGATAGTGACCGAAACTGTTGCTCACTTTTCTGAAGCGCAATCTCGGCGAATTTTCTTTTCGTCACGTTTCTGCAGGTGATGCAAAGCGCGTTGATTTTGTCGTTGTCGTGAACCGGTTTAAAGGTGAAATCAAGCCAGATCGTTCCTTCTGACGTATTATATGACTTTTCCAGTTCAAAGATTTCTCCCTCAAAACAGCGTAGCAGCAAGCTTGTTAATGGAATTTCCGGATCCGCCGGAAGGGCATCGATAATTGAATCACCCGTTGAAAAGTCGCGACCCGACAACAACTTTAGTATTTTTTTACCGGATTCGTTGATGGTATAAATAATGAATTCTTTATTGATCAGGTAGAATCCTTCGTAAGCCGCGCTCAGGATGGCTTTTTTATTGTGGAGTGCTTCGGCAAGGCTTTCAGTGGCCAACTTTAGTATTTTTTTACCGGATTCGTTGATGGTATAAATAATGAATTCTTTATTGATCAGGTAGAATCCTTCGTAAGCCGCGCTCAGGATGGCTTTTTTATTGTGGAGTGCTTCGGCAAGGCTTTCAGTGGCTGTTTTCTGCCGGGTGATATCTGTAAAAGTTGTGGCTATGGCAATCATTCTGCCTTCTTCACTGATTACCGGCTGAGAATTGATCAGTATCCAGGTAAGTTCTCCTCCCGGTTTGTGAACACCCATTACAACATTATTTTGCGGCAGACCTGTTTGTATGGTTTTCATGGCAGGGTGTGTTTCTCCCGGAAAAACACTTCCATCGGCATGAATGGATCGCCATCCGGGATCTAACGAATCCCGCCCGGACATTTGTGCTGCCGTGAGACCCAGTATTTTTTCTGCTGCCCGGTTGCATTCAAGAATCTCGCCATTCAGATTTTGAACGACTACTCCTTCGTGTAAAGCATCGAGGAAAAGACTATTCTGCCTTCGCAGCTCCACAATTGCCCGGCCAGCCTCTCTTTCTTTTGTAATATCTCTGTTGACGGCTACATAACCGATCGTGTCTCCCGAATCGGTTGATCGGATAGAAGATACTATCGCCTGAAGATAGACTTCTCTACCATCATGTCGGGTGAATATCACATCGCCTTTCCAGATACCCCGATCTCGAACGGTCTGCCTGGCCTCTTCACTGGAGCTGCGCACATATTGATATTTAAGAAAAGAAGAATCCTTGCCAATAGCGTCCGATGCACTGACTCCATAAATCCTCTCAGCCGCTTTGTTCCAGGACGTTATGCGAAAGTCGAGGTTTGATGAGATTACAGCATCCGATATATTTTCGATAATTCCCGATTGATGAGAAAGCTGCTGTTCTGTAAGCCGGATAGAACTGATTTTGGTGCCGGTAAAGCGGATCATCAGGGAAATCTGATCCTGTCCCGGCTCCGCTACAGCCTCCCATCGGAAGTATTGAACAGATCGGTCGGGCAATTGCCTACTTAATTCAAAAGAATGTGAGTCTTCCGGCTTTTGCATGCATGCTTTTGCAGCCTGCATAAAAAGATTGGTAAGGCCCTTGTCTGAAGCATTGGCCGGAAAATCACTCAACCGGTGGGGCCATGTCCCAAAATCACGTAGATACAAATCGTTTGAGTATCGGATTATGAAGTTTTCATCCGTCACGAAACAATAGAATTCACTCGAATTCATCAAAGGAGTAAGGTAAACCAATCTGTTTTCAACCATAACCGCACGCTTGACTACTAAAATAGTAAAGTGTACCAGTTTATAGATGACTAAACTCAGTTAAGTCAATATAATTTTTCAATTACACAGTGTAATTGAACAACTACAGGGGAAGATGCTTTAAAGAGCTATTTGTATTCTTTCATGTATTTCCAGTTGCGCGGCTTGCCTTCCGACATCCACTCCAGGGCCTGTTTCAATCGTTTGTTCCTTGTTTCTTCTGTTTTTGCTTCAGTAATCCATTCAACATAGTCTTTTTGATTGCTGGGACTGAATTTTTCAAAACAGGTCCAGGCTTTTTTATTTTTTCGAATAGCCGTTATCAGCCAATCCGGAGTAACTATTTCTTTTTTGGGATGTTTTGCAACTTCTTTGGTTTTTTTAACTCCTTCTTCATTCAATTTCATCGCTTCTTTTAGCCACTTCACTAGTTGTTTGTCGGAGGGAAGGTCTTTCATCGACGTTATTTTCCCAATATTACCCATCGACCCTTTCGCTTCCTCACTGGTGAGAATAGCCGCATCTTTCATCAGCCCTGCTTTCCAGAATCCCAGCGAGCAATGATTTTTGAATGCCGCGAATCCACATAATATTCCGTGATATTCGAAACTTGGCATGCCCCATTTGATCGTTTCAACTACTTCCGGACAGGTTTCATGTATCAACTTGCGGAAATGTTTGAGGACCGGCCTAGCAAACTCAGCTGATTTTTCTATGTATGCATCAACTTTTGCATTCCTGACTGCCATCGTTGGCGGTTTTAGGGGATTATCAAATAGATGAGTTTTATTTTACTCCATGATTTCTTGTATTGTACCTCTTAGTGTGCCACCAGCCAGTTTTCCCCTTCGCCACATTCGGCAATAACCGGCACTTCGTTGGGGAGTATCATGGCTTGTTGCATACACTCAACAATAAGTGGCTTTAATTCTTTTACCTCAGATTTGAGGGCGTCAAAGACCAATTCGTCATGTACCTGCAGCACCATCACGCTTTTCATGTTGGCTTTCTTCATAGCCTGTTGTACTTTCTGCATAGCCAGTTTGATCATGTCGGCGGCGGTGCCCTGGATGGGAGAATTGATCGCGTTTCGTTCCGCAAACCCTCTTACCGTAAAATTGCCGGAGTTGATATCGCGCAGCCATCTTTTTCTGCCCATCAGCGTTTTCACAAAACCATGCTCACGAGCGAAATTGATGGTATCATCCATATACTTCTGAATTCCTGAAAACTGCTTTTTATAGTTGTCGATGATTTCTTTCGCCTCGGTACGCGTGATGCCGAGATTGTCGGCCAGTCCAAAAGCGCCCTGGCCATAGATGATACCAAAGTTTACACTTTTGGCCTTGTAACGCATTTCCTTGGTAACATCCTTTTCTGCAACATTGTAAACTTTCGATGCCGTAGCGGTGTGAATGTCGGTCCCTTTGCGGAAAGCCTCACACATGTTCGGATCACCGCTTATGGCGGCTACGATACGCAATTCTATTTGAGAATAGTCGGCAGAGAGCAGCACATGTTTGTTGTCGCGCGGAACAAATGCTTTTCTTATTTCACGGCCTCGCTCTGTTCGGACCGGTATGTTTTGCAGGTTCGGATTATTGCTCGACAATCTTCCAGTAACTGCCACGGCCTGGGCATAAGAGGTGTGAACCCTTCCGGTTTTTTTGTTGACCATCAATGGCAAAGCATCAACATAAGTTGATTTGAGCTTGGTTAATTCACGAAAAGCGAGAATATCCGC
Organism: Chitinophagaceae bacterium; assembly: GCA_044226045.1. GTDB lineage: Bacteria > Bacteroidota > Bacteroidia > Chitinophagales > Chitinophagaceae > Endoryza. The sequence goes on from JBGAHR010000019.1 coordinate 21,199, forward strand.
CACGATCGGGTTATTGCTGGCCAGTTTTACCAGCACATCTTCACCCGTTGCATATTGACCGGTCTTTGTTTTTTTAGCTTTTGGATCCAACTGCAGTTTTTCAAACAGCACTTCGCCCAATTGTTTGGGAGAGGCCAGGTTGAAACGTACGCCGGCCTGCTTATAAACACTTTCTTCTGCCGTTTTCGCCTCAGCTTCGAGTTGCTTGGAGTATTCTTTCAGAAATTCCTCGTCAATACGAATTCCTTCGAATTCCATATCGGTCAGCACTTTTACCAGTGGATTCTCTACTTCATAGAAGACTTTTTCAACTTCTTTTTCTTTCAGCAGCGGCAGAAAAACATTTTTGAGCTGCAATGTTATATCGGCATCTTCTGCCGCGTAATCTTTAATCTTTTCCAACTCCACATCGCGCATATTGCCCTGGGTCTTTCCTTTTTTACCGATCAGTTCGTCAATATGAATCGGTTCATAACCGAGATATTGAGCGCTGAGCAGGTCCATTCCTCTTTTCCCATCGGGTTCAATTACATAGTGCGCCAGCATGGTATCGAATATCTCGCCTTTGAGTTCAAGACCATACCATTTCAGGATCAGCATATCATATTTGAGGTTCTGACCGATCCATAGCTTTTTTTCATCGTTGAATACCGGTTCAAAGAACTGAAGAATTCTTTTGGTTTCTTTTTGGTCGGCAGGAACCGGAACATAATAAGCCTCGCCCGGTTTCCAGGAAAAACTCATGCCTACCATCTCGGCATCATTCGCATCCAGTCCGGTAGTTTCTGTGTCGAAGCAGATTTCTTTCTGTTTGGAGAGGGTAGCAACGAACTTTTTGATAGCGTCATCTCCAACTATGGCAGAATAAGTATGTGCGGATGAGGCTATTGTTTTAATCGGTCCGCCTGGTTCTACTTCTGCAGGTTCTGGTCCGTCATCGGGAGCCGGTGTTTCGATGGCATTGCCAAACAGATCGGTTTGCACACCCTGCGGAACTTCTTTTTCAATATTCGACTTTTTTGCAGCGGGGAGAGGGAGCGCTTCGCCGAGCAGTCTTTGGCCCAGCGTTCGAAACTCGAGCTCTGCGAATACTTCTTTCAAGGCTTCCTTATTCCATTCTTTCACCCGAAAATCCTCTTCATGAAACTGTACCGGAACATTGGTAATAATCGTGGCAAGTTTTTTACTCATCACTGCCAGTTCTTTTCCTTTCCTGACTTTTTCGCCCAATGCTCCTTTGATGTTATCGGCATTGGCTAACACATTTTCCAGCGTATGATATTCCGCGAGCAGTTTGGCTGCGGTTTTCTCTCCTACACCGGGAATTCCCGGAATATTATCAACTGCATCGCCCATGAGTCCCAACACATCAATAACCTGGTCTACGCTTTTGATGTTCCATTTCGCACAAACCTCTGCGGGCCCCATAATCTCTACATCACCACCCTGGTAACCGGGTTTGTAGATCTTTACCTGGTCGGTAACCAGTTGACCGTAATCTTTATCGGGAGTAACCATGTACACTTCATAGCCGGCCTTGGCAGCCTGTATCGACAAAGTGCCGATTACATCGTCAGCTTCATAGCCATCGAGCTCCATGACGGGAATATTGAAAGCCTGGATCAGTTTTTTGATATCCGGAAGTGCGATGATCAGATCTTCGGGTGCCTCCTGGCGATTGGCCTTGTAATCGGTGAAATCGGTGTGACGTTCGGTTGGCGCGGCGGTATCAAAACAGACCGCCATATGTGAGGGCTTTTGATTATTTAACAGATCGATGAGCGTATTGGTGAATCCAAACTGGGCATTGGTATTTTTTCCTTTGGAGGTAATTCTGGGGTTACGAATCAAAGCATAATAGGCCCGGAAAACAAGCGCCATCGCGTCCAATAAAAATAGTTTCTTACTCATACAACTAAGGTAGTAAAGTTTTGAGCAAAGAAACGATAGTTACCGCACGCTATTCAATGAAAACGAAAGCGGCCCAGTAATAAGGACTGTATTTATTTCGCAATGACTGCTGAGCCAGTAGAAAGGCTTTACGTGCGTCCAACCCCGACAGATAACCACGGTAGAATTCTGCCATCAGCTCGGAGGTTTCTTTATCCGGCACCTGCCATAGACTTACAATCATCTTCGATACCCCTGCCATTTTAAAAGCCCTTTGAAAGCCGAAAACACCTTCTGCCCCTTCGATGTCTCCCAGCGCGGTTTCACAAGCGCTGATGACTACCAGGTCTGTACGGGACAGATCTAACTGAGAAATTTCATAGGCAGTCAGTATCGCGTAAGGATTCATGTAATTACCGGAGAGGTTGGCTCCGGCAAGCACCAGGCCGCAACGTAACATGGGGTCGGCCAATTTTGAATCGGAAATTCTTCCATCGCTTCTGTTCAGTTCATCCTTTTGAAAAAATCCATGTGTGGCAATGTGGAGTACGGAAGGCGCTTTTTGGGAAGCACTGATCAAATTCTGTTTCGACGCAGAATCACCGCTGAGCCTGTTGATCGAAATGCCCGCAGCAGACATCTGACTTTCAATATTGCTGATTTCAGCCAATGTACCGGGCAGGTTTTTCCAGGGGCTACCCTGGGCGTAAGTAGGAATGGGGATAGAAACGCTGGCATTGCTGTCCGCTTCTTTCAGGGAAACAGATCTGTCATAATTGATCCCTCCAATCAAAAGCGCAGACGATAGTGAAGATTTTTTCGAAGCTGCACTATCCATCACCCGGTTGATTATGGATGTATATTCTCTTAATTCGGACTGGTCAATCAGGTAGCTTCCTTTTTTATCCGACAGAGCCACAAAGGAAACCCGGTTTAACAGGCCGATGGGGGCAAAAGAGATAATCTTCTTGCCATTGGTGAATTTTTCCAAAGGCGACCAGATTAATTGATAGAGACTATCTCCTTTGAAGCCGACTGGTTTTGCTCCTTCTTTTGCCCCGCGATACAGATTGGCTGCGTAGGAGCCGGATTCAACAGGCGACAATAGTTGTTGTAGAGCAAGCTCCTCACATATCGGAACAAACTGCGGCATACTGTCTTTCTTTGTCACCACAAAAGCCGCATATTTGAAAGAATCTGTCTTAAAATCCCTGAAGCGAACGAATTCAATTGCCACCTCGTTTTCGTCGAGCCGTGACTGCAATTCTGCAAAGCCGGTATTTTTACCCGCCCAGCTTTTTCTGAATTCTGCAGACAGGGCGGCAATCCTTTTTTCTGTCTGATCAATGGAATTAGCGAGGCTATCGGTTGAATATTTTCTATCTTTTACTTCGACAGACAATGCTTCGGCATACAGATTTTTATCAGCCTGCCATTTATTTAGCAATCGCTGAATATTTTCATCGCCATTTTTTCTGAGCGATTCAATAGTCTTAATGTCATCATTCAGGATGAATCCCTTGTTCACTATTTGTTGATTGAAAGCCGCTATGCTGTATTTTTTAGTAGGGGCCGGATCCAGCTCCAGGATGGCAGGCACCAGGTTAAAGCTTTCCTGTATTCGTTGATACCAGTATAATTTCTCCCGGTTGTTCTGGGACTCGAAGTTTAACCGGAGCATTTGCAGCAATTTCTGGGTGGCCGTGAGTGAACCGAGTTCTGCGGCGGCGAATTGACCGTTCTTTGCCAGCAGCCTGGACAGGAGCAGGCTGGCATTGATATACAAATTGTTTTGCTGTCCCATCAAAGGCCAGATAATGGAGATGGATTTTTTAAGATCCACAAATGATAGTGATTCATCGCCGGAACGGAAATAAGCGACGGCTCTGCCAAAAAGGGATGTAGCCATTTCTATGGAAGAGTCCAGCTCGTTTTTCTGCTGAATCTCTATCGCATTTGAGAAAAGCATGATGGCAGCTGTATATTTCTGCTGATCCATGAAAGACCAGGCCAATGTGTTTTTGATAACGGAAGTCGTTTTTGTATTATCATCCAGGCTCATCAGTCTTTCTCCGGTGGCTGATTGTAATAGAGAATCAGCTTCTTTTTGATAGCCCAGATTTTGAAGAACCGTGTATAAATTGAGAAAGGGATTAGCCATTTTTACATAGTCCGTATCATAGAGTTGTATTCCGAGTGAATAGCATTTCCGGTAGTAGGGGAGTGATGATTGAAAATCCAGTTTCGCATCATAGTACAATCCCATTGCTTCGAGTGCATTCAGGTACTCTTCAGAAGGGTCACCAGACTGCTCAAAGAATTGCAAGGCATCGCGAATCAACGGTTCTGCCTTATTGATATTTCCGGTCATCAAATAACAAATGCCCAGGTTCCTTGCTACTGCTGCGTATTCCGCCTGTTGGGAGCGTTGTTTAAAAATGGCAGCGCTGCTGCCCAGCGATTCGATAGCATACTGGTACCGGTCAATATTCATCAGGTTGTAGCCTTTGTCCCGATATAATTCAGCGATTTCTTTCGAAGACGGCTGGTATAACGTCTGCGCGATTTTGATCAGATCGGTATACAATGAATCGCTTTGTTGCTGTCGTCCGGTTTGGGCGTAACCAACTGCCAGGTCTCTTTCCAATAGGAAATAGGCTGTTGATTGTTTCTGATGGACCCGCTCGTAGATGGGAAGCAATTTTTCTATTAATTGAATCGCCTCGGTTTTCTTTTCATTTTTGATATATGCACGGCTGAGATTATAGAACTGATCCGCTAATTGAAGGCTGTCTGTGTGTAATTGTTGCAGGCTGATATCAATCGATTCTTTCAGATTAGGTTCGGCGCTTTTTGAATCATTTACATTGATCTGACAAAATCCAAGCGCATGAAGGGTGAAGGCCCGATCTTCAGCCGATGTATTTTTATCCGTCTTTTGATAAGCTACTACTTTACGGTAGAGTTCAATTGCTTTTGCATATTGGTTTTGCACCCGGTAAGCATCTGCCAGCGGGGAAATAATTTCTATATAATTTTTTGTGTTTTCCTGATTGGCTCTTTTCGAAATGGTACTGGCTTCTTCGAGAAACTTAATAGACTCCGGGTAGTTTTCTTCATAGGAATAAGTCAGTCCCAGGTATTTCAGGAAGTAAAGGTAGTTTTCCGGTTGATCGCTATACAATAAACGCGACAAGGCGAGGCCACGGCTAAAGTACATACGCGCCTTTTCGAATTGACTCTTTGAGTATTGAATGATGCCGGCATAGCGATAAGCAAGTTCAAGATCTGTTGAATCACTGTATTTTTTGAGAGATTTTTGAAAATAGCCAATGGCATCTTCCAGGAAAATATTTGCGGAATCTGCTTTTTTTGTTTCATATAATACCATGCCGAACTGAACCTCTTTTGAGAAATAAAAGGGCTCCCTGGCCAGTTCCGTGCCCTGGAGAACGGTGATAAACTGCAGAAGTGGTAAATAGGCCTTTGAATAATGTCTTGTCTTGATAGCGCAATCTGTAAAGGCGGCCATGATCATCAACCAGTCGTCGGGATTGGGTGATTGTTGAGAGAGGATCAGGTTATAAGCTCTTTCAAAATAGGGTTCCCCTTTTTCATAGAGCCTTTGAAAATAATAGACTGAACCAATATTAAAAACAGCTATCAGGTAGGCCGAGTTGTTTTTACCGGCAATACTGGCAATCAGTGTTTCGGCTTTGAAAGCATGAACCAGTGCTTTATCGTACTGTCCCTGCTGGCAATATTCGACTGTTACCCGGTTAATAGAATCCAGGTTCTGCGCCATAGCCGCATTACTACAGTATAAGGTAGCCAGGATGATCAGCAGGGGGGTTCGCATTCCTGGATATTTTATGGAAGGTAACCAGAAGATAGAAGCCGCCAAATACCTGCTGAGCGGTATTTTGTACTCAGGTCTTCATTCCTTCCAGCTGTTTCTGAAGCGCAAACATTTGATCTCTCAAACGAGCTGCCTCCATGAAGTCGAGGTCCCTGGCTGCTTTTTCCATTTCCTTCCTGGTTTTGGCAATAGCCTTTTCAACCTGTGGAATGGTTTGATAGGTTTCCTGTTCTTCGGCCGCCACCGCTACCAGTTCTTCATCGCTGCCAACCGCATAAGGATTCTTTGGATCATAGCCTTTGATATCGAGCACGGAAGTTTGCGCGAATACCTGTTCTTTCGACTTTTTCACTGTTCGGGGAGTGATGCCGTGTTCCTTGTTAAACTCGATCTGTTTTTCCCGGCGTCGGGTAGTTTCATTGATGGTGTTTTGCATGCTCTCGGTCATTTTATCTGCATAGAAAATGACCAGTCCATCAACATTTCGGGCAGCACGGCCGGCTGTTTGCGTGAGTGATTTTTCATTTCGCAGAAAGCCTTCCTTATCGGCATCGAGAATAGCAACCAGTGAAACTTCCGGCAGATCGAGGCCTTCTCTCAGTAGGTTTACCCCTACCAGTACATCAATTTCTCCCAATCGCAGCTGCCTGAGAATTTCAACTCTCTCAAGGGTATCTACTTCGCTGTGGATGTATTTGCTTTTGATATTGATCCGGTGAAGGTATTTATCCATTTCCTCCGCCATTCGTTTTGTCAGGGTGGTGACCAGTACCCGATCACCTTTTGTTACCCGTTTATCTATTTCGTCGAGAAGATCGTCGATCTGGTTGTGAGAGGGGCGGATCTCAATCGGCGGATCCAGCAACCCTGTGGGACGTACTACCTGCTCCACCACTACGCCGCCGGTTTTTTCCAGCTCGTAATGATCGGGCGTGGCAGAAACGAAAATGGTCTGATTGAGCATCGACTCAAATTCATGGAAATTGAGAGGGCGGTTATCGAGTGCAGAGGGCAATCGAAAGCCGTAGTCAACCAATACCAGCTTACGACTTCGGTCTCCGCCATACATACCACTAACCTGGGGAATAGTCTGGTGACTTTCATCGATCACACACAGAAAGTCTTTGGGGAAATAGTCTAAGAGGCAGAAAGGTCTTGTACCCGGCGATCGACGATCGAAGAACCTCGAATAGTTTTCTACCCCATTGCAGAAGCCCAGCTCGCGGATCATTTCCACATCAAAATTAACTCTCTCACTCAGTCTTTGTGCTTCTATGTATTTTCCTACTGATTTGAAGTATTCGACCTGTGCCGCGCATTCATCCTGGATTTCGTAGAGAATCTGTTGCATCATGTCTTTGGGTGCCAGGTAAAGGTTTGCCGGGAAGATGGCAGCATTGTCGAGCTTATTCATTCTTTTCCCGGTTTTTACATCGATGCTTTCGATCTCTTCGATCTCATCTCCGAAGAATGTGATTCGATAGCCATAGTCCATATAGGGCAGGTTGATGTCTACCGTATCGCCTTTTACGCGGAATGTACCTCTGTTGAAGTCAACGCTTGTGCGAGTATAGAGGGAGTTCACCAGTGAATGAAGAAAACCCTGGCGGGAAATAACCTGCTTTTTGTGAATACGAACAATGCCATTTTCGAACTCAGTCGGGTTACCAATACCATATATACAACTTACGGATGCCACCACGATGATATCCCTTCTTCCGCTGAGTAATTCCGAAGTAGCGTGCAAACGCAGCTTGTCCAACTCTTCGTTGATCGACTGATCTTTTTCAATATAGGTATCGGTCACCGGCATATAGGCCTCCGGCTGATAATAGTCGTAGTAACTCACGAAATAACCAACAGCATTCTCCGGGAAGAATTGTTTGAACTCTCCGTACAGCTGGGCTACCAGTGTTTTATTATGGGTGAGGACCAGCGTTGGTTTCTGCACGTTCTGGATCACATTGGCAATGGTGAATGTTTTACCACTTCCTGTTACCCCTAACAGGGTCTGGTATTTTTCACCATCCAGAATACCTTCGGTCAACTGGCGGATTGCTTCCGGCTGGTCACCCGCCGGCTGATAGGGTGATTGAAGTTTAAATGGCATAAGCGAACCTCAAATTTACTCGAGATTTTTGGCAGTATTGTTAAGATATAATGAAAAACTTCGAATAGCTTCTGCTGCCAATACAATTTGTTGTTGGGCTTCTTTCCAGCTCCGTTGTTCAATGGCTTCACGAATACCCGGAAGTGTTTTCACCCCATAGCCCGTATAAAAGCCGGGGGCATAAATACTATGTTTATACCAGGGTCGGCGTGGTAAACCCTCGTTGAGCAACAGCTGTTGTTCTGCCTGGTAAAGCTGTTGATTCAATTGGTTTTTCTTTTCCGCGCTGATATTGGTTTTTATCATTTGGTCGTGAAGCCTGCCGGTAGTTTTTTCCAGTTCGGCCAATGCGTTTTGCAGCGGTGAGAAATCAAGAAACGGCACCTCTTCTTTCGGTGTGGGCGGAATATATGTTTTCAAAGGATCGGCTGCCTGAATGAAGCGGTTCTCTTTGATCAACTGGTTTTCGATATGAGTGCTTTCACGAACCTGATCCAGCAAGCCGGTTACTTCTGTCAGGTAGCCGCTGATGGTTTTATACAGAGATCTGAAATCAAAAGGAAGGAGATCGGCATTTGACATGCGCATCGTAGCCCGGCCGGCTGCTTCGGCCAACGCTACCCCATATTCGAATTTCGGGTCTTTAAAGCGGCGATAATGGTCATAGGAATCATAGATAGAATGATAATCTCCACCCTCTCCTTCTCCACCGAAACCAAGATTTAAAGAAGGAATACCCAAATGCTGGAAGAAAGGCGAATAGTCCGAACCGGAGCCCAATGCCCCTAATGGATAGTTTTTTCGCGATAAGATTGTTTTTTTTGCTGCGGTTGTTGAGGCATTAACCAGTTGTTGTGCTTTTCCTCTTTCCAGTATACTGATATTGGTTTGCGGGTCTGTTACATCTTTTGCTATATCTGTTACAAAGTTTTCGAGGGCATGCGATCCGGCCGCCCCAAAGAAACCGCGACTGTTTCCATCGCTATTAATATATACAACTGCTTTTTGCTGCAGTTCCTTCGCATGGTATTCTGCCCACTCCGTACTACCCAGTAATCCGGGTTCTTCTCCATCCCAGGCGCAATACATGATAGTCCGTTTGGGTTTCCATCCCTGTTTTACCAGTTCCATGATTCCCCTGGCTTCTTCCATTGAAGCGGCCATTCCACTGATCGGATCATCGGCGCCATTTACCCAGGCATCATGGTGATTCCCCCTGATGACCCACTGATCCGGAAACTCGGTTCCTTTCAGGGTGGCGATTACATTATATAGTGGTTTGATATCCCAGTTAAACGCCAGTTTCAGGTGTACAGTCGTTTTTCCCGGTCCGACATGATAGGTAATCGGAAGCGCTCCTCTCCAGGGTCCGGGTGCAACCGGCCCGCCTAAAGATTTCAGCAGTGGTTCCGCATCGTGATAACTGATGGGGAGAACCGGAATCTTTAACAGGGTAACTGCTTCGGCCCGGTCTAACAATTTCGCGTCTTTGGTATGGCCATAGCCCGGCGTCAGCGGGTCGCCCGGATAGATGGGCATATCCAGAACCGAGCCACGTTGAACACCATATTCATTTTTATAAGCACCCGTCGGGTACACATCGCCCTGTGCATAGCCGTCATCCGCCGGATCTGAATAGATGATACAGCCGATAGCTCCTTTCTCCTGTGCCACTTTTGGCTTGATACCTCTCCAGGAACGGCCGTATTTGGCGATGACTATTTTCCCTTTTACGTCGATCCCCATTTCTTTCAGTTTATCATAGTCATCCGGCAAACCGTAGTTCACGAAAACCAGTTCTCCGGTTACATCACCATCCGGCGACCAGCAGTTATAGGTGGGGAGTTGATCTTTCTGACCAGATGTAGCGTCTTCTTTCAAGGCCGGTTCAGCCAGTAGCGCCTTGAATTTGACAGGTCCGGTCATTTCCAGCAATCTTTCCTTTGGAGTCGGAAACAGCGTATACAGCGTTTCAATTTTGGAGTCGTAACCCAGGTCAGCAAAGTATTTCTGAATGTATTCGGCCACTGCCTTACTTCCCGGTGAACCGATATTATGAGGCCTGGCCGACATATCGTGGATCAGGCGATCGACATTGGCTGTTTTCAGCAGGGCATCGAATTTTTTTTCCCATGTGTTGGAAGAAGGGTCGTTCGGGTTTGATTGGGCAAGCCCAATACTGGCGATGGCCAACAAGGCCAGGCTGGAAAGAATCCTGTTCATGCGATTTTTACTTTTTAAAATGAAGTGGCTACACCTGGAATGACGAAGGATTTTAAAATTACGTCAATCAGTTGTTTCTTTCTTCGATGAATGGTTCTTTTCCTCAGAGAATTTTCAAAGTAAATCAGTTCACCCGACGTTTGAGGTAGTCGTTGTAATCGGGCATGGTGGCTTCGTATTTTTCATGCATGAGCGGGGAGGTGAGCATGAAATCTGCCGTGGCTCGGTCGCAGGCCGTTGGAATGTTCCAGGCAATTGCCAACCTGAGCAGCGCCTTCACGTCGCTATCGTGTGGTTGCGCTTCCATCGGGTCCCAGAAAAAGATAAGGACATCCAGTTCACCCATGGCGATCATGGCGCCGATCTGCTGATCACCGCCGAGCGGACCACTCAATACTTTTTTAACCGGCCGGTCGAGTTTGTCTTCCAGTAATTTGCCTGTTGTGCCTGTAGCGATCAATTCGTGCCTGGCCAATGCGGTTTTATTGTACTCAGCCCACTCGATCAGATCCAGTTTCTTGTGGTCATGCGCTACCATTGCGATTCTTTTCCGTGCTTCCAGTGTTCTTTTATTGGCCATGGTTTATTAATTGATACTTCCTGAGGGTAAAAGGTAATCCTGTTTTCAAGATTCTTTAACTCAGGCGATAAAATTTATGGCTCCAATCCACGTTTTCCACAATTAGGCACAAAAATTGTTAATAACTCAGCCTTTTCTACCCATTCAAATTCTGTATGTACAAGATACTGCTGGCAGGTATACTATGCCTGTATGGGATTACTGTCTTCTCTCAGGATCCGGAGGAAACCGGTTCCGCCTCGTTACTTCGCGATTCATCTGAATTTACGGATGCCCTTGGTTTTTTTGTCAAAGACAATTCCAAGGTGACTCTTTCCTGGAAGGTATTGTCATCACAGTGCGAGTTTTTTTCGATTGAACGGAGTTGTAATGGAAAGGATTTTGAAACCATTGGTGTGTTGAAGCAGGTGGCCGGTTTGAGGAAAGTGGATTGGACCGATGAGCAGCCGGCAGTGGGGAAGAATATCTACAGGGTGCGTTATAGTTTTGGAAATGGGTTGCAGTGGTATACCCGTTCGGTGGTGGCTTTTATCAGCGGCAATACTGTTTTCCGATTTTATCCCAATCCCGTCGACAATCTTCTTATTGTAAGAACAGAAGCGGCCGTTGAGCTTTCGATTGTGGATGCTGGCGGTAAGCCCCGGCTTAGCCAGTCTGTTCCCGCCGGTTTGCAGACGCTGAATGTGGCGTCGCTGGAAAAGGGGGTGTACCTGGTACGTATTTTTAATCGCCAGACAAACCAGCTTCAGCAGGAAAAACTGATCAAGAACTGAAAAGGGGTATCCTGATAAAAAAAATTAAGTACTAATACTATTGCCAATTTGGAAAATGGATATTAGTTTTACCTCGGTTTTTCATAGGATATTGGATTTTAAAACGGGGTTGAATGTCTATTCTGGCCCCTTTTTTATTTTATAGCCCTTATGAAACAGGATGATTTTAAGTGATTAACAATTCTGCAAAGAGTCTTCCTAAATCCCCCGGTAAGTACATTTTTCCCCGATTACATTAATTAACGCTAACATTCAAGGCTTTACGCAGGTGGGGCGCTTATATTTTGTCGCCTGGTTATGGCAGTCCGTTAAAGTTGCAGATGTTGATGGGTAGATATCGCTGAATAGCATTACTGTCGTCCCAAGCTGAAGCCGATAAGAATTACTACTGCTGAAGTTTATTCGTCAACCCCGCTTGCGCAAAATCCATGTTGGGCTCATTGGTAAAGGTAACAAAAATGTTACCTTATATTTACGAGATAAAAATGGAGGTAACTATGGCGAATGTGTAATAAACGGGTGTTATGAAAGTAAAAGATTTACTTAAAGAGTTAAAATAAGATGGTTGGGTAAAAAAAGAACAAAAAGGCAGTCACTTTCAGATGGTTCACCCCACTAAGAAAGGCAAAGTAACAATTCCTATTCACGGCGGGGATATTCCAAAAGGTACCTTAAATGCAATTTTAAAACAGACGGGTTTGAAGTAAAAACCTACTTTTTTGCACATTAAGCTGTCGAATTAATTATGTCAAAAAATCGTGTTATCCAATTGACTTTGGAGAAGGAAGGTAGCAAATTATGGGGCCGTGTATCGATCGATGAAAATATCATTGTCGATTCAGCTACTACCTTACAGGCTCTTGAAAAGAAAATGCGCAAAGCGGTGAAAGACTTTGAAGGAATCGTTGATTTTCAATTCGAGTATGCTTATGATCTTACTGTTTTCTTTGAACGATATAATTATCTTAATCAATCAAAGATTGCAGAACTGGCCGGAATCAATCCTGGATTAATTCGCCAATACTCCTCAGGACATAAACAGCCTTCCAGAGATCAAGTGGCAAAAATTGAAGTTGCCATTCATAAGTTAGCAAACGAGCTTAAGAGTGTACAATTATCTTCAAAAACTTTCGCTTAAAGAAAGGGGTCCTTTTGGACCCTTTTTTATTGATATTAGATTTCCGGGCTTTTAGGCCTACAAGTTTTTGAATGGCGAACAACAAGTTCACAGCTAATTTAATATTGACTATCAGCGTTTTTCTGTGTAATCAGCGCATTCTGCGTAATCTGCGCTTCAAAAAATAAGGGTCCCGGAGAACCGAGACCCTTTCTACTTACTAACTCAAACAAAACGTCCTTGGAGGGATAGGAATGGCAGCCAATAGTGAGGAGCTATCCCTGACTTAATGATATTGAGCAGACATGCTGAATAGATTATCAGGCAGCCTGCATTTCTTTTATTTTCTCGCGAATTTTTGTTTCGATTTCATTGGCCAGTTCAGGGTTGTCGTGCAGTAATTGTTTTACCGATTCGCGACCCTGTCCGAGTTTGTCGGTATTGTAACTGAACCAGGATCCGCTTTTCTGGATGATACCCAGTTCTACGCCCATATCGATGATTTCGCCATTTTTGGAAATACCTTCTCCGAATACGATATCAAATTCTGCTGCACGGAAGGGAGGAGCTACTTTGTTTTTGACCACTTTTACTTTGACGCGGTTACCGATTGCTTCTTCGCCATCTTTGATCTGTGCCATTCTGCGAATGTCCAGGCGGACCGAGGCATAAAACTTAAGTGCGTTACCCCCGGTTGTTGTTTCGGGGTTACCGAACATGACACCGATTTTTTCGCGAAGCTGGTTGATGAAAATACAGATCGTGTTTGTTTTGGCGATGGTAGCCGTCAGCTTTCTGAGTGCCTGGCTCATCAGCCTGGCCTGCAGCCCCATTTTGCTATCACCCATTTCACCCTCGAGTTCACCTTTTGGAACGAGAGCGGCAACAGAGTCGATCACTACCACGTCGAGAGCGCCGGAAAGAATCAGGCGATCGGCGATTTCCAGGCCCTGCTCACCGTAGTCAGGTTGAGAGATCAGCAAATTATCTACATCAACTCCCAGCTTTTTAGCATAGTTGCTGTCGAATGCATGTTCGGCATCGATGATGGCGCACATGCCTCCTTTTTTCTGGGCTTCGGCAATAACATGAATAGCGATGGTTGTTTTACCGGATGATTCAGGTCCGTATATTTCAATAATTCGTCCGCGGGGAAAGCCTCCAATTCCGAGGGCAGTATCCAGGCCAATGGAACCAGTGGAAACCACTTCCTGCAGCTGCTCTCCTTTCTCATTCATCATCATTACGCTTCCCTTACCGAAATCCTTATCAATTTTATCGATAGTAAGCTTGAGTGCTTTCAGTTTTTCGTTGATCTCTTTAGACATGTTCGTAAGTTTAATTAGTAAGTATTATTCAAATTTATTGAATACCAAAGCTAAGGGAAATATTCTTATCAACACTAATTATTTTAGTATTTTTTCTGCTAATTTTCTTGGCCTCTTGGGGTGATAAAACAGGAATTGAGAAGAAAAAAGCCCTGTCAACGCGACCTGACGGGGCTTCCACATGAGAAAAATTGTGTAAAACAGTTCTAAAGAGATGGTTATTAGAACCTACCTTCAAAAAGACAACAAAAACGGGTAGCTACCAATACCACGAACTGGTAGTTTTACCATTGGTCAGATTCTAATGAGGCAGTCTTTAAAGGCATAGTCCAAAATATTATATTTGCGCAAAGCATTTATCATGAGAAAGATATTCATGGCCTTACTGGCTATCAGCCTGGCTGCCACAGCCACAGCGCAGGAACCGAAATCAGCAGAAAAAGGAGTCACCTATGGAGCGGGAACAACCGCCGCCGGGTCTATCTCTGTCAACGAGCTCGACCAAAATCTCAAGAACAACAAATACGAAGGAAAGGTGAGTGGTAAAGTGGTGGAAGTCTGCCAGGAAAAAGGATGCTGGATGAAAATTGAAAAAGCCAACGGCGAAAAAGTAATGGTACGCTTTAAAGATTATGGCTTTTTCATGCCTAAAAATATTGAAGGAAAAGAAGTAGTGCTCGATGGCGAAACCGTTGTAAAAGAAGTATCCGTTAAACAACAGCAACACTACGCCAAAGACGCAGGCAAATCCGAGGAAGAAATCAAAAAGATTACAAAGCCCAAGAAAGAATTGCAGTTTATTGCGAAGGGTGTGCTGGTGCTCTAGTTTATCGTTTCACGTTTATCGTTTCACGTTGGTTGGCGGTTTGCAGTTTGCGGTTTGGCGGTTGTCTCCTGTCTATTGATAAGTATCAGATATTGACAACCTGAGGAACGTGAAACGATAAACGAAAAACGATAAACTCCCCTACCTGTCTTCTCTCTCAGGAGCCAGCGTATATTGCTCGGGAGATCTCCAAAGGGAAGAGAGTAACAGTTCCCGCATAAATAAAAACTCTTTCGGAATCCGGTCGTATAACCGGGAGAACAGTTCTTCGTGAGACAGCAATTCCTGTTTCCACAATTCCCGATCCACCATCATCATTTCATGAAATACCGGGCGCTGGAATTCTTCCAGTCCTTTCCAGTCCATATCGCGGTAACGGGGTCTCCAGCCGATTGGGCATTCCACTGCAGCTGCTTTCCCTTTGATACGGCCGATAATCCATTTCAACACCCGCAGGTTTTGCCCGAATCCGGGCCATACGAATTCTCCGTTGGCGTTTTTGCGGAACCAGTTCACTCCAAATATTCTCGGCGTATTGGGCAGGTCGCGTCCGAACTGAAGCCAATGATTGAAATAATCTCCCATATGGTAACCGAGGAAGGGAAGCATGGCAAAAGGATCTCTTCTTACTTTTCCAATATCTCCAAAAGCGGCTGCCGTCATTTCGCTTCCCATGGTGGCGGCAAGGTACACGCCGAAGCTCCAGTTGAATGACTGGTAAACGAGTGGCACGGCGGTACTTCTTCTTCCCCCGAAAATAAATGCCGATACAACCACTCCCTCGGGATCATCCCAGTGAGCATCGATGGCGGGGTTTTGAGTGGCGGGCGCTGTAAACCGGGCATTAGGGTGCGCAGCTGGTTTGCCGCTGTTTTTATCAAAAGGTTTTCCCTGCCAGTCGATCAGTCCTTCCGGCGCTTCCTTTGTCATTCCTTCCCACCATACATCACCATCAGGAGTAATGGCCACATTCGTGAAAATCGTATTGGCGGCGATGGTGGCCATGGCATTGGGATTGGTTTTCACATTCGTACCGGGAGCCACTCCGAAATAACCTGCTTCCGGATTGATGGCATACAGCTTTCCGTTTTCTTTTTTATGAATCCAGGCAATATCATCACCTACAGTCGTCACTTTCCAGTCGTCCATTCCCTTGGGAGGAATCATCATGGCAAAATTGGTTTTACCACAGGCACTGGGAAAAGCGGCGGCCACATAGGTTTTGTCGCCATCAGGCGATTCGGCGCCGAGTATCAGCATGTGTTCTGCGAGCCAGCCTTCCTCACGTCCCATCACTGATGCGATCCTGAGGGCAAAGCATTTTTTACCGAGCAAGGCATTGCCTCCATACCCGCTACCGTACGAGATAATCAAACGTTCTTCAGGGAAATGGGAGATATATTTTACGGTTGGGTTGCAGGGCCATTTAACATCTTCCATACCTGGTTTTACCGGCGCGCCTACGGTGTGCACACATTTTACATAACCCTTTTCATAGATATAGGGAAGGATATGTTCACCCATGCGCGTCATGATCTTCATATTGATCACGGCATATTCCGAATCGGTGATCTGCACACCATAACGGGAAAGGCTGGAGCCGACGGGTCCCATGCAAAACGGAATAACATACATTGTTCGGCCCTGCATGGCTTTTTCGGTAAGACCTTCGAGAATATTTTTCATTTCATGCGGATCCATCCAGTTGTTGGTCGGTCCGGCATCTTCCTTGCGACGGCTGCAAATAAAAGTGCGATCTTCTACACGGGCTACATCGCTCGGGTCGCTGAAACAGGCATAGCTGTTGGGTCTTTTTTGTGGATTGAGTTTTATAAAGGTTCCTTTCCGCACCAGCAACTGACAAAGCTGGTCGTATTCTTCTTCGGATCCGTTACACCAGTGAATGCTGTCTGGTTTCAGGTGATCGGCCATTGATTTTATCCAACCTTCCAGTTCGGCCTGTGCACTGGCAAACTCTTTTGAAGGAAATACATTGTAGTGGTACATGACAAGCAAGATTTGCCGCAAAATAAGTAGGTTGAGGCAACTAACCAGTAAACCGATCAACTTGTTTGTGAGGCGGCTGGAGACTATTTTGTGTGATTGCGGAAAAACAATCGGCAATCGGCGATCCGGTCGGTATTGATGATGTCCACGCCACATCTTTGCAATAATACCCAGGTATCTTCGGAATCGGGCGCTCCCCAGAAACGGAATGGAATCTTGAATTGATGAGCTGTTTCGAGTACGGATTTGATATGAACGGTATCGGCGCGGTTGGTTCTTTCCACGAGGTAATTAAAATAGTTGTCACTCATCATGGCAAGACGGGTGGCCTGTTCTTCGGAATATTTTTCAAATGGGCGACCATCAAAATAAATATAAGATGGATAGTTTTTCCATTCTTCTATCGGTCCTCTGTCGCCGCTGATCACTATTTGTACAGCGTTTGGATTTACCGATCTGTCGAAATACGACTTCAATGGGTCGAGTACGGTTACCAGCTTTTTCAATACAAAGGGGCCATCCTGTTTGATATCGATCATCAATATGGGCCGGTAACTCGTATCCGGGGAGATGCGACCTTTATTTTGCGTGAACAGGCTGATGATCGGATCAAGGTACATCGACTGTAATGTTTTGCCCGACCGGCGTTCGCGGAGGCTATGTGCCACCAGCAGGTTTTCACGAATGAGAAAAACATCCGCTTCGATGGAATAGGCCCTGTTTTCAAGGGCGGTGAAGAAAGGCCTGGGTTTCAGGTAATCATTGTGCGAATGGATCTTTACCTGCCCTATCCCTGTGAAAGATAAGGCCAGCAACAACAGTAACAAGAAAAAAGGCTTTTTATGGATTGAATGGATCTTATTCATAGATAACTCGCTTCAGATAATAATAATCCGGATCTATTCTTGGCAGGGATTTACTGGTGATATTTATTGGTTTTTTCCCAAGGGTCATTCTTTTTTTGCCTTCATCTGTTACTACATCCATGGGCAAATCTTCCTCAAAGTTTACCAGCTCAATCGTGTATTTGCCTTCGGTTTTTTCTTTCACTTTTATTTCCAGTTTTTGGGCGGTGTAAAGATAAAAATCGAAGATCGCTTTGAGATTTCTGCCCGAGGCCTGGCTGAACAGCTTTTCCACATCCCCGGTGGTAACGGTATTGTCATAAGTATAGGCAGGATCGGTGGCCAGTTTCTTTAAGGTGGGAAAGAATACATTGTCCCCGGTGATGTAGCGAAGCGTATGCATGAAGAATGCGCCCTTGCCATAAATAGGACCCTTGTAGGCGCTATCGGAATCCACTTCTTCGCCTCGCACGATGGGGATATTGCTTTCCTGTGCGCGGCCGGTTTGCGCCATTTTTTTCAGGTAAGACTCTTCGCCTTCCATTTCCCGGTAATACAGTATGTCGCCATAGGTGCAAATTCCTTCCTGTATCCACATATGGGCCCAATCGCGGTTGGTGACTTTGTTAGCCCACCATTCATGACCGAATTCATGATTCATGAGCCAGTCGAAATCTTTTCCGCCAACCTGGGTGTAACGGAATTTATTTCCATAGGCGATATTGGTTTGATGTTCCATGCCGAGGTGTGGCGTTTCGCATAAGCCGATACGTTCCTTGATCCAGGGATATTCTCCAAAGTATTTTTCCAGGATACGTGTCGTTCTCTCCATCATTTCCAGCTGATGCGGCGCTTTGTCTGCATGTTCCTCCAGCACATAAAAAATCATTGGCACTTTATTCCCATTTACGCTGGTATATTCTCGTGTGACAGCCTTATATTTCCCGATGTTAAATACAAAACAATAATTGCTGATGGTATAATTTGTTTTCCAGTGCCAGGTGGTTTTATTGTTGGCAGTTTTGGATCCCTGGAGAAGACCCGGTCCGACAGCTGTTAATCCTTTTGGAACGGTAATATACATTTCAGCGCCTTCATTGGGTTCATCACTGGGATGATCTTTACAGGGGAAGAAGATCTTGGCGCCTTCACCCTGGCAGGTCAGTGCGATCCAGGGATTTCCCTGTCCATCTTTTTCCCATTGAACGCCTCCGGTCCATGGGGGTCGGGTAGCAATACCGGGCTTACCTCCATACACTACGCGGATGGATGTTTTTCCTGCGGGCCACGCATTTTCAGCATTGCTGATGAAGATCATATCATTCTCATGACGAAAGCTTGCCTGTTTGCCATTGACCAATACCTGCGACACCGTGAGGCTATCCCATAAATCGAGCAACAAATCGGGTGTTGCCTTCTGCAACAGCAAATCGATATCGATCTGTCCATTAAAAGTTTTTTGAACCGGGTCAACGTCCAGGGATAATGTATAGTGCCTGATGTCCATATTGGCCTGCACCGGTTTGAGTACTCCGCCGGAGCGAAGATTTTGCGCGGATAAAGAGACATCCAGGAATAAAAAAAGAAGTAGGAGAGAGAAACGCATACTCTTTCGTTTTGTGAAAGATAGCGAATCAGCAGACAACTGCGCATAGAAAAGTGCTACCTTGAGCCATGCTACGATTGCTATGGAATGTTTACTGGAAGCTGGGCGGTTGGAAAATCCGCGGAAGCTTTCCGTATGATATTCCGAAGATGGTGATGATCGTGGCACCACATACCAGCTGGAAGGATGTACTGGTCGGATTTGCGGCCCGCTCAAAATTGAAGATCACACATGCAAAATTTTTAGGGAAGAAAGAACTATTCGATGGTAACTTTGGCTGGTTTTTTAGAAAGCTGGGTGGCGTACCGGTGGATCGGTTCAGTAAACAGGGAATGGTTGAACAGGTAGTGGAAATGTTCAGAAGCAATAATAACTTCTTGTTGGGAATGGCACCTGAAGGAACAAGAAAAAGAGTTGATAAATTGCGCTCCGGTTTTTATCATATCGCCCGACAGGCCCATGTTCCGATTTTACCTGTTGGATTGGATTTTAAAAACAAAGAACTCGTGTTGGGGCAGGCTTTTCTACCCACGGATAATGAAGAGGCAGATTTTCAAAGAATCATTGACTTTTTTTCCGGGATCACCGGGTACCATCCCGAAAAAGATCTTCGACACCTGACAAGAAATTCAATAAACCAGTGAAAACCAGATCATCTTAAATAGTATTGCCCGATTTTGACCAACGGGCATAAAACTTGATTAAGGCTATTCAAATTTTCTTATCAAAATAGACTGACATGAAACTTAGATTAATTCTACTCGGTACCATGATGGCGATGATTGCCACTTCCTGCGTTAGTTCCAAGAAATTCAAAAAGGCGGAAGCAGATGCCCAAACCCGGTACAACCAATTGAATACAACCTATGTTCAATTACAGGAAACGTTGAAGAACTGCAACGACGATAAAACTGAACTGAACCGCAAAAACACTGCGCTCCAGGTTGAAATAGATGGTCTGAATAAACAGATTGCTTTCCTGAAAGAGAACAATACACAGGCCCTGAAGCAACTCCAGGATCTTTCTGTGATCTCTGCACAACAGGCGGATAATATTAAAAAATCATTAGAGAACATTGGTGCAAAAGATAATTACATTCAGTCTTTGCAGGAATCCCTGGCTCGCAAAGATTCGCTGAACATGGCATTGGTGATGAACCTGAAAGGGGCTATCGGAAATATGGCCGATGATGACATCAACATCAAAGTAGACAAAGGCGTGGTGTTCATTGACATTTCCGACAAACTTCTATTCAAGAGCGGTAAATATGAAATTACCGATAAGGCCAACGAGGTATTGGGAAAGGTTGCCCAGGTGTTGAAAAATCAGCCTGATATTGAGTTCATGGTTGAAGGTCATACCGACAACGTTCCATTCCGCAGCAATGGCATTCTTCTCGACAACTGGGATCTGAGTGTAAAGCGTGCAACCAGTGTAGTTAGGGTATTGCAGAATAAGTATGGATTGGATCCCGCCAAGATGGCTGCTGCCGGCCGTGGCGAATACAAGCCTGTTACTTCCAATGACAACAAAGAAGACAGAGCGCTCAATCGCCGCACCCGTATCGTCATATTGCCTCAGCTGGATCAGTTCTTTAAGCTGCTCGAGCCGAAGAAAGGATAGTAGAAAATAATTCTATACCCGGAATGGTTTGCCGTTGATTTGTTCAACAGCAAACCATTTTTGTTTAATATTATACGAGGTATTTTTTCCAGAATCGGATGGTACGTTCCCAGGCCAGTTTGGCAGCGGCCTCATTGTAACGGGCGGCCGAAGTATCATTGTGAAAGGCGTGGTTCACTCCTTCATACAGGTACAGTTCATAGCGGATCTTGTTTTCCTTTAACGCTGCTTCATAAGCGGGTATACCGGCGTTGATCCGTTCATCGAGAGCAGCATAATGTAATTGAACAGCTGCCTTGATCTTTGCCACGTCGGCAGCGTCCGGTTGTCTTCCATAAAATGCAACGGCGGCTTTTAACTCAGGTACCTGTACAGCCAGTTGATTTGCCATACCGCCGCCCCAGCAAAAGCCGACACAACCCATTTTGCCAGTGCTGTCGGGTCTTTTGGCGAGATAGTCGAACCCCCTGGCAAAATTAGCAGTGGTTTGTGGGGCATCGAGTTTTTGAAAGAGCTGGCGGGCTTCATCTTCATTCGCCGGCGTACCCCCCAGCAGCGAAAGTGCGTCGGGAGCGATTGCCAGGAATCCGGCCATAGCAGCACGGCGGGTAACATCTTCGATATGCGGATTCAGTCCCCTGTTTTCATGAATGATAATGACCGAAGGATATTTTCCTTCTGCTTTAGGCCTGGCAAGATAGGCTTTCATTTCTCCAGCTTCCACCGGGTAGGTTATTCTTTCGGTATGGAGTTCTTCCTGCAAGGGGGTGGTCTGCGCAACCGCATAATTTCCTTCGAGTAATGGCAGCACCATCATGGCGGCGGCGAGGCTCCCCGTAATTTTTACCAGTCTTTTCAGAAATATTTCTCTGCTCAGGGGCTTGTGTGTGTATTCGTCATAGAGATTAATGATTTCCTGGTTCATACTGATCGGTTTATTGGAAGAATAAATAATCACTGTTGTCCGGGCAAAACGCTGAGGATGCAATTGGTCAATTAGTCAATGAGCCAATTTGCCAATTAACCGCAAACCGCTAACTGTAAACAGCAAACTGAATTTCAACAATTGCATGGCTTTATTCTAACGCTGTTCAGCACCGAAGAACTCATTGATTTGGTAAATGGATCAAATTCATCCACTACTAATCCGCTCCCGCTCTCACTCCCAATCCCCTAAAGTAGCCGGCCCACCACTTTTTTGATCAATTCCGGCTCAAACCCTTTTTGCAACAGGAAGTCTGTTGTTTTGGCAAGACGGGTGAATCGATTGGAATGATCGGCTTTGACGGAAGTCCAACGTTTTTCTGCCAGCTTTTCCAGGGTTGCGAGGTAGGGTTCGTCTTCGAGTTCTTTAAGGGCTTTCCGGATATTATATTCACTAACCTGCCGTTGCTTTAGTTCATATCTGATCTTGACTTTACCCCATTGTTTCATCCTGAATTTACCCCCTGCAAACTGAATGGCAAAACGTTCTTCGTTTAAATAGTTTTCTTCGATCAGTTGAGACAGCAATTCTTCCACCTGTGCCTTATACAATCCAAAGCTATAGAGCTTTTCTTTAACCTCCTGGTGACTTCGTTCCTGGTAAGCGCAATAATGCTTCGCCTTTTGAAGAGCCTGTTCTTTGCTAAGCTGTTTTCGGGGTAACATGGTGCGTTTGTCGTTTCAGGTTTATCGTTTCAAGTCAGTTTGCGGTTGTCAGTTTGCGGTTTGCGGTTAAAAGTCAAATTGCAAAAGTCAAAATTCAAAAACTTCTCCCCGTTCCCGCTGAAGGCGTTTCACGTTTCAGGCTTATCGTTTCATGTTGGTTTGCGGTTGTCAGTTTGCGGTTTGCGGTTAAAAGTCAAATTGCAAAAGTCAAAATTCAAAAACTTCTCCCCGCTCCCGCTGAAGGCGTTTCACGTTTCAGGCTTATCGTTTCACGTTGGTTGAGGCGTTTATCGTTTCAGGTTTATCGTTTCAGGTTGTTTCCAGTTTGCAGTTTCTCTTTCTCTTTCTCTTTCCCTTTCCCTTTCTCTTTCCGTTTCCCTCCCCGCTCCCGCTCTCGCTCTCGCTCCCGCTTGCGCTCCGGCAATTTAGTCATTAACTTGCGGTTCGGGGTTTGTTGAGTGTTCGGGCCCGATGATTATCGCAAAACAATAAAAAACAGCGGTTAGTACCCGGTTGTGCCGATGGGGGGCAAGCCCGGGATTTCCCTTCCTCACAAATAATCCACTTTTCCGGGCGGGCACATTGCTATTATTTAAAAATCAGTAGTTTCGCCACACTATAAATTTATATTACTGTTTATGAAGTTTATCGTTTCGTCATCGGCTTTGTTGAAGCAGCTGCAACAGATCAGTGGTGTTATCAACGCGAATACGGTGTTGCCGATCCTGGAGGACTTTTTATTTGAAGTGGAAAAAGGGAAACTGACTGTAGTGGCCACCGATCTCGAAACAGTGATGAAGATTCAACTCGAGGTGGAAGCAAAAGACACCGGTAAAGTATGTATTCCGGCGAAGATCCTGCTGGATTCCCTGAAAAACCTGCCCGACCAACCGCTTACTTTTAATATTGATAAAAATTTCGGTGTAGAAATTACCAGCGACAATGGTAAGTATAAAGTGATGGGCGAAAACCCCGACAACTTCCCGAAAGAACCGGCTGCGGACGATACCTCATCATTCACCATGAGCTCCCACGCACTGGTAACGGCCATCAATAAAACACTGTTTGCAGTAAGCAATGATGATCTGCGACCAGCGATGACCGGGGTGTTTTTTGAAATGGATAAAAAGGGATTGCAGTTTGTAGCTACAGATGCGCATCGCCTGGTTCGTTACAAGCGCAAGGAAGTAAGCTGTCCCAAGACCGGTTCCATGATCGTTCCCAAGAAACCGCTTAACCTGCTCAAAGCCTCCATGCCGGCCAATGAAGATGAGCTGAGCATCAGCTATAACAGCAATCATCTTTTCGTAAAACATGGTACCACACAACTGAGCTGCCGGCTGATCGACGCGCGTTTCCCCGATTACAAAGTGGTCATTCCAACCGACAACCCCTATAAACTCACAGTAAGCAAAAGTGACTTCCAAAGTGCGCTTCGCCGCGTGAGCATCTTCAGTAACAAGAGCACCAACCAGGTGGTACTTAATATCAGCGGAAGCGAATTACAGCTGGCTGCGCAGGATATTGATTTCAGTTTCGAAGGAAATGAAAGAATGAAATGCCAGTACAATGGCGAAGATCTTCAGATCGCCTTTAATGCGAAGTTCCTGATCGAAATGCTGAATGCAGCAGAGAGCGATGAGGTCAATATCGAGCTGTCCACCCCCACCAAGGCGGGTATTATCAAGCCCACCGACCAGGACGAGAATGAAGAATTACTGATGCTGGTCATGCCGCTGATGCTGAACAGCTAAAAGTAATCTACTTCGTTGTATTATTGGTAAGCGGGGCATCCCCTGTCTATTCTTCATCATTACTGTTAGTTTCCGGTTATGAATTTTCGACAGCTGAGGGCATATGATGATTATATCTCCGCCAATTTGCGTTTGCAGCAACTGGAATCGGAAGGCATCCGTTGTTACCTGAAGGATGAGCATACCGTGACCATTGACCCCATTCTTTCCAATGCCGTGGGCGGAATTAAGCTGGTGGTATATGAAGAACAGTGGGAGCGCGCCCAGGAGATCATTCTACAGATAGAAGACGAATACCGAAAATCGGCCCGTTGCCCCAAATGCGGCGCCACCGGACTGGAACTGGTAACCAATACCAGGAAAGCTTCTAACTGGCTTTCTGCCTTACTTACGTGGATGCTAGGAAATTATGCAGTCGGTGTTTCACAGGTATACCGCTGTTTTCAATGCGGCTACGAGATGGAAGACCTGCCCTCGGCTGAACAGTCCGAGACCTACCCCAAATAGTAAATTCAGCGTATCTTACGTATTAAA
This sequence comes from Chitinophagaceae bacterium, assembly GCA_044226045.1. Taxonomy (GTDB): domain Bacteria; phylum Bacteroidota; class Bacteroidia; order Chitinophagales; family Chitinophagaceae; genus Endoryza. Next base: position 45,925 of record JBGAHR010000019.1, read on the forward strand.
CCCCGTCTTGCTATGGAAAAATTTATCGAGTTTTTCGAGCATGCAGAAAAATGGCAGCTTTTCGCATGGATAGCAGTCTGGATGGTCTTTTTCGGCCTTTTAGAGAATCTATTGCCGGTATTTACAGATAAATACAATCGCGTGAAACATGCCGGCGTCAATCTTTCCTTTCTCCTCACTACAGCGGTGGTAAACCTGGTCGTGGGTCTGATCACTGCCGGTGTGTACACCTTCATCCGCGAACATCAAATCGGACTAATATATTGGTTGAACTGGCCGCTATGGGCCGAGTTGCTCTTGTCTGTGCTGATTCTCGATTTTGTCGGCATGTATTGCTCGCACTATGTGCTTCACAAGTTCAAATGGCTCTGGAAGTTTCATATGGTGCATCACAGCGATCGCCATGTGGATGTAACCACCGGCACCCGCCACCATCCTGGCGACTGGTTTATTCGCGAAACTTTTGCGCTGGTTGCCGTGATCATAACCGGCGCACCACTCGGATTTTATATCTTTTTCCGTTTCTGCAATGTGGTGTTCACCTATCTCACACATGCCAATATTAATTTACCAGCCTGGCTCGAGAAGCCGCTCAGCTGGGTTTTTATCACTCCCAATGTTCATAAATTTCACCATCATTTTGAACGGCCCTGGACGGATACTAACTTTGGAAATATCTTTTCCTTTTGGGACAGGATCTTTGGCACATTTGTGTACGATGATGTAAAGAAAATACGTTACGGACTGGATGTACTGGAAGGAAAGCCTGATGAGGATGTGATGTATCAGATGCGTCTTCCATTTGACAACAGTATCAAGACCGATTATTAACTTATGTTCAATCCGCCCTTAAGAAAATAAATGCCTGCATGAAAAGAGTATTTTGTTTATGGATGGTTTCGCTGGTTTCAATGATAACCCTTGCCCAGAATGCTGAGGTGAAGGCAGTGGCAGATTCTATCCGCAGGTATCGCAATACGCCCGGCCTGGTATACGCTGTTTTCACCACGGAAAAAATTATAGACAGCGGCACGTCCGGGGTAAAGAAAATGCGGGTCAAGGATTTTATCCAGTTTTCAAATCGGTTTCAGATAGGAACAACCACTACCGCTTTCACAGCCTATATAGCGGCCAGGATGGTGGAAGAAGGAAAAATCAGCTGGAGTTCCACTATTGCAAAGGTTCTGCCGGAACTGGACGGCAAGATCATGAAACTGTACACCCGCCTGACGCTGGAACAACTGCTTTCCCAAAGAGGAGGCTTCCCCCCATTTGAAGAATTCAAAGAGTATCGCGAAATACACTCCATGCCCGGTACTCCTTCACAACAAAGGATGGCTTTCGCGATCATGATGATGAAGAAAAGGCCCCAGTTGATTGTTGACAGTTCCATTGCCACCTATTCTGTAGCGGGCACTTCCATCGCAGCCGTCATGCTGGAAAAAGTGAGTAAGAAAAGCTGGGAGCAGCTGGTAGATCAATACATCAACAAACCACTGAACATAAGGGCCGATTTCGGCTTCCCCGTATTGAAAGACTCCACACAGCCCTGGGGTCATTGGGATAACTATTATACCCTTACGGCTCATACGGATGATTACTGGGCTCGCTGTTTTCCGCCTATTGCTCCGTCTGGCAACATCAATATCAACATGAGCGACCTGATGGTCTTTCTGAGAGACCTGTTGAACGGATTGCAGAATAAAAAGTCGGTGATCAGTGCTGCCAACGCCAGCAAGATGCTGTTCGGCAAACCCGATTATGCCCTGGGATGGGCCAACATGAAATGGGATAACCTGGCTATCGCCTACTGGTCGGGCCGTGGCGGTTTATTCAGCAGCTACATCGAGATCATCAAGGAAAAGAACATGGCCATTGTAGTACTGGACAATAGTGGCGCCGTCGATGGCCGCTCTGCAGCATCCAATCTCGGAAGATATCTTCGTCGGTATTATGCCGCGCAGTAATCTCTGTTCTTCCTGTACATTTGCGCTTCAATAAGACCTATGCCACGAATAGTTGCGATGATTCCCGCGCGATATGCGGCCACCCGTTTTCCTGCCAAGCTGATGCAAATGCTGGGGAATAAAACCGTTATTCGCCACACATACGACAATACGGTGGCCACGGGACTATTTGATGAAGTAGTGGTGGTGACCGACAGTGATATCATCTTTGATGAAATCACCCGTCATGGAGGACGGGCTGTGATGAGCCAGCGCCCTCACGAAAGCGGCAGCGACCGGATCGCCGAAGCCGCTGCAGGCATGGAGGTAGACATCGTGCTGAATGTACAGGGCGATACGCCCTTTGTGAAGAAAGAACCGCTCCGTCAACTACTCAACTGCTTCCAGGATCCAACCGTACAGGTGGCTTCCATGATGCAGGTCCTTTCCAGACAGGAAGAGATCAACGATCCGAATTTTGTAAAAGTGACGGTTGATAAAAACATGAATTCCCTCTTTTTCAGCCGGTCCGTTATTCCCTATCCGAGAGACACCAAAGCCGCTATTACTTACTACGAACATATAGGTGTATACGCATTTCGGAAACAGGCCCTCCTCAATTTTACCAGCTGGCCGATGACGCCGCTTGAAGCTGCCGAGAAAGTGGAATGTCTCCGCTACCTTGAAAATGGAATTCCCCTCCGGATGATTGTGGTGGATTATATGGGAGTGGAGATCGACACACCCGAAGACCTGGAAAAAGCCGGAAAGCTGATTTGAATTTTAGATTATTCAACACCGTTATCAACCGTTCCTGTTTTGCCGCTCTCCGGCCGGGCGGCTATTTCTATCGTTTTGTCGATCAGATCATGAATATAATTGCGGCTTCGGCCAAAAGTAATCAGCGCAGTGCTGCTTTGGCTGCATTGTATGGAGACCAACTGCTCTGTCACTTTTTCTACCGATACTTCACTTCCGGCTGCGGCACCGGAAAACACCGCTTTCGTTTGCACTTTCAGCAGACTATCAGAGATATAAGTAATATGCCAGTTCAGTTCCGCACAGGCTTTCAGCACCAGTAGCAGGAATTCGGTGAAATTGGACCGGCGATGACTATAGTGAACCTGGTGGTTTGGCATGTTTAATAAAAAGACGGCTAATAGTACTATTTTTTGAACAATTAATACGAGACTGTCCCGATAAATTTCAGGTTCTAATGGTTTTATAAGTTTTGGTATCTTACTGGAACCATTTACGATTGCTTATGAACAAAACGAAACTGTTCCGCTGGTCCATTGTGGCCGCCCTGGCCGGGTTCATTTTTGGTTTCGACACGGTTGTTATATCCGGAGCCAATCAGCCTATTAAAGAGCTTTGGCACACAACCCCTCTCTTCCACGGAATTTTCATCATGTCTATGGCGCTTTGGGGAACGGTGATCGGTGCGTTGATCGCCGGAATACCAACGGAAAAATTTGGCCGGAAGAAGGTATTGCTATGGATTGGTATTTTCTATTCGGTTTCAGCGATCGGTACAGCCATCGCTCCGAATCCATATACCTTTTCGTTTTTTCGTTTTATTGGCGGCTTGGGGATTGGTGTTTCTTCGGTTGCCGCGCCTACCTACATTTCGGAAATTTCATCGCCCGCCATGCGCGGCAGGCTGGTAGCCATGTACCAGTTCAATATTGTATTCGGAATCCTGGTGGCCTATATTTCCAACTATCTATTGCAGGGCGTTGGCGGCGAAAGTGACTGGCGTTGGATGCTCGGTGTTCAGATCATTCCTTCGCTGTTGTACACATTGATGGTATATGGTGTGCCGGAAAGCCCACGATGGCTCATCAGTAAAGGCAAGGAGCCCGAAAATGCCAGAAAAACCCTGAAAGAAATTGGCATTGAGGATGTGGAAGACGAAGTAAAAAAGATAGAGGAAGCCAACCGGCAGGAATCTTCAGGTGTCAGCCATCTTTCCATATTCAACCGGAAATATGTCCGTGTGCTGTGGCTGGCTTTTATGGTTGCCTTTTTTAACCAGCTGTCGGGCATAAATTTTATTCTGTACTATGCCCCGCAACTGCTGGAGCAGGCCGGCTTGGGCAAAGAAGAATCTTTACTGAACTCCATTGCCATTGGCGGTACCAATCTGCTTTTTACATTCGTGGGATTATACCTGATTGACCGATTGGGAAGAAAAACATTACTGATCATCGGATCGTTGGGTTATATTCTTAGCCTGCTGGGTGTTGCCTGGTCTTTTTATTCCCATCAACCATCGTTAGTACTACTGACTTTTCTGTTATTGTTCATAGCCGCGCATGCGGTTGGACAAGGAGCCGTTATCTGGGTATTTATTTCCGAAATTTTTCCCAATAAAGTTCGTGCGCTGGGCCAGTCGTTCGGTGCCAGCGTACACTGGGTATTCGCGGCTATCATCACGCTGGTTACACCGGTGTTCCTGGATAAGGAGGATGGCATTTTTAAAGACACACCCGAGTATATATTTTTATTTCTGGCATTGATGATGGTTTGGCAACTCATATGGGTACTAACCAAAGTGCCGGAAACAAAAGATGTTTCTTTGGAAGAGCTGGAAGCCCGCCTTATCAAAGAATCGTAAAACAGCGTTTATCGGTCTGCAAATTTCATTCGGCAATCGCCGGAAGGGTCTATCTTTGCCGCACTTAACAGCATTGTATGAAGTTCAGGAATTTCAAGATGGTCAGCTATGTGGTGTATGGCCGCGGCTCCTTCAACCAGTTAGATGAAATTTTAGCCCCGCATCGCAAGGCGGGTTATCCCATGATTTTCCTGGTAGATCATTTTTTTGAAGGCAAGCCCCTGCTGGGCAGAATTCCTATTCGCGATAAAGACAAAGTGATTTACGCCGATGTAACTTACGAACCCAAAACAACGCAGGTTGATAAACTCGCGCAACAACTGAAAGATGAGTTCAAAACCATCAGCGGTATCGTTGGTATTGGCGGTGGCAGCACTATGGACCTTGCCAAAGCTGTTTCTCTGATGATGAACAATCCGGGTTCTTCAGCAGACTACCAGGGATGGGACCTGGTTAAATTCCCCGGTGTTTACAAAGTGGGGATCCCCACCCTGAGCGGAACCGGCGCTGAAGTATCAAGAACTACCGTATTGACCGGCCCCACCCGTAAACTGGGAATGAATTCCGACTTCACACCGTTTGACCAGATTGTGCTGGATCCGGAACTGGCAGCCAATGCCCCCGTCAACCAGCGCTTCTACACAGGCATGGATTGCTATATTCACTGTATTGAAAGTCTCGAAGGCACTTATCTCAACGAATTCAGTAAAAGCTACGGAGAGAAGGCGCTCCAGTTGTGCCAGAAAGTATTTGTAGAGAAAGACCACTGGGATGAGGAGAGCGATGACCAGTTGATGATGGCCAGCTATGCAGGCGGTATGAGTATCGCTTATTCGCAGGTAGGGGTGGCACATGCCGTGAGCTATGGCCTCAGTTACCTGCTGGGCACCAAGCATGGAATCGGCAATTGTATTGTAATGAACCACCTTGATGAATATTACCCTGCCGGAGTAAAGGAATTCAAATACATGGTGGAGAAGAACAATATTGAAATTCCTACCGGTATCTGCAAAGGGTTAACCGATGAACAATTCGACAAGATGATCGATGTCAGCCTTGGCATGAAACCACTTTGGGAAAATGCGCTTGGCAAAGACTGGGAGAAGATCATGACGCGCGAAAAGCTCAGACGACTTTATGAACTGCTCTAAGGAGAAGTTTGAATCATCAATAAATGGTGGAATAGGGAGTCGCTTTCATGAGGACGATATCCGCATGCGACACATTATTCTGGTATTCGGGCAAAGCCACCAGTCTTTTCCATTCGGGGTCATCTACAAACGACTTCCAGTGTTTTTCTCTTTCTTCCCTGTTGTCGAAGCTGGTCATGTAAATCAGGTTAGGCATGTGACTGCCGGTAATCACTTCTGCATAAAAAATGGCATTAAACTGCAAGCGCTTAAATAAAGCAATTTCCCCTCCCTGGTTGAACATCTTCACTTTGTTTCGGTAATACAATTCGGAAGGACTTTCATAACTCCTGAACTCATAGATTCTTTCTGATCGGTCCGAATTCAATTTGGGACGTTGATGAACCGGCGCCAGTTCAAATGCGAAAGCCGTATAAGTTTCCATCCGCTGATAGGCCGGCTTATTATGCGGCGCCTGCAGATATTGCTTGCCGCTCTCGAGATAGGATTTGTCTTTCAGCAGGCTCGAAGGAATAGTGTTAACCTGTGTCAGATCCTTCAATGGAATCCAGAGATAAATCTGTTTGTCGGCTGCCGTATCGTTGGCAATGGGTTTAAAGACACCCACCGTTTTCAGGCCGCGTTTTTGCAGGGCCGGAATAAAGGCAGCCTGCAGGTATTGATCGATGGTTTGTTCCTGTTCTGTATTCGTGTAGTGATAAATGATAAGCTGGTAGTATTCTCTTGACGTTGTTTGGGCCGTTGCGGAAAAAGACAAAACGAATACGGTCAGTAATGCTGTCAGTGTTGTTTTCTTCATGTTGAAATGATTGCCATGCTAATTTACCGGATTACATTTGTTCAAATTTCTTTTTATGGAAGAAAAAAAGGCAGCCGAACTTTTTGATGAAGCCAGGCAATACCTCGACAGGTTCGAGTCCATTGTCAACAAGACCATCCGGGAGGAAAAGCTGATCATGGACAACCTGCTCAACCCTCCCCAGGAGATTCTTACCCGCGGACAGAAGATATCCGATAAGGTTGCTCGTTTCGGTGGTAGCTGGAACTTCATCATCGTGTTCATGTTACTGCTGATCGCCTGGATCATCTATAATGTAGTGGTAACTCCCCGGGACCAGTTCGACCCGTATCCATTTATCCTGATGAACCTGCTGCTTTCCTGTATCGCAGCCCTCCAGGCCCCCATTATCATGATGAGCCAGAACCGGCAGGAGGAAAAAGACCGTAAAAGAAGCGAGAACGACTACCTCGTGAATATGAAAGCCGAAATGGAAATCCGAAGCCTGCATGAAAAGATTGACCTGCTGGTACAGCAACAGATTGCCACTTTATACAAAACACAGGAAGAACAAATGAAAGTATTACAGGAGATCAGTCGTCAAATGGCTTTAAACAAAAAGGAAGATGGAAAACAATGATAAGTCACCCCATATCTTAAATGCCTCGTCAAACCTGCTGGGTCTTTGTTTTATCGTATTTACTTCGCTGCGGTTTTTGAATCTGAGAGCTCAAACGATCATAGATGAGCTCGCCGCCGTTGCCACCCTGCTTTTTATGGCCAGTTGCCTGTTTTCTTTCCTGTCACTTCGATCAAAAGACAATCGCCGGTCTGCCCGTTATGAGCGGATAGCCGATATCGTTTTCCTGGGCGGCCTGTTTTTACTTTTTGGCACCACCATGCTGATATCGCTGAACCTCGTTCACTAAGCGCCACGGAGGCCTACCCGCTTTTTGACCAATAATTTTTACCTTGCCTGTATGAACGTAAAGCTCAGCCCGGAGAAATACCTGAGATACCTGTATCTGCCGAACCTCTTTGGTACGCAACGTACCAAAGAGATTCTGCACGTGAACCCCACTGTCATGAGTGAACGGAAAGAACCCGAGGTGGTGGATATTTTTGTATACGATTACAATGCCGATTCAATTGAAGAAAAGAAACTGACGAAGATCGAGCAGTGTTTTCCTTTCAGGGACAGCAACCGGATATCCTGGATCAACATCGATGGTTTGAGAAAAACAGATGTGGAGGCGCTTTCGAACACGTACTCCATTCACCCGCTGTTAACGGAAGACATCCTGAGTATCGGGCAAAGACCAAAAATGGATGAGGTGGAAGGGGTACTGTACTGCCTGCTGAACATGCTTTACTTTAATGATCAGAAAAAAACAGTGGAGACAGAACAGATCAGTATTGTACTGGGTAAAGATTTCGTCATCACGTTCCAGGAAGACCCCAGCCGGGATGTTTTCAATCCGCTCCGGAGCAAACTCAAAATGCCGAAAAGCCAGATTCGCCAACGAAGCGCGGACTACCTGCTATACGCGATGCTCGACATGATCGTCGACAACTACTACCTGGTGATGGAAAAACTGGGCGAGCAGATAGAGCTGGTGGAAGAAGAAGTGGTGAGAAGCAGCAACAAAAAAAGCCTGGCCAAAATCAACCAGCTGAGAAAAGAACTGATCGTGCTAAAAAGAAATATCACACCGGTCCGGGACCTGCTGAGCAATATCATCCGAAGCGAAAGCAACCTGTTGGATGACCGTACCACCAAATATTTCAAAGACGTGTATGATCATATCGTACAGGCACACGATCTCAACGATAACTACCGCGATATCATGGTGAGCATGCAGGATCTCTACATCAACAACGTTAACCTGAAGATGAACGAAGTGATGAAGGTAATGGCCATCGTGACCTGTCTGCTGGCACCCGCCACCGTGATCGGAGGTATATTCGGCATGAACTTCCAGACCATTCCCTACATACATAACCAATACGGTTTCTGGATAGCCGTCGGTCTGATGCTCATCATCCCGATATGGATGGTGATGGTGTTCAGAAAACGAGGCTGGTTTTGAGAGCGGGAGCGAGAGCGAGAGCGGAAAGAGAAACAGAAAGGGAAACGGAAAGAGAAACGGAAAGAGAAAGGGAAAGAGAAAGAGAAACGGGAACCGCAAACTGCAAACCGTAAACTGCCAACCGCAAAGCTGCAAACCGCAAAGCTGCAAACCAACATGAAACGATAAACTTTCGGCGTCCTCCGCCTTCGGCGGACAAGACTCTGAGGAACGTTAAACCATAAACGTGAAACGATAAACTCTCGGCGTCCTCCGCCTACGGCGGACAAGACTCGTCTGAGGAACGGAACCGCAAACTGCAAACTGCAAACCGCCAACCATCACCTGCTTTTACAATGACACATTAAGTGAGTGAAGCGCTTTCCTGTCGGCTTCTTCCAAATCTACCAGGGCATATATTTGTACGTCATTGATGCGAACCTCATCGAGAATATCTACACAGTTCTGGTAACTGGAGAGTGAAGAGGGTTTTATAATGAGGATGACATCTGTCGGCTTCTTCCCCATATTAATCATACTGGCTTTTTTCTGACGAATCACTTCACCAATCCCATTCTGGACGTTATACCCGGTTATTCCGTAATGGTGAGCGGCAATGGCTTCCTCCAACTGTCCATGAAAATAAAACACCTGATTTTGATCGAGCAGAATCATCGTCAGCGTTACACTCTCGGGTGCCTGCGTAACAACATGCGGCGTGTCCGGGGCCGGTGTATGCACTTTCATCACCACGGGTTTGGAAATATTGGTCGTGAACACAAAGAAAGTGATCAGAAGAAAACCCAGGTCAACCATCGGCGTTAGATCAACACGGGTGGATAATTTTTTACTTCGGCGCACACCGGCCTTTTGCTCCGAAGAAGCAGTGGTAACTTCAGCCATATTGTTTGGTTTGAAAATGAGATGCAGAGGAAGGCAACGCAGCAAACCAACATGAAACGATAAAGTTTCTCCGGGACGAGTCCTCCGCCATCGGCGGATAAGACTCGTCTGAGGAACTGCAAACTGGAAACAACGTGAAACGATAAACTTTCGGGGTCCTCCGCCTACGGCGGATAAGACTCGTCTGAGGAACGATAAACCATAAACGTGAAACGATAAACTTTCGGCGTCCTCCGCCTACGGCGGATAACACTCGTCTGAGGAACTGCAAACTGGAAACAACGTGAAACGATAAACCTGAAACGCGAAACGCCTTCTGTTATAGGCTCATTCACCAATTGGGAGATTGACTAATTTCATCCGTCATCCGTAATTCGTCATCCGTCATCATCATTGGCACATTGACAAATTCACTAATTGGCCAATTGCATCTCCATCCGTCATTCGTAATTCGTCATTGCATTGCCCAATTCACTCTTAAACTTTCGCACTCTGTCTCGCAGGTTTTCCCTGATGCTGGCATAATACAGGTTGATGTCTCCTATATGGTAGTTTTTGGTGCGCAGGAGGAAACTGCCACGGAACCGTGGTTTTCGCGTCCATAGCACGCCGTTATTAATTTGCGCGTCGGCCACATTCGGTATCAGTTTATTGAATTTCCTAAGAATGGATCCCTTGTTGTTTTCTCTCCATACCATGGAATCGCCCGTTTGCCAGCTGAGGGGATTGGTTACCCATTCTTTACCCGTTTCTTTTTTTACAAAGGGGGGAATATAATTGATCCGGTATGTACGCCAGCCGCAGAAACAACCCGTCTGGTTGGGCGTTTCGCATATCGACAAACTGCTGAATTGTTTTTCCGGAATATACATTCCAACGAGATAAGCCGCTACCAGTTGTTTTTGAAGCGCGGAATTATCAAAGAATTCTTTCAGTAATCGCAATGCATGCGTGGTACCCTGGCTATGCGAAGCAATGACGACCGGCCGACCCTGGTTGAAATGGGCGAGATAATATATAAACGCATTTTTTACATCTTCATAAGCGGTATCGAATGCTTGCAGCGCGGTGGAGGTGTCGGTGGTGTAGTAGGATCGAATATGGGCCTGCCGGTATCGTGGCGCGAAAACACGGTATTCATTAAATGCGCTTGCCTGGAACAGAATGGAATTATAATCCGTCTTGGCATTGATGAGCGCGTCGTTGACCGATGCATTCCAGCCCGGGTCTTCATTGCTGGTATAACTGGTTGGATATAGGAAGAACACATCTACCGAAGAATCATAACGGTAATCTGAACGGAGTGGTGCAGGAATACTGTCTGATGGATCCCATTTATAAGGATGCGCTGCCCAATAATTAAGGTTGGCAAAATCCGGCTGTTCGGATGTATGCTCGTATTGGTAATTTTTCAGATATCGGGTGTAGGTCGGGGAGCAGGCGGCAAATAACAAATACAGTAAAGTGAGGGAAAGGAGTTGTTTTAAGGTCATTTCGGTTTGTTCAGTCTGGGTAATGGTTCAAATTAGCTTAATAATGGAATGCGTCCAAAGCCAATATGTTCATTAAATGTTATCGTAAGCGGCCCAACCGACTCCCTCTGGTACACGCATCGGCTTCAAAAGCTGGCGACAGGCCAGGAAATTGTTCCCGGCCGCCCCTGTTTTTGAACCGCTCCTCACAATCGCCCAAAAACTTCTAAATACCCTTTTTCGGCTGAAAGGCCCAACCAGACTGCATTCCAGCCAAAACTCATTAGCTGGGTATAAAAATTACCTTTAAAAAAATGGTACTATGTGTTGCATAGTACATAGAAATGCCCTTATCTTTGTTCAGACAAAGGAAATTAAGCCGTAGGAAGTGGTCAGATGCCGGAGGATTGAAAGTATAGCCAGATAGTATAGCCAATTAGACCTTATCCAAAGACCCCGGTACCTTACTACTGACTACGGCTAAAAAAATAGAGAGAATATGAATATCGAGAACACACAAAGCCAGATGCGCAAAGGAATCCTGGAGTTCTGCATTTTCTCCATCATACGGAGAGGAGAGGCATACCCCAGTGATATCGTAGAGGAGATGAGGGCGGCTAACCTTCAGATTTTTGAAGGCACCCTATACCCATTGCTCACCAGGTTGAAGAACGCAGATATGTTAACGTATCGCTGGGTTGAAAGCAACTCGGGTCCTCCCAGGAAATATTTTTCTCTCACTCCAAAGGGAGAGGCGTTCTACCAGGAATTGCAGGCAACCTGGAATGAACTGGCCAACGCGGTCAACACGCTCACAAGCAAAAAGGACTCACTAAATACCAGCACTGCAGATTACAATCCAATCAATCCTGAAACACCTTCCAACTAAAACCCTCCCGTGCTGAACGGGAACAACACCAAATATTATGACAATGAAAAAGGTTATCAATATAAACTTCCAGGGCAGGGTTGTTCCGATCGAGGAGACTGCTTATGAATTGCTCAAGCAATACATAGATAGTTTGCGGAAGTATTTTGCCAATGAAGAAGGTAAGGATGAGATCATCAATGATATTGAAGGAAGAATTGCAGAACTTTTTTCCGAAAGATTAAAAAAAGGAACTACCTGTATTACGGATGATGATGTGAATGCAGTGATAGCCAGTATCGGCCGCCCGCAGGATTTTGATGCGCAGGACGCGGAAATGGGCGGATCAACGGCTTCCTCTTCCTCCTATTCTTCACAGGGTTCGTCTTCAACCGGTGGATACCAGAAATCTGCTCCCAATTATGCCTATACGACCATGCAGGGCAGACATAGTTTATACCGCAACGAAGACGATAAGATTATTGGCGGTGTGTGCAGTGGTTTGGCCAATTATCTGAATATTGATCCCGTGCTGGCCCGTATCGTGTTTGTGATCTTTTTCGGCGCCTTGTTCTGGGTATATATTCTTCTCTGGATCATCGTTCCTTCCAAATCAGTGCAGGCCAATATTACCAAGCGCCTGTACAGAAGCGCTGACAATAAAGTATTAGGAGGGGTGGCAGCAGGTCTGGCAGCTTATTTTAATGTGGAAGTATGGATACCCCGTCTCATATTCGCCTTGCCCCTGATTATCGGAACCGTTTCCATTCCGTTTGGCATGTGGCACGATGGATGGGATCTGTGGCTGGGCCCTAAAATCTTCACCGGATCAGTAGGAGGTACACTCCTGGTATTATATGTTATCTTATGGATTGCAGTACCTGTAGCCAGCACAGCGGCGGAGAAACTGGAAATGCGCGGAGAGAAAGTAGACCTGCACAGCATTCGCGATACCGTAAAAGGTGATATGGAGAACTTCAAATCCAAAGCGCAAAACTGGTGGGCTAATGAAGCAAAACCCGCCGCGCAGCAATTTGGCGAGAAAGCAAAAGAATTTGGTAAAGCGGCGGATACGGGTGCCCGTCAGTTTGCCTCGGAAGCCGCGCCGGTAGCCCGAAGAGCCAGTAGCGGAATTGGTAATGTGCTGGGAGTCTTCATCAAGGTAATTGGTTTGATCATTGCCGGAGGCGTAGTGCTGGGATTGCTGGTTGCCATGGGCGCTCTTTTCAGTGCAGGTGTTATGGTAATGCCTTTTAAAGATTATATCCTCGAAGGTTCTTTCCAGACTTTCCTTGCCTGGTCTACCCTGCTCTTCTTCTTTGGAATTCCCCTGCTGGCATTCCTGGTATGGATCATTCGCAAAATTGTAGGTTCCAAAAGAAACCCCGTTATCAGCTATTCATTTGGTGTACTCTGGATCATTGGTCTCATCAGTCTGATTGCATTGATTGGTGGCATCCAAAGAAATTTCACCGGAGGCGCCCGCATTGAAAGCGATGTAAAAATTCAGCCTATCAAAGATAAAATGACTGTTACCGTTTCGGATTCGAGGGTATTGTACTACGGTGGCTGGTGGAGGATCGGTGGAGAAGGAATGCGGGTAACCGAAGACAGCCTCATTCTGTCAAACGTCAGGCTGAAAGTTATCAAGAGCCCCGATTCGGAGTATCATGTAAACTATGTCAGGTACAGCAATGCGAATACCAATCGCAAAGCGGAAGAGCTGGCTTCCAGAACGAGCTATAATATTGTACAGGATGGAGACCTTCTTTATCTCAATCGCGGATTTTCCATCCCGCGCGGCGAGAAGTTCAGAAATCAACATGTACTGGTAAACATACAGGTTCCGGTGGGCAAACGGATACTTATCGATCGCTCCGTTAGCCGTCGTCTGAATCGCTGGTTCTGGATCGGCGCCGATTATAGCTGGAGAGAGGAAGAATGGGGTGACGGAGAGGATGGTTCTTATGTTAATGGCGACTGGAACAGGGATGTTGAATACATCATGACTCCCGGCGGCATTAAAAGAATCGACGAACTCGATCCTGATGAATTGAAGAACGGCCGTTACCGGGAAAGAGACAGAAACCGCGATTACAATGACAACGAAGACAACAGCGGATCGGCAACAGATACCATCAAACCTGGTAAAAAAGAGGAACCCCGGTTCAGGTATAAACAGGATACCACCAATCAACGTAAAAAGATAAATGATTCAGTAAAACCTGCTCCATCGAGCACTGCTTATTCAAAAGATTCAGACGACAGCAACGAAGAAGAGTATAGCCATGAAAAATCTTCTTCCCCCATGCAGGTGTCAACTTATGTATTAGGCAGACTATTCCACCAATAAATGCCCGCCGCCCGGGCGCCAGGCGCCCAGTGGCGGGGTTGAAGTTGGAACAAAGGGTCCCCTTTCGGGGACTCTTTTATTTTCCGCAACGAATGTACTTCTTTCCCGTGTTGTGCAATGAACGAAAGCCTTTATCTTGGCTGCCGATATGTTGACCAACGATCTGGAAATTTTGCAATGCCCCCTGACAAAAGAAAGGCTGATGCCCGCCAGCGACAGTCAACTCGCAACAGCCAACAAATTTGCGGGAACTATTCCCTTTCAATTTGCAGAAGGCCTGGTGAACCAGTCGGCCACCCTGTTCTACCCGGTATTTAATGGTATCTACTGCCTTCACCCCTCCTACGCGATCGCTCTGGAGGATCGGGCCTCTTTACCGCCGGCACTGACATTCGACCGTCAAAGAATCTTCAATTACTTCAATGACATCCACTACGAAGCCTTCGATGGACAACAGATATATGGCGACGATAAAGACTTCGTTGATTTCAGACCGTTCCTTCTTGAGTATACACAACATGGTTTTTATAATTGCCGGCAGTACATCCCTTCGAAAGGGAAGTACTATATAGATGCAGCCAGCGGTCCGGTTGCTTACAAGGAATACATAGCGCTCGCCGAAGGATATGAATATAGAGTCTGCCTGGATCTTTCCCTCAACGCGTTGATGCAGGCCAAACGAAATTTATCGGCACATCATCAGAAAGCGATTTTTATTTGTTGCGATCTCTGTGCCATCCCGCTAAAACAGGATATCGGAGAAGCGGTGGTCTGTCAGCACGCGCTGTTTCATATAAAAAAAGAATTGCAAGGCCAGGCATTGAAGGAACTGGAAAGAATAACCCGGCCGGGAGGCAAAACAGTCATCGTTTACGACTGGTTTTATCACTCCTGGTTCATGAATATCGCGCTCGGACCATACCAGCTATATAGAATCGTACGACACGTTGCCGGTAAATGGTATGCGAGATTGTTTCGAAAAGACAAACTGTATTTTTATTCCCATGGCTGGGGCTGGTTCAAACGAAATCATAGCGGGAAGAAAATATCCGTTTACGTTTGGCGAAGCTTCAATATTCATTTTTCCCGGTTCTATTTGCACCCCGGATTAGGCGGTTCCCGGATCATTCGTACTATCTGGAACTGGGAAAAAAAGTATCCCCGGTTCATGGGGCGGGCAGGCGAATATCCAATTATTGTGATTGATAAATAATGCCCTTACATTTGCGGACCAAATTGAAACGGTTTTAAAGCTTAAGTATGAAAAATACACCCTTCACCAGCAAACATCTTGCCCTCGGTGCGAAAATGGCCCCTTTTGCGGGTTATAATATGCCCATTAGTTATACCGGTATCAACGACGAGCATGCGGCGGTGCGTAATAATGCCGGTGTATTTGATGTGAGCCATATGGGTGAATTCATTCTGAAAGGCGAAAACGCACTCGACCTCATTCAACGGGTAACTTCCAATGATGCCTCCAAACTAACGGCCGGCAAAGCGCAGTATAGTTGCCTGCCCAATGCAGAAGGCGGCATTGTTGACGACCTGCTGGTATATTGCATTGAGGAGAATAAAGTATACATGCTGGTGGTGAATGCTTCCAACATCGAAAAAGACTGGAACTGGATCAGCCGGTTCAATACAAAGAATGTGGAGATGCACAATATCTCCGATAAAACCTGTTTGCTGGCTGTACAAGGTCCCAATGCTGCCAAGATCCTGCAACCGCTCACGAACCTGGACATTCTCAATCTCAAATATTACACATTTGTAAAAGGCAATTTTGCCGGCGTGGATAATGTAATCATCAGCGCAACCGGGTATACCGGGGCTGGTGGAGTGGAGATTTATTTTGAAGACAAGGACGGCAATGCCGAGAAGATCTGGGATGCCATATTCAGCGCACCTGCTCCCCAGCCGGTGAAGCCCATTGGTCTTGGCGCCCGTGATACCTTGCGACTGGAAATGGGTTTTTGCCTGTATGGAAACGATATTGATGACAGCACCTCACCCCTGGAAGCCGGATTGGGCTGGATCACCAAATTCACGAAGGATTTTACTGCAAGAGCCATTTTGGAGAAACAGAAAAATGAAGGTCTCAAAAGAAAGCTCGTTGGTTTTGAAATGAAAGACAAGGGCATTCCCCGCCATCATTATGAAATCAAGGATGCTGCCGGCAATAAAATCGGATACGTTACCTCCGGTACACAGTCGCCTTCGCTTCAGAAAGCCATCGGAATGGGTTATGTTGATGTGGCCCATGCCGCGCTGGATACCGAGATATACATTGCGGTTCGCGACAAACTCCTCAAAGCGCAGGTAGTGAAGTTTCCTTTTTCCTGATCCGCCGACAAGTGATTTTGGAACGATTTTTTCTTGTATAGGACCATATCCACCGTCCTATGCCACTCATTCATTTAACCACCTTTATCGATGCGCCGGCAGAAAGAGTCTTCGATCTGAGCCGGAGTATTACCCTTCACAAGAAATCCATGGAGCAAAGCGGCGAAGAAGCCGTAGGTGGCATTACTTCCGGATTGATCAACCTGAACGAAACCGTTACCTGGCGGGCCAAACACCTGGGTAAGACCCGCCAGATGAGAATACGCATTACCGCCATGAATGCGCCGTTGGTGTTTACCGATGAAATGGAAGAAGGAGATTTCAAGAGCATCCGTCACGAGCATCATTTCAAACAGGTCGAGAACGGAACGATCATGATCGATCTGTTTCAATTCGAAACGCCCTATGGCTGGGCCGGAAAAGTTTTTAATCGTTTGTATTTAACAAGGTATCTTCGCCGCTTGTTAGAACAACGCAACAGGATTATTAAAGAGTATGCCGAAAGCAACAAATGGCAGCACCTGTTGACCTGATGATAACCAGAGAAGATATGAATGATCAGAAACCAACGCTCTACACCTGTTTCTCCCCGGCTTTACTGCACCTGTATGATGTGAATGATGCCATCGTTGTCATCATTGATGTATTCAGAGCTACCTCTACCATTGCATCTGCCCTTCAGAATGGCGCCCGCTGCGTGATCCCCGTTGATACCGTTGCCAAAGCAGTTGAAATGAGCAAAAGGGTGGAAGGCATTGCTGCCGGCGAAAGAGATGGAAAGATCGCGGAAGGACTGGAACATGGGAACTCTCCGCTCGAATACACCAGAGAATTTGTAGAAGGGAAAACACTGGTATTAACCACTACGAACGGAACGCGTCTGTTACATATGGCCCTGGAAAACGGAGCCGATACGATTGTCACGGGGTCTTTTCCAAACCTGTCTGCCGTATGCAAATACCTGATCAGCCAAAAGAAAAATGTAGTACTCGGTTGTGCGGGTTGGAAAGACCGTTTCAATCTTGAAGACACCCTTTTTGCCGGTGCCGTTATACACCAGGTACAGGAGCATTTCACCATACATTGCGACAGTTCACTTACCGCCAAACTCCTATATGAGCAGCAAAAAGATAGCCTACACCAGTTCGTACCTCAACTGACGCACTACCACCGTCTCGTTGAACGATTTGGCCTGATCGAGGATATCCGGTTCTGCATAACGCCCGATGTAGCCAATGTGCTACCCATTTACAGGAACGGTAAGCTCGTTATTGAAAATCCGGCCTAAGAGAAAAGACGTATACAATCGCTGAAACTCAATGCCCGCAAGGATTTTGCCTGATTCGGCCCGGGTAAAATATTCCGGTGTTTCTGCGTAAAACAGCACTAAAATTTTTTGCTTTTTCCAAATTTGCTGTAATATTGTGCAGGAATCGGGCTGATAAGTCATCGCCAGAACACTCTCAAACTCATCAGTGCTTCTTATTCCGCTCAATATAAACTCAATTCAACAGATTTTATTCACTAAGTAGATCGGGCTGCACCAGTCCTTAACTCACAAGTTTTTATGTACGACATTCTGCAATTGAACGATATGCTCGTTCCTGAATTACTCGATATTGCCGAGCAATTAAAAATCCCCCATTCCAAAAAACTGGACAAACAAGAACTCATTTATAAAATTCTCGACAAGCAGGCTGTGATGGCCAGCGCCACCAAACCGGGCGCCCCTGCTGAAGAGAAGGGCAAACGGAAGAGAATTATTAAAACAACCACCGCCAACAGTACCGAAGAGGCAGATGTGATGAGTGGCGATGAAGAAAAGACCAAGAAAGATTCCCGCAAGGAAGCGCCGAAGAAAAAAGCGGCTCCCGCGGTTATCAAGAAAACAAAAAGAAAAGCCGACGAGGAAGTGGCTGACATGCCTGCAGAGGAGGAAGTTTCCGAGCAACTGATGGCAATTGAACCCGAAGAAGTCATGGCTGCAGTTCAACCGGCGGAAGTAACCGAAGTTCCGGAGGTAGCGCCTCCTGTTCAGAACCAGGGTCCGCAAAAAAATTACAACCAGCGCCGCGAGCCGGTATTCAATATTGAGTTCGACGGCATCATAGCCGGTGAAGGTGTGCTTGAAATGATGCCTGACGGATACGGATTCCTGCGTTCTTCCGACTATAATTACCTGTCTTCTCCCGATGACGTATATGTATCTCCTTCGCAAATAAAATTATTCGGATTAAAAACCGGCGATACCGTTCAGGGCGCTGTTCGTCCTCCGAAAGAAGGGGAGAAATATTTCGCCCTGCTGAAAGTGGAAACCATCAATGGAAAGAGCCCGGAAGATGTACGTGACCGCGTGCCTTTCGACTACCTCACGCCGCTGTTCCCTTTCGAAAAACTCAACATGTTTACCAGCCCCTCGCTGTATAGCACCCGTATCATTGATCTCTTTGCGCCGATCGGTAAAGGTCAGCGTGGCTTGATCGTGGCACAACCCAAAACCGGTAAAACGGTATTGTTGAAAGATGTTGCCAATGCGATTGCCGAAAATCACCCCGAATGCTACCTGATGGTGGTACTGGTGGATGAAAGACCGGAAGAGGTGACCGATATGGAGCGCAGTGTAAAGGCGGAAGTGATCGCTTCTACATTCGATGAACCCGCAGAAAAACACGTAAAGGTTTCTACCATTGCCTTGCAAAAAGCAAAACGCCTGGTAGAATGCGGCCATGATGTAGTGATCCTGCTCGATTCCATCACCCGTCTCGCGCGCGCACACAATACAGTGGCGCCTGCCAGTGGTAAGGTATTGAGCGGTGGTGTGGAAGCCAACGCCATGCAAAAGCCCAAGCAGTTCTTCGGTGCTGCCCGTAAAATAGAAAATGGCGGATCACTTACGATTCTCGCCACAGCCCTGATCGATACCGGCTCAAAAATGGATGAAGTGATCTTCGAAGAATTCAAAGGAACCGGTAACATGGAATTACAACTCGACAGGCGCCTGGCCAACAGAAGGATTTTCCCTGCTATCGACCTCGTCGCATCCTCCACCCGTCGCGATGACCTGCTGCTCGAAAGAGATGTTCTTCAGCGCGTAAACCTGTTACGGGTGTACCTCAACGATATGAACACGGAAGAAGCAATGAACGAATTGCTGAAACGCATGAAAGGAACCAAGAGCAATGAAGAATTCCTGGCCAGCATGAACGGATGAATGAGGAACGGAGGCGAAAAACGGAGCGGGAGTGAGAGCGGGAGCGGAAGACGGAGCGGGAGTGAGAGCGGGAGCGGAAAGGGAAAGGGAAACGGAAAGGGAAAGTGAAAGAACGGAGCGGGAGCGGAAGACGGAGCGTGAGTGAGAGCGATAATTAATTCAGCGCCTTCTGCGTGTTCAGCGCCCTCAGCGTTTCGCATAATTCGTGTAATTCGCGTAATTCGCGTAATTCGAGTAATTCGCATAATTCGTGTCATCTGAAAAAATAAATATCGCCCGCTTACTCGAATACCAGTCGACCCTGCCCATACTCGATGTACGATCGCCTGCAGAATACGGGCAGGCACATATTCCCGGCGCTATCAGTTTTCCTCTTTTCTCCAACGAAGAACGGAAGGTTGTAGGAACTGCTTATAAACAACAAAGCAGGGAAACCGCCATCAAAATCGGCCTGGATATCTTCGGTCCGAAAATGAGGAGCCTGGTAGAAAAAGCCGAACAGATTGCATCCACGCAATCCGGAAGTTCCAAAAAATCAGTTATTGTCCATTGCTGGCGGGGAGGCATGAGAAGTGCGGCCGTTGCCTGGCTGCTGGATCTCTATGGCTTTAAAGTTTACACGGTAAACGGTGGCTATAAAGCCTATCGTCACTGGGTGATCAATACTTACTCAAGGCCATTCGCATTTCATGTATTGGGTGGGTATACCGGATCAGGAAAGACCTATATTCTTAAACAGCTTGAACAACAACAGCAGCCGGTCCTGCATCTCGAAGATCTCGCCAATCATAAAGGCTCCGCCTTCGGCAATATCGGAATGCCTGCACAACCCTCACAGGAAATGTTTGAGAACCTGCTGGGTTATGCTCTCTGGAAACTGTCTGTTCAATTCCCTGATATCATTCACCCAACCGAATCGCGTGCAATCTGGGTGGAAGACGAAAGCCAGCGTATCGGCGATGTGAACCTGCCGATTCCCTTCTATCGACAGATGAAAACCGCACCGGTTTTTTTTGTAGATATCCCATTCGAGCAAAGACTGAATAATATACTGGCCGAATACGGCCAGCTCGACAGGGAAAGAATGAAAAGCGCTATCAGCCGAATTCAAAAACGGCTCGGTCCCCTGGAAACCAAGCTTTCTCTGCAGCACCTCGAAAACGACGAAACCCTGCAGGCTTTTGACATCCTGTTGAAGTACTACGATAAATGGTATCGCAAAAGCCTGAATAACCGGGAGAACCTGGAAGAAATATTAACAACAATCACCTGCCATAACACCGATCCGAAGATCAATGCTGATCGGGTATTGCAAACCTGCACACAATATGATAAATCCGGAATCAACCATTAGACTGACACAATACTCCCATGGCGCCGGCTGTGGATGCAAGATATCTCCCAAAGTTTTGGAACAGATCCTGAGTGGAAGTTTCGCCATGCCCGATAATGACCGGCTCATGGTGGGAAATCACAGTAAGGACGATGCGGCCGTTTACGACCTCGGCAATGGCTCCGCGCTTATTTCCACCACCGATTTCTTTATGCCCGTAGTGGATGATCCGTTTGATTTTGGAAGAATAGCCGCCGCAAACGCTATCAGTGACGTATATGCGATGGGAGGCAAACCATTGCTGGCGATCGCTATTCTGGGATGGCCTGTCAACAAACTGGAGCCGTCGGTAGCGCAAAAAGTAATAGAAGGGGGAAAGAGTATTTGTGTTGAAGCCGGTATTCCGCTGGCCGGAGGACACAGTATCGACTCTCCCGAACCGATTTTTGGCCTGGCAGTAAACGGCCTGGTGGATGCCGATAAGGTTAAACAGAATAATACAGCAAAAGCAGGCGATTGGCTGTTTTTGACCAAACCCCTCGGCGTGGGCATATTGACAACGGCGGAGAAAAAGGGACTGCTGCAGGACGCGCATCGCGGACTGGCGGCCAGGCAGATGATGCAACTGAACAAGGTTGGAGAAGCCCTGGGCCAACTGCCAGGGGTAAACGCCATGACCGACGTAACCGGCTTCGGACTGTTCGGTCATCTCACGGAAATGGCTGAGGGAAGCGGACTGACGGCGCTCCTTGATCGCTTTAGCGCCATTCCATTGATCACTCCGGATCTTGAATCCTATATTCGCCAGCAATCGGTTCCGGGCGGCACACACCGTAACTGGGACAGTTACGGACATAAAATTGCCATCGACCCGGATTTCGGCAACGAGCAGGAAATCATCAAAAGCATACTGGCCGATCCGCAAACCAGTGGTGGATTGTTGATCTCAGTGACAGAAAACGATGTGCCTGCCGTACAGGCAACCCTCAAGTCGTACGGACTGGATGCTTTTACTCAACCAATTGGAAGAATGACGGAACCCGATGGAGTTTGTGTGCGGGTCAGCAAATGATCAGCCCCAGCACGCTAAACCAATAACTGGTCTATCCGTGTGGCAAGCTTCCTGTCTTTTTCGGTGATAATGTCTCCGGCATCGTGTGTACTGAGCCAGATCTCCACTTTATTATAAACGTTGGTCCAAAGAGGATGATGATTCATTTTTTCCGCTTCAATCGCTACCCTTGTCATGAAAGCGAATGCTTCTGAAAAATTCCTGAATTCAAATTTCTGATAGAGTGAATTGTTTTGTTCGGTCCACATGATCCACGAGATTAAAGTGGTTCAGAAAATAAGATGCCCCTTGTTTTTTATTTTTTCATTGGTCAGTTCCATGACCAGTTGAACGCCATTGATCGACTTGATGGTTTCTTTCAGGTCTTCGAGAAACTCCTGGCTAACCACATCGCCCTTCAATAACCAGAGATAATCGAGGTGTTTGAATTCCGGCAACAGGTATTCCCCGTCGTGTTGATTTTTGTACAGATAGTGCACCAGGCTGCTATTTGGCTGGTGGTATTCGTAGATGGCAAAAAAGTAATGACGTTTCTTTTTGAAGAGCTGTATTTCTATTTCATGGTTTACGCGGAAATCGAAGCGGAGCAGGTGGTTGAGTTGCCAGCAGAACTGGTAGTCGCGTATCGGCGCCACCAGTCCCAACAAATGAGTTTCCTCAAAAAACTCTTCCGCCAGGTCATCAAATTCAAGCTTCAGCTTCATACCAGTAAGTTAGCAAATGTTCGCACATCAGAACTCTACGGAGGATTCCAGCAGGTCGTTTCCTCTTTTGAATTTTACCGAAGTCTTGTCTCCTTTCTTAAACTTTGAAAGCGCCTGCATATAGGCTTCCAGTGTATTTGTCTTGGTTTCGCCCAATTCCATGATCACATCGCCGGCCTTGATACCTGCTTTTTGCGCGGCCCTGCCATCGGTTACTCC
This sequence comes from Chitinophagaceae bacterium, assembly GCA_044226045.1. Taxonomy (GTDB): domain Bacteria; phylum Bacteroidota; class Bacteroidia; order Chitinophagales; family Chitinophagaceae; genus Endoryza. Next base: position 68,970 of record JBGAHR010000019.1, read on the forward strand.
ATCAACTTTTACCCCGATTCCGGCATAGGTATAGTCTGGCATAATGCCCATACTCACGCTGAACCGGGCAGAAGTGGTTGTTTGGGTTTCTCGGGTTTTTGTAAAGGCGAGTTTAGCCTGCTTGCTGCTTTCAGCAATCACCGATTCAATCAGTTTGATCACCATCCATTCGCCGGTATAGTTGATTCGTTGATAGTCGTCGGTGGGCTTGTGATAATCTGCATGTAAACCGGTGAAGAAGAACAATACCGGGATGTCTTTACGGTAGAAAGAAGTATGATCACTTGGTCCCGTACCACTCGAGTCGAATTTGATGGTGAGGTATTTGTTTTTGCTTAATTTCTGAAAGGCAGACCCCCACCAGGGAGAAGTGCCATAGCCGCCAACGGTGAGTACTTTGGTACTGTCGTTCAATCGACCCACCATGTCCATATTGATCATATAGTTCACCTTCGACAGGTCAACTGTCGGGTGTTCCGTATAATATTTGGATCCGTTTAATCCCAGTTCTTCACCGGAAAAAGCTACGAACAAGTAATTGTTGGCTTTATTGCCGGATTTTTTCAGGGATCGCGCCAGTTCAATAAGTGCGGCTGTCCCGCTGGCATTATCGTCGGCTCCGTTGTGAATCAGTTTTTCCCCGGTCCGGATCATGGAGTTGCCATCTTCGCCATATCCCAGGTGGTCGTAATGGGCACCCAGTACGATGGTTGTGGCAGCGCCATTATCGATAAAACCTACAACGTTGCGACCGGTGCGCTTTTTATCGCCGATATCAGTCTTGAGTTTAATGTCGAGTGTTGCCTGTGTATCCGCGAAATATTTCTTGCGTGCCTCTGCAGTAATGTATAAGACCGGGATGTTTACCGGTTCTGTTTTTTCTTTTGGATTGAAGCGAAGGTTGTCGGCAATGGAAGAAGTATTATAAACGATCAAGGCACTGGCGCCTTTCTGTGCCGATTGAATGGCTTTGTTACGGATGGCATCGGATAAATCGAAATGAGGATTGTCTTTGTTTTCTTCGAGTATTTCTTTCAGGTCCAGGAACCAGGGTACATTTTTTTCCGCCAGCGCCATCGACACGGCCGCTTCAACGCTCTTGTTAGCCGTGATGTTGAGCGGAAAATACTCTTTATCCAGTTTAAGATCATGATCATTTACCAGGAGGTGCGTAGCCGGGTTAACCTGTTTGCCATCGTAGATTTCAAAAGGCTGAAACCAGCCGTCGGTACCCTTTGGTTGGAGCCCGATGGACTGCCATTGGGAACTGATATAATCCCCTGCCAGCTGTTCGCCTTTGGTACCGGCCCTTCTTCCTTCCAGTTTGTCGTCGGCCAGGAATTGAATATGCGATTGCAGGTTGGCAACAACGACTTTGTCCGATTTCTTCAGTTTTTGGGAAAAAGCTGAGAAAAAGCTAATCGTGAAAAGGGAAAACAACAGGGCTCTGAAAGACATATGGTTATTTTTAGGTTGACAGGTGCAAAGGTATTGAGGCCAAATCGTGTACCAAGATTTTATAGCTTTTTCGTAATAATTTTTATTACCAATAACTTTCTCTCTGCCTGGCAGGTCGCAGGTACAACTATCGAGTGAAAATCAGGGTGTTTTTAGAGTTAAAAAAACCGGGGGAACTCAGGTTTTTTCCTTTACTTTTGTCAATTGGCCTGTCGATACCGGGTATCGGTAACTGACAGGCAACGGACCACGAAAAAAACAACGAATGGCTTTACCACATCTAACAAAGTATGTGTATACCCATGGAACGGACGAGGTGATTCGCAGGGGAAAGAAGATTCATGCGATCGGATATGTGGAACTGGTGGAATTCGACGAATTGTTAGACTCTGTATCCTTCCGGGTAAAAGACGATAGCTACGCTACTTATTATAAGGTTCATATTCAGAAATTCAAAGACCCGCGCTCTCTTTCGCTGCGCTGTGCCTGTCCCTACAACCTGGGCGATATCTGTCGTCATGAGGCTGCTTCCCTGATTCAACTGCAGGAAATGCTGGACCGCAACATGCTGAAATCGCAGGATGCCACCTACGATCAGAAGCATACAGTGGTGAAGATGAAATTCATCGACCTGAAAACACTTCGACTCCTTTGTTCACCGGCCAGTTTCCAGGAAGCGGAGAAATATCTTCGAACCAAAAGAGCGGAAATCGAATATGCGAAAGATGAACTGGTGAAGGCAACGGTCGAAATTGATGGCGAGTCCTATCCGGTTGTCATCAGGAAAAATGAAGAGAGAAATTTTGATACAAGCTGTCCTTACGAAGACAAAGAACATCCACTATGTCTGCCAAAAGTCATCGTATTTCTTCAGCTATTGAATATTCATGGTCCTTATTATTTCGACACAATTCGGAACTGGGACAAAGAGAAAAACAAATTACTGGAAGCATACGGTTATTCTCTCAGCGATGATCTTTCGGGAAAATTCGAATTTACCTACAAAGAAGGAAAGCCTTTTCTGAGAGTACTGGATACCTCCATCAAGCGGGTAACGCCACAGGAGATCAGCAAGCCGCGTTTCCGGGAACCGGAACCTGTACCGGTGGTTGTTGATACTACCGAAACAGACGTAGTGGCGCCAGCCAACCAGATTACTCAACGCATTGGCGTGGTATTTAACTTCAACTACCAGGGTTATCCCGGTTTTTCCGTTGACGCGATCAGTGGAGAAGTGAATGAAGAAGCGACAGCCTTCCTGGGAAAGGTGGAAAAACTCGACCTGAGTAAATTCGTAAATACCGAGGGGTATAATGATATGGATCAGCAACTGATCCCCGCCTTGCGCAAAATGCATGAGTCGGAAACCACCAAATACCTCAATAGAAACTCACCCTTTAGTGGCATCTGGGAGAATATCATCCATCACGAAGAAGATGACCTGCCGGAAGACACCAAGGTGTTGATGGTGGAATATCTTCATCCCAAGCTGAAGAAGCTATTATCGGATGTGGCTGCCAGCCCATTGGTTTATTATCTCGCCAATAAAAAAGCCTTCAAGACCGACAATCTTAAAACACTCGGCATATCGCAGGACTTTATCGTTCCCTATTTTCATGTTTCCCTGAATAAAAACCAATATGAGGTCGAATGCAGGGTAAAGTTGAATGGGAAAGATGTGATGATCACCGACAACGAGATCGACAGCAGCCTGCTCTTTTTCTTTGAAGAAAACCTGTACCTCTGGCAGAAACCCGAAGATGTGGCCCTGGTGATGCGTTTTCATGCGAAAGGAAAAGTAACTATTTCGAAGTCTGCCTGGTCGCAGGAATTGGCTCAGTTTATTTTACCGCTTACCAGGGATTATTACGTTGAATTCGACCCTGCTTTGGTGAGTGAGATCAGAGACGGAGATCCTGAAAAGCGAATCGTATTACAGGAAAAAGGCGATTACCTCGTCTTTCAACCTTTGTTCTCCTATAAAGGTTTTGAAACAAGGCCGGGTGGAAAAGATGAACTGGTTATACCGGACGGCGACAAAGTCACGGTTGTGCATCGCAACCGCGAAAAAGAGATGCAGTTCATTCAGAAACTCGAAGCGCTGCATTCGAATTTTATCCGTCCCGATGGTGGCAACCAGCTTGCCCTGAAAGGCGGAGACGTGCTAAGAAACAACTGGTTCTTCCTGTTTGTGGATGCCATGCGCGATATGAAAGTACCGGTGTTCGGGCATGATGCGCTGAAAAATTTCAGATTCAACACGGCCAAGCCACAAACCAAAATTCATATCAGCAGCAATACCGACTGGTTTGATGCACGGGTGGATATTTTGTTTGGTGATCAGAAAGTGACCGTTGCCGATGTAAAAAAAGCACTCGGCAATCGCCAGCAATTTGTTCCGTTGGGAGATGGCACCCTGGGAATTCTGCCGGAGGAATGGATCAAAAAGTATTCGCTCCTGTTCAGAGTAGGCGAAGGAAAACAGCATCAGCTGAAGCTTTCCAAATATCACATGAGCGTGATCGACGAGTTGTACAGCGAACGCAACGAAGAAGAACTGGTGGTTAAGCTCGAAGAGAAATATGATCAGCTCAAAGAATTTAACAAGATCAAGGAAATACCCGTACCGGCCCATTTAAGGGAAATTCTCAGACCTTACCAGGAGCACGGCTTTCATTGGCTCAACTATCTGACTGAAGTGGGTTGGGGCGGTATCCTGGCAGATGATATGGGTTTGGGTAAAACCGTTCAGGCTCTTTCTTACCTGCATTATTTCAGAGAAACATACGGAAAATTGCAGGCACTCGTGGTTTGTCCCACCACCCTGATGTTTAACTGGGAAAATGAAATCAAGAAGTTCACGCCCAAACTCACTTATAAAATACATCATGGAGGCGAAAGAACCAGGCTGAAAGATGAGTTCGCCAACTATAATGTTATTATCACTACGTACGGAACACTCAGAAGTGATATTAAACTTTTAGTAGACATCCCATTTGATTATGTGGTGCTTGATGAATCACAGGCCATTAAAAATCCATCCAGCAAGGTTACAAGAGCTGCTTCTCTGCTGAATGCGAAGAACAGGCTCTGCCTGAGTGGTACGCCTTTGCAGAACAACACCTTCGACATTTTCGCCCAAATGAATTTCCTCAATCCGGGTATGCTGGGTAGTATGGAGTTTTTCCGCCAGGAATTCGCCATTCCTATCGACAAATTTGGGGAAGCCGATAGAAAAGATCATTTGCGAAAACTATTATATCCTTTTATTCTCCGCAGAACCAAGGAGCAGGTGGCCAAAGACCTGCCCGACAAGATCGAAACCGTGCTGTTTTGCGAGATGCAGGAAGAGCAGCGCCGCATATATGATGCCTATAGAAACGATTTCCGCGACAAGATCATGGGTACCATCGAGTCGAATGGCATTCAGAAGTCACAGCTTACCATCCTGCAGGGATTGATGAAGCTTCGACAGATTTGTGACTCTCCCGCCATCATGAATGAACAGGAGAAATTCCCCAATCACTCTATCAAACTCGAAGAAATCGGAAGGGAGATCACCGAGAATATTGGAAATCACAAAGCGCTTATTTTCTCTCAGTTCCTCGGAATGCTGGCCTTGATAAAGGAAAAACTGAAAGAACTCGAAGTCGATTTCGAATACTTCGATGGAAGCACCACCGCCACGGAAAGAGAAAGAGCCATTCAGCGTTTCCAGAATGATGATAATTGCCGGGTGTTCCTCATATCCCTGAAAGCCGGTGGCGTAGGTCTCAACCTGACTGCCGCGGACTATGTATATATAGTAGATCCCTGGTGGAACCCTGCCGTTGAGCAACAGGCCATCGACCGTACCCACCGTATTGGTCAGACCAAAAACATCTTCGCCTACCGGATGATCTGCAAGGATACGATCGAGGACAAGATCATCCAGCTTCAGGAGAAAAAGCGCTTACTCGCCAAAGACCTGATTACAGATGATGAAGGATTCGTGAAGAGCCTGACCAGGGAAGACGTTGAATACCTGTTTAGTTAATTGGCGAATTACGGATTACGGATTACGAATTACGGATGGCGGATTACGGATGGCGGATGATGGATGCAATACGCGAATGATATGACTTGCGGCGGTTTGCAGTTTGCGGTTTGCGGTTTGCAGTAAGCGTTTCTCTTTCCGCTTCCGCGCCCGCTCCTGCATTTCCCCATTTGTCATTTCTTTTGCCTATTACATCCGTAATTCATCATCCGCAATTCGTCATTTTATTGGCTCATTGACCAATCACTGTTGTCCGGGGAAAACTCGGAGAGCGCAATTGGTCAATGAGCCAATGGGCCAATTTGCCAATGAACAGCAACCCCCTAACTATAAATAGCAAACTGAATTTCAACAATAGCCGGGCTTTATTCTACCGCTGTT
>JBGAHR010000105.1:0-8071 GCA_044226045.1 Chitinophagaceae bacterium
TTTTTACGCTCGTGGGGAGTTATTTCTGTCGGTGAGACTGTACATATATTTCGGAGGCCAGCATGATCCTTTTACGCTCGTGGAGAGATATTTGTATCGGTGAGACAGTACATTTTTCGGAACCCGGTATTACGGCAGATCCTTTTACGCTCGTGGGGAGATATTTATGTCGGTGAGGCGGTACATGTTTAGAGCCCGGCATTACGGCATAACTTTTACACTAGTAGTGAGTTGTTTCTATCGGGAAAGATTACTGTTGGTTTGTCTTCGGCCGATATAATCTGGATCGATATTTTGATTTTGGAGAACTTTGCCAAGTGCAAGCGTTAGTTCAATACCCTGTGGAGGCGAGCAACTACGGCACGGGTAGGTCGCAGCTGGCCGATTTTCGAGAACACCGCTGACCATACCCGCGCGAGCGAATTTGAGAGCTTTAGGTCTTAGGTATTTTGGTAGGCAGTAATCAGCGGTGAGCATCGAGGGGAAAGGATGACCGGCATATGCGCGCAGGCTGTTTGTTATGTCCTCATCGCCCAATCTTCCATCATTATCCGCAGCATTAAATCAAACGAAAAAAACGTTTTGCACAACGTTCAATAATCAGGGATAGCGTACTTCTTCATTTGAAATTGCCAGTCTAAAATCAATTTCAAATGACAGGAGGTTATAAAATCCGGAATCAGTCTGCTATTCATTTTGTGACATTCTCGGTTATCAAAGCAATTGACGTATTTACAAAAGCGAGATACCGGAACATCGTTCTGGAAAGTCTGCGCTTCTGCCAGGTTCATAAAGGACTATCGCTCCATAGCTGGTGCCTGATGAGTAACCATATTCATATGGTGATGGCGGCAAAAAATGATAACCTGAGTGATATTCTGCGGGATTTTAAAAAGTTCACGAGTAAAAGCATCATTAACTCAATAATCGCCAACGAAAAAGACAGGCGGCAGGAATGGATGATCGAACTTTTCAAAAGAGCCGGGGGTTCGAATATCCGAAACGAAGAGTTTCAGTTCTGGCAACAGGGAAATCATCCAATAGAACTGTATAGTCGGGAATTCATTCTGCAAAAGATAAATTACATTCACCGCAATCCGGTGAAAGCGCAGATTGTAGCAGTACCGCATCACTACCTGTATAGCAGTGCGAGAGACTATCACTTCCGGAAGCAGTGTGGAATTTTGGAGGTGGAGTTTTTATGATTAGTCTCAGACTAATCATATACTTGATGCTTAGTCGAGGACTAATTTTAGATATTTAGTCAGAGACTAAATATATCACCGAAACCGTTCCACAAAATCCTTTACGGTCTGTGCAAATAGGTCAGTATCTCCGTTCATGGGCGTATGGCCGGAGTGCGGCATCATGAATAACTGCTTGTAAGATGAACCAAGTTTTTGCAAGGCATGCTGTGCGGAAAAGACGGGAACATTAAAATCATACTGTCCCCAGATTAACAGACTGGGAATGGTGATTTTTGAAAGGTCTTCTGTAAATGTTTTGGTTTCGAGCGACTGCAAAAAACGCTTTCCCTGGCCATTGTAATAAATATTATACAGGTTGATGCCAAAATTTAATGGCGAAGAGGCGGAAGTATATTCAATGGGTGTTTTGGTATGATTGATGTCTACATAATCCTCCACTTCGTGCGCAAATCCATTGATTTTATAACTGACTTCGAGAGAAACATTGGGCTGGTAGGCAAGGCAATAATCCCGGATTCTTTGCCAGTCTGCCACATGCCGTCCACGCGCTATTTCAACAACCGCGGTATCAATCAGCATTTGCCTGCTTGTAATATTGACTTCCGGATAATCATGCGCACCATCCACCTCAATCCAGCCACGGATATTTCCCTGGTTGTTGCCTTTTACCAGGTAACCACTGCCCAGCAATCCCCCGAAACTATGACCCATCAGGAAAATTTTTACCTGGCTGCCGTATCTGTATTGGAGAATCGTTACGAGTTTTTCCAGATCCTCCACCATGTTATCAAAAGTGAGATTCTTCTCATTGTTATTACCGGCGGAGGAGGCCGCATCCCGCTGGTCCCAATAAGCCATGGCATAAGATACCTGTAACTGGTTTGTCTGAAAACCACTGTAGCGGTGCGCTCCAATACCAGGACCTCCATGCAAAAACAAGATAATAACACCCGACGCAGTATTTCCCTTCACCCATACGGGCATATCCGCTCCTTTGTTGGTAAACCAGAATACTTCATCTGTATTGGTTCTCAATACCACTGCCTGCTTGCGACAACCCATCTGCAGGATGAGCAGGGTAATGCATGTTATAGTTAGTGATAAACTTTTCATTTCCTGACTTTCTGGTTTAGTTGAACCCGGGTTTGCCAACGGGCCAACGGATACTTAATAGTGGCCTGTACACTAAAATGTGGAAGAACAAAACTGTTGTAAGGAAACTGAAACCATAAAGAAGGTTGACACTGTAGCAGTACAGGAGGAGAAGTGGAATATGATTTTCGCAGATTCCAACCGAGGGTAGTGGCAAAACCGGCGCCCCCATAGAACCTTCCGAAATTATTTTTCTCCGTCACATGATTGTTGTTGTCCACTTCATATACTATGCCGTCATAGAAAGTTCTCAACAACACAGCTTGAAACAAGGTCTCCACATAAAAGGATTTTCCGGGATGATAACGTTTGCCAACAGAACTGATGAGCAACACACCGGTATGGTTCATGACGTATCGGTAGAAGCCAATGTCTCCATTCAACACCCAATCGCTGTATATTTTTTTGGTGGTACCGTCTTTTCGGGCATGTATGCGAACCCTGCTCCTGAAGACCAGGTCCAAACCGGCTGTTGCGCCATAACTCTTGGGAAAATCGTACAAAAAAGAAGCGTGCAGGTAAACAGGCTTTGAAACAGTCCCAACAGTATCCTGCCCCATGGATTCCAGAAATGGGAAAGTCAGGAGAAATGTGGCGATGATTCGAACAGGAAAAGGTATCATAATAGACTGTTATGGGTGAAAATCCCCTTCCGATAACAGTGTGTTTGGCGCTTGTGGAATAAAAGTACTCAAAATCCGTTTGAAGAAAGGATATCGACCTCTTTAATTTGTGGTTATACGTATCAAAGTCGCTGAGAGTTGTCTCCCTGAGCTATATCAGTACTTTCAATCGCAAACAATCGTACATTTAAAAAGGCCTGATTAAGTCATCGCATTATGAAAAAGGCGATCCTCATAGTAGTCGTAAACATCGTATTGTTCTTTCTATTGCGTTACCTGAACGTAGTGGCTTTGTATTTAATCTATGAAAAACCAACTGTAACCTTTAACAGTTTCTGGGATTTTCTTCCGGCCTATGTTATCCAGGCCCTCATACTCATGATTGTTTATATCGGTAAACTTCGCAACGACGAGCACTATGGCGCTTTTGTTTATCCACTTTGTGTGATGCTGATCACGCTACTCTACTTCGCGCTCTACCTGAATTTAATACCGGATATCGTAGCATTAGCGAGCTAATACCTCATTCAGTTTGGCACTCAATTGCGGGCCTCTCAGTTCCTGGGCGATGACCGTTCCGTCGGGGCCCACGAGGATATTAAAAGGTATTCCGTTAAAGCCAAACAGCTCTACCGACTTGCTTTGCCAGTAAGCCAGATCGCTGATATGTGTCCAGGCCAGGCCATCATCTTTGATTGCCTTGATCCAGGCATCTTTTGACTTATCGAGCGATACACCGAGGATGGTGAAGTTTTTATCTTTAAACTGGTTGAAAGCGGCCAGCACGTTGGGATTTTCCATACGGCAAGGGCCACACCAGCTTGCCCAGAAATCCACCAACACATATTTTCCTTTGAAAGATGAAAGCGAGACTTCTTTGCCATTCACATCCGGCATGGAGAAATCAGGCGCTTTTTTACCCACCCATTGCGGGCCACTCTCTTCCTGTTGCTTGGCCTGTGCAGCCCGGTTTTTAGCGGCTTCATATTGTTCTTTCAATCCTGTGATGCTGGGTTCTGCCGGATATTTTTTAACTGTTTTATCGAGCAATGCTTCAAATTCTTCCGGTGCCACAGATTGAGATACTCTTCCCAACGCAAAAGAAGCAATGATCGGTTGTGTTGAGTTGCTGATGGTCGACTTGAGATAACCATTCATGTCTTCCAGCGCTTTGTTCTTGTTATTGGTGGCAACGATCTGCAGACTGTCTGCGGCATTGAGGCTTTTCAGACTGTCGATGGAGGACATACACTGATTGAACTTGACCACATAACCACTGTAAGTAGTAACGAAATCCTGCAACTGCTTGCTGGCTTCGGAACCGGATACAGTGTAGAAATTATCTTTTTTGGAAAAATCCATATCTACCTTCAGGCTTCCTGCATCATTGATCAGGGGTACTACCGGGCCGTTATGGTCGATCGAAATATCGTACATGCTCGTGGTGATGGCGGTACCCTTTAAAGTAAAGCTGTTCTTGGCCTCTGTGATGGTAACGGAATCCAGTTGGATCGGCTGCATATCCTTGCCGAATGGAATTTCGTAAAGGTAAAGCGTAACCGCATTGTTGCGAACGAGACCCGGATAGGCCTCGGCCAGCGCCTTGAAGTTCTTTACCGTACCACTAACCTCAATAGTATCTTTCGGTTTATTTTTACAGGCAACGACCAACAGGATCATTGCGAAAATTGTCCACGATTTCATGATTGCAATTTTTTTATCAGTATATCATTAGTCAGCTTGGGATCGGCTTTTCCTTTGGAGACTTTCTTTACTTCTCCAACAAACAGGCCAATCAGCCCTTTTTTCCCTTTTTTATATTCAGCCACTTTTTCTGGCATCTTGTTCAATACTTCTTCAACCCAGGCCAGCACCGAGCTTTCATCCGATTCCTGCACCAGGTTCAGCTGCTGGGCGATGTCTTTTGCCTGCGCCGAAGGTTGCTGCACCAATGCCGGGAATACTTTGGAAGACGCGGTTGAGAAATTCAGGGTGCCTTCTTCTATTAACGAAATCAGTTGGGCGATGGTTTCAGCAGGCAGCGCAAATTCTTCTATGGAAAGATTGTTTTCGTTTAAATATGACTTAACAGGTCCAAGCATCCAGTTCGCGGCTGCTTTTGCTTTTGATTGTCCGGCAGACTGAAGGATCTTTTCAAAATACTGGGCAAAAGAAAGCTCATCCGTCAGAACAGACGCGTCATATTCGGAGAGTTGCCATTGCTGCTGGTAACGTTGTAGTTTTTGTTCAGGTAATTCGGGTAATGCCGAACGTATATCCTGGAGCATTTGATCAGTTACCCTGAACGGAGTCAGATCGGGGTCGGCGAAATAGCGATAATCATTGGCTTCCTCTTTACTGCGCAGGGCGAATGTGGTTCCATTAGCTGCATCGAAACTGCGGGTCTGTTGGATAATGGGTTCTCCATTTTCCACGAGGCCAATCAGTCTCTTCATCTCAAATTCAATCGCTCTCTTCACATTCCTGATGGAGTTCAGGTTTTTCACTTCCACTTTGGTACCGAGTTTCGTTTCCCCTTTCCGGCGTATGGATATATTAGCATCACAGCGCATACTGCCTTCTTCCATATTTCCATCGCAAATACCAAGGTACCGTACCAGTTTTCTTACTTCTGTAAGGTATACATAGGCTTCTTCGGCGGAATGTATATCCGGTTCAGTCACCATTTCAATCAGCGGCACACCGGCGCGATTCAGGTCAACACAGGTGAATGCCGGGTCAATATCGTGCAGACTTTTACCGGCATCTTCCTCGAGGTGAATCCTGTTGAGCTGGATATTTCTTTCGCCCGAAGCGGTTTTCACTTTCACATATCCACCCACACAAATCGGGGTGGTGTGCTGTGATATCTGGTATCCTTTCGGGAGATCAGGATAGAAATAATTTTTACGGGCGAAATAATTATGACGGGTGATTTCGCAATGACAGGCCAGACCCATGCGGATGGCATATTCAACGGCTTTTTTGTTAAGCCTGGGCAGAGTACCCGGATGAGCCATGGTAATCGGGCTGATATGCGTATTGGGATCACCGCCAAATGCCGCACTGTCTCCACAAAACAATTTGCTTTCTGTGAGCAGCTGGGCATGGACTTCCAGTCCTACCACCAGTTCATATGCTTCAAAATCAATTGGCATTAATTAGATGCCGGCACTGGCCGGCGGTTGCAAAAGTACCGCAATCGCCCAAGATTTATGTAAGCAATGTTACAAAGAGCGGATATATCAGGATTACTGTTGTCAGGGGAAAACTCGGAGGGCTCAATTGGTCAATGAGCCAATGTTGATTACGGATGACGGATGGCGGATAACGGATGGAAAAAATCTTTTAAAATGACATATCAAATGGGAAGAGGCCGCCTCTCAAAAAGCTGAAAAATGAGGCAATTTCAGCGCAACAGGACAGACTCCCTGGTTTTCCCGGACAACCATGATATGGAAATACGTATAATAAAAAACCCCCGGACGGGCCGGGGGTGCTGTTTTTCATGGCAGCTACAATATTATAGATTGGCTGTTTTCAGTTTCTTGGGAATCTTGATCTCCACGGTCTGGGATTTGCCATCGCGTGTTACTTTCACATTCATGGCTGTTTTCTTCTGCTCCTGGGCATCGTTGGCAGCATCCGCCAGTTCATCGGCGCTGGTGATTGCCTTGCCGTCAAATTCAGTGATGATATCACCTTCTTTGATACCGGCTTTTTCTGCCAGGGATTCTTTGGCTACATCCAGTACTTTCACACCATTACCTTCTTCGGTATCCTGTGCTTTGATACCGAGGCGGGGTCTGCCAAATACGCTGTACACATTGCTATCGAAATTGAAATTATAGGCATCGGAAGAATAAGCTCTGGGCGAAGTAAAGCCATAAGCCTGTACGGCACTCATGCTGCGGTTCTTACCCAGCGTTACCTCCGCTTTGTTTTCCTTGCCCTCGCGCTCATAGGTGATGGTCACTTTATCTTCCGGTTTGAACTTGCCAACTGCATTGGAAAGATCAGAAGGGTCTTCAATTTTGATGTCGTTGATTTTCTTAATGACATCTCCTTTTTTCAAACCTGCTTTTTCTGCGGCACTTTTGTCAGAGACGCTGGTGATTTTAGCCCCACCGTCTTCCTCTTCTGTGGTAACCCCCAGGAAAGCGCGGTTGGAGCCGGCAAACGCCAGGCCAGGCGCTTCTCCGTCTTCATCCAGGTTCCAGGCGCGGCCAATCGTTGTCAGGGGTGCCAGGCTGCGAAAGCGTGCATCGGCATTGTATATCCTGGGCGTTCTTACCCTGCGAATGGAAACATCGTCGTTCTCGAAATCATCCAACGGTTTTCCATTTACGATGATATCACCACCTTTAATCTCAATGACTACTTTACTGTCTTTGTCGGATTTTTTGCGGATAATGATCTGGTCAAAGTCTTCCTTTGTTTTGTAGTCTTCCTTTGTATCATAATCTGATTTAGCCTTGGCGGGCTTTTCCTTTACTTCTTTTTCACGGGTTTTCTTATCCTGGGCGAGGCTGGGGTTGGAAATGGCTACCGCTGCCAGTACCGCCGTTGCAAGAACTATTCTTTTCATAACTGAAATGTTTGATCGGTTAATATCTACGTTAAGTTTCGTAGATCAAATATAGGGAATAAATTGAAATACGAAAATATTCGCAGATCAATGAGCGGTTTTAACAGGTTGTTGGGGAATGACAGCTGGCGATTACGAATTACGGATGGCGGATGACGGATTACGGATGACGGATTAGGGGATTGGTGCCCTTGACAGGATTGGCCAGCAAGCCACTCTGATTATCTCTACTTAGATTATCAACATGACTATCACATCATTACATCTCTGTCGAACTATTTAAATACTTTAATTTTAAATCCTTAATTCGTCATCCGCCATCCGTAATCCGTAATCCCCCATCCGTCATTATAGAAGTGTTTTTACGGCGGAAAGAACCTGTTTCAAATTGCCCGCTTCCTGTCCTCCCGCGGTGGCCAGGTTTTTTTGTCCGCCTCCGCCTCCTTTAATAAGAGGCGCGACGACTTCTTTAATGATCTTTCCGGCATCGAGCTGACGCG
>JBGAHR010000020.1:0-72874 GCA_044226045.1 Chitinophagaceae bacterium
AATGCCAGTCAGACCGAAGTAATGGATATCAGCTCCCTGCTGTCTGGCACCTATATTGTAAGAGCCAGCGCAGAAGGTGAAACGATTACCCAGCAATTTGTAAAATCGAAGTAGAGAAACAGAAAGAGAAACAGAAAGAGAAAGGGAGAGAGAAAGGGAAAGAGAAACAGAAAGAGAAAGGGAAAGAGAAACAGAAAGAGAAAGGGAAAGAGAAACAGAAACGGAATGGAAACACAGATACTGGAAGTTTTTTGATTTTTGATTTCTGACTTTGCGTTCTTAGCGGTACTCGGCGTACTTCGCGTTCCTCGGGCACGGGGAGCTATAAGGTGCAAGTATGCCTGAGGAATAACGGAGCGGGAGTGAGAGCGGAAAGAGAAACAGAAACAGAAACAGAAACGGAAAGGGAAACAGAAAGAGAAACAGAAAGAGAAAGCGAAAGAGAAACAGAAACAGAAACAGAAACAGAAACAGAAACAGAAACGGAAAGAGAAACAGAAAGAGAAAGGGAGCGAGGTGTGGCAGTTTGTCGGAGTGAATGCAAGCTCGCAAGGGCGAGTCCTCCGCCTGCGGCGGATAAGACTCGCCTGAGGAGGGGAAAGGAGAAACCGCAAACTGCAAACCGCAAACCAACCATAAACGATAAACGCTTCATATGAGAATAGCTTTTCACGGTGCGGCCAGAACAGTAACAGGATCCAAGCATTTGATCACGCTGGTAAATGGAAAGAAGTATCTGCTCGATTGCGGCATGTTCCAGGGTATGGGGGCAGAAACGGATTCCCTGAACAGGGATTGGGGTTTTACTCCTTCTGAAATCAGCTTCCTGATCCTGTCACATGCGCATATTGATCACAGTGGTCTGATTCCAAAACTGATCAAGGACGGGTTTAAAGGCAAAGTATTTTGTACGCCGGCCACCCGCGACCTGACGGCTGTATTGCTGGAAGATTCCGGTGAAATCCAGGAAGACGATGCCAAGTTCTCCAATAAACGTCGGGCTGTTCAGGGGCTGCCCTATATCACTCCGCTGTATACCTCCCAGGATGCACTGGACGCGATGAGTCATTTTGAAACCGTGGAATATGGAAACTGGGTTCGCATCGATGAGCATGTGGAATTGATGTATACAGACGCCGGACATATTATCGGAAGCGCGGTAGTCAACCTTAAAGTAACCGAGAACGGCAAAACCACGCGCATCACTTTTAGCGGCGATGTGGGCAGATACCGGGACCTGATCCTGAAATCTCCCCAACCCTTTCCACAAGCAGACATCATTTTGATCGAATCCACTTATGGCAACAGCCTGCACGATACACACAACACCACTCCGGACATGCTGCTGGAATGGATCGAAAAAACCTGTCTGCAAAAGAAAGGGAAGCTGATCATGCCGGCATTTAGCGTTGGACGTACGCAAGAATTGCTGTTCTCACTCAATCAACTCGAACTTGAGAACAGGCTGCCTGACCTGGAATATTTTGTAGACAGCCCTCTTAGTATCAAAGCCACTGAAATTGTAAAACGATACCCGTCTTATTTTAATTCCCGCATCCAAAAGATCATTCAGTCGGACTCGGATCCTTTTTCATTCAAGGGCATGAAGTACATAAAAACAGTGGAAGAGTCCAAGATGCTCAATTACCGAAATGAGCCTTGCGTTATTATTTCCGCCAGCGGTATGGCCGAGGCCGGTCGGGTAAAGCACCACATCAGCAACAACGTGGAGAACAGCCGTAATTCGATCCTGATGACCGGCTACTGCGAACCTAATTCCTTAGGTGCCCGTTTGCAAAGCGGCACAAAAGAAGTACGCATCTTTGGAGTGATGCATGAGGTGAATGCCGAGATCGGCGCCATCAGGAGCATGAGTGCGCATGGCGATTACGAAGACCTCAGCCAGTTCCTCGGGTGCCAGGATCCCCGCCAGATCCGCAAACTTTTTATCGTTCATGGCGAGTATGATGTTCAGCAACAATTCCGCCTCCGCCTGTTGAAGAAAGGCTTCACAGACATAGAAATTCCCGACCGCCACGCTGAGTTTGGATTGGGGTAGGCCCATGGCGGTTAGCGGTTAGCTGTTTGCGGTTTACAGTTCAGGATATAACTAGCTGCAAATTGACGCTGACAAACAGCAAACCGCAAACCGCAAACCGCAAACTAACGCCAAACCTTTTTGCTTTTCCTTCACTTAACTTTAGCTAATCCTTAGTAAGCGCGGTCTCTTTTTTGCCGTTTATATATGTGTGCGCATTGCAAACAATTAAAACGGAGTATATGAAAAAGAAGAGCATTGTTTTACAATTGTTGGTGCTGTCCGGTCTGGTTTTTATGGTAGCCTGTTCGCCGGTTGCCCATATTGAGAAAGATAGAAATACAGATTTTTCGAGGTACAAGACCTATTCCTGGATGGATGATGGAAACGATCACGGAAGAAAGAGCCGCTTTAACAGTCTTTCCGAACAAAATATCAAATCCGCTATAGCCGATGAACTGGAGAAGCAGGGATGGCGTGAAGTACGCTCCAACCCCGATGTACTGATCGGATATGATGTACTGGTGGAAAGAACAACCCGTCAGTCGGACAATCCGGTTTATTCAAGACCTTATACCAGGTTGTATTTTAATCCCTATCTCCGGCGCTGGGGTACCATCTATTATCCCTCCCAGTTTTTGGGATACGACCGGCAGGCCTACAACAGCAAGGAAGGTACCATTACCGTTAGTATGGTAGATGTAAGAACAGACAAAACCGTATGGCAGGGCTGGACCACCAATGAAGTAAACAGTAACAACCTCACCCGCAAAGAAATCCAAAGCGGCGTCAGATCCATATTCAGAAAATTTGAGGTGGCAAAAAATTAACAGGACGGTTCAGTGGTAACAAAAAAGGTCATCTGACAGGTGGCCTTTTTTATTCAAAAAAAAAGCCCCACAGCTAAGCGGGACTTTCAATTCTGTCTTGGGTCGTCAATAGTGTAAATTTTCGTCGATAGGTACAAGATTTAAAATGGATTTTCACTAAAGACAGGATTCTGATCTGTTTTCACCGGCATTGGAATAGGCTTTTCTCAAGGAGATTTGCGGAAAGCTTTTTCATAAGATAGGATTCGGTCGGGTTGTTCAGGATCTGGATTCGGACAAGGTTACGATCAAAAAGAGGACGTTGGATTTTAGGATATAAAGGGTGACTCAAACAATAATTAGGAAATTCAAGGGATAGGATCGGAAGTGTTTCAGAGGATCGCTGGATGACAATACAAAGATTGCCTTTCTTTATCCCCTTTCATAACTTATTCGCCATTTGTGCAGTTTGCTTCGATTTTTGGTAAAATTTCTTCGATAATTGGATTAAACCATTCATGGGTTGACCCGGCTTCTCAACTTTTTGAAGGAGGATGGAATGCAAGTACTTAATAGTCAATTATTTAAGCATTGGCAGGATTAGCCACCTCGCCGCTGTTTCAATAACCCGTTGGGAAACAGGGATTTGTTGATTGAAGGGAAAACAGTGTTGACAGATGATGGAAAATAAAAAACCACGCATTACTGCGTGGCTCTTATGAAAATGAAATCCCTGGAGTTGCAAGTTCTAAGAGGGTACGGATTTCATCGGTGGTTTTTTCCAGTATTTACCGTCGCTAAATTTCTTTATAATCAGTTTATTGGATCGTGTTTGGTTTTTGTTATCAGGATATCGTTCCTTTCTGATACAAAGATGCTACGGGATTGCCGGGATCCGAACTTTTTTAGACCATCATTCAGTATTACCCGATGAATGGATTGATTTGTTCGATAAGTGTATTGAATGATCAATGATGATTGCGGATGACGAATGCAAATTGCCAATTGGTCAACCACTGTTGACCGGGGAAAATGCTGAGGGCGCAATTGGTCAATGAGCCAATGCAATGACGGATTACGGATTACGAATGGCGGATGAAATCCAATTTGCCAATGCGATAACTGTATTCGCTCTCACTCCCGCTCCCAGAAAATGCCGGGCTTTATTCTATCGCTGTTCACCACCGAAGAACTAATTGAATTAGTCGCTCCCGCTCTCACTCCCGTTCTCCTAAAGTAGCCGGGCTGTATATCGGCCTCGGGCGCCTTTTTTGTGGGACTTTTTTTGGCGAAACAAGAAAAGTCCCGTCAGAGACTCGCTGGAATAAAATCTCCCTCATATTACGTCCGCTCTCGATCTCGCTCCCGCTCACCAGAAGGGGCTCATTCCTCAAAAAGAGGCAAAAAATGATTATTTCAGCGTAGCAACAGGTACTCAATGACTTTCCCCGGACAACAGTGATGAGCCAATTAACAGCAAACCGCCAACTGCAAACTGCAATCGGTTAGTGACTCGCTAAAGATCACAGAATCCCTTTAAGAGTTATAGTAAACGACGACCGGGCCGTTTTTCAAAATGCGGCAAAAAGATGATTATTTCAGCGTAAAATAGTGAACTCCGCTAGTTTCCACGGACAATATTTTTTAAATGATATTCAAACGTCTGAGTACATCCTGCTTATGGGCCTTGCTGATGGGTATTTCGGTGCCCTTGATGAACAGGTCGTTCTCCCTTATATCGTCAATCTTGGTCAGGTTAATAATATAAGACCGGTGAACTTTCATGAAGTAGCGCTTGTTTATTTTTTCTTCCAGCGCTTTTATCGTGTTGTGGGTAATGTACTTTTTTTCGGGCGTAACAAATTTCACGTAGTCGCCCATACTTTCAATATACAGAATATCCTCATTGTTCAATCGCACGAGTTTTCCATCACTCTTAATGAAGATGTGATTTTCCGATTGTGTTTCTTCTTCATTTGAGCCGTTATTGTTTTCTTCTTTTATCGCTACCCGCTGCAAGGCTTCAAGGAATCGCTGGTAAGTAAAAGGCTTTTTGAGAAAATCTACAACATGGTATTCGAAAGCATTATAGGCGTACTCGGTTTTGGAGGTGGTGAGGATTACCTGTGGTGAATAAACCAGCTGATCCAACAGATCGAATCCGGTGGCTCCCGGCATTTCCACATCCAGGAACAAAAGTTCAACGGTATTGGCATTCAGGTATTCGAGGGCATCCGGAACATTGGAGAATGATCCCCGAACTTCCAGCAGGCCGCTTCTTTCCGCGCATTTACGCGTATACTCGGCGGCAACCGGTAAATCTTCTACAATGACACATGAAATACTCATATCAGGCCTTATTAAAATCTTTTAATCGGACATATTCGTCTTCAATGACCCCGATGAATTCTTCCACCATGCTTTCTAATTGATGGTATTGGTTTCCGATTTCACGGGTATTGCTGACAGCAGAACAAAGTTCTTCAAAATTCTTACAGAGTTGTTGTTGTTGAGGGAGGCCTACGAAGCCAAAAGATGGTTTGATTTTGTGAGCGGTTTTTTTGAGTTCGGCCAGGTCATCGCCTGCGTAGGCTTTTTTAAGCAAGATCAAGTCTCCTTTCAGCTGGGTCAACGTGATGGAGAATATCTCCTCCATGTAGGCATAATCGTCTTCGTAAAGGTCAGTTAATGCCTGTCTATCAATTTTATTATTGAAAATGAAGTGTTTAGGTTCTATATGGCTACTCACAGGAAAATAGATCTAGGGGTTTTACGTTATTGGATTATTCAGTAGACCGGTCGAAATTCGGAAACCGATCCCTGACTATTCCAATAACTCTATGAAAGGCAAATTATTTTATTTAGTCTGGTCAATTTATCGGGATATTGTTTATTCCGGCCTGAGCGACGCCGTTACCAACAAAGAGCTCAGGAAAAAGATCATACGATTCAACCAGTTTGTCGTACTGGCCTTGTTGATCAATTTCTTCTCTGTCATCATCTATTTCTCAAACAAATTGTATATAAGCGCGCTGATCAATATCACATCGGCGTATATCTTCCTGTTGGCTTTTTATTTCAATGGAAAGGGAAGATTGGAGATCGGAAGGATTCTTTCCATCATCAATGTGAACCTTTACCTGATCATCATTTGTTATGTAGAAGGTTTGCGGGCGGGTGAATACCTGATGTTCTTTCCCTATTTCCTGGCCCTGACATTCGTAGTCAGCATCCGCCGGAATTATAAAGAACTGGTGATCGTGTACGCTATTACCATTTATTCCCTGGTGCTGGCCATGATCCTGAGCCCTTATGTAAACGATATCGAAACGATCAATGATGCATTATATGGCCGGCTTTTCAACAGCAACCTGATCATTTCCTTTGTACTGACGACCATATTTTCATACGCCATCCTGCGGGTTAACAAAGACAACGAGCTGGCGATTCTGCAGGAAAAGAAATTCGGCGATACGATCTACAATACCTCACTCGATGGTGTATTCATTTTGTATACGCAATCCAATATCGTAGCAAGCTGTAACCAGCGGGCATTGGATCTTTTTGAGGTAAGTGAGAAAACAGAAATCGAAGGCACTCATATCGATAACTGGTTTGATGAGGAACATATCAAACAGTTCAATTCTATTGAAAGGGCTGTCAATGGCATCACCCAGAACTGGCAGGGTGAATTGAGTTTTACTACAAAAAATGGAAAGCGCTTCCCCGGCTATGTGAGCGTGATTTCATTTACATACAAAGAGGAGAGATATATCAAGGTGAGTATCCTCGACATTTCCAACGTAAAGATGACGGAGTTTGAATTGATGCGCGCCAAGGAAAAAGCGGAAGCGGCAGCCAAGGTGAAGACCCGATTCCTCTCGAATATGAGCCACGAGTTGCGGACCCCGCTGAATGGTATTATCGGCGCATCCAATCTGCTGCTGCAGGAAGAATATCTGCCTGCGCAACAATCGCATCTCGATATCCTGAAGTACTCTTCCGAACACATGATGGTGTTGATCAACGACATTCTTGACTTTAATAAGATAGAAGCCGGCAAACTGGAACTGGCATCCGCTCCAGTGAACATGAAGAGTTTTCTGAACCGCGTAGCCACCCAGTTTAATGGTCAGGTTGTTGGAAAAGGACTCAAGTTTATCACGGATATCGACGAGAAACTCAACCTCGAATTGATGTCGGATGAAACCCGCCTGAACCAGGTGTTAAGCAACCTGCTGTCGAATGCCATCAAGTTTACCCATACCGGTAGCATCACCCTGGCAGCCCGGCAGGTGGCCGCCAGCAGTACAAAATCTACCATACAGTTCATTGTCAGGGATACCGGAATCGGCATACCGCCTCATAAACACAAGGAAATTTTTGACAGCTTCACCCAGGCCGACGTCAATACCACCCGTAAATATGGAGGAACCGGGCTTGGACTGTCGATCACCAAACACCTCGTGAATAAATTCAACAGCGAACTGCATCTCGAGAGCGAGGTGGGTAAAGGAACAACCTTCCATTTTACCATGGAATTGTTCATCAATGCCAATCGTAAAATGTATATCAACGACGATCGCAGCAAGTCTTTGAGCACTTTGGATGGCGTACAGATCCTGCTGGCGGAAGATAATCCCGTTAACTTATCGGTAGCCAAGCGATTTTTACAGAAATGGGGCATCCAGGTTACGGAGGCCGTTAACGGCCGGGAAGCCGTAGAGAAATTCAGGCCGGGCATGTTTGATGTGTTGCTGATTGATCTTGAAATGCCGGAAATGGATGGCGCCACCGCCCTCAAGGAGATTCGCAAGATCGATTCCAATGTGCCGATCATCGCATTCACGGCAGCCGTGTATGACAACATCCATGCGGACCTCATCCAGAAAGGATTCACGGATTTTATCCATAAGCCGTTCAGGCCGGAAGACCTTCATAACAAAATCAATTTGCAACTGGCAGCCCGAAGGGCATAAAAAAGCTGTCTCCGGGGAGACAGCTCGGCTGAAGTAATAATTTATCCTGATTTAGAGTTTGATTCCGAGCGACACACTCCAGACACGGTTTTTATTCTTGTTGTCGGCGTTGTTGTCTGAACCCGAGTTGATTTTGGTGAATCCAAAACCGTAGTTGGCTCCCAGCAATACTTTTCCGAAATCGATTCCTGCCATTACGTTGCCCCCTACATCGAAGCGTTTCATTTTACCAATACCGGCATCTTCTTCATAATCCAGGGTGGTCGGATCATCATTGCTGAAATCGATTTTATTTTCGCTGCTGAATGCAACACCCAGGTATTTCCCTTCAACTTTGTTTTTACCACCGATTCCCATGGCTACATAAGGCCCCGCACCCAGGAAGATACCTGCATTGTTACCAAGAGGAATGGTTCCCACAAAGTTCAATGGCATTTCAAGGTAAATGGGATTGGTGGTTGATCTGAAATAATTAGCGTCAGAGGAATTCCCGTCCTGGATTTTGGATCCTTTACCGGTAACCAGAAGCGCAGGCTGGAAACCGAAACCGGTGGTAAACGGCAGATGTAATGCGGCACCTACATGAAAGGAAGTGAGGTATTTTGCATCGTCCACTTTTCCATCGGTTGATTCGGTAATGTTCGCGAAGTTCACGCCACCCTTAAGGATCACGGTTGGTTTGGTTTGTGCCATTACTGCCACACTCGAAGCGGTACAGATCAGGGCAAACAACATCTTTTTCATAAAGTCATTTTTAATTAATGGTGAATGAATAGTTCAATCATCCATTGTAAAGAATGATGCCAGCATCTATGAACGGGCATTGGTTACCTGCTTCTATTTATAAGTGTTTGCGATCAGGTTTTTTCTCACTATTCCCGTCCTGTTACTTTTTTTCCCCAACTAAACGGGTAAACAGTCTGCAAGCCACTTCAATTTTGGGGAAATATGACATGGCATGGCAATTGGATAATTGCATCAGAATAATTTTTCAATTATGAAAAGAATAATAACAGTCGTTTTGATAGCCGGGTTACTGACCACGCTATCTGTGAAATCCTTTTCCCAAAGCATGGGTAGTTCTTACAGAACAGCACTGGGGGTGAAATTCTATCCGGGTGCTATTTCACTCAAACATTTTACATCGAGCAACACAGCCCTGGAGGGCCTTGGCTATTTCTGGAATTATGGCTTCCGGTTTACCGGTCTATATGAAATCCACGGAAACATCAGTGGCGCACCAGGACTGAAATGGTATGTTGGCCCGGGAGCGCATATTGGTGTATGGAATACCCGCTACAAAGACCGGTACAATGAAGACGGTTCCTATTTCGGTGTAGATGGTGTGCTGGGACTGGACTATAAAATAAAAGGAGCCCCCATTAACCTGTCGATCGACTGGCAACCTTCCTTTAGCTTCGGAGTGGATGGACGCAATGGCTTCGATGGAGGCTGGGGTGGCTTTGCTATCCGGTATACTTTCTAAGCGAATTAATGCAAGCAATCAAATACAACACTTTCTAATCAGAGCCTAACCAAAAGCGGCCTGCCTTTCCAGGTGGGCTTTTTTAAACTCCCACCACATGACCACCCAGACTTCACTCAACAGCCGGATTCTTCAGTTATTCGGTTTGATGTTACTTGGATTGCTGGTTTATATTGGCAGCAGTATTATCATGCCCCTGGCATTTTCCTTCCTGCTTTGCATTTTATTATTACCAGTCTATCGCTTTTTTCTTCGTATTCATTTCCCCAATTTTCTGGCTATTCTCTTAAGTGTGCTACTGGCCCTCGTGTTGGTATTTGGATTTTTCACCCTCCTGATTGTACAGCTCAACAGGCTGATGCAGGACTTTCCGGCTATCGAACAGCACGTGCAGAAGCATACGCATCTGGTCAGCCAGTGGATCGAAAGCAATTGGGGTTTCTCGGCCCAGAAACAAAGCCAGATGCTCAATGAGCAATTGAAAAAGCTGATGGATTCAGCCGGCTCGCTGGCGGGCGGTACGGCAGCTTCGGTTACGGGTACACTGATGTATATAGGCCTGATCCCGCTCTACATGTTCCTTATCCTGTACTACAAAAATTTGTTGTTACGATTTCTCTTTCTATGCGCTACTCGCGACTATCACGATGAAATGCAGAGCGTCATTTACGATACTGAAAAGACATTGAAGAGTTACCTCACAGGTTTGATGATTGAAATGGTGCTGGTGGCGGTATTAAATGCAGTGGCATTAGTCCTGTTTGGAATCAAATACGCGATCCTGATAGCAGTTATTTTTGCGTTGATGAATCTGCTGCCTTATATCGGGGCAATTATTGCAAACCTCCTGGCTGCCCTGATTACCCTGTCAACTTCAGACAATCTTTCCGATGTGGTCATTGTGCTGGTAGTACTGGCTGTTGTGCAGTTCATCGACAATAATATATTCATGCCTTATATCGTTGGTTCCAAGGTTAGATTAAACGCGCTCGCCACGATTGTAGCTGTACTGATCGGTCAGGCCCTGGCCGGCATAGGAGGGATGTTCATGGCTATTCCAACACTGGCTGTATTAAAATTAATTTTTGAAAGAGTGGACAGCCTCAAACACTGGAGTATTTTAATGGGCGACGAAACGCCCAAGCTTAACCCTATGAGCTCGCCTGTGATGCGGTTGAGAAATAAGTTCAGGAGGAAGAAGTGAGAGTCAAAATTCAAAATTCAAAAGTCAAAATTCAAAAATAAAGGTTGAAAAGTGATAAGTGAAAATTCATTAATTCCCGTTAGCTCGCAGGCCGTAAAAGGAACGCAGAGGGCGCCAAGAACCGCAGAGGACGCGAAGGGAAGATTCGAAGTTCAAAAGTCAAAATTCAAAAGTTAAAATTAAGAATTAAAAAGTCAAAGTTCAAAATTCAAAAGGAAGAATTGAAAAGTAAGAAGTAATAAAGTAAAAATTGAAAAGACAAGATTTTGCAATCAAAAATCAAACGCCCTCTCCCTTGGGAGAGGGTTGGGTGAGGGGAATGGGGAGCGGGAGTGAGAACGGGAAGAGAAACAGAAACACGCTCATTTATCATTAAATGTATTAGTTAATAGTTGATCTGACAGTTGAGGATTTTATTTTGAATATTTGATTTCGAATTTCTTCTCTGAACCGTCTTGGCATCCTCTGCTTTCCAGAACTGTCAGTATTGTTTTTACTGTTGAATTTTGAATATTTTACTTTTTTGTTTTCATTTTCACTTAGCGTACTCTGCGGTTCTTGGCGCCCTCTGCGTTCCAGAACTGTTGGCACTATTTCGACTTTTGACTTTTCAATTTTGACTTTCGAATCTTCACTTAGCGCACTCTGCGGTTCTTGGCGTCCTCTGCGTTCCAGAACTGTCAGCACTAATTTGAATTTTGAGTTTTGACTTTTGATTTTTGATTTTTGAATTTTGACTTTTGAATTTTGAGTTTTGACTTTTGATTTTTGAATTTTTAATTTTGAATTTTGACTTTCACTAAACCCCACTAAAAAGCATCTATCCTATATTCAGCGTCACTATAAATGTGGTTCCTTTTCCCAATTCACTTTTTACTCTTATTGAGCCTTTGTGGCTGAGGATGATGTTTTGTGTGTGGGTGAGTCCGAGGCCTGTTCCTTTTTCCTTGCTGGTAAAGAAAGGTTCGAATAGATGATCGAGGTGGTCGGCTGAAATGCCGGATCCATTATCGCTGATCTCTACAATACATTTATGATCCTTCGCCTGGGTGCTGATCGTCAATACACCATTTTCTGCCTCCATCGCTTCCACGGCGTTTACGATCAAATTGAGGAAGGCTATTTTTACTTTTTCAGCATCCACTTCCACATCGCAGATATCGTAGGAGAATTTCTTTTCAATTTTGATCTTCTTGAATTTGATACGATCCATAGCCTGTTCCAGCGCTTCCTCCACCAGTTCATTGATGGATTTTTTGGCTGTCTTCAATTCCGTGAATCTGGTGGAATACAGTAGTTCGGAGACCAGTTGATTGATCCTTGTGCTGTTCCGATGGATGATCTCCAGCAGATCGCTGCTTTCTTTTAGCACGGACTCCGGCAACTCCATTTTTAGCTGATCGGCTGCGAGCGTAATATTGGTCAACGGATTTTTTACTTCATGCGCAATGATGCCGGCAATACGCCCTGTTGAATAAAAGCGGCGGAGGTTTCTGTCTTCTTCCTGCTTGATGCGTAAGGAGGTGAGGTCTTTGATCATCACCTGGAACATGCCAGCCTGGGGTTCATGCATCACGATACTGATGAGTACATCGATGGTTTGGTTATTACCCGACCAAAAGGAGGTTTCCAGGTCGTTCAGTTCACCATCTGTGCGCAAGGTCTTTTCAATGAGTGTGGCATGTTCCGATTGTGCGATCAGGGAAATCAGCGAAAGACCCTGATCTGTATTTTCGGGATCGAATTGAAAGCGGCTGATAAAAGAAGGATTTCCTTTGGTAATTGTTCCATTGCGGTCGATAATGGCGATTGGATCGGCCGATCTTTCAAAAATATTCCGAAAGCGATTGGCGTTCACTTCTACCGACTGCAGCGATTGTGCGTCGCGGATCGCGTAACGTATGGTTCTTTCCAGGATCTCCGAGTTGAAATCGCCCTTCACCAGGTAATCTGATGCGCCGGCCCGCATCGCCTGGGTATCCACTTCCCGGTCTTCCATGCCGGTGAGCATGATGACAGGAGCATATCTTTTGTAGGTTTTAATAGCACGAAGCAGTTCCAATCCCGTTTGCTTACCCAGTCGATAGTCAACCAGGTAGGCGTCATAAGGCTGACTGATCAGGCGGATGGCTTCTTCAAAGCTGGCTGCACGGTCAAGCTTGAAAGAAGCCCGACGTACCTTCTGTAATAGGGAATGGACAAGAAGAAAGTCATCTTCATCGTCGTCTACGTAGAGGATGTGAATGGGTTCTTGCAACATCATATCCCTGTTATCAAAAAATTATGCCGGAAGTTCAACTGTTTTGAACCAATAGTTTTCCAGCTCCCGGGCAATATCTATAAGTCCTTCAAAGGAGGAAGGCTTTGTAATATAACTGTTACTCCCCAGCCGGTACGCATTTTCAATATCATCCTGCTGGCGGGAGGTTGTCAGTACGATAACCGGAATTTTGCAAAGTTCCTTATCGTTCTTTATTTCCCTTAGTACCTGCCTTCCGTCTTTCTTCGGCATATTCAGATCAAGCAGAACCAGTTGGGGCCAAGGATATTTACTTTCGTCATTATAGGGAGCATCTTTACGGAGGTATTTCATCAATTCCACCCCGTCTTCCACACAATGCAAAATACTTTTTTCGAACCGGTGCGAGAAGGCCTTGCGTAACAACATGCGATCATCTTCATCATCCTCAGCCATGAGTACGGTCTTCAACTTCATTATATATATAAATTATGTTTGAATTAAAGATAAACGAATATTATATACCATATCGGGGAATTATTTCCCCAGTCTTTTTATGATAAAGACGGTTTTTGTGGAAACTAACGGATGGCATACTATTTAGCGATTATCATTAAAGACAAGTGCCGATGCGTTGGTTTCAATTGACAGTAACGGAACTGATTGGACGACTGATCTGGCTGAACCAGGATCGTTCACACGGTTATTCCGAATTCGCCAGTGTTTGCCGGATAAAGCGTATTCAACGGATCTGTGAGGAGATGGCCGGTCAAAGCAACGCGTATATAGATGAACTGCTGGATTTATTGAAGCAGCTTCGCTTGGAGCAATTGCCGGTGCAACACTTTTCAGTATCTTCCCAATGGTGGGAGCATCTTTACCAATCATTGGGTGAGAATGATGTTCAGCAGATGATAGGGATACTATATAAAATGGAAGATCAGTTTGCCATACTCTACAAACTGGTTTATAATATGACCGAACTGACCGACGAGCAGGCACGTGAGGTCATTTACAACCAGTACGAACAGCTGATGAAATCAAAATCGAAATTGCCTCACCTCCTGGTTCATTATAATTAGAAAAGGCAGTCGCTTCAGGCTTCTGGTAATATTACAGTAAATGTAGCTCCCTGCCCGGGTGTGGAAGTGGCGTAGATGGTTCCTCCATATTTTTCTGCAATTTTCTTACAGATGGCCAGTCCGATCCCGGTGCCTTCATAGCTGTCACGGCCATGTAGTCTTTGAAATATGACAAAGATCTTGTCGGCATATTCCGGTTCAAAACCTATTCCGTTATCGATGAAACGGATGACCAGGTAATGAAGCCCCGGTCTTTTTTCAGGGAGTCTCCAGGTGTCTTCATCTGTGGCCGGCTCTGCCAGTATTTGGATGGATGGCGGTTCATCGTTTTTGGAGAATTTAAGGGCATTGGTCAGCAGGTTTTGGAAGAGTTGCCTGAATTCGGACAGGTCGCCTTTCACCACAGGCAGGTCGCCTGCTTTCATGACAGCCTTTTTTTCCTTGATCAATATTTCCAGGTCATCTTTCACCTGGGAATAGACGAGATTCAGATCAATCTCTTCAATTGCATTTGCCCGGCTAACGCGGCTGTAGTTAAGGAGATCGGTTATCAGGTTACGCATTCTGCCTGCCGATCCACTGATTCTTTGCAGGTATAATTCACCGTCGCCTTGCAGTTGTGATTTGTATTGTTCCAGCAGAAGATCACTGAAGGCTGTTATCTTTCGTAATGGTTCCTGCAGGTCATGCGAGGCTACATACGCAAATTGGGCCAGTTCATCGTTGGAAACATTCAGTCTCTGGATCTGTTCCTTCAACTGATTCTGGTAAGCCGCGATCTGCCTGTCTGATATCTTTTGCGCTGTATTGTATTGGTAAATGGAATAAAATGCCAGCCCGGCTGTTCCAAAGCTGATCAGGGCCAGGAAAATGAAGAAGCCCGGAAGCAGGTTCAGGTACCTGAACAAACCGGTTGTACGATCTTTCAGGATTACCTGTTCTCCATTATTGACAACTGCGATCTGTGCTTTGATTTTGTCTGACACATCCACTGCCTGCTGAATGCGGTTATTGGCCATATAGCCAGACATATTCCCGAATTGATTGGAATAAGCGAATGCGTCTTCAAACATGATGACCCTTTCCTTAATAGTAAGTGAAAGGTCTTTCAGGTTTTTTTGCTGCATCGGGTTGTCGGTAGTCATGCTTTTCAGGCTATCCAGCAGCCGGGGGATCCTGTCTTTGTGAAACAGGTAACGCTCCCTGTACGACTCGCTCCGGCTCAACAGGAAACCACGCAGGCTGCTTTCCGTTTCGATAATGGAATTGTACAATTCATCCGAGGTTTGAAGAATGTCTTTCGTATGAAGGGAGTCCACAATGCTTTTCTCAAGCCGGTTCAGGCTGTAGATAGAGATCAGGCCCATGACAAATACCAGTATCACCGTGATGAAGGACAGGATCTTTGTATTTCTGATTTTCTTTCCAGGCATGGCAGGAGGAATTTATTCAGCAATTGGGGAATCTTTTCCCCAATTTTTAGATCGATAAATGCGATTGGTTAGGCCGGGTTGAGGGTAAAACCACTTTTTACAGCATGATTTCAGGCTGATCATGCCGCAGGGCGACCCAGATGCTTCTGCAGGCACAATATTTTCAAATATAATTCAGTCAATATTTACAAACCAAAAAATAAAGATTATGGGTAGCCTACTTTATATCATCGCCATCATACTTGTGATCGGTTGGGCGATCGGTGTTTTTGCGTACAGCGCAACCGGATTAATCCACGTATTGCTGGTGATCGCCATTGTTGCCATACTGCTGCGACTGATCAGCGGTCGTCGCCCGGTAGAATAAAAAGTCATCCTAAAATGCTGAAAGATGAAAGCTGCATTTTCTTTATTGAAAGATAACGACAAGTCGCCAGTTACCAATCCATTCGACGCGATGAAATTCGCCCGGCTCATTCGATACAAAGAATCAAAAGGGAAGGAACATCGGCTTTGGTTGCACCGGTTCTTTCATGGGAAAACAGAAACATCCTCTTCTTCATCAACGGATGCATACAAGACGAATTAATATTCATTAACTGTTAAACCTGTTTTATGAACACAACAACATTAAAAGGAAAATGGAATGAGTGGAAAGGTAAACTGAAACAGCGCTATGCTGATTTAACTGACAACGACCTGTTGTTTGTTGAAGGAAAAGAGAACGAATTGTGGGGAAAGCTCCAGCAAAAGATCGGCAAGACAAAAGAAGAGATCATGAAAGAACTGGAGAGCGACGATGTAGAGGAAAAGAGCAGGAAGGTGTAGGAGGTGGCGCTTAATGGTTAATGGTTTGCAGTTTGCAGTTTTCAGTTTGCGGTTTACGGTTTGGAAATTAAAAAAGCAAAATTCAAAAGTAAAAAGTGGACTGGTAGTTATCATATTTTGAATATTTAATTTTTGACTTTTGAGTTTTCTCACAAACCGCAAACTGCAAACCGCAAACCAAGAAATCACTATTTTTTAATCTAAAATCGTAAGAAATGGAAAACGGAAAAATTATTGCAGGAATATTGGCCGGTGTGGCTGTTGGTGCTGTGCTTGGTCTGTTGTTTGCTCCCGATAAGGGAAGTGCTACCCGTCAGAAAATTTCAGACAGCCTGAAAGGATGGGGTGAAGATATTGCCGATAAGGCAGAAAATTTCATGAGCGACAAGGCTTCAAAGGTCAAGAAAGAGGCACAGCATCTCGCGGACAAAGCTCTTTCCTGAGTATTGCTGAAAACACAACGTGCCCTGTTTTGTAAACATATTTTCAACTGATGGGGGTCAAAGGCGTAGTCCATCCGGTTACGCCTTTATTTAATTTTTTATAGTATGGAAACATCAACAACCACAGGTTTGCCGGAAAAGATTATGGATCTGTTTCAGACTTCCAAAGAATATGTCGAAGACAGGCTGGAACTGGAGGTACTGAAAGGAGCTGATCGCATTGCCCGCTTCACCTCTTCGCTCATAACTTTCCTGGTTAGCCTGGCATTTGCAATAGTATTGGTACTCCTTTTGTGTATAGGAATAGCAATATGGCTCAACCAGCTGATCGGGAGTTCGTTTGCCGGCTACTTTATCGTTGCCGGCCTGGTATTGCTGGCACTGGTATTGTTATTTACCCTGGGAAGAAATTCGATAAAAAGAGGCGTGGTGGATAATATATTAAATACGATAGACAATGACTGACGCATACGAACGGTTGCATGAGCGAATTGCGGCCAAAAAAGCAGCGCTGACCCGGCAGGAAGCAACGATGAGATGGCAGCTGGAGGGTATCAGAGAACATCTGTCGCCCGGAAGATTGTTGAAATCGGCTGTGAAAGATGTGGTGACCGAGGTGAAAACCTCCCCGGGTGAATTCATCAGTTCCGGACTGAAGATGGGAGCCGGTTTCCTTGCAGACCGGCTGTTATTCCGGAAAAGAGGGTTTCTGGTAAGGACAATTGGAATGTTTGCCGTGCGCAGACTTGTTAATAAATTTACAAGTAGTAAGGATGAGAACGAGGAATAGTACACGCGGTTATTTTTATTACACCAACCCCCTACGGATGAACAGCAAAACCATACTTATTATCGATGATGAATCAGAGATTGTGTCGCTGTTGACCAGGGTGTTAATAAAACAAGGTTACCAGGTATGTGCGGCGCATAACCTGAAAGATGGGTTCGACAGCCTGGGCGAAGTAAAGCCGGATATCCTGTTTCTTGATATGAACCTGCCCGACGGAAATGGCCTTGAGCAACTGTCAAAAATAAAATCGCATTACCCAGATTTGAAAGTGATCATGATCAGCGCCTTTGATGTGGAAGAACACAGAAAGAAAGCAAAAGCCGACGGAGCCTACAGTTTTCTGAGCAAACCATTCACCCTTTCACAGGTATCCGACCTGATTGATGGAATAAAAACGAACTAATATCGATATAAACTTTACCTAATCAGAACTACTCATATATGGCAAAGATTCTTGTAATTGATGACGACATTGATATCTGCAATCTGCTCAGCCGTTTCTTAACCAGGAAAGGGCATGAGGTGGAAACATCCATGAGTGGGAAAGCGGGCATCGATAAGATCGCAGCCCAGTCGTACGACCTGGTGTTTTGCGATTTTAAACTTCGTGACATGGAGGGACGTGATGTGCTCTCCAAGGTTCAGGAGATCGCCCCGGGACTAAAGGTCATCATCATCACGGGGTATTCGGACATCAAGACAGCGGTAGACGTTATGAAGCGGGGAGCGTTCGATTATGTGATCAAGCCGCTGATACCGGATGAACTCATCAATCTCATCAACAGGGCGCTGGGAGAAGAATCTGCTGCCATGCCGGCTCCTGCTGCAAGAACCGTTGCCACTTCCGGTAAAAAAGCCAGGCTGAACGGCGAAAAAATGGAATTGGAAGACGGTTATATTACAGGAACCTGCGCGGAGTCAAAGCAGCTATACAAACAGGTTAGCCTGGTATCGCCAACAAACTTCAGTGTAATTATTTATGGCGAGAGTGGTTCAGGTAAAGAAAACATAGCGCGGACGATTCACTCTTTGAGTAACCGGAAGGATAAACCCTTTATCGCTATTGATTGTGGCGCCCTCACAAAGGAGCTGGCCGGAAGTGAACTGTGGGGTCATGAGAAAGGAGCTTTCACCGGTGCGGTCAATGCCAAGCCAGGTCAGTTTGAACTCGCCAATGGCGGAACAATTTTTCTCGATGAAGTGGCCAATCTGTCCTATGATGTGCAGGTAGGATTACTTCGGCTTGTGCAGGAAAGAAAACTCAGAAGAATCGGTGCCACTAAAGATATGGAGATAGATGTTCGGATCCTGGTAGCTTCGAATGAGAATTTGTGGGAAGCCGCACAGAAAGGTAAGTTCAGGGAAGATCTCTATCATCGTTTCAATGAATTCAGCCTGACAGTACCCGCACTTCGCAATCGCGGAGAAGATATTCTGCAGTTCGCCGAACATTTCCTTCAGATGTCCAATCATGAATTGAATAAGTCTTTGACCGGCTTTTCAGACGAAGTAAAGGAGTTATTCCTTCGTTATCCCTGGCCGGGTAACCTTCGCGAAATGCGGAATGTAATTCGGAGAGCTGCCTTGCTGGCGGGAGATGAACAGGTAACGATGTCTACCCTCCCTCCTGAGATCGTATATCACCAGAAATTTTCTTTTGTCGACTCGGACAAACAGGAGAGTCAGCCTGTCACTGAACAGCATGCTGCCTCGGCCAATGGCGTAAACGGCACATTGCCGATGTCTTTGAAAGATGCTGCCGCACTGGCCGAAGCGGAAGTGTTGAAGAAAACACTGGAGGAAGTTAAGTACAATCGCACCAAAGCAGCCCAAAAACTGGGCATCGACCGAAAGACGCTGTTCAATAAAATGAAACAGCATAACCTCTAAGCATACACTAAAAAATTACTTATGGATCTTCGCTCTGGCTACCCCCTGTGGCTGGTGAGATCCGGCCTGCCTTACAGTTATCCGAAACTTGATAGAAAGATTCGTACCGACACTATTGTGTTGGGCGGTGGCATTTCAGGCGCGCTGCTGGCGCATCACCTAACGGAGGCGGGGCTGGAATGTGTGGTGATAGATGGTAGAACCATCGGACTGGGCAGTACCTGTGCCAGTACGGCTCTCTTGCAATACCAGGTGGATCTTCCTTTGGCACAACTCATCCGGAAAGTGGGAAAAGAACGGGCTGTGAAGGCTTATCAGCTATGTGCCGAATCGATCGATCAACTGGAAACGCTTTGTCATCAAATCGGATTTACCGATTTCGAAAGAAGGAAGACCCTGTATTTCGCATCTTATAAGAAGGATGCCGGAATGATTCGGGAGGAATTCGATCTCCATCGTGCACTCGGATTCAATGTACAACTGCTGGAAGCCGCTTCCATTCGCCGTCACTTCGGCTTTGATTCCGAAGCAGCTATTTACAGCGATCACAGCGCACAAACGGACTCTTACCTTCTGACACATGCGCTGTTGCAATACAACCTCCCCAGAGGCCTGAGTGTATACGACAGATCGCCTGTCGTCAACATTGTCCATCGCTCCGGAAAAGTGTGGCTCACAACCGCCAACGATAGCAGGATAGAAGCCAGGAGAGTCATTTTTGCCACCGGTTACGAATCTGTCAACTATCTGCGCAAGAAAGTAGTACAGCTTCATTCAACCTATGCTGTGGCCAGCGAACAAACCCTGCAAAGAAAATTTTGGAAAGATGACTGCCTGATCTGGGAAACAAAAAGGCCCTATCTGTACATAACCACTGTTCACGGAAACCGGATTATGATTGGCGGACGAGATGAACCGTTTTACAGTCCCGCGAAAAGAGATCGGTTGATCGGAACAAAGACCCGCCAGCTTTCCCGCGATTTTGGGAAATTATTTCCTCATGTTGAGTTTATTCCCGAATTCCGCTGGACAGGCACATTTGGGGAAACAAAGGACGGGTTACCCTATATAGGCCCCGATCCCGATCACCCAAATCATTTATTTGCATTGGGTTTTGGCGGAAACGGGATCACTTTCAGTCTGATCGCCGCCCGCCTCCTTACCGATTTCATCAAAGGAAAGAAAAACCAGGCCTCCAATTTGTTTGCATTTAATCGTTGACGGACACTAATTAAACTTTATCAATATGGCTACAAAAACGAACGGCGTAGAAAAGGCCTCTCTTAGAAATCATCTGGGTCTCGAAAATAAAGCGATGCAGGAATTGAGTGGTAATCTGAATCATCTTTTGTCTGACTACCATATCTTTTACCAGAATGTAAGGGGATTTCACTGGAATATTTCCGGAAGTGATTTCTTTGATCTTCATGTCAAGTTTGAAGAGCTCTATACGCAGCTTTCCGAAAACATCGATGAACTCGCGGAAAGAATTATCACGATCGGTTACCGACCGTTGCATGCTTACACCGATTTCCTGGAAAATACAGATCATAAAGAGATCAGGAATGTAAAAGATGGAAAACAATGCGTGAATCATGTTATTGAAGGATTGGGAATGCTGATTGCAGAACATCGTGAAATGGCGGGAAAGGCAGATGATGCGGAAGATATTGCCACCGCCGATCTGCTGACCAAATTTATTGGCGACCTGGAGAAGAGACTCTGGATGTTCACCATGTTTAACAAGTAGTTTTCTCTTCTATATAAATTAAGGTTGATTTTGGTTCGAGGGTATACCGCGTCAGTTTACTGGCGCGGTTTTTTTTTTTGTTGATACACATACAAAAAAAATACCCGCCGCCGAAGCAACGGGTACCAGGCTTACAGGTGATTTGACTCAACCTGTATCCTTCCCCCTAGTTCTGACCCGGAGGTCAATATGCTTTAATGAATTAACGGGGTGAGGAAGAGAAGGTTTCACCCAGTTTATGGATAAGTGTAGAGACAGGACCTTCCATTTTATTGCTTACATCATCCATTGTTTCGTCTCCCAGCAGGTGACCCAGCTGTAACTCTTCCGGCAAATGAGCCAGGATCGTATGTCTCTGTGCTACCATGTATTTCGTGATTTCTTCCGGTTTGATAGCTGATGGATCAAACATTGTCAGCAATTGGCGATAGGCTTCCCTGGCTGCTTCATTCAGCACGGCAAAGGAATTCTCAGGAGATTCCCCTGCATAGTCAGCGATCCTGTCAACAACACTTTTAAGGGTATCTCCGAATGTGAACTCAGCGCATATGGCTGTATGGTGGTTTTCTATGTCATGCCGATGGTTCTTCAGGTGATCGAGGATCCGGGACGCTCCATTTTCAAAAGAGGCCAAATGATATATGCCAGCCAGCGCCGCAGGAACCGCCGCACCATGAAGTGTTTTTTCCATTTTAGTCTTTTGACCGCGTGAGGGCTCCTCTTTTTTTGTCAGCGGATGCCCCATCATCTGGTTTACCTGTTCTATAAGATTTGTGGCCATATAGTATCGTTTATAGTATTATTTATGGTACACTACTACTTTTCAATTTCCAGGCCATACCTGATAATCGTCATTCTGCAAGAAGGATTGTCCAGGATTGGCAACTCAATGAAATATAAACTCCCCGCCTTGTTGCCTTTTTTCCTCAATTATAGCGGAGTCGGCCATCTCGACCCTTTTAGAACAGGGGAAGAAAGCTGGCATGTTATTTCTATTGTTATGAGTATAAATCTTCGGTTATGGAAAAAAAAGAAATGACGACCATCAGCGAGGTGATTAACAGCCTCCGGGAGAAAGGGCAGGATTGTGAATTCAAACTGTCTGACAGCGGCCTGGGATTGATCAATGCGGCAAATGGTAAGTTATATTCAATAAATGATCTGCGAATTATCAGAACCTATCGGTTTGAAGGCGATAGCAATCCTTCAGACGCTTCGATCCTGTACCTGATTGAAGCCAATGATGGCCAGATCGGGTACATCATGGATGCCTATGGCGCTTATTCCGGGTATGATGATGAACAGTTCGATAAGATCATTCGGGATATTCCGGTTGATACAGACCGTTAATGTACTGAAAAAGAAAATTTAACTGGTGTGTATGGAAACGAAAGAGATAATGAAAAAACTCTTTTTGATGCTGTTAGCCTTGCTGACAGGCTGGTCATCTTTCAGCCAGAACAATACGGAACTGGGGATGGCCCTGCGAACAGAACGGCAGTGGTATGAACAACCTTTTATGTGGGTGGCTGCCGCCTGCCTTTTTTTGTACCTGATGGTAGTGGCTATCAGAAAGAGTGAAAGAAACAATTAATTATTGAGATGGAACAGGTGCAGATGAAGAACTCCCGTTTTGGCGGGAGTTTTTTTATCGTTAGGATTGACACCTGTAGAATTTTATTTTGCCGGTCTTTTTAAAATACCAGACCACTTGTTGCATTTCTATTCGGAGCAATGACGATCTTCCTCCTTTTTCCTCCGCCGTCGAAGCAAGAGCCGACTCCTGATCTTCAACAAAAGCCTGGCCGGATATACGGATATAGTTTCCTTTGTTTCTGTCAATGAATTTTAGCGTAACCGGAAAAGAGGTCGGAGCCTGGCCTCCAAAGCTCTCTTCACTCCAGCACCAGAGCTGACGGTTGTCATCGATGGTATGTGTTTCAGCAATCATTACCCGGCTCCAGGGATAGGCGCTTAAGAGGGAATAAGTGGATCGTTCAATAATATTTTTCAGATCCTTATAGCGGTTTCTTAAAGTTTCTATCATACCAGGTTATTTAACTGAATGAATAATGTGGTTGTTTCACCGATGTCGGTCTGAAAATTAATTGCTGTAGAGGTTGGTAGACCCGTTGCCACCAGGGTAAAGAAGATTTTTGCGACCATTCATGATAGTCAGCTTCTTCTATCTTCACTTTTACCAATTTCATTTTTTCCAGTACGAGCTCGTAATGGGCAGGATGTCCGATGAAGTTTTCAATGACGATTTCATTATTCACCACTTCTGCCAGCCCCTGCACCCGAATGAAGAAAGACTTTCCCTTTCTGTAAAATGAAAGGCTCGCAGGGAATTTCCGTGGCTCTTCCGGGTAACTGAAACCGTCGTCATTTATGAAGAACCAAACGTAGCCCTGCTCATCAACATCCAGGCACCGGATAATACAGGTCGGGAACCGGGTGAATGGATTACCATCATTGTAGAAGAGCGCGCTTCTGATCTCATTGATGCGAACTTTGATGAATTCCA
This sequence comes from Chitinophagaceae bacterium, assembly GCA_044226045.1. GTDB lineage: Bacteria > Bacteroidota > Bacteroidia > Chitinophagales > Chitinophagaceae > Endoryza. The sequence continues at coordinate 23,499 of JBGAHR010000020.1, forward strand.
ATTCGGGTTGCATAGGCGGTATTTTAACACACCGTTTCAATTTGTGTACCGTTGAAGCCAGGCTTCATTTCGATGTTAAACACCCGGGCAAACGGCAGGAATGGGAAAAAAAATTCCCTCCGGAGAGGGAATTTTTACTCGCTTCTGATCAGGCCTTCTCCGGTTCTATTCGCGGCGGTATCAGTTTGTACACCACCGGAGTGACAATGCGAGAAAGAAGTGTTGAGGAGATCAGTCCGCCTATGAGTACGAGGGCCAGCGGGGAAATCAGGGGATTACTGCTCAGGGCAATGGGTAACAGACCACCAATAGCAGTTAAACTGGTGAGCACAATGGGAAGGAATCTTAACTCACCGGCTTCCCGGATAGCATCATCCAGCGATTTACCCTCTTGCCTCAACTGGTTGGTGAAGTCGACCAGCAGGATGGAGTTCTTAACTTCCACACCGGCCAAACCAATGAATCCTATAATGGCAACAAACGACATAGGATTACCGGTTAGCCACAACATCATTACACCGCCAATTACACCTAACGGAATTACAGAAAGAACAATCAGGGTGCTTTTAAATGTTTTGAATTCCAGGATCAGCACCATGATGAACAGAAAAACAGTTGCGATTACCACGGTTCCGAAACTTCCTCCGAACGCATCCTTTTCGCTTTCGGCCTCCCCGGCCAGCTTGAGTTCATAGCCCGGCGGCAGATGCAGCTCTTCCGCTTTTTTCAGGAATGATTTGGTTACCTGTTCGGTGAGGATACCTTTATCAGTAAACGCCGTGATCACCACAAATCTTTTTTTGTCGAGGTGTTTGATGGTAGTAGGAGAGGACTCAAATTCCAGTTGCGCCACCTGGTTCAGGGGGATGGCATTGCCCTGGGCATTATTGACAAAAATACCGCTGAAGTTTTGCAAAGTGGCAAACTGCTCACGCGGCGCATTGATCATAATGTCGTAGTCGTCGCCATTTTCGTTTGTATATTTTCCTGCTTCCAGCCCGGCAATCGAAAGCCTTACGGTCTTGTCGATATCCGCGGTTTGAATGCCCAGGCTTCTTGATTTGTCGGTGTTGATGTTTACGCGCAGATCCGACTTCAGCAGATCCACTTCATTTCTTACATAGATGGCACCGGGTGTTTCTTTCAGTAACTTTTCCGCGCGCGCAGCAATATTGCGTAAGCTGTCGAGGTTGTCTCCCATGATGCGGATAGCTACAGGTGCTTCAAGCGGTGGGCCCTGCTCGAAGTCTTTCACTTCAATTTTGGCACCGGCCACCCGCGCAAACTGCTCTCTGAGCTTTTCAATAAGCTTCTTCTTTTCAGATGGAGAAACTTCATGATGCAGCTGGACAAAGAACTGTGCGAAGTCAGGCTTCTCGTTTTCAGGAATGACATTGTAATAGATTCGTGGATTTCCCTTTCCGACATTGGTGGTGAAATATTCAATTTCTTTTTCCTTTTTCAGGTCAGCTTCCACCTGTCGGGCCATTACATTGGTGGCGGCAATATTGCTTTGCAAGGGCATGGTTACATTCACCAGGAATTGTGGTTTTTCCGAAGTAGGGAACAGCCGGAACCCGATGATCTTGAAAATACCGAGGGAAGCGCCAAACAACAGGAAGGCGATGACCAGCGTCAGCCGGGGACTTTTCAGGGAAACATTCAGTAACCTCGTATAGCTGCCACTGATCAGCTTTTTCAATCCTCTTAAGAACAGGTTTCCTTCCGGGCTATGGTTAGCCTTCAGCACTTTACTGGCCAGAAATGGAACGATAGTAAGGGAAACCAGCATGGAGGCAAACACCGAAGTAATCACTGCCATGGGTAAGCCCCTTATGAACTCGCCGGCGCCTTCGGGCAGAAAAACAAGCGGAAGGAAAGCGATGATCAAAGTAGCCGTACAGCCCACCACCGCCAGGCCTATTTGTTTGGTCGCTTCAATAACGGCCACCTTTCGGGGAGTGCCCTCTCTCAGCCATCGCTCGATATTTTCCACTACCACGATACTGTCATCTACCAACAGCCCCAGCGCAACCACCAACCCAACAATGCTCAATTGATTCAGCGAATAGCCAAGACTGTTAAGCAGCACCACTCCAATGCCCAATGACAGGGGAATGGCAACCATCACGATCAGGGAGGCTCTCCAACCCAGCGGAACAAGCGTAATCAGCACCAGCCCGATCGCAATCAGGAAATCGATTCCTAATCCACCCAGTCTTCTGCTGACATTATCGGCCTGGTCAAAATGCTTGACCATTTCAATGTTGGAGGGAAGCGTTTGACGGAATTTCTCGAGCACCGGCAAATAGGCTTTTTGTGTGCGGGCGATGTTCTCTCCGCCTTTTTGGGCGGCTGTTACGAGCACACACCGATGGCCGTTCAGACGGGTGATGTGTTTTTGTTCTTCGTAATGAAGACTCACATCTGCCACGTCTTTCAGGTAAACAATATTGCCATTGGCAGCGTACACGATCGTGTTGGCGATCTCATCTATGTTCTTGTATTTGCCGCTGGTCTTAACGTTAAAGGTCTTGGTGCCTGCTCTCACATTTCCTCCCGGGATATTGGCCGCTTCACTTTGCACGCTGCCGATAACATAGTTAACGGGTATTTTTAATTGGGCGATCTTGTCCAGTTTTAGGTCTATTCTCACCACTTGTTCGGGCACACCGGTATAGTCCGCCTTTTTCAAGCTCTTTACTTTTTCAAGATCCTCTTTCAGTTGCTTGGCATAGAAACGAAGTCTTTCATCGGAAGCGTTTTCAGAAACCAGTGCTACCTGTAATACATTGACATCGGTTGGCGTTACTTTCCTTACTTCTATGCTGAAGATGTCGGATGGAAGTTCCGGCCGGATGGCATTGATTTCTCGGACGAGTTCCTGGTATTTTGATTCTACGTCGCTTTCGTATTTATATTCTACATTGATAACAGACACCCCGTCATCAATGCGCGTGGTGATTTTCTTGATATCTTCCAGTTCACTCACTCTTTTTTCAATCGGCTTTACTACCAGTTCCTCCATGTCTTTCGGGCTCGTTCCCGGATACACAATCACAACTGGAAATTGGGGAGGGTTGATCTCCGGGTCCTCTGCCCGGGGCATATTCAGCAAAGTCGTTGTGCTCACAACGATCACCATGATGAACATCACCAGGGTGAACTGGTAATTTTTGACAAAAAATCGGGTAATACCCATATAAAATATTTTACTGAGTGGTTATGAATGGGGATTGATTAGCGGACTACCGATATGGGAGTGTTATCGGACAGATAGGGGCTTCCGGCGCCTACCACAAATCGGTGACCTTCCAGTCCGGAGGAAATATAGACCACATTGTTGCTGATAGAGGCAATCTGCACTTCCACTTTTTTCACGGTCTTTTCATCATCGCTCACAAATACATAACCCTTCCGGCCATCCGCTTCCAGCAAGGCTTCGTAGGGGATACTCACCCCGGTGGATTGCCGGGAAGGTTTGATTACCACGTTACCAAACATACCGAGCGCCGGTTGCTCGCCGTTGAAGCGAACCTGGAGTTCAACCGTAAATGAGCCGCTTTGCGGATCGGCCGCCAATGTTTTTTTGCTGATCACCGCTGCAAATTGTTTTCCTGGAAAAGCATCGAGGCGAACTGTTGCCGCATCGCCTTTTTCCACTATAGCCCATTCGTGATCCGGTAATCCTGCTTTTACAATCCAGGGACTCGAAGCCGAGCTTCCGCTGATTTGAAGTACTGCCGTGCCGGGTGATGCCAGTTCGCCGGCATTAGCCAGTTTCTTCACGACAAAGCCGTCGGCAGGTGCGATGATCCTTGAATATTCGCTGTTAAAACTGACCTGTTGAAGATTTTGTCTTGCCACCTCATAAGCGGTTCGCGCATTTTGTAATTGTTCCAGGGTGGCCACACTGTCTTTGTATAGATTTTCTGCCCTGCGAAGATCTCTTTCCGCTTTTTCCAAACCCAGTTTTACCTGCGATACCTGGGCAGCAATTTCGGTGCTCTTCAGGGTAGCCAATAATTGTCCTCTTCTGATCTTGTCACCTTCCTTTACAAAGATGCTTTCGATGATGCCTCCGATCTTGAATGAAAGACGGGCATCCGTTTCAGTGCTCAATAAACCGGAAGCCTGGATGGTGGAGATTCCTGAATCGCTGTTGACAGGAATTAATTTTACCGGTATGATTTCTTTGGGTGAGGTGCTGGCCGGCTGATGGGCATCGCTGGTGCAGGACTGCAACAGCACCATAGTGGCGATTATGGACAGGAGTATGCGCATATGATTATTTTTTGGTGGTTATGATTTAAGATTGAAGGAGGCTGTTTGTCTTTCGAAATCGGCCTGGGCCGACAGCAGGCGAAACTGGTTAAGATTTACCTGTATCTGGGAGTTGGTGAGTTGTGTACGGGCATCCAGCCACTCGATATAACTGTTGACGCCTTCGGTATAGCCTTTATCTATCAATCGGAAATACTGACGGGCAGATTCAGACTGTTTGAGCGCGGATTGATAGGAGCTGAGGGCATTGTTGACATTGTTCCTGCTTACCAGCGCGGAAAGTTCCAGCTGATGCTCAACATTGCTGGTATTGGACTGCAGGCTGGTAATATCCAGTTGGCTTTGTTCAATTTTGTACAGGTTTCTTTTTCCGGCATACAAAGGTATTTGCACCTGCACGCCACCGAGATAAAACGGAGTTCGTTTGTTAACGGAAAAATCAAAACCCTGTGCTGCCAGGTCGAGGAATAAATTGACCTTGGGTTTTCTGAACTCTTTGTTCATCTTCAGCAGGTGATTATTGATTTGACCGGCAATTCGCAAAGAAGCCAGTTCTTCCCTGTTTGAAATAGTGTAATCCGCAGGCGGCAAAGTTGCGGCGCTGGCATAATCGGATGAACGAAGAATGACAGAGTCTGTTAAAGACCGGTTCAGCAGGAAATTGAAATAAGCGCGGGCATTCAGTACATCATTGCGGGCATTTTGCAGTTGGGATTCGACAGACTTCACTTCGCTTTCTGCCCGGGAGATATAAGCCGGCAATCCTTTGCCATTAGCCATTAATGATTGATTGACGCGCAGATTCTGTCTTACCAGTGTCAGCGCATTTTCATAAATATGTGTGGCCTCATCGGCCAGCAACAAACGAAAATAGGCCGTCTTCACTTCCTTTACCAGTTCCCGTTTGTAAGTGTCAATTTCTGTCTGTTGCCACTGAATCTGTTCTTCCTTGATCTTTTTGTTGATCCGGATTTCATTATTGTACAACGGCATGGTTGTTTTCACCCTGATATCATAAAAGTTATTCGGGTTGAGTTGCTCCGAAGCGTTGCTCACGGTAGGAAATTTATTGGTGCCCGTCAATTGGTTCAAAGTAGCATAAACCGGGTTGAGCAAATCGCCTACCGGAATATCGATCGATCTTCCGCCCTGTGCCAACAGGTACTGACCCTCAAACCAGGTAGTCGGGTAAAAAAGGCTTCGGGCTTCTTTCAAAGCCAACAGGCTTTTCTCGAGACTGATTTTTTTCTGCTGCAGAACGAGGTTTTTGTCAAATGCTTCCTGCAGGTATTGCGAGGGTATTTCCTGGCTTACGGCTAACAGCGAGATCGCCGAGAAAAGCCAGGTGGTTAAACCTCCCTTTAAGAACCGTGCTTTCATACTTATCTATTTATAATCAATGTTTAAATAATAAACAGTGTTCAGTAAAAAGGCAAAAAAAATCAACTCTTTTCAATCATTTTTACAAAGCACTCATAGCCCTTTTTCAGCAACTCATTCGCATCGTGGTCATGATAGGCTTTGCATCTTTCCCTGATCATGAGAGCTGCCATGCCGTGTACAGTTGACCAGACCATAAAAGACAAATAGTCGATGTCCATCCCTTTAAAATAGCCCTTATCCTGGCAAAGCTTCAAAACAGACTTCAGGTATTCGAGGGTCTGGTGGCCCATCTGCCATTGATCGTGCTCTTCTTCATGTTTGATGGGGGCATCGATAATGAACATCAGGTCGTACAGGTCGGGATTGTTCTTCGCAAATTCGAGGTAAACCAGCCCAATCGCCTTGAGTCTTTCGAAAGGATCCGACACATGTTGCAGCGGTTGCATTTTCTCCAGCATACGCGCAAAACCTTCCTCATGTAGCGCATGGAAAATTTCGTCCTTCTCCCGGAAATACAGATAAATCGTACCCGGACTATAATCGATCCGATCTGCGATATTCCGGATACTGGTCTGGGCATATCCCTTTTCCAGGAATATAGCCCTTGCCGCACCCAGGATCAACTGGCGCATCTCTTCCTTTTCCCGCTGTTTTCTTTCCGCGATCGACATGTAGGCGTTTTAAATGACTGAGCAAAAATAATGAACAGTGTTCAGTAAATGCAAATTTATTTTGTTGGCCGGGCCAAAAAATGGGTTGAATGGATCATTGACTGAGGAATAAAATTACTCCAGATCCTTGAATGTCAGCTCGGTAATTTCCATCTGCAGCCAGTTGAACTTTCCTTCTTTCAATTGCCAGGAAACGGATGAGCGGACTGGAATTTCTATCCCATCGACATTTTTATAAATAAGGGGATCGATGTCGATAACCCATTTTTCAAGGGAGGCCGGCAGGGGATTTCTGTCCATATAACGCATCGCCTCAAACCGGATCATCTTTCCGCTTTTATTGAATTCGAACAATCCGGAGGCCTCCTGTTTTCCGATCTTGATTTGGGCGATGGCATGGAGGGAGTCAACGGGCGACCAGGTGATGTAATCGTTCAGGGCTGCAGAAGGGTACCAGCAGATTTCTGCCAAATAGCGTACGAGTGAACCCTGGTCAGTTGCCGTGCCGGTTGCATGGGTTATCCGATAAAGACCAAACAGACTAATATTCATTTGCCCTTTACCGTTAGCAAAATGGTCGAGGCCTTTTACGATGACCAGGGGAGACTGTTGCATTTCTGCATACCAGGCAAACGATGGTTGATTCACTCCCACACATTGCTCGGCTTTGTAATTCATCCATTCAGCTGTTGGGGAAGTCTTCATCCTGCCAGTTTGCCGGAGCCTGACCCTATTCGCAGAAGGTTTGCCCAGCCATCCGGAAGATTTCAACCAGACTTGTATCGGGTAAGGTACTTTATCGAGTCGCTCGGGTGTAACCAGCTTGCCCGGTGAGGCGTTTACTGCCAATATTTCTTTGTTCAGTCTTTCGAAATCGCCATAGAATTTCCAGGCTGCGAAATTCAGAATGGTAGGGAAAAGAATGACTATATTCATCAGGGTACCCCACCTGGCTTTTTTCCAGTAGAGAATGATCAGTATCTGTGATAAAATGATCGCGGGGAAGACAAACATCCACCAGTTATTGTGGATGATAAAAACGGCGGGTATGGAAATTATGAACAATACGGCAGATACCAGCCACCATCCTTTATTGGTGGCATGGTCGAGCTGTTGGGTATTGGGAAGGGTGATGGCTTTCCTGGAAAGACCCATCAGGTGAACCAGACCGTGTATCAACAACAAGGCCGCAAGGATTAATTTCATAGTGATTTTGAGTTATGGGCTTTAGAGATCGCCAGCCATATCGGCAAAAATCTCTTTTTTCTCCATAATATCATAGCGGCAATGGAAACAGTTATAGAAAAAGGAAAGGCAGATCCTACGCCGAGCGGTGCGATGCCGAGCAGGAACAGCATTACGCCTGCGATTCCCAACCTGGGCCAGATTCCACCGGCAAGCAGGAAAATCCCACTGAGAAACTGGCCGATGGCGATGAGGGGTATCATCACTCCGTTGTGCCGGCTGAACCAGCCCCTGATAAACTGCTGATACACCGGAATCGCATATTCGGCGAAATGAAGATACTCCTCGGGCTTTTTCAAACCGATGTACATATTGTAGACACCGGCATAGAGAAAAAGCAATGAAATCGCTATTCTTCCCCACGCATTGTTTTTCCAGCATAGTCCTAACAGCACAAGACTCACTACCTGTGAGAGAACATAAGGAAGTAGCCATTGATCGAGACCCTTCATGGATTCTTATGAAGTTTGCGTTTTGTTGGTTTTCACTTTGCAGGTGTTGATACCGAAGAGTACATAAAGCGGACAGAAACTGACGAGACTGGTCAACACAAATACCCCTCCCAACACGAGCAGAACGATACCTGCCACTCCGGTAACGGTATGGGTGAAGTATAGAGCGGCAAACAATACAGCCAGGAGCAGTCTTACGATTCTGTCAGCAGATCCCATATTCTTTTTCATAACGAAGAGTTTTAACAAAAATCCAAACTGGTCAGTTACAAAATGGTGATGAATGTCACGAATGGGCCTGACAGATGCTAGTCTACAGCGCTATACTGACAGGAGATATCGTTTTTTTGAGGTTTCCTGTAATCATCACAGAAACGATGCAAGAGGCCGAAAGGCTTTGTCAGACTGCATTTCAGCCGTTCGATATTTTCGGGTACATGTTGTTATAAAAGGCAAAGACTGATATGTCTCAAACATTGGGATGAGTTTTATCAGAAACAGGCCAGTTATGTCCTTTTACATTTGGTTTAAATAATTTTTGTATGGTTCTGTCCAAATCTTTTGGTTATGCGTTAAGAGGCATACTCTATATAACGTTAACCAGCGACGAGAAACGAAAAATATCTATCGATGAAATGGCCGGCAAACTGGCCATTCCTAAATTTTTCCTGGCAAAAATCATGAAACAGGTGGTCAAGTCTGGAGTGGTCAGCGCCACGAGGGGACAGCATGGTGGATTCTATCTGAACGATCGGACGCTGAAATACACGCTGGCCGATCTGATACTGATGATAGAAGGACAAGGATACTTCAACACCTGCATGCTTAATATGGGTAAATGCGATGCGGCAAAACCTTGTCCCATGCATAACCTGGTGACGGAGCAAAAAGAGATGGTGTTGTCCGTTTACAAGAACACTACCATTGGCGATTTGATGAAGGGCGACAAGGAAACTATGTTAAATAGCATTGATGCCCATCTTCGTGTTCCGGTGCTGGAAACCGTAGCTGATTAATATCATCTTTTTTCGTTTCACCTTCTTCTATTTTTCCGGCAGAATTAAAAGTCATGATGAAACAAAGCCTGTCTACCATTGATAGTGGTCAGTCTGCGGCAGATATCGTGCGTTCGGATTACCGGGCAGCTGATATTTTCAAGAGTTATGGAATTGAGTTTTGTTGCGGCGTAAAATGGCCATTGAAATTCGTTTGTGAAAACAAGGGAATCGAACTTCCACAGATCATGAACGACCTGCACCTGGCTACCCGTGATATACGTATCTCACCTCTTCTTTCGTTCCACGAATGGCGCATCGATTTCCTGGTTGAGTACATCATCAATGTTCACCATCGATACCTGGAAAGGGTATTCCCCATTGTGGAAGACCAGCTGGAAAGATTTATTGAGGAACATCTGCGCAAGTATCCCTCACTTGATGAAGTAAGATCGGAGTTTCGCACCTTGCGAAAGATGATGATCCCCCATCTTAAACAGGAAGAAGAAATCATATTCCCCTATGTGCAACAGATTGCACATGCTTACGAAAGCAAAGAACCTTATGCGGGCCTGCTGGTGCGTACCCTTCGCAAACCGGTTGAAGACCTGATGCATCATGAACACGATGCACTGGAAGATATCCTGAGTCGTCTTCGCCGGTTGACTGATTCCTATACACCTCCTCCTGCGGCCTGCACCAGTCATATTGTTACTTTCAAATATCTGAAAGAACTGGATGATGATCTGGTTCAGCATCTCTACCTTGAAACCAGTGTATTGTTCCCCCGGGCCATTGCCATGGAGAAGGAATTGCTGGCTCACAATGGCTGATTGTTTCTGTATCTTGCCGGTTTATAACTAACTTGTTATTCAAACCGTTGCCTGATGTCCAAAGTGAACGCCCGCCTGGTATTGTTCCTGATCATTCTGGTCATGGCTGTTTGTATGCTGCTGGCATTTGTATTCCACGCCTATGAGCTGGCTGTTTCGGGATTCCTCATAATAATTGTATTAACCGCTTTCGTTCCGGGATGGAAATCCACCCTGGCGGCTGGCCTGGTAGCGATGGTGGCCTTGACCGGCCTCGTTATTTATTTCAGGGAAAGCAACAGTGATATCCTCAAAGCATTATTGGGTCAGATCTATTCACTGCTACTGATCATATTTACCGTTACCATCATTTTTTACCTGAAACGAATGCAGCAGGCCTTCGCCCACGAGAAGACACACATGACCTCGCTGTTTGAAAATGCCACGGAAGGGATCATTCTCACCGACAGAACAGGCAAGATAGTATTGGTCAACCCGGCAGCGATGAAAATGTTTGGTTACGACGAGAACGAACTGACCGGACAGGCCATAGAAACGCTGATTCCGCAACGGTTCCATTCCAAACACCATGGCTTGAGAGAAGGATTTTACCATCATCCGGGAAACAGGAGCATGGGCACGGGTCGCGATCTTTTTGCCCGCAGAAAAGATAATACGGAATTCCCCGTTGAAGTGAGTCTCAGCCATTACCGCCAGGGGAATGAGGTTTTTGTAATTGCATTTATCGTAGACATTACCACCCGAAAGGAAATTGAACAAAACCTCGTAAGGCAGAAACTGGAACTGGAAAACATCAGCCGGGATATAAGAAAACTCAACGCGGAACTGGAAAGCAAAGTGGAAGAACGGACACAGATTCTTAAAGAGGCATTGCAGAAACTGGAACAGTCTCAGCTCGAATTGAGTGAATCTCTTGATAAAGAACGTCAGTTGAACGAGATCAAGAGCCGCTTTGTATCGATGGCTTCTCATGAGTTCAGAACACCTCTCAGTACGATTCTGTCTTCCGCAACGCTCGTGTCGAAATACCCGTCAACCGAAGAGTTTGATAAAAGAGAGCGTCATATCCGCCGCATACGCGATTCCGTGAATCATATGAATGAATTGCTGGAAGATTTTCTTTCACTGGGAAAACTGGAAGAAGGAAAGGTGAGCATCACTATTTCGAAGTTTAACATCCGGAATTTTGTGGAAGAAGTGGTGGATGAGATGAAAGCGCATATGAAAGCCAGCCAGCACATGAATGTGCAGTGTGAAGGGGAGGAAGAATTTACTACCGATAAAAGAATGCTGAAGAATATCCTGCTGAACCTGCTGTCGAACGCGATCAAGTTTTCGGGTGAAGGCAAAACGGTGCATTTATCTGTGTCCAACCGACAGGATCAACTCAGGATCGAAGTGAAAGACGAAGGCGTGGGAATACCGGAAGAAGACCAGCAGTTTCTCTTTGATACCTTTTTCAGGGCCAAGAATGCAGTGAACATCGCAGGCACCGGCCTTGGTCTCCCTATAGTAAAAAGATATGTCCATCTTCTGCAGGGCGTCGTTGAACTGAACAGTGTACTCGAGCAGGGAACAACGGTGGTGGTGAGGTTGCCGAGGCTGGAAGGTTAGGGCGTTTATCGTTTATCGTTTCACGTTTCACGTTGGAATGTTCCGCCTTGTTATAAAATGGGCAATTGGCATTGATTTGGGAGATACTTTTACTTCATTTTGTATGTTCTCTCATAGACGAGTCTCTGCACGGCATGAACGTGAAACGATAAACGAGAAACGTGAAACAATAAACTCAAGGATGACAATTCACCGCAGCCCCACTTCCCGGCAGGTATTGGGGGCTGATAAAAGGGATTCCGAGATTGAACCCGCGCATGATCAGCAATAAGCCGGTTGCCACTATAAATACAGGGACCAGTTTCCGGGCGATGCTTCTTCCTTTCCACCCAAACATTCTTCCCCCGAAAGCTACGAGTAGCATGGCGGGCATGGTACCGGCCCCGAATGCTGCCATAAAGGAAACGCTCAGCATCACCTTGGAAAAACTAAGGGAAGCCGCCGCCGCAAGGTAAACCATTCCGCAGGGGAGCAACCCGTTCGCCATTCCCAGTAACAGAAAACCAGCCAGCCCGCGTTGCGATTGCATGACCCTTATGATCAGGGATTGCACAAAGCGATACCAGTGCGACAAAAAAGGAATTTCAATATGTTTCTTCTGAAGGAAATAAAATAAAGCCATCAGGATGATCAGCGATCCTGCGACGATGGAAAAGGTCTGCTGATAGCCGCTCAGCCAGAAACTTCTTCCGGCCAGTCCCATGACGAGACCGAGAATGGAATAAGTCAATACACGGCCCACCTGGTATAAAAGAATGGCGCCAGCCCGGCCGGCTTTGCTCATATGCTGAACCGGCAAGGCAAGGCTCAACGGTCCGCACATACCAACACAATGCAGGCTGGATGTAATGCCCAATAAAAAACCTCCTATGATGGCAGCGGTCAGCATTATTTTACTGTAAGCTTTCTTTCTGAATGGTAGTTCAATCCCTGCTCGGTCCAGTCAATTTTTACTGTATAGGTACCGGAAGGAATACCGTTTTCCGGGAAAAACTGCATGCCTGATTCGTCGGGTTTTAATTCGAAGTGGCGGTCTTTCTTTTCATCATACGCGCAGTAAAACCAGATCTTGCCGGTTACGCTGCGTTTCTTCATGGCTTCCGGCATCTGCAGGGTAACAATGCCTCCTTCTTCGTTTAAAGAAACAAGGCTTCCCAGTTGATTGGCTCTTTCTGTGCCGTCGATCACCTGTTGATACTTGAGCTCATTTTTATAATAGTCTTTTTCCACCAGTTCAAAATTGGTATGCATGGCTTTGTACACCAGGAAACTCATGAGACCGGCGAAGACCACAAAAGTGACAAGTAATTTATTTCCCCAGTTCATATAAAATCATTTATTGGTTATTGTTGTTTATTTGGCGAAGGGTCCCAGGAAGTTTGTTTTCAGTTTCATGATTTCCTTATCGCCTTCTTTCACGGAAACTACTAAACGCATTTTCCGCTGGGTTACATAGGATCGGGGCAGGATAATGAAGAAGGATGCTTTCTGTTGTCCTTCTTTCTGCACCAGGATATCCTTGTTGTCTGCTTCCACAATTCTGCCGGGAGCACCATCCAGGCTTAGTGTGAGCGGGATATCCCTCAGCGTTTTGTTGAATACTTTAATGGTAAAGAGATTCGACAGGCTATCCGTACCTCTTTCCTGGTACAACATGCCGGCAGCTCTTTCAATATTTCCGCCTACATCGGCGCGGGTAGCCAGCAAGGTGGTCAGTAAACCTGCAAGGATCACCAGCAGAATGGTATAGAATTTCATTCTTCCGGTATAGCGCTGTTTTTGGTTCTGAGAGATGTTATTTTCAGAAGCGTACCGAATCAGCCCCCGGTCTTTGCCAACGGCGTCCATCATAGCGTTGCAGGCGTCGATACAGGCCGTACAGCCCACACATTCCATCTGGGTTCCGTTGCGGATATCGATGCCGGTTGGACAAACTTTCACACACTGGAAGCAATCGATACAGTCGCCGGTATTGGAAGTTTCGCCGGGTTTGGGTTTGCGGTATTTTACACGAGGTTCTCCTCTTTTATAATCGTATGCAACAATCATGGAGTTGCGATCGAGCAATACGCTCTGCAATCTGCCGTAAGGACAGACCACGGTACAGGCCTGTTCGCGGAAGTAAGCATATACGCCATAAAATACAGCGGAGAACACCAGGATGGAGACGAAACCAATGAAGTGTTTGGTCAATGGCTCAGTGATGATCTTCTCCAGTTCATCCATTCCGATGATATACGACAAAAAGAAATTGGCAATGATGAAGGAGAACAAATAGAAAACCAGGTGCTTCGTTAGTTTTTTACGGATTTTAGTTGCATTCCATTCACTTTTTTGCAACAGCTTCTGCTCCGCCGCATCCCCTTCGATCCAGTATTCAATTTTGCGGAACAGCATTTCCATGAAGATGGTTTGCGGACAAACCCAGCCACAGAATAATCTTCCAAAGGCGGCAGTGAACAGTACGATGAAAACAATAAAAGTTACCATCGTTAGGCCGAAGATGAAGAAATCCTGCGGCCAGAAGATCTTGCCGAAAATAATAAACTTCGCTTCAAGAATGTTGAACAGGAACAGGGGTCTTCCATTCACTTTAATGAAGGGAAGCGTGAAGAAAAGAGCAAAGAAGAAATAGCTGACAACGGAACGAATATTATAGAATCTGCCTTTTGGCTTTTGAGCGAAAACCCAGATTCTCTTTCCTTTCTTATCTACAGTGGCCAGTTTGTCTCTGAAACTGGGAGCTCCGGGTCTTAATTCTGTGTCTTTGTTAGCTACTTCACTCATTGCTCTTTCTTTTATGGGTCAGGTAATTGGGGCAACAGGGTTATTTCTTGATTTGTGCACTGTCTGTCTTGGTCGCGGTGCTGTCTGCTGCGGGTGCACCTTGTGGTTGTACCAGGGTTCCCTGTGGGCCTTTGGCACCGGGTGGATTGGTTCCGTGCAGGGAAGCGACATAGGCTACCAGTTGTGCGATCTGCTTGTTGGAATAACTGTTTTGCCATTGGGGCATAGCGTTTATGCCGTATTTAATGGTTTTAAAAACACTCTTTACATCGGCGCCATGTAACCAGTAATCATCAGTGAGGTTTGGGCCTACATCACCACCACCGGTTGGTTTGTGACAGGCAGCACAAGTGGCTACGAACATAGTCTTACCCGCTGCCAGATCTGCCGGATCTGTCAGGAGCGTAACGGTGTTCTCGTCTACTGATTCTCCTTTTTGTTTCAGGTATTCTTTGATTTTCACTTCAGCCTGGGCAACAGAGGTTTCGTATTCTTCCCTGCTGGATGGTCCTGTATGGGATACATGAAAACGCCAGAGGTAGATACCGGCAAAAATGATCGTGATGTAGAATCCATAGAGCCACCAGGGTGGAAGACGGTTATCGAGTTCGCGAATGCCATCATAATCATGACCAAGGTCAATATCTGCTTCCTGTTCGATGGATTTGAATTTGTTGAATTTTTCCCACCAGGTAAGCACTTTGCGGCCTCCGGTTACGGGGGCTCCTGCAAATTTTGCCTTCTCGTTTTTCACCAGGAACCGAATGT
The DNA here is from genome assembly GCA_044226045.1 of Chitinophagaceae bacterium. GTDB lineage: Bacteria > Bacteroidota > Bacteroidia > Chitinophagales > Chitinophagaceae > Endoryza. Next base: position 38,531 of record JBGAHR010000020.1, read on the forward strand.
TGACCAGCAGGGCCAGTATCACAAAAAGCTCGAGAAACAATACAGATGACATCGTATAAAAGAGTGTCTTGCTCATTCCTCCGATGCTGTTGCTGACAGCGGCCTGTGCAGGGGAGGAAGCCGTATTATCCTGTGCGAATACGCCACCAGCCAGTAACAAAAGGGCAATCGTCATTACGACTGGTTTACTGATGGCACTTTCTTTTTGTTTTTCTTCAGATCTTTTGAAGTCGGCAGTACCTGCCAGCACATTTGCCAGCAATCCGATGATGATCAACAGGAGGGCCATCAGGATGATCATAATAACGGCCAACGGGTTTGACAGAAGCGAGGATCCGCTGTTGTCTGCAGCCCATCCTGGCTGTGCAATGCCAAGAAAGAAGAGCGTAGCGGCGGATGTTATCATTATTTTCCTTCGCATGTTGAATATTTTTTGGGTGTTAATCTTTTCGTTTTAGAATGCAGAACCATGTCAGTTTTCAAGCGGAATGTTGCTGATCTCTTTCATTTCTTTCTTGTCGGATCTCGCTACATAAATCAACATACCGGTAAAGAAGCCGACGAAGATGACCAGGGAAAGAAGACCGTAGATATCCACTCCGGCGATCTTTTCTATATAGTTAATGAATTTCATGTTCGCACTTTTTATTTGCTGGCAACAACAGAAGCCGGCTGTGATTTAATATCCCTTCCGATTCTTTGCAGGTAAGCGATCAGGGCAATGATCTCTTTATTGGAGGGGGTTTCCACTTTATCTTTTTTCAGGTTGGCAGCAATGGAATCAGCCTGGTGAGTCAGGTCTCTGTTGGCCACCTGGTCATATCCTTCCGGATACGGTACACCGAGCTTCTGCATGGCGCGAATCTTGGCAGGCGTAGAGGCGGTGTCAAGGTTATTGTCGAGCAGCCAAACATACTGAGGCATGATAGATCCGGGAGACATGGAGCGGGGATCATACATGTGGTTGTAATGCCAGCTGTCGGGATATTTTCCACCTACTCGCGCAAGGTCGGGTCCTGTTCGCTTGCTGCCCCACTGGAAGGGGTGATCGTAAACAAACTCACCCGCTTTTGAGTATTCACCGTAGCGTGCCACTTCATCACGGAAGGGACGTACCATTTGTGAGTGACAGGTATAACAACCTTCTCTTACATAGATATCTCTTCCCTGCAATTCAAGCGGTGTATAAGGTTTCACACTGGCAATGGTGGGAATATTACTTTTTACGAGGAAGGTGGGGATCATTTCGATAGCACCACCAATGGCTACCAGGATGAGGCTCAATACAAGCATGGTAACCGGCCTTCTTTCGATCAGGCGATGCCAGTATTCTTTGTGCTTGGCCACTTCTTTTGTGAGCGCAGGAGCTTCCGCAGCTTCATCGGCAATGAAAGAACCCTTGGCTACTGTTTTGACGAGGTTGTACACCATTAATATGGCACCAACCAGGTACAGGGCGCCACCAATGCTGCGGGTAATATACATTGGTTTGATGCTGTTAACAGTGTCCATAAACTGGAACTTCAACTGTCCTTCCGGAGTAAAGGCTTTCCACATGATGCTCTGTTCGAAGCCTGCCCAGTACATGGGAACAGCATACAGGATGATACCAATGGTTCCCAGCCAAAAATGGTTGGTGGCCAGTTTTTTCGAATACAATTCGGTGCCCCACATTTTGGGAACCATATAGTAAAGGATGGCAAAGGCGAGGAAACCATTCCAGCCTAATCCTCCGATGTGAACGTGTGCGATAGTCCAGTCGCTGAAGTGTGAGATGGCATTTACGCTTTTCAGACTCAGCATCGGTCCTTCAAAAGTGGACATACCATAACAGGTAATGGCCACTACCATGAATTTTAAAACGGGATCTTCTCTTACTTTATCCCAGGCGCCTCTGAGGGTGAACAGACCATTCAGCATACCACCCCAGCTTGGAGCGATCAGCATAACGGAGAATACAACACCGAGCGATTGAGCCCAGTCGGGGAGGGCGGTATATAACAGGTGGTGAGGACCAGCCCAGATGTAAATAAATATCAGTGCCCAGAAGTGAATGATGGAAAGACGGTAAGAATATACCGGTCTGTTGGCTGCTTTCGGCAGAAAGTAATACATCAAACCCAGCACCGGTGTGGTCAGGAAGAAGGCCACCGCATTGTGACCATACCACCACTGCACCAGCGCATCCTGCACACCTGCGTACCAGCTATAGCTTTTCAGGAAGCTAACCGGAATTTCAAAGGAATTAACGATGTGAAGAAGAGCAACGGTAACCCAGGTAGCGATATAGAACCAGATCGCTACATACAGGTGTCTTTCTCTTCTTTTGAGGATGGTTCCAAACATATTGATACCAAACACCACCCAAACCAGGGTAATGGCGATATCAATAGGCCATTCCAGCTCTGCATATTCTTTACCAGTGGTGATACCAAGTAAAAGAGTGATGGCAGCTGCGGCGATGATCGCCTGCCAGCCCCAGAAATGCAGCCAGCTCAGTTTATCACTAAACATCCTGGCCTTGCAAAGGCGCTGCAGTGAATAATAAATACCGGCGAACGAGGCATTACCCACAAAGGCAAAAATGATCGCGTTCGTGTGAAGCGGTCTCAATCGGCCAAAGGTGGTAGGAGCGAAGCCTAAACTGATGTCTGGATAATAGATCTGAATAGCTGCCCATAAGCCGGCCAGCATACCCACAATGCCAAAAACAACGGTTGCAATACCGAATGCTTTGACGATCTTGTTATCATAGTAAAATCTTTCTACTTGCATAACCTGGAATGTTTAAGGAATTATTGTTTTTTTATTGTGGAGGGTTTGTCTTCAAACAGCATTCGGGAGGCTGGTGACTGAAAGTCTTCGAACTGGCCTTTTTTTACTCCCCATAGAAAAGCAGCAAGGAAGAGAGCTGCGATGGAGATACTTGCAATGGCCAGGATGATGATTACACTCATAATTCGTTTTTATCGACGTAAAAGTATAGTCGCAGTGACCGGGGACAGATAAGTTGTATCAACGGCTAAAATGATTTTTGTCAGGTGGTTGGATGCGCATAAAACACTGTTGATTAAATAGTCCGGCTTTGTAGTATTCCAACTACCCGCGATTCAATAAAAAAGGGCATCCCGCTCTTAATTGGATGCCCCGGATGACTGACAATCGCCATGACTCTTTATAATCTTTTCAGCCAGGCAGCTATATTACTTCCCCCGAAGGTGATCAGTAAAATGCTGAGGGAACTGCTGGGCATCAGTATAGCTGCAATAATGGGCGACAACACACCCGAAACAGCGAAGTATAAACCGATAATATTATACAGGATGGATAGAACGAAACTCGCTGTGACAATTCTTTTATTGGCTACGCAGAGGTCTATAAATTTTTTCAGGCTCGACAGTTTTTCGGCAGCCAGGATGCCATCACTGGCGGGTGTAAAATTGTTGCTCGATTCGGTAATGGCAATACCTGCATCACTTTGTTTCAACGCGCCGGCATCATTCAACCCATCTCCAATCATCATTACCTTTTCTCCTTTCGATTGCAGTTCCCTGATGTAATCCAGTTTGTCTTCAGGGCCCTGGTTGAATTTCAGTACAGCATCCGGTCCGAAAATCTTTCGCAGGGCGATTTCTTCCGAATCGTTATCACCGGAAAGTACCGACAGTTTATAAGTATGTTTTAAAGAATCCAGTAACGGACGCACGGTTTCCCGGTAATGGTTGCTGAAACGGAACCGCCCCAATACCTGGTGATCGATCCTTACATAAACCGAAGTGGATCGGTCAGTAGGCGCTGAGCCGGCTACATACTCACTGCTGCCGATCATCACCAGGTGTTCATTGATCCAGCCCTGAATACCCAAACCGGTATCTTCTTTAAAGTTGAGCATCCCGCTGTTTCGGTCTGCCCCCAGTTTCTTCGCAAGGATCCTGCTCAGGGGGTGGTTGGAGGAGGCCGCCAGGTTGGCAACAAGTTGTTGCTGATAGGGAGTAAGCTCGATTCCGTCGTAATGGATATCCTGTTCCTGCATGGAAGTGAGCGTGCCGGTTTTATCGAAGATGATGTGAGTAATACCCGCAATGTTCTCGATGGTCTGGGCATTTCTCAGGTAGAAATGATTCCTGCCCAGTATGCGCAGGATGTTGCCATTGGTAAAAGTATTGGATAACAGCAACGCACAGGGGCAGGCTACAATAAATACTGCTGTAACGGCAGGCCATAACCTGGACTGGTCGTTGAAAGCCCAGTAAATAGCCGCGCCAATCGCTATTGCAAAGACACCATAGGTGAAATATCGGCTGAAAAGATGAACAAAGGATTTTTCGTCTTCATGTTCCCGATTATCAAATGTGTCGCGGTTCCATAAACGAGTCAGGTAGCTCTGGGTCACTTCACGAACTGTGAGGATCTCGATGTTGGCGCCTTTCTGTTTTCCGCCGGCATACACCATTTCTCCTATTTCCCGGGTAACAGGTATCGATTCACCGGTGACAAAACTGTAATCAATAAACGCCTTCCCTTTTATCAGGATGCCATCTGCCGGAATCAACTCTTCGCTATGAATAAGCAAAGTGTCGCCGGTTTTGATTTCCGGTAATTGACGGCTGATTTTCTGATTGCCCTGCAGTACAGTGGCGGCAATCGGAAAATAAGAGGTATAATCTCTTTCAAAGGATAACTGCCGGTAGGTTTTATCCTGCACGATGCGTCCGGCGAGCATAAAAAATACAATGCCACTCATGGAGTCAAAATACCCCGAACCGGTTCCGGTAAATACTTCCCATACACTTCTGGCAAAAGTGATTATGATGGCCAGCGCGATGGGTGCATCTATGTTCAGGAATTTATGGCGAAGGCTTTTGATGGCAGAAGTATAGAATGGAGTGGAGCAATAGAAAAATACAGGTAGGGAAAGAACAAAGTTCAGCCAGCGGAACAGGTTCAACAACTGCTTCTCGGTGGTGTCTATTCCGAGGTATTCCGGGAAGCTCATCAACATGATATTGCCAAATGCAAAACCCGCAATCCCCACTTTGTAGATCATGGATCGGTCCACCGGTACTTTTTTGTTGCCGAGTTCATGAAGACTGATATAGGGCTCGTAGCCGATAGAGGTCAGCAGCTCGGCTATGTTGCGGAGTGACGTTTTTTGCGGAGAAAATACAATCGACACTTCTTTGCTGGTAAAATTGACCTGGCTGCTTTTTACTCCTTCATCGAGTTTGTAGAGATGTTCCAGCAGGTACAGGCAGGAACTGCAATGCATCTGAGGGGTATAAAAAGTAACATGCATTTCCTTTTCATCCCGGTAACTGAGCAGCTGGTTGATGGTCTTGTCATCGTCGAGGAACGCGAATTTATCCTCACGGACCTTTATTTTCTGTTGCGATCCCGGGTTGCTGTTCAGTTCATAATAGTCGCACAACTGGTGCTCATTGAGTATCTCGTATACCAGCTTGCAGCCCTGGCAACAGAATATATGTTCACCCGAAACAATCTTTTCCTGGAGAATGGGCTCTCCACAGTGGTAGCAGGTCAGGGCCTGATCAGGTTTTACGGTTGGTCGCATCTTACAGAAAATATGACCGCTAAAGTATCTTCTCTGCCATGCCGGGTTACTGACTAACTTCAAATAATACGATGATTTTTCTCAAAGACAGCATTTTCGTTACTTTAGTGTATTGTTTACCAATTAACAAGAACCATGTCGCACCGCACCATCCTGATCATTGACGACCACGACGATATACGCGAAAACACAGCTGAAATCCTTTCCCTGGGGGGATACAGGACACTCACGGCCGAAAATGGAAAGAGGGGCGTGGAAATAGCACTGGCAGAAAAGCCGGACCTGATTATTTGTGATATCATGATGCCCGAGCTGGATGGCTATGGAGTACTCCATTTGCTCCGTAAGAACCCTGAAACAGAAGAAATTCCCCTTATATTCTTGTCGGCCAAGGCCGAAAGGAGTGATTTGCGGAAAGGCATGGAAATGGGGGCCGACGACTATGTAACCAAGCCCTTTGAGGAGATTGAACTGATGAATGCCATTGAGTCCCGCCTGAGAAAGTATGATGTATTACATAAGAAATACAATCCGAGTGCCAAGGGACTGAGTGAACTGGCCAATGACCTGCAGGAAACAGGACTTTTACAATTCAACCTCGATAATTACAATTCGGAAACCTACCTGAAAAGACAGGCCATTTATACCGAAGGCAAGCGTCCCAGGTATCTGTATTATGTGAAAAAGGGCAAGGTTAAAGCGTTTAAAACCCATGAGGATGGTAAAGAATACATAACCGATCTTTTTAGCGATGGTGATTTTATCGGATATCCGGCCCTGATCGAGGAAAAGAATTATGATGACAGCGCAGTGGCCCTGGAAGAATCAGAAGTGATTCAGATACCTCGTGAAGATTTTCAGAAGCTGATCGATAACGACATCAATATCGCCTCCAAGTTTATCAAGATCATCACCCAGAACGTTAAAGAAAAAGAGAACAGGCTGATGAACCTGGCCTACAGCTCGCTGAGAAAGAGGGTGGCGAGAGCATTGGTAGACATTCACTCCAAATTCAACATAGAGAACAATAAGAAAGCAATCGAAATTTCGCGTGACGACATTGCTCAGTATGTTGGCACCGCCACAGAATCACTGATTCGTACGCTCAGTGATTTCAAAGGTGAAAAGCTGATTGAAATAAAAGATGGAAAAATACTGATTCCGGACGTTACTAAACTTTCCAAAATGCTGTATTAAGAAAACGGCCGTGCTTAATCTTCATCACGCAACAGATCGAAGTCTTCCGCGGTTTCTTCGCTGGTGTCAGATTGTGACAGCTCCCTGCCGTGTTCGTTTTGTTTTTGCAGGGTCCATTGGTCTGTTAAAGTGGTTTCCAGCCACACGTTTCCCGACAGACGAAAAACCTGTGCATTCAGTTTAAAATCGCTTTGCAGGGTATGCTCCAGCTCTCCAACGGTGGTATTTTTTTCGAAACTCAGGTATCCATCTGGTGTTTCCGGCTGTACCTTTCCAAGGCTTAGCTCGGGGTTCAATGGCACACTTTCCTTTTTTTTCTGATTCCTGAAAAATTCAAGTTTCAGATAAGGAAACTCCGAATGAAATTCCGCCTGGACTTCACTGATCTTCTTGGATGGATAAATATTGATCTGCATGGCTTTGCTTGTAATTTCTTTCACATTCTGATTTCTACACTACAAATCTATTATTACCCGAAGCATCAGGGAATGACTTAAGTTCAGGTGGCAGGTGATTAATCTCAAGAGCGTAGGTTTCCACGACAATCATGCCTGACTACTTAACTGGCGAAATAGTTTTGTGAATTGATTCTTTCGCAACGCCCGGTCATTTCAGTGATCTTAATTCTGAAAAAGATTCCTCCCACTGAAGTCTGGTTGTCGCTTCCAAATGGCCAATGCGGGCTCAGGTGCATGGTTTCACTGCTGATAAAGGGGAGGGCTCTTCCGGAAAGTACACCCAGGGCAACTGCCCGGTCTTCGGGTGTGGTCAGTTCCTCAAATTTTCCCCAGAGGATGACGCTTTTCCAGTTGGAAAGATCTTTCATGTCATCGACCTGGAAACAAAGTGCGCCATTCTGGCGAAGCATTTGCAGCTTTTTTCCTTCGTAGGTATGTATGTAGATGTAGCCATCAGCCGTGTAAGCATAGCTTAAAGGGGTGATATATATTTGTCCGTCGGCATAACAGGCCAGCCTTCCAATCAATTGACTTGATAAAAGTTCCTGTTGTTCGTGGGTGGTGAGTGTTTCGAACATATTGTTGTTTTTTGTAAAAATACCTGCAGGTCTGCTCACTCCCGATGATGGGAGTCAGCACCCTGCATAATCATGATCATTCGCTCTTAATTACAGGCTTAATAATGGGCGATAAACAGAGGTTGGGTGATGGTCCGGATCAGTACATCGGCCTGGCTGGGCTTGAAGAACTGGGATAACGTAGACCTTCCATAAGCGCCCATCACTACCAGCGAGTTTTTTCTGGGCAGGAAATAACTGAGCAACTGCGCATCTGTTTTTCCTTTCAATACTTCAAACCCGATAGCGGAGTAATGATCCTTTAACCATTCCTTCATCTTGTATTTTTCCGAAGTAGTCCACTCTCCATCTGCATTTACCTGCAGCACAATTACTTTTTTATCGTCCAGGGCAGAAAACAGGTACGTGAATTGTTTGATCGCAAATACAGAAGATTTGCTTCCGTTATAAGTAAAGATGATCTCCTCTACTGCATCGAACTGTTCCGGTGCGATGATGACCGGACATTCGGCATCTTTCAGTATTTCGCGGAGAAGTCTGGATGGACTGGTTTCTGTTTTGTTACCCGCAGAAAGGGAAGATGCCACTATTATTAAGTCCGCATACCTGCTCTCTTCCACTACTTCATCTATCGCCACGCCACGGTCCCGGTGAATACCTGCCTGTACGCCTCTTCTTTCGCAGGCAGCAATGAACTGGTGTACATTGGATTGAATTTTCTGCTGGCGATCAACGTCTGCTTCCGCATAAACCGTCGACGCACCAAACGTTTTTGGTACTTCTCCCGGCTCTTCTTCATTTTCAGCCTCGTCCGCTTCGAGCGTAAGATGTTCGAGGAACACACCGGTTAATTTTGAACGATTGAGCTTCGCGATATAACAGGCGAAATCAAGCGCGCCCATCTCTGTATTGAAAGCATCAACAACCAGGAGTATCTTTTGCATATAGATTGATTTTACGGGATGATTTATTTGTGAGCGACAAAAATGGGCAGGCGGTGATCTTTTACGACCTCGGTAATAAAACTCTTATGAAACCAGGTAGATATTTCAGATCTGCCAAAAGAACCGCTTACCAGCAACGCATTGGATTTTTCTTTCAACCAGGATTGAAAGTTCCCGGCCTTATCCGTATGCAGTTGTTGAATGGTCAATTCCTGGAAATGGCATTCGGCCAGTTCTTCAATCTTTCCCTGTTCCGGAATCCTTTCTTCTTTGTGTTGGCTTACATGCACCAATACAGTATTGTTTTCAGAGAATTCGGGTAACACATAAGCGAATTGCTTGAGGGCATACACCGAAGCCTCACTTCCATCATAAGCCAGGATGTTGGTAACAGGGAAAGAATAGTTTTCCGGTACGATCACCACCGGGCATTGAACCATATGCAAGGCATCTTTCAGGAAATCGTTGATTCCTGTTACCCCCATGTTTTCATAAAATCTTTCGCTTCCGAGGATAAGCAGATCGGCGAACACACTTTCCTGTTTGAGTTCCTGTAAAGTGAAACCTTCTTTTTCTACGTGTACCCGGTAGTCGATCTGGTATTTTTCACAGAGCGCTTCGAAACGGGTAATATTTTCCTTGGCCACTTCTGTATTAACCTCGCGAAGGGTTGGCATGAAGGCCATTCCGCTAATGTCGCCGCTGGCATAGTTCCAGTATTCCGCATATTCTATCTGCGGCAGAAAGACGCCGGTGAGCAGGATGGGGTTCCTTTTGTTAAGTTGCCTGGCAAAATCAAACGCTCCTTCTGAGAAGTGGTTACCGTCGAAGGCGATGAGTATCTTTTTCATATTGTTCCAGTTTGGGCGATACAAAAGTATAAAGGTGTCCTTTTGCCAAAAATGACAGATGGCAGGCCTCCGGCTGATTTTTATTACTCGGCCTGTCAGCTTTGTCAGGTGCCGGCCCGACTGGTACAATCATTGAGTTTCAGGAGGTATGATTAAATATATTTCGGGTGATGAGGCATTAATGGATGCCTATTCACAAACGGTAAGCAGGGTTTACCGGGATATGGCCCCGGCCGTGGTGCATATTCGAAATCTCCGGGAGGGGGCCAAAGGGGCGACAGAATCAATGGGATCGGGGTTCATCATTTCCTCAGATGGATATGTATTGTCGAATCATCATGTTACCGAACAGGCCAGGGAATTGTGGGTAACGCTCACCAGCGGAGAAGTGATCAAAGCAGAATGGAAAGGATCGGATCCTTCTACCGACCTGGCATTGTTAAAGATCGATAGCCGATCGCTGCCATCACTGGCATTTGCCGATTCGGACGAATTGCTTCCCGGCCAAATAGCCATTGCCATCGGAAATCCCTATGGACTACAGCAAACAGTAACCGCTGGAGTCATCAGCGCTGTTGGCAGAAGCCTGCGTGCCGGTAATGGCAGGTTGATCGATGATGTGATTCAGGCAGATGCAGCCCTGAATCCAGGTAACTCGGGAGGCCCTTTGCTCAATTCGGCCGGACATGTAATCGGTGTGAATACCGCCATTATTTCAAGTGCACAGGGAATCTGTTTTGCTGTTTCTTCGAACCTCGCCTCTTTTATTACGGGTGAGTTGATGATGAAAGGAAAAGTTACCCGCGCGCTGATTGGCATCGCGGGACAAACAGTGAAACTGTCTGCAAGAATGCGTGAATACAACCGGCTGGAGAATCACACCGGTGTATTTGTTTTTGAAGTGATGAAGGTCAATGCGCTGAATCATAGAAAGATTCAATACGGTGACATCATCGTCGGCTTCAATGGCAATAAAGTGGAATCAATCGACGGCCTGTTCAAATACCTCACCGCACAAACCATTGGTCAGCCGGTTACAATTTCTTTGTTGAGAAATGGGAAGCTGCAACAGGTTATTGTGGTACCCGAACCCGCTCTGAATTGAAATAGTAGGCGTTTATCGTTTCAGGTTATCGTTTCAGGTTATTGCAGTCCGGTTTGCAGTTTGCGGTTTGCAGTTTGCGGTTTGCAGTTTCAATTGACAAATTTTTATTCCATCCGTCATCCGTTATCCGTAATTATCATTGGCTCATTCACCAATCACTGTTGTCCGGGAAAAACTCCGAGAGCTCAATTGCTCAATGAGCCAATGGGCCAATTTGCCAATGAACAGCAAACCTCTAACTATAAACAGCAAACTGAATTTCAACAATAGCCGGGCTTTATTCTACCGCTGTTCACCACCCAAGAACTAATTGAATTAGTCGCTCCCGCTCTCACTCCCGCTCACCAAAAGTAGCCGGGCTGTATATCGGCCTTGGGCGCCTTTTTTTGTGGGACTTTTTTTGGCGAAACAAAAAAAGTCCCGTCAGAGACTCGCTGGAATAAAATCTCCCTCATATTACGTCCGCTCTCGATCTCACTCCCACTCACAAAAGGGGGCTCATTTCTCAAAATGCGGCAAAAAAATGATTATTTCAGCGTGGCATTAGGTACTCAATGACTTTCCCCGGACAACAGTGATTCACCAATTGACAAATTTTTCGTAATCCGTCATCCGTTATCCATAATTATCATTGGCAAATTTACTAATTGACCAATTGACAAATTATTCGTCATCCGTAATCATCATTGGCTCATTCACCAATTGACAAATTGGCCAATTTCTTTCCGTATCTTTCTATGCCAAACAAACCGACATGAAAAAAATACTGACTATTGGGCTGTTAGCTCTCCTGCTCTGGAGCTGCCATACAGCCAAAAAAACACAACAGGAAAATGCCAAACTCAATGGCACCTGGATACCGGTAAAGGAAGAAATGGCGGGTAATACTTTACCGCCTGCGGCTTACCAGGAACAAAAGCTCATTATCAATGACACTACTTACATCATGACTGCTGAAAGTATTGATAAGGGCGCAGTACAGGCTAAAGATGGAAAGATGGATATCTATGGACGCGGAGGAGTGAACAAAGGAAAGCACTTCACTGCTATTTATAAATTTGAGAACGATCAACTGGTAGTTTGCTATAACCTCACCGGAACAAATTATCCGGAAAGTTTCGACACGAAAGGCAAACCCATGTATTTCCTGGCCGTGTATAGAAAAGAATAGTCAAAAAAAATGTGACGACTAACTTTAAGTTAATCGTCACTTTCTGTATTCCGCCTTTCAGCGCCTCAGCGTCTTCAGCGTCCTCAGCGTTTCTGCGTTTTCAGCGTTTCTGCGCCTTCCGCGTCTCACAAGTGAGCTCGCAGCATCCAGGCCATTTTTTCATGCGATTCCATTAAACCGGTTATGAAGTCGCTGGTGCCCAGGTCTTGCAGATCGTTCCCAATGTGATTGATATTTTCCCGCAGCCTGATGATGATGCTCTCATGATCGCCCAGCAGTTCCTTAATAAAACCGTTGGCAGTATTCGGTTGACTCGGTTGTTCGGTCAGGTGCGTCAGCTCTAGATAGTGTTTCAGGGTTGCAGGAGCGTAATGACCCAACATGCGGATCCTTTCTGCCACACTGTCCATGATCTCGTCCAACTCTTCATACTGCGATTCAAAAAACTTATGCATTTCGTGGAATTGCGCTCCTTCCACATTCCAGTGAGCGTTTCTTGTTTTTGTATACAATAAAAATTCATCTGCAAGGAATCCGGAAAGTATGTTGGCTACTCCGGACAGGTTTTCTTTTTTAATACCGATTTCAGGTTGCATATATTAAGTTTTAAAAGAAAGGAGAATGGCAGCTTGTTAATTCAATGCTGTTTCTGTGAAGTTACGCTGTACAGAAGAAAAAAAAGTGCCGGAAAGGGAAGAGCCAGCTAGAATCTCCGAAGGATAACAACGCCCGCCACGATTAAGACCACGCCTGCAATTCTCCAGATATTTATCCCATGTTGTTCCGGCACCAGTATTTTAAAATGATCCAGGGCCAGCGCCATCAGCATTTGTCCGCCAACAATCAATCCAAAAGTGACGGCTGGCCCCAGTTTCGGGAATACCAGCACCACCGTAGTTACAAAAAAAGCCCCCAGGCTTCCGGCCAGCCAGGTAACAGGGGGTGTTGACCGAATCGCATCCCAATGGATCGACTGTCGCGAAAGCAGGATGTACAGAAAAACAGTGATGGCTCCCGTTATAAAAGAGAACAGGGAAGCATAAGCGGCATTGTCAACAGCTTTGCCGAAACGCGTGTTGAGGCCGGCTTGTATCGGTAAAACTGCTCCGGCAGCCAGGGCCAGCAGTATCCAGGCAATCTTCATCGGTTTGAGTTTTTGATATGATCGCGACTTTGTTTCGGACAGAAAGGTCGGCCAGGAACGATAGCCCGGCCAACCTATATTCAACCACACCTATTTTAAAGCATGAGCCACTTCATTGGCTGCAAAACGAAGCGCTGATTGCACTTCAGGAATATGGGCCAACGGGTTCAGTAATCCGTAATCATGAATCATTCCCTGGCATCTCACCAGCGTTACCGGAACACCTGCCAGATTGAGCTTCCTGGCATATGCTTCGCCTTCATCACGCAGCACGTCATTTTCTGCTGTCTGAACAAGCGTAGGGGGGAGCCCCTTCAACTCCTCGAGAGAAGCACGTAACGGCGAGGCATAAATTTCATTCCGTTCTGCAGGATTGGTTGTGTAGCTATCCCAGAACCATTTCATCATATTTTTAGTAAGGAAACGGTCGGTGGCGTATCGGTTGTAGGAAACAGTTTCAAAAGACGCATCCGTCACCGGCCAGAACAGCAGTTGAAACTTTATTTCAGGTCCTTTTTTATTTTTTGCCATCAAGGCTACTGCGGCAGTAAGATTTCCTCCCACACTATTACCGGCAATGCCGAGTTTCTTGCTGTCAACATTAATTTCCGCACCATGTTCTGCTACCCATTTGGTGGCGGCGTAGCATTCATTCAACGCGGTTGGATACTTGGCCTCGGGTGATCGGGAGTATTCAGGATGCACGGCTACTACGCCGGAGTTGACCACGAGGTCCCTGATGAAACGACTGTGAGTGGGATAGTCACCCAGTACCCATCCACCACCATGGAAGAACATGGTTACGGGAAGCAGACCGGTTTTACCTGCTGGGCGAACAACAAAGAGTTTGACTGTTATGCCATCCTGCGTAATGGTTTTCTCAGATACCTCAACACCGGATAGGTCTGCCTTCACGGATGTTTGCGCACCTTCCAGCACTTTTCGAGCATCCGCCGGAGATAGTTCTTCCAAAGGTTTGCCACCACCGGAGTTTAGGGCTGTCAGGAATTTTTTGGTCTCCGTCTCAATGGCGGGATCAGTTGCATAGTTGGCAACCGTATTTTCTTTGTTCATGGTTGAATCTTTTGTTGAGTGTGAGGATGTATTGTCTGCATTCTGTTCCGAACAGGCGACCATCATACCGGCTGACACAAACAAAAGAGTGAATGGTAGAAATTTCATTACTGTTTATTTTTACTGTTGAATGACTGGTGATCATTATTTCGAACTTCCTATCGCTGCTTTTTCAATGACTGCCGCAACAGCTTCAGGCTGTGAGATGAAAACCACATGGCTGCCTTTCACCTCGGTCACTTTCATATTTCCCCTCTTGGCCATGATCCGCTGACCTTCCGGGTTGATTGATTCGTCTTCGGTAGCCAGCACATACCAGCAGGGATGAGATGTCCAGGCCGGATTGGCAATGGAACTTCCAAATACAGAACCGGCCAGCGGAAGTTGAGATTTGGCCATGAAATCGGCTTTGTCCTTGGTAAGATCAGCGCAGAAACCCGAATGAAATTTTCCGAGATCGTACCACGAAAATCCGTTTGCATCGGGAGGAAGAATACCGGACTTCGGTGTGGGTGGCAGTTTCTTGATCAGATCAATCAATACTTCATTCGGTTCAGGAACAAAAGCTGCCACGTAAACCAATCCGGCCACATTGGGATGATTGCCTGTTTCTGAAATGATGCAGCCACCGTAAGAGTGTCCGACAAGTATGGTCGGTCCGTTTTGCCGGTCGAGCACCCGTTTGGTAGCGGCCGCATCATCTGTCAATCCGGTATTGGGGTTGCCCACAACACTTACATTGTAACCTTTTTTGATAAGGATTTTATAAACGCCTTCCCAGCCCGATCCATCTGCGTAGGCTCCGTGAACAAGCACAATGTTTTTTACTCCCTGCGCGTCAGAAGCCTTTGGTGTCATTCCAAAAACTGTGGCAAGCGTCAGTGCCATCAGTAACGGTTTAGGGATAAACGATCCCCGGTTTGGACGAAATGATTTCATGATTGTTTTTTTAGATTTTATTAATATGATCCTGTCCATTGAACAGGAGTATCGATGATCGTTAACTACTGCTTTCCCACACATCCTGGTATCGGTCGGGATGTTGATGAAATCTTTGCTGAATAGTTCTCGACAGTGTAATGATCTTTAATTCGTGCATTCGGGCATATTCTACAATTTCATACAGAAGCCTGCTTACAACAGCCCGTATATGCTTTCTTGCCGAGATGATGGTTTCCCGGATGATGATGGCATCTTCCCTGAGTGTGATATTGATTTGTACGGCTCTTTGCTCGGAATCATGCAATACGAATGAGCCTTCTCCACTATCGGCGATATCAACGGAAACATTGTACATGAATTTCTTTTTCAGTACAAATGTCATGAAGAGTGCCGCGCTGGAGAATATCTGATTTAGACGTAGACTTGTATAAGTGGTGCTTACTTGTTAACCGAAGTAAGAGGAATATGAAAATCGGAACGGTCAACATTTCGGAGAACCTGGCAGAATGTGTCAACGCAATTCCCGGAACGAAAAAGTACCACGAGTTCTTTGATCTTCTCTTTTTCGGGCACCTTGAAAAAGCGGCGAATGTTATTAATGGAGTAACTCCATTGATTGTTTTTCACAAATGTTGCCCGGGCATTTTCTTCCGTTGTGCCCCAATGAAATGGCACATATCGCCAGTCATTCGGAAAAGAGGAACTGTCAGTGATCAGTCCTAGGTGCACATATACAGGACCTGAGAAGTTCAGCAATCCCTGGTTACCCAGCCTGGCATTGCAGGTGATGGTAATGGAACTGGTGTCGTTTATCTCAGCCGGCGTGGTTTTAATCAGCGGCTGTTCACAGGAAACAATTAGCAAAGCAACAATCAGAATCAAGGACAGTTTCCGGGAACGTGTTAACAACAATGCAGATTTTAGCAAGATATTTCTCATATCAAATGGTTTCTTTGAGTCTTGGTGACAGGTGCTTAATACTTTTATCAATATTTAATTCTATCGTTAAACAGGTTCCATTGTCGGATTGAATGCTGAAGCTGGCTACAATATCTTCACTGAGGCCCTTCATCAATCGTACGCCCAGGGATTGTGTTGAGTCGATATCAAAGTTGTCTGGCAGACCCCGGCCATTATCCTTTATACGGAATAGCCAGTTATTGTTTTTATCCGGCAACATGGAAATATCAATGATACCTCCCTTTTTATTGGGAAAAGCGTGTTTGATGGAATTGGTAATTCCTTCATTCAATACGAGCCCAATCGGAAGTGCGATGGAAACATCCAGTGAAAGTGGAGCCGAATCGATACGAATCTGGCAATCGCCGCCGTGATCGAGGCTGTCTTTCAGGTAATTGACCAGGTCGGTGAGGTACGACTGCATATCGATAGTGGTCACATTGGAATCTGTATTATAGAGCCGCTGATGGATCAACGACATCGCAAACACCCTGTGTTGCGAATCCTTCACGGCTTTGAGCGCTTCATCTTTCAGGTAGGCGGATTGTGATTCAAGCAGACTGGTAATTGTATGCAGATTGTTTTTTACCCGGTGATGTATTTCTCTAAGGAGCCATTCCTTTTCCTCCACGAGGCGATGAAGGGACAGATTTTTATTATTGATTTCCTTTTGTTGTTTTTTTAGTTTTTGTACCTGTCTGTAAATGATCGAGCCCAGCGTAGTGAGTACCAGGCAGGAAATGGATATAATCCAGGCATACCAGGTGATCCCTCTTTTATCCCTTTCCACGTCTGAAAGATTTTCTGCCTGTATTACAGGCATAACTTCCGACAGCTGTATGATTCGCTGGCGGGCGCCATAAGCCCTGGCATCTGAAGCAGCCTTTTGAATATAATCGAGTGCCAGCCTGATCTGCCCTTTTTTGAAGAGCTGTGTTGACAAGTTAAGCATGGCGGAAGTTTCTTTGGTACTCGATCGGATATCTGCTATGGCGGCCTCGCAAAGAAGCATGATGGCCGAATCGGTGGAACCCTTTCGAAGAAAAAGATCACTGTAAGTAGAATAGACCAGGGCTTGCTGATGCAGATCCAGTTGCGGTCTTTTTAATAGAAGCCTGAATCCCGAGTCTGCGGCGGAGACCTTATTGTTTCGAATCAGTTTTAATGCGGAATAGTAAACCCGCTCAAATGACCCTTCCGGACTGAGTTCGATCACAGAATCGATTTGCCGGGAACCTTCCCGGGTGTAATAGTCGTTGGATACCTTTTGTTTATTGTAATCAGACAAATCAAAAAATGCCCGCGCTTTCAGAATATGGTATTCTCTTTTTAAATCAAGGGAGAAGCGCCCCGGATCAATGGACTCAAGGGTATCGAACACATTTTTATACATACCAGAAGAAAGCAGTACAAAACAATACCGTATTTGAGAGGCACCCAACAGGCTGTCATTGTGTTGTTGCTTGGCAGCTTCAATCAGTTTGTTGGCATAAAAGAAGGCAGAGTCGAAGTTGAACAGGGCATACTCTTCATACACCGGCAGCACATCAGCGAAAGAAGGATGCTCAATATTGGCGAGAGCCTTCTTTAAACTGTCGATTCTTGCTCTTTTGATATTATCGTATTCACGGGCCTTGCCCAATTCTCGGTTTAAGGAAACAAGAGATGACTGTACGTTGTTTTGCGCACAAACGGAAGTCATGACGCCCGATAAAAGCAGCAATGCGGATAGAAGCAACGTTTTGTTATGGCTGATTACAGTTTTCAATGGCAGAGACACTTAGCTCCCGGAGCTTGTTTTTTCAATGGTGAAATAATGTTCTTTCTGAATGCCGAGTCGTTTGATCCGGGAATGAAGGGTCGAGACATTTATTTTCAGAATTTCTGCAGCCCCGCCTTGTCCGGCAACTTTTCCTCTGCATAACTTAAGGATAGAGATGATATGATCCCTCTCCATTTCCTCGATCGTTTTGGGAGTATCGCTCGCAGCGTGAGATTTTGTGTTTTGTTGCGGCTGGCCCGATGTTGGAACATCTGTAATGACCGAACCATTGGTAAGCAATACCGATCTTTCAATCAGGTTTTCGAGTTCGCGGATATTACCGGGCCAGTGGTGGCTTTCCAGTTTTTTCAAAGCCTCACTACTGATGCCGGTGACCTGTTTGCCGGTTCTGCGGCCGAACAATTGAATAAAATGATGGGCCAGTAATGGGATATCTTCTTTTCTTTCCCGCAGACTCGGCAGCGTAATAGGAAATACATTCAACCGATAATACAAATCCATCCTGAATCGTCCTTCGGCAATTTCTTTTTCCAGATCGCGGTTGGTGGCAGTAATGATTCTGACATCAATCTTAATCGTTTCCCGGCCACCGATCCTTTCAATCTCCTTTTCCTGTAATACCCGCAAAAGTTTTACCTGGATTTCCAACGGCAGTTCACCAATCTCATCCAGGAAAATGGTGCCTCCGGCCGCCTGTTCAAACTTGCCGATCCGCCTTTCATAGGCGCCGGTATAGGAACCCTTTTCATGACCAAATAATTCCGATTCAATCAGGGTAATAGGAAGTGCGGCACAATTCACCTTTATAAAAGGGCGATTTCGCCTGGCAGATAGCAAATGAATACTTTCGGCCATTTTTTCTTTACCGGTTCCGCTTTCGCCCAGCAGCAACACAGATGTGTCAGAAGGCGCCACAGTCAGCACCGATTTCAGCGCATCCTGTAATGCCTTGCTCTTTCCAATGACCTGCCGAAATTCCGGGATATCTGCTGGCTCTGCCACCGGGCCGGTGCTGTTGCTGATTATTTTTCTTGTTTGGAGATATTGCTCGTGTAAATACCAGGCGATATCAAGTGTAACGAGGATATCCTTCTCCCGAAAAGGTTTAACCAGGAATCCGTAGGGGCGGGTTACCTTGGCTTCATCCAGTGTTTTCTTATTGGAATTGGCCGACAGGTAAACAAAGCCAATATCCATTTGCGATAGCTTCCGCGCAAGATCAATGCCTGTCAGGTTACCCTGCAGAAATATATCCAGTAATACCAGGTTGGGTTTTTCTTTCTCAATGATGTCGAGCGCCACCGGTACCGAGCGCGCAATGGTGCATACTTTATAGCCTGCGTTTTCAAGAATGCGTTGCAGGTTATTCGCTTCTATGAACTGGTCTTCAACAATGAGAATTTTCTTTTTCATGATTGTAAAGTGAATGAGGCATTGCTGGTTACACCCTTAGAAGGTTGAGAAACCAGTGAGCCTGGAAATTCAATAATGATTTTTGTGCCAAAAGAACTTTCAATGGTGAATGACCCTCTGAGGTCTTCCGTCAGTCCACGAATCAACTTGAGGCCGAGAGAGTTTTTCTGAATTTCTTCCCAGTTGTCGGGAAGACCAATTCCATTGTCGCGAATACTTAATTTGAGCTTGTCCGTAATTGTTTTCCGGAGTTCAATATGTACCTCGCCCTGTTTGTTGTGAGGAAAAGCATATTTGATGGAGTTGGTTATGGCCTCGTTCAGGATCAGGGCAACAGGAATGGCTTTGGAAAGATCCAGTTGCACATCGTCAACATGGGAGCGGATCCTGATCCTTTGACCGGTATCGAAAGAGTCTTTCAGGTACTCAACCAGTTCAGGAAGATAAACAGACATGTCAACGCTTTTCGCATGCTCTACCTGGTAAAGCTTTTGATGAATGAGCGACATCGCATAAACCCGGTGCTGACTGTTTTGAACTGCCTGCAAGGCATCATCTTTCAAAGAAGCAGACTGTGTTTCGAGCAGACTCATCACTGTATGCAGATTGTTCTTTACGCGGTGGTGTATTTCACGCAATAGCAATTCCTTCTCAGTGACCAGTTTTTCAAGCGAGATGTTCTTTTCATTAAGCTGGCTGGCTGTGCGTTGTTTGACACGATAATGATTATAGAGCAAGAGTAAGATGATCAACAGCAGACCGGCCCCGGCGATGGTAACGTTTTTAATGATGCGGGCATTGGCCAGTTCCAGTTTATCCCGGTTGGTTATCAGGGCCAATTCCTTTATGCGGGCATTCGACTTGCTTAATTCATATTCGGTTCGCAGGGATTCGATGTTTTTGCTGATGGATCGGTAATAGAAACTGTCGGCCAGGGCGTGCTCTCTTTCTTTCATCACAAATGCCTGCTCATAATTTTTAAGCGCCAGGTATAGGGGGATGATTACTTTCAGATAACGCATTTCCTGGTTGTATGCATTTTTAGCCCTGGCGAGTGCAATCGCCTGTTCCAGGTAGTAAATGGCTTTTTCGGGATTTTCTTTTCCATACGTTTTGGAAATCCCCGACAGGGCCTGAAGCTCTCTAAGATAATTGCCGATTTCTCTCGATCGTTTCAGCGCATCTTCCTGGAGACGGAGTGCTTTGGCTTTGAGTCCCTGCCTGGCATATACCGAGGCAAGGTTGTTGATCAGCGTAATATTTAATCCCTGGTTGGCCGGATCGGTACTCAGTTTTACCCCTTTTTCGAGATAAGAGATCGCTTCCTGGTAACGACCGGTTTCGCGATATACCACACCCAGGTGATTGAATATATTGAGACTGGTGCTGGAAAAGGGCAGTTCGTCGTTTAGCTTTTCCGCTTTTTTTAAATAGAGAAGGGCAGATTGATAGTCTTTTCGATCCAGGTACATCCAGGAAATGCTGTAGTAAGCTTCCATGATGCCACTTTTATCTTTCAGTTGTTCCGAGATGCCCAGTGCTTTAAGAAAATATTTCATAGCGTCGTCGTACCTGCCATTCCGGAGATCTACCACACCGAGACGAATGGATGTCGATGCGATTTTATTGGGTACATTTTTAAGCGTAAAGATGTCAAGCGCATTGTTGTATTTTGATCGGGAGCTTTCAAATTCTCCCTGGTTGTCATCTATCAGGCCCATCTGTACAAACATCGATGCGATACCGATGCTGTCTTTATGGGCGTTGGCCCATTCCATACCTTTTTGTGAAAAGTATACAGCCGAATCAGGCTTGGAATAGCGGTAGAACTTGATCTTTTTTTCAAAAAAATCAATGGATGCCTGATCCTTGTTTGTTTGTGTCATGCCTGCGAAGGGAACTGACAGCAAACCCAATAAAAGCAGACTCAGCCTGGTTAATCCGGTATACATAACATTGGTTTTACCATGAAAGGCTTGGCAATCGGGGAAAAATTAGGCTTTACAAGAGGCTTGGATATTATATAAATTCAGCTAAAGCTTGTATGAATAATGCTAACTGTACGCATTGTTTTTCCGGATACCCAGTTTTTTAATCCTGGAGTTCAGGGTTGATACTTTCAGATTCAGCAACTCCGCTGCGCCACCTGGTCCGTATATTTTTCCGTTGCAATGATGAAGCGCTTTGACGATATGGTCGCGCTCGTTTTCTTCGAGCGTTTTAACGTATAAAGCCTCCGGCGCGCCCGGTTGCTCCTTCTTTCTGGTAACGGGTATAGGTACATCATCGATGGTTCTGCCGGCTGTTTCCAAAACGGATCGTTCCATGAGATGTTCCAGTTCACGTACATTGCCAGGCCAGTGATAACTCAACAATCGTTTGATGGCCTTACCCGAAAGGTTTTTCACTTCTTTCCCGGTTTTACGCGAATATTTTTGTGTGAAGTACAAAGCCAGTGCGGGAATGTCTTCTTTCCTGTTTCTTAATGGGGGAAGCAATATGGGAAATACATTCAACCGGTAAAACAGATCCAGCCTGAACTTTCCCTCTTCTACCTCCCTGAAAAGATCACGATTGGTGGCAGCTATTAATCTCACATTCACTTTCACTACGGATTTGCCACCGATGCGCTCTATTTCTCTTTCCTGGATAACCCGTAACAGTTTTGCCTGGAGATCCAGTGGAAGTTCCCCTATTTCATCAAGAAACAGGGTACCATTGTGAGCCAGTTCAAATTTTCCGATTCGCCGGTCTGTGGCACCCGTAAAACTTCCCTTTTCATGGCCGAATAATTCACTTTCCATCAGGTGCACCGGCAGGGTGGCACAGTTGATCTTTACGAGCAAATTGTTTTTTCTGGGAGAATGATTGTGAATGGCGCGGGCTACCAACTCTTTTCCCGTACCTGTCTCTCCCAAAATCAGAATGGTGCTTTCTGTTGCAGCCACCTGCGATATTTGCTGAAATATTTTTCTTATCTCGAGGCTGTCTCCCACAATTTCATCGTTTCCCAGGCTGTTCATCACTTCGCCCTGCAGCGATAACTTTTCTGCTTCCAGGTGCTGCCGGTATTGCTGAATTTCTTCTTCATGTTTCTGATGCAGACTTTGTATGTACAGTATTCGTACAATACAGGCGGACAGACTGTTTTGTAACCTGTTTAACAACTCTTTCAATTCACTTTCATGTATATCCGAAATCTGCTCCGTTCGTTTCACTATTAACTCCGCGTATTTATACTGATCGGAAGAAAGCGCTATCAGCCAGGAAACGGAATTGTTTTTCGAATGCAAGCCCTCCGCCTTGAAAGCCGGATCCGCATCATTTAATCGAATCAGTTCTTCCCAACGATTAAGACCAATATTAAAGAGCGATAGTGTTAACGTAAGAGGACCAGATAACCTTATCAAAAACTCCCTGAGTTCTGCAATGGTGTGGACAGATGCCAGGGCTTCTATCATCGATAACCAGTCTGCCGGCACGCCGCTATAATTGTCAGACTTCGATATTTCAGGCCCTGTTAATTGCATTGAATAAAGTTAGGTAATCAAAGTATGGAAAAGTATAGTTAATCTTCACACATTGGCGAAATATCGCTAATAATATCCTGCCCTCTTTTTTATAAACGTATGACTAATAGTCTCTTGCATTTCTGGCATAAGGATTGGCTTAATAAGGATGTTTCCATCACTAAATGCTTTACTATGATGTCTGCAACTTCCCTGGCCATTCGTTACGACGCCATTCATTATCCGGAATCAGGAAATGAGTTAAGCAAAAGATTGAATATTCATATGCTCGACTGGTATAGAATATACGCCGACGACGATGAAAAGCCTTGCAAATCGCAGATGTATGAATGGATATGGATAAAGAAAGGGCAGGGAATTGTCTGGCTCGATGAAAGAAAGTCGGAGTTGAAAGCGAATAGCATCTATTGTATTTGCCCCGGCCAGTATAGAAAGGTCTGGCTCAATGAAGAGGCAGAGGGATATTATATGTCGGTTGCGCCGGAGTTTATTTCACTATCCGATGGATACCGCTATTCGGCATTCTTTGCTAAGCAGAACTGGAATATTCGAACACTAACCAGTGTCGCTCCCTGTCATTCGCTCCAGTATGAATTGGAAGTGGTTATTTCCAAGATCAAGTGGGAACTGCAAAACCAGTTCGAAAAAAAGGTTGAATTGCTGAAGGGATTGCTGAATGTTTTCCTGATTTATTTCACCAGGAACCTGAATGAACAGGAAGAAGTAAATAATAATACCCGGGAAGCAGAACTGGTGAGTGGGTTCCTGGAACTCGTAAAAAAGCATTTTATCCAAAAGAAGCTGGTCAGCAACTATGCGAGTGAACTCTTTGTAACGCCCAACTACTTAAACCGGACCGTAAAAAAACTGACAGGTTATACAGCCAGTCATCATATACAACAACAAATCATCACCGAAGCAAAGAGAAAGGCTCTCTATACATCAACCAGCATGAAAAAGATTGCCTATGACCTCGGTTTCGATAACCTGGCTCATTTCAGCAAGTTTTTCAAAAATAATTGCGGCATGAGTTTTACCGATTTTAAAAAGGGAATGCTGATGGGAGGGGGGATGCAACATTCCTGCTGACTGATTGTCTCTATACCTGCATAAAACTCCATTTATGACTCGTATAGCCGTGTTCACTTTCCTTTTATTATTACTCTCTTTTCAAGAACAGGCCCAGACACCCTCAAAAAGAAGCGATGTTCTGCAGAATATCGATACCAGTCGACTGGATATGAAAGCCCTGGCAGGGGAGATAGTAGGCGATGAAACCAATAATTTTCAGAAAGCCCGCAAACTGTTGTATTGGCTCAGCAGCCATTTTGAATGGAAATCGACCGATTACAAAACAAGAACCATTAATGAGATCATCGCGAGAGGCGGCGGAAACTGCTTTTGAGCGATGAAGTTATACACAGCTTTTATTCGCCAGATAAATATCAAATACCGCACGGTGGCGGAAATCAACCTGCATGAATACAGTGAAGATCGACAAAGAAACGCCAGTGAAAAAGTGAAGGAGAAGGGTAACAATTACAGCGTTTTCGGGTTGCAGCACAATGACCACCGCTGGATCGAAGTTTACGATGAAAAATCAGGATCCTGGGAACCGGCAGACCCCTCGATGGGAGTTATAGGGACAAACGACTGGTTGAAGGCCAGGATATGGTTTGGAGAAAGGAAGACCATCGACACTGCCATTAGCAACAGCATGATTGCGCCTTTTGCCATTTTTATTACCGGGGAAGATAAAATGCCCTATTTGAGCCGAAGCCAATACTATCTCATCGATCAATTCGATGAACTATACAGCGGCCGCCTCTCAAAACTTCCATCCTGGCCCCAATGGGTACAACTGTTAAAAGAATTGGAAACACCCGCCATGAATGCTTTCTTAGGAAAGGAAAATCTTCACCGGTATCAGTTGTCGATTAGCAGGCTATCGGAAGTATATCAACAGTTGAAAAAGGAATATGAAGACGGGAACCGGTAGCGGGAAACCTGCTTCATGGGGTTCGCCTTTTTTTTTGGTGATCTAAGGGGACTCACTTAGTACTTATTGCGTTTACGCTTGCGAGTAATTCAGTAATATAAAAATGAATTAAATTGTGAGCTGTTAAAGACAATTTCCCCAGTATGTTGATCATGGACCTCAGTGTAGATAATATTTACAAAGACCTGCAAGAACTGGCTGACCCCGAGCTCCAGAAAATTCGATGGATGCCAGGAGGGTCTTCTTCTTATGAGATGCTGATGACCCGATTGCTTGATGAACATCGCCTGGAAGATTTCATTCAAATGGCAGTGGATAACCTGATGATCTCAAAAGATACCGCACGCCAGCTTTCTTACCTGCAATACCTGCTGGACCTCTATCAGGAAAAAGCCAATGATTACGCCATGCTGTTTGATCCGGTCTGGATCAGCATCACCAGGGAAGCACGCAAGGCGCTCGATAGCTGGAATTTGGATCAAAGCCGTTGATAAAAGTAATTCCCTTATTTTGTCTGTTCCTTACTTTTCAAAATTACAAAGCCCATCCCGATGACAGAAGCTGAAGTGTCCGCCATTGTTCAACTTCCAAAAGAAGAAAAATATCAATACCTCTTACAGCAATTGATTGCCCGGAAAGAAGTCTGGATCATTTACGATGATGATGGAATGGTGTTATTTGAATCTGACAAAGAGGAAATTGTCATTCCGGTTTGGCCGCATCGGGAAGTGGCACAATTGTTTTGTGCTGGTGAATATGCCGATTGCCAGCCGGGAACTGTTGCCCTCGCCGATTTCCGTAAAAATGAACTAACCGAAGCCGTTGAGCAACAATTCCTGATATCTGTTATGCCTGTACCGGATAGGCCGGCATTATTGGTGGTTCCCGGTCAATTGGAAAAAGACCTCTCCGGGTTGAACGTTTCCTAAAAAGTCAAGTCTTCCGCCATCTTGCATTTGTCAGGGTGGATTTGTATTTTAAGAGGTCAGTCAACCACACTGATCCCCAACCCGATGCCGTTTTTCCATTCCTTTATCAGAATGTCAGCCCTGCTGGTACTCGCCGTTCCGGTCCTATCCGGTTTGCCTGGCATTCCGGATGGTGAACAGTCGGTTAAAGCGAAGTCTTTACCCCGATGCGCCAGTAATGCCGTTTGTTCCGAATACCTGACCGACACCACGAGGCTGGTTAATCTCGTCAGGTATGAACAACAATGGATCAAACAGGTCTATCCACGAAACCAGTTATACCTGGAGGGCCAGCAATATGAGATTGGTGCAGATATCCGTCCGTTAAAGAAAACCTATCTGAAGGCGATCACTTTCATGCCGAATACAGTGAATGGATATGAGCTGGTCGCCAAAAACAAGAAGTACCTTTTATTGCAGGGAACGGTGTTGGGAAGTTCGGGTACCGGCGGCAGCACCAGCCTGGTCATTGTTTTTGATCTGCAGCAAAAATGGGGAACCAAATACAAGGCTTTTGGCATGCTCATTAAAAATTTCCAGATCAAAGAAGTGGGCGACAGCAACAAAGACGGTATACCCGAGATCAGGATAGGGGAAGAAAGGCGTCCGCTGGTGAATTAACACTCTGAAACAACAATCATCCGGTTGGTTTGGTAAGCCTGATTTTGGTATATTAGCGGGTATTCTTTTGTGTTACCCTCCGGAAATTCTTTCATCATGAAGTATTGCCTCTCTCTGTTCCTCGCTTTATTTGCTTTAACTGGAATGAGCCAGTCCTGGCAAAAAGTAAACCTTGATCGGGGATTGTTCATCAGTTTTCCAGGCAAACCGGTTGTGCGAACCGATGATTTTGGTGGTAAGAGATGGGAGGTACAATATGATAGTTGCCGGTTTATAGTTTCATTTTTCATCTTCCCGGAGAAAGAGATACCCGAGACACCCCGCCAGATAAATTACGCTTTGAAGAAAACGACAGGAAGCCTTGAAGCCCGGAAGGAGAAGAGGTTGCTGTCTGAAAAATTCGGGTCATGGAATGGGATGGAATCCATTGAGGCCAACATGATGATGCCCGCTCAATCGGGCAACAGGATGGTATTGGCCATGGGTAAATCTTACTTTCAAAGTCCGGTGATGTACACACTGGGCGTTGTAGATCTTCATAAAAAACCGGACGCAGGTCGTAAGATCATAAAGACATTTTTTGAGTCTTTTACAAAGTCCAGGACAAAATAAAAAACCCCACTCGATTGAGCAGGGTTTTTTCTGTAGCCCGTACGGGATTCGAACCCGTATCACCACCGTGAAAGGGTGGTGTCCTAGCCCTTAGACGAACGGGCCGTGTTCTTTAAGGGAGCGCAAAGATAACAGCCGCAACCCTTTCCGCCAAATAGTTTTTCCAAAAAATCACCGGTCTTCGCGCAAATTTTTTGGAGCCCGCTCCTGGCTTGTGTTTTATTCCGACCTTTCTGTCTGCCCACTTTCTGTAAAGTCTTCGCTATGCTAAAAAATATCGGCAAATACTTATTGGTCATAGGACTTGGATTATACGCAACGACCGGATACGCTCAGTCGCGGCCAGTCAAACCTTCGATCATTTTTGATTCCGATATGGGGCCCGATTACGATGATGTCGGCGCCCTGGCTATGCTGCACAACCTGGCCAACAGCGGCGACTGCCAGATCCTGGCTACCGTCGCCAGCGACAATCACCCCAGGGTGGCAGCTGTGTTTCAAGTGCTCAACTCCTATTTCAACAGACCCCATCTGCCTATCGGGGTGGTGCGCGGACCAGCCATCAATATTGCTCCCTGGCAAAAATGGGACTCCATATTGGTTTCCCGTTACCCGGCCGGCAACTTAACCAACGATCAGGCAGAAGATGCGGTAGCACTCTATCGCAGAATACTGGTGGCGGCGCCGGATCAGTCTGTTACCGTGGTAACAGTAGGATTCCTGACCAACCTGGCCAATCTGTTAAAGTCAGGCCCGGATAAGCTTTCCAACCTCAGCGGCCTGGAACTGGTCCGAAAAAAAGTAAAACTGCTCGTTTCTATGGCAGCCTGCTTCAATGCCGAGATGGGTCAGTTTCGCGAGTTCAATGTGAAAATGGATGCAGGCTCCGCCAGCTTTGCTTTTGAAAACTGGCCCGGTCCTGTCATATTCAGCGGTTTTGAAATAGGAGCCGCTATCTTCACCGGGTTGCCGATCACGCGAAAAAGCGACCTGATGCACTCACCGGTCAAAGATGTATTTTCCATTTGCATTCCAATGGATCCGAATGATAAGAACGGTCGGATGAGTTGGGACGAAACGGCTGTTTTGGTAGCCGTTAAAGGATATGCCGAATACTTTGAAGTTGCCGAAGGCCGATATATCGCAAAGGAAGACGGCAGCAATAACTGGAATAACCAGGGCAAGGGACATTACTATTTAAAGAAGATTAAAAACGCCCCTCTTCTCACTGCCACAATTGATAACCTGATCATTGGTGATCATACAGAATCCCATTCTGATGCTAACAGGTGATAGTACCCCGTTAACTAAATAATGGAATCGAACTTTCATTTATCCCTCTTTCCGTAACTTCGCCACTCATTTTTAACTTTTAAACTGATTTAAAAGATGAGCACAGTTAAAGTAGCGATCAATGGATTTGGAAGAATTGGTCGCCTGGTTTATCGCCAGATCTATAACATGAAAGGAATTGATGTAGTAGCCATAAACGATTTGACCAGTCCAAAAGTGCTGGCGCACCTGCTGAAGTACGATAGTGCACAAGGAAGATTCAATGAAGAAGTAACCGCTACCGAAAACGCCATCATCGTAAACGGTGATGAAGTGAAAATATACGCGCAGAAAGATCCTGCACAAATTCCCTGGGGTGATCATGGGGTAGATGTGGTGTTGGAATGTACAGGATTCTTTACTGATAAAGACAAAGCAGCGGCCCACCTGAAAGCCGGCGCGAAAAGAGTGGTTATTTCCGCTCCAGCCACCGGTGACCTGAAAACAATTGTTTTCAACGTAAACCATCATACGCTCGATGGTTCAGAAACCATCATCAGCTGCGCTTCCTGCACCACCAACTGCCTCGCACCGATGGCAGATGTTCTCGACAAAACTTTCGGTATCGTTAACGGTCTGATGACAACGGTTCACGCCTATACCAACGACCAGAACACACAAGATGCACCACACCCGAAAGGTGATCTTCGTCGTGCGAGAGCGGCTGCACACAATATTGTACCCAACAGCACCGGCGCTGCCAAAGCGATCGGTCTCGTGTTGCCAGGCTTGAAAGGTAAACTCGATGGAAGCGCACAACGCGTTCCCACCCTCACCGGCTCACTGACCGAGCTCACTGCCATCCTCGGTAAGAAAACAACAGCCGATGAGATCAATGCTGCGATGAAAGCCGCCAGCAACGAAAGCTTTGGATATACCACAGATGAAATCGTCAGCAGTGACATCATTGGTATCACTTATGGTTCATTGTTCGATGCCACCCAAACAAAAGTTCAGACCGTGGGAGATACCCAGATCGTAAGAACAGTTGCCTGGTACGATAACGAAATGAGCTATGTGAGCCAGCTGGTTCGCACAGTGAACTATTTCGCTCAAATGATTTCAAAATAAATCATCAATAGCCCGCCGAAGGCGGATCAGTTGCAAACCTTGTGAAGAATCTTCTCATGGTTTGCAACTTTTCATTTTAAACCGACCATCTACTTTGGCAACCTACAATTCTACCTGGAAGCACAGATGGGCGATACTCCAAAGAATCGCTGCCAAGAAATTTTACCGATTGTTCGGTAATCGCAATACCAGTCGGCAACCCCACAGTTTCTTTTTTATCAAGGCGGGGTATCATCATGCCGTTCACGCTGAACAACTCGATGCCCGCAACAGTACCGATGAATGGCAGAAAGAAGTGTACGACCTGGCAGCCCGGCTGGCAAAAGACAATGACTGTTCATCTGTATTGGACGTGGGTTGCGGCTCAGGATACAAGCTCGTTCACCAGTTGGGACACCTGGACACTACCGGCATAGAAGTCAATCCCACTTATTCCTTTCTCCTTAACACTTATCCCGAGAGAAAATGGCTGTTGTTCGATTCCGTGGAGCCCGCCAATCTGCAAACAGATATGGTCGTATGCGCAGATGTTATCGAACATTTACAGAACCCCGATGACCTGCTTGATTTTCTAAGCGATATCAATTTTCGCCTGCTCGTGATCAGTACACCCGAACGAGATCAAGTGGCGGGAAAAATGGATTTTGGCCCTCCCGAAAACACCGCGCATTACCGCGAATGGAACGCGGTGGAATTCAAAAACTATCTGCGAACCCGTTTCGTGGTGATCGATCAGCAAATTATTCAATCAAAAAGCGTTACGCAAGTCGTAATTTGCCAAAAAAAAGCACCTTAAAATCATTTATATGAGCAAATTCAGCCAGTATAATTTTTCAGGGCAGAAAGCATTGATAAGAGTGGATTTCAACGTTCCGCTCGACAAAAAATCTTTTGAAATCACAGACGATACAAGAATGAAGGCTGCTATTCCCACCATTCGTAAAGTGCTGGCTGATGGCGGCAGTGTAATACTGATGAGTCACCTCGGCAGGCCGAAAGAAGGACCGGAAGACAAGTCTTCACTGAAACACCTGGTAAAACACCTGCATGAATTGTTAGGGGATACGAAAGTGCTGTTTGCCAATGATTGTATCGGAGAGCAGGCCTACTTGACTGCCAGCATGCTGAGGCCTGGCGAAGTATTACTGCTCGAAAATCTCAGATTTTATAAGGAAGAAGAAAAAGGTGATAAGGCATTCGCGGAAAAACTCAGCAAGCTGGGAGACGTGTATGTGAATGATGCATTTGGAACCGCCCATCGCGCCCATGCTTCCACAGCGGTCATTGCGCAGTTTTTCCCTGCCGATAAAAGAATGTTTGGACTGCTGATGGAAGCTGAAGTAGCCAGCGCCGAGAAAGTACTGCACAACGCCCAAAAGCCTTTTACAGCCATCATCGGTGGCGCCAAAGTGAGCGATAAAATCCTCATCATAGAAAACCTGCTCGAAAGAGCCACTGATATTATCATCGGTGGAGGCATGGCTTACACATTCTGTAAGGCCCAGGGAGGAAAGATCGGTAATTCCCTTTGCGAAGATGATCGTCTTGATACCGCCAACGAATTGTTGAAAAAAGCTGCAGAAAAAGGAGTGAGCATTCACCTGCCATCCGATTCCATCATTGCAGATAAATTCGATGCGAATGCCCAAACTTCCAATGCACCCAGCAACAACATTCCCGATGGATGGATGGGGCTCGATATCGGTCCAAACGCCAGCGAACAGTTTTCTCATGTAATTGCCAAATCCAAAACCATTCTCTGGAATGGTCCGATGGGGGTATTTGAAATGGAAAAGTTTCAGCATGGTACCAAGACTATCGCAGCCGCAACGGCCGACGCTACTAAAAAAGGAGCCTTCAGCCTGGTGGGTGGCGGAGATAGTGTCGCGGCGGTGAATGATTTTGGGTATGCAGACAAAGTGAGTTATATATCAACCGGCGGTGGGGCGATGTTGGAATATTTTGAAGGAAAGGAACTGCCGGGTATAGCCGCTGTAAAAGAGTAGGCATTTTCCCGTCAGTGTATATTTATCGCTCGAAATGCGTAGTATTGTAAGGAATTTTCGTATATACCTCTACTTTAAATAACGTGCTATGAAGAAAATATTGTTTTTTTTACTGGTTGTTACCTCCCTCATCAGTTGTCAGAAAGAAATTTCCGTGGATTCCAGTTCCGGGACAGGAGGAACGGCCGGTGGTGGTGGCACAACAGGTAATATCATCGGAACCTGGAGGTTTGTTGGCGCCACCAGCGAAACGGTGGCCACCGTAGAGATGACAGATGGTACCGACCTCTTAAAGACGGTGACGTTTACAAAATATTCTACTACCGACAATAAGGGCACCGTTACCTTCACGGCAGATAAGATGATTTATAAGGATTTCGGCTACTCCATAAATTCTACTTTAAAGGGGTATTTCTATGTGAATGCAGATCTTTTAGATTCTCTGGAAGCGCCGCTCAATTTTGTTTTGCCAAATTTTAATTCAGAATCAAGTTACACCAGGGTTGGATCAGATTCTATAACAGTGACCGGTTCTTCCATTTCGGTACCTGCCGGATCAGGAACAAGCCAGGTATCAGGAGCCCGATATCGGTTTGAGGGCAACAAACTGGTTGTTTATTCCAACTTCAACACCGTTTCAATAGTTGATGTTGGAGGCGATCCGGCCAAACAGACTGTAAATGGTAGCTTCTCTATGTATTTACAAAAATAAGAACCGGATCATAAAACGATTTATAAAGTATCCCGCCACTGGCGGGGTATTTTTTTTACCGCCCGGAAGCCCGCATTTACCGAAAAACTGCCTTGTTTCCCGATTTCCATATATACCAGATCAGGCTGATTCGTTTCTTTGCTTTTAGAAAATGAACCTGGTTTAAACACTGAAAAATAATCAGGTACAATTGCTAAAAGAGTTAATTTTAAATACAAATCAAAAACCTAAAACATGAAATCTCGCAACCTTATTCTGATCATCATTCTTGCGTTTATTGTGATCTTGGGTGGATGCGCGTGCAATGGCTATAATAGTATGGTCAATCTCGACGAAACCGTCAAAGCCAAGTGGGCAAACGTACAAAGTGACTATCAGAGAAGAAGTGACCTGATTCCAAACCTGGTTAACACAGTAAAAGGGGCCGCTAACTTTGAGCAGGAGACACTGACTAAGGTCGTGGAAGCTCGCGCCAAAGCTACAAGCGTTCAGATAGATCCTTCTAACCTTACGCCGGAGAAAGTTGCAGAATTTCAACAGGCACAGGCTGGGGTAACCAGCGCTTTGTCCAGATTGCTGGCAGTTGTAGAAAACTACCCCGACCTCAAAGCGACCCAGAACTTTAAGGACCTCCAGGTACAACTGGAAGGAACAGAGAACCGAATCAAAGTTTCGAGGAATGAGTTTAACTCTGCGGTGCAGGGATACAACTCTACCATTAGAAAATTCCCCAATAACCTGTTTGCCGGTATGTTTGGTTTCCGTGTGAAGGAAGGATTTAAAGCAGATCCGGGATCCGAAAAAGCCCCTGAAGTAAAATTCTAAATTCAACCAATGGGACTTTTTTCATTCCTCAAAAAGCCGGATTTCTTTTCTGCGGCTGAAAAAGAAAAATTACTGGAAGCAATTCGTCTTGCTGAAAAAGAGACGAGTGGTGAAGTGCGGGTATATGTAGAAAGCAGATGCCGTTTCGTAGACCCTATTGACCGGGCCGCGGAAGTTTTTTGGGGATTGAAAATGGACCATACCGAAGAACGCAATGCGGTTTTGGTATATGTGGCCATGCGGGATCATCAATATGCAGTCTTCGCAGATGAAGGGATTTATAAAAAAGCAGGAGACGCATTCTGGAAGGAAAAAGTGGAGAGAATGAAAGATCGGTTTAGCAAAAATCAGGTTGCAGAAGCCATGGTAGAAGTAATTGGAGATATCGGAAAAGCATTGCATACCCACTTTCCTTACAACAAGGATACCGACAGAAACGAATTACCTGATGAAATTGTATTTGGTAGTTAAGAACAGCCCCCTAAGCATGAAATTCACCAGTCTACTTTTAAGTATTTTCTTACTGTTTGCCGGTTCCGGTGCAAGGGCACAGAAAATTCCCGACAGGCCGCAACCACCCCGGCTGGTGAATGACTATGCAGGAGTGCTGTCCGATCAGGAAAAGAAAGATCTCGAAAAAATTCTGGTAGATTATGACGACAGTACTTCCAATCAGATTGCCATTGTTCTGATCAAGAGCCTTGAAGATTATCCGATTGAAGAATACGCACATACTCTTTTCAATCAATGGGGCATTGGTAACAAGAAGACGAATAACGGGATTTTAATCCTGGCTGCCATTGAAGATCGGAAAATAAGAATTGAAACAGGATATGGCCTCGAAGGGGCTGTTCCTGATATCATCGCCAATCATATTATTCAGGAGGATATTGGCCCCAATTTCAGGTCAGGCGATTATTTTACCGGACTAAAAAACGCCTCGGCTTCGCTTATCAAAGCAGCTGCCGGTGAATACCAGCCTCCTGAAGGCTATGGTAACCGCAAGAAAAATGATGGGAAAGGCATTGGTACCTTTATTTTCGTCGCAATCATTATACTCATCATCCTGGCCAATATCAATCGTCGCGGTGGCGGAGGATTCATGAGCCGCAGAGGATATCGCGGATTTGGACCTACCGTTTTCTGGCCGGGTGGCTGGACTGGCGGCGGTGGAGGCGGCGGCGGCGGCTGGAGCGGCGGAGGAGGAGGCTTCGGCGGTTTCGGCGGAGGAAGCAGCGGCGGCGGCGGCGCAAGCGGAAGCTGGTAATAAGTGGAATACGAATTACGCGAATTAGGCGAATTACATCACTCGAATAAAAAACCCAACAAGTGTATTACCTGTTGGGTTTTTTATTTTAGCCTAATTCGAGTAATTCGAGTAATTCGTGTAATTCGCGTAATTCGTATTCCACTTATTACCAGCTTCCACTTGCGCCGCCGCCGCCGCTGCTTCCTCCGCCGAAACCGCCGAAGCCT
>JBGAHR010000106.1:0-7411 GCA_044226045.1 Chitinophagaceae bacterium
GTAATTTCCGGTTTACTTCCCAGCTTCTTCATGGCTGCCTGCTTTTCCTTTTCATCGTAGCAATAAATGGTTTCCTGTTTATTTCTTACCCGGAAGAGAGGCGTTTGCAGGATATACACGTGACCATTCTTTACCAGGTCCGGGAAAAACTGCAGGAAAAAAGTCATCAACAGCAAGCGGATATGCATACCGTCTACATCCGCATCAGTAGCGATGACAATATTATTATATCGCAGGTCTTCGTATCCGTCTTCAATATTCAGGGCGTGTTGCAACAGGTTAAATTCTTCGTTTTCATACACTACTTTCTTGGTCAGCCCAAAACAGTTAAGCGGCTTACCCCGTAAACTGAAGACGGCCTGTGTTTCTACATTTCTTGCCTTGGTAATAGATCCACTCGCACTGTCACCCTCGGTGATGAAGATGGTACTTTCGCGAGCTTTTTCTATGATAGTGTCCTTGTCTTTTCCCGAGGGTTCATCGTTCAGGTGGTAGCGGCAGTCACGCAGTTTCCGGTTGTGCAGGTTGGCTTTTTTGGCCCTCTCATTGGCGAGTTTTTTGATGCCCGCCAGTTCCTTGCGCTCTTTCTCGTTTTGCTCGATTCTTTTCTTCAGCGCTTCCGCAATGGTTGGATTTTTGTGGAGGTAGAGATCGAGTTCTTTCGCGAGGAAATCTCCCACGAAATTTTTCATGGACGATCCGCCTTCTGATACGTATAAAGATCCCAGTTTGGTCTTGGTCTGGCTTTCGAAAACCGGTTCCTGCACCCTTACTGAAATCGCGGCAATGATACTACCCCTTATATCTGTTGCTTCGTAATCTTTCTTAAAAAACTCGCGGATGGTTTTTACATATCCTTCCTTGAAAGCTGCCAGGTGTGTACCGCCCTGGGTAGTGAACTGACCATTCACGAATGAATAATATTCTTCGCCATACTGGTTTTCGTGGGTGATGGCCACTTCAATATCTTCTCCTTTCAGGTGGATGATCGGATACCTGAGCTCATCCTGATTGGTGCTTCTTTGCAACAAATCCAGCAACCCGTTCTTCGATACATACTTTTTGCCGTTGAAATTGATGATCAGACCGGCATTCAGATAACAGTAGTTCCAGAGTTGTTTGTCGAGGTACTCGTGAATGAAATGAAAATTCCTGAAAACTGATTCGTCGGGGATAAAGGTGACCATCGTTCCATTCGACTCGGATGACTTGGTTTCTTTATGCTCCTTGATCAGAACTCCTTTTTCAAATTCAGCGGTTTTCTCTTTACCATCGCGGAAAGAAGTTACCTTAAAATAGTTGCTGAGAGCATTTACCGCTTTGGTACCCACCCCGTTCAGACCCACTGATTTCTGAAACACCTTGCTGTCGTATTTGGCGCCGGTGTTGATCTTGCTGACCACATCCACTACTTTTCCCAGAGGTATACCACGACCATAATCTCTTACGGTCACTGTTCCTTTTTCCAGGGAAATGTCCACCTGTTTGCCATACCCCATTGTATGTTCGTCGATACAGTTGTCCAGCACCTCTTTCAGCAACACATAAATTCCATCATCAGGACTACTACCATCACCCAATTTCCCGATATACATACCCGGACGAAGGCGGATATGCTCCCTCCATTCGAGGGTTCTGATACTGTCTTCATTGTAATCAAACAGATTGACGTCTTTTTCCTTTGCCATTAGTGGTTTCTCCGAATTTGTGAATTACTAAAACTATATTGCTTATAAACAGTTGTTTGCGAAATTTGATTCATATTTAAATTCAAACCAAAACAGCTATACTTACTCCTATATAAATGCCTGTTTTCGTCTCCACTCGTCTTCAACCGCCTCCATTTCCTGCGGTTTTACCGCGTGCAAAAAAAACTCAAATCTGCCAAATATACCAAAACCAGTTTTTGAGAAGGAGAAGGTAGTTATTAACCTCTGTGGATAAGAACCGGGAAAACAATTTCGGATTACGGATGACGGATGACGGATGACGGATTACGGATGACGGATTACGGATTAAAAATTCAAAAACACTCCAAAATTCCTTCTAATGTTTCAATCGCTCCCCTTCGCGCTCCCGCCACTTCAAAAAGAGGTGAGGGAAATTAAGTTGTGCTTTTAAGTTTTTGCGTTTTTATTTTGAATTCGCCATCCGTCATCCGCAATCCGTCATCCGCAATCCGTCATCCGCAATCCGTCATCCGTCATCCGCCATCCGTAATTGCATGGGCACACCGGAAGGTTTCTGGGCCTCGTATTATGTTTATGGATTTAAATTCACTCAATCAATCTCAGGTCTTATTTTTAACAGGTAAAACTGACACCCTTGGCAACCGATTCTTCAAAGGAACTACCGGAATACCATCCCAAAGACAGGCAGCAATGGAGAAACTGGCTTCAGAAAAATCACCAGGTTCACCGGGGTGTCTGGCTGATTTATTTCAAAAAAAGTACCGGGAAAAGGAAATTGAGTTATGATGAGGCCGTGGAAGAAGCTTTGTGTTTTGGATGGATCGACAGTCTTCCCCGAACACTCGATGAATCCAGATCGATGTTAAAATTCTCGCCTCGCAAACCCAGGAGTGTCTGGAGTGCCTCTAATAAAAAACGAGTGGCTGTTCTTATTAAAAACGGTTTGATGCAGGAAGCAGGCATGGCCTGTATCAGGATCGCAAAAAAGAATGGATCATGGCAAAAATTATCGGAGAGTGATCGACACGCAGAATACAATACCATTCCCGAAGACCTGGCTGTAGCTTTTAAAACGAACCCACAAGCACAGGTTAATTTCGAAGCTTTTACCCCCGGATACAGAAAGCAATTTCTGTCCTGGATTGATAGCGCGAAAAGACCGGAAACACGGAAAGCACGGATCGAACAAACCATAAAAATGTCAGCAGCCAATAAAAAACCAGGCGTACAGGGATTTAAATTATGAACGAGATAGTAATCGATGCAAAGAATATATCA
The DNA here is from genome assembly GCA_044226045.1 of Chitinophagaceae bacterium. GTDB lineage: Bacteria > Bacteroidota > Bacteroidia > Chitinophagales > Chitinophagaceae > Endoryza. The sequence continues at coordinate 2,970 of JBGAHR010000106.1, forward strand.
GTAACCCTGAACCGGCAATCCGTGCTGGAAAATATCTCATGGCAGATAGAAAAAGGGCAGCATTGGCTCATTACGGGTCCAAGTGGCAGTGGTAAAACCGCCCTGGCCCATGTTATTACAGGGGCCCTGTTTCACCAGGGTGAACTGGTCTTACACGGGAATCCCCAGGTTGAAATGATAGCGCAACAACATCGCTTCAAAACACTGTCCAATACAACCGATTTTTACTACCAGCAACGATTCAATTCGACAGATTCGGAGGATTCGTTGACTATTAAAGATGTTCTGGAAGAATACCTCCGTACCGACGAAGCCACTACCCTTCACCTGCTCCGCCTCGTACACCTGGATGAGCAATTGGAAGAACCGGTCATACAATTGTCGAATGGCGAGAACAAGCGACTGCAGTTGGTTAAAGCATTACTCAAAAAGCCTTCGGTGCTGTTGCTCGACAGTCCTTTTACAGGTCTCGACACGGATGGAAGAACACTGTTACACAAAGTGATTGAAAGCATCACGGAAAAAGGAATCACGGTGTTGCTTTTCGGAGGAACCACAGAGATTCCCCGATGCATTAACAGGGTGTTGGAACTCGAGTCTGGAAGGATCCATTTTATCGGGCCCATCGAAAAATTTCAGCGTGTAAAAAACAACCACACTCATCAGGTATTTAAAGCCCCTGCCAGGTCTACCCAAAACTGGCCTGCTTTCAAGACCGCAGTAAAAATGGTAAATGTTACTGTGCGTTACGATCAGCGAATCATTCTTGAAGAAATCAACTGGGAAGTTTCAAAGGGCGAATGCTGGTTGGTGTCGGGCCCCAATGGTGCGGGTAAGTCGACCTTACTGAGCCTAATAACCGCTGATAATCCGCAGGCTTATGCCAATGAACTGTACCTGTTCGACAAAAGAAGAGGTCGCGGAGAAAGTATCTGGGATATCAAACGTCACACGGGCCTGGTTTCCCCCGAACTGCATCTCTTTTTTCCCGATCAATCCACCTGTTTTGAAGTCATCGCATCCGGTCTCTTCGATACCATCGGTCTATTCAGACGGGTTTCGGAAGAACAGGAGAAAATGGTAACGGATTGGATTATCGGACTGGGGTTGGAAAAATTTTCGGAAAAACCTTTGAGATTACTCTCTCTGGGTCAGCAAAGACTGTGTTTATTAGCCAGGGCACTGGTGAAAAATCCACCTTTGCTTGTTCTGGACGAACCCTGCCAGGGCCTGGATCCTGATCAAACACAAGCTTTTAATCAGCTGGTAGATTCAATATGCCGCCAATATGGAGCCACTCTTATTTATGTAAGCCATTACCAGGAAGACTTACCGGCCTGTCTGCAATATCATCTCCAATTGAAAAATGGAAGAGCGATTCCCGGAGCAAAATGATTTTTGGGAAATCTCGGTGATGACTTATCTTGACTACACAACAACTGACTAATTATGGAAAGACAGCTGACATCGTGGTATAGCCCTTCCCTGAATAAGGAAATGCCCATAGCCGTTTATGGACATTATGGATTTGCGCTCTTGTTGATTCCAACGGCCGCAGCCGACTACCTGGAATACGAGCGTTTCCAACTGATCGACCACCTGAAACCATTTTTGGATGCCGGCAAACTGAAGATATTCTCCGTAGACAGCATCAACAATGAAAGCTGGCTGAACAATAATATGAATCCGCGCGACAAGTCGATACGCCACCAGCAATGGAACAACTATATTTTTAATGAAGTCGTGCCATTTATCAGGAATAACACCAGCCAGGACACCCTGATTTTTACCTGTGGCGCCTCCTTTGGCGCACTCCACAGCATGAACCTGTTTTTGAAAAGACCCGATCTCATCAATGGCGTGATTGCCATGAGTGGAGTATATGACTTAACTGAATACACCAAGGGTTATTTTGATGATGATGTGTATTTCAACAGCCCAGCTCACTATATGCCCAACCTCTCCGACCACGGCATTTTGGAGCAAATCAGGCGAAGCGGGCATATTCATATTGTCACCGGTGCGGGTGCCTATGAGGATCCTGCTGCCGGGGGAAATTTTGCGCAGATACTTTATAATAAAGGAATCTGGTACGAATTTGACAATTGGGGGCCCGAATGGGGGCATGACTGGCCGACCTGGCGTGCGATGTTACCACACTATATAGGGGCGAAATTCTAGCTTTTTAATCGAGGAATTGAAGTCTCTCCAGTAGTTTCATAAAGCTGCTGCGGGGAATCATTCTTGAACCCAGGCTTTCCAGGTGTTCCGTATAAACTTGGCAGTCGATCAGAGACACCCCTTCCCCCTGCAGGTACTGAACGTACCGGATAAAAGCGAATTTGCTCGCATTACTGGTTTTGCTGAACATACTTTCTCCGAAGAAAACATTGCCCAGTCGAATTCCATAAAGACCGCCAACCAGTTCTCCGTTTAACCAGGTTTCGGCGCTATGCGCAAATCCCAGTTCATGCATATTGATATAGGCTTCCCGCACTTCATCGGTAATCCAGGTGCTGTGCTGATCCCGTCTTTTGATCGATTTGCAATTACTGATCACCTGGCGGAAGTCGCGATCGATTGTGAATTCGAATTTGTGCAGTTTGATTAGTTGCTTCATGCTTCTGCTCACTTTCAGTTCTTCCGGGAAGAGTACAAAACGAGGATCCGGCGACCACCAGAGAATATGTTCTCCTTCATACCAGGGGAAAATGCCACTTCGGTAAGCCAGTAGCAGTCTTTTGGGACTGAGGTCACCTCCCACTGCCAGCAATCCATCAGGCTCAGCCAGGTTGACTGGAGGAAAAATCAGTTCACTATCTAGTGCAAAAAGTGGCATAGCTGGGTTTAGAAAAATATCGAGCGCATGAAATTCAGAAACGGAAAATAGTAAACAGCACCAATGAAAATGTGCGTATAACTACGGAATCCTATATGAAAGTCGAAGAGTTCGGGGGAATCTCTTAGAAATTGGGGGGAAGATCAGGAGAACTTCGATAGTAAACAGCACCAATGAAAATGTGCGTATAACTACGGAATCCTATATGAAAGTCGAAGAGTTCGGGGGAATCTCTTAGAAATTGGGGGGAAGATCAGGATGCTGATACTTCGATAGTCTCCACGATGCCTCGATCTGTGATAGCGTCGCAGGAAGGTTTCAGGTCTTCGTAGCTGCCATGTTTTACCGCATATTTCCCATGCGTGTGAATGATGTAGGCGCATTGTTCCGCCTGTTCGGCAGAATGACCGCAGACTTCCATCAGTGTTTCGATCACCCATTCGAAAGTGTTGACCTCGTCGTTCCAGACGATCAGGCTACAGGGATCTTCGAAGTCGGTTAGTACCTCTGTATCCGGCAGGTCCAATTCGCGGGGTCTGGGTTGATCAAAAGAAACGGGCATCTGGCGATTTTTTACAAAAATAGCTGAATAAACTGCTATTATCAACCCCTTAATTGCATTTATAATAATAGCGAATCGCCACGGATCCGTCGAACAGCAGCTCCTTCAGGTTGCCCTGTGAATCAATGGTATAGTCTACTGTAACATCCCCTCCGGTGAAACTGACTTTCGTTACATTATTCGCCGATAAAACAAGCGGCAAACTGGATCCGTCAATTTGATTGAAGAATAAGTCTGTAAATAAACTACCTGCTTTTTTATTGTAATAGTTGGTCTTGTTATCGTAGGCATAACTGAGAATATCTGTGGTATTATTCAGTACATCTTTTTGCTCCACGCCCGTGATGTTGTTACCGGTATAAGTATAGGTATACTCATAGAGGTTGATCATTGGAGCGCCCTGGAAAGACGTGTCCGCTTTTTCCACCATCCGGGTGAGCTTTCCGGCCGTGTACGTAAAGTCGTAAGTATACACAAGAATACCGGCGGGTAATTGTGGCAACACTACATAGGTTTCGATTTTAGCGACTGTTCCGTCGCCATTGTAAGATATGTTATCGAAACCAGCCTGCTCATTGGTATTGATATCGTAGTAACTTCTTTTTGAGACCCGGGTACCCGAATAATCGAAGGTGGTATAATAGTTGGTGAAACTGATCTTGCTGATATTATCGCCAGAGTAGACATATCCTGCCGTGTCATCAATCGAGCCGGAGTCGATCGATTCTGCGCGAATGATTTTACAGGAACCGGATGGGTTCGTTCCCAGTAATGCCTCATCGGGTTCTTTTTGGCAGGAAACTCCCAGGAAAGAGGCCAGAACGATCAACAGAAAGAGGTTTAGAACTCTCATAGCAGGGTGATTTGATGACGATAATAGGGATAAAAAAGCTATCCCAATAGTATTGATACTCAAACTTGACAGGTGGAATAACCCATTTCGCTGCAATCAAAAAAAGAAATAAAAAAATTTGGCTAAAATGCTGCAACCCTTATCTTTGCACTCCCTAATAAAAAAGGGAAAGGGAGTTTAGCTCAGCT
>JBGAHR010000021.1:0-67248 GCA_044226045.1 Chitinophagaceae bacterium
GAAAACATTTATATGTAATGATTTAGCATTCTGAAAGAAGCTTGATCGATAGAGGCTATGTTTGTTGAATACCTACCTTTGCATTCTTCTTCTGAAGGACGTTATTGTCTCAAACACGTTCATTTTTGGATTACAAATGTCTGCTGCGAACACACTTATCGGAAATTTCGACACGTTGATGGAATATATTATTCAAAATTCTTTCGTTTGTGTATTATTGTTATCTAAAACAAACTTTAAGCTGATGAGCAAGAGAATTATCCTTTCCTGCCTGGTTGCCCTGTCTGTTCTTTTTGCAACCTGCGACAAAGAAGATCCTGTATCCAAATATCCAATAGCCGGCCTTTGGATCGGAACCTACACATTCAAATCCCAGCCCCCGCTGTACTTCAGCTTCACCATCTATCCTGACGGATCTATGAGTTATAAGAGTAAAGGGGATAACGGGTATACATTTTATGCCAACGGAACCTGGGTGTTAACAGGAGATAAATTCACCTACGATGTAATGACAGTTAATAACCCCGGCGGAATTCAGTCTCACCAGGTTGGTTCAGCTACATTTAGCGATAAAGGTAAGTTGACCAATGGGGTGAATAAAGACGTGGATTTCAATGTCGAAGGAAATTTTGAACTTTCGAGGGTTAACTAAGCAAATTTGATTTCAACATACCCAGCCCCGGTTATGCCGGGGCTTTTTTATTTTAGTGTTAACTGATATCAGTGAGCGAGATTACTTTGTTGTGTTGAAATTTAAAGAGGGACTTTGCAGTCATTTTCATTACATCTCCCTTTTTCATTCCATTTGGAAAATCCATGGCCAGTACGGCTTGATAGTCGATTTCCACTTCTGTCTGGTCATCGTTGTGTACCATGGATCGGATCTGTTGTTTTCTTTCTGTAAAAAAACCAAGTGCAGCCCTCGCCTGTGCGATAAAAGCTTCGACACCCTCGAGCTGTAGGGTAACCTGATCCCCCTGGATGTTTTTAAACACGATACCCAGGTCAAAATCGCGGATCATCCCTTCCACGTCAAAATGGTTGTAGCACTCGATGTAATTCCTGATAATATCTTCCCGGGTAACCATGGCAAGCTGGCTTTTTATGCTAATTTACAACCGACTGATTGAGACTGAACAATTTATATTAACAAAAGCTCAAACTTTGCTGTCGGGCGCCCGACAGTAAAGCCGAAAGCGCCTGTTTAATTTTCGCCTTTGTTTATCTTTAGATAATTTATCATATATATGGCTAAAGCGGCTAAGAAAGCAGACCAGCAGGACATTCTACAAACCATTTCCGAAGCGACTTCGGGTTTGATGGGCAAGGATTTGCTGGATGAGCTGTGCCGAAACTTTACCCGGGCGCTGAATATGCCATTCGCCCTGGTGGCAGAATGCCTCGAGGAAGACAGCACCCAGGTACGAACACTGTGTTTTGTAAACGGAAATACGGTTGTTGATAACATTGAGTATGATACAACCGGTCGGCCCTGCGAACTGATCCTGTCGGGCAAAGAGGTGTTCATACCGAGAGAAGCCTATAAGCAATTTCCCGAATCACAAGGAATAGAAGCCGCTACGGGTGTACCGATCCATAGCTCGGTAACAGGCAAGATCATTGGACATATCATTGTGTCCAGTACAAAACCGGTTACCGAGGATAGCAATCAATTACCCATTCTGAAGATTTTTGCAGCAAGGGTAGGAGCGGAAATGGAAAGGTTGCGGGCGGAAAAGGAACTGAAGAAGCAATTAAAGGATAATGAGTTTTACGCTTTCACCCTTAACCATTTGCGTGAGGCCGTATTCTGGATTGACCAGGATGGAGCCATCTGGCAGGTGAATGAAAAGGCAGTGGAATTATCCGGGTATACGCCGGATGAATTAAGGACCATGAAAGTCTTTGACCTCAACCATACTGTTCAGCCGGCCAACTGGCCGGAAGTCTGGGACCGGTTGAAAGAAAATAAACGAGTTGTATTCGATGCCCGGTTCAAAAGGAAAGACGGCGAACTGATAGACATTGAAATTGCGCAAAACTTCATGGTATTTGAAGGACGGGAGTACACCTGCAGCCTGGTTCGAGATATCCGTGAACGTAAGATGGAGGAGGAGTTGCTGCGCACGGTTTCAGAAGCCACCTCCGGACTCACCGGCGAAGACTTCCTGATCGAACTGGCCCGACATATTACCATGACACTTACGATGCGTTATGCGGTGATCACGGAATGTGCCAACGAAGAAAAAACGCGTTTGCGTACGCTTTGCTATGTAGATGGGAACAAGGTGCTCGACAATGTAGAATACGATACTGCCGATATTCCCTGTGAGATCATCATGGAAGGGAAAGATTTCTTCATGGCGGAAGGGTTGCAGGCAAAATTCCCCAAGGAAGCAGGCATTGAATCGGGTGTGGGTGTTCCGATCTTCAGCACGAAAACGGGTGAAGTCATCGGTCATATTCTGGCGATCGATCCCAATCCGACTACCACTGCCAAAAACCAGACTTCCATCCTCCGGATATTTGCCGCCCGCGCCGGCGCGGAGATTGAACGGATGAAAGCGGAAAAAGAACTGGCAAAGGCGAATGAAGAATTGAAGCTGCGGCTGAAAGAAATTGAATCACTCAAGAACCAACTGCAACTGGAGAACAAATACCTGCAGGAGGAAATCAAACTCACCTATAATTTCGAGGAGATCATCAGCCGGAGCAAGGACTTCCAGAAAATACTGCAGCAAATCCAACAAGTGGCTGCAACAGACGCAACGGTGCTGATATTGGGTGAATCCGGAACGGGAAAAGAACTGATTGCCCGTGCGGTGCATAACATCAGTAACCGAAGCAAAAAGCCATTGGTGAAAGTGAACTGTGCCACCCTGCCAGCCAATCTCATCGAAAGCGAATTATTTGGTCACGAGAAAGGCGCCTTTACGGGTGCCATGGACAGAAAGATTGGTCGTTTCGAGCTGGCTGATGGCGGTTCCATTTTCCTGGACGAAATCGGTGAACTACCGGTTGAACTGCAGGCGAAATTATTAAGAGTTTTACAGGAGGGAGAGTTTGAAAGACTGGGCAATCCCAAGACGATGAAAGTAAATGTGCGCGTGATTGCCGCTACCAACCGGAATCTGCAGCAGGCTATCGAGAAAAAAGAATTTCGCGAAGACCTGTATTATCGCCTGAATGTATTTCCGATCATTTGTCCGCCATTAAGAAACCGCAAAGAAGACATTCCCTTACTCGTTAAACATTTCTGTAAAAAACACGAAGGAAAGATTGGGAAGTCCATTCACAGCATTCCCGCGAAAGTCATGGATGCCCTGATGCAATACAACTGGCCCGGAAATATCCGTGAGCTGGAAAACATCATTGAGCGGGCTATGATCCTTAGCCAGCACGGTGTACTGGAGGAGGGGGAATGGATTCCTGTCGACAAAACTCCTGATACATCGGACAACGGCTCCAAACTCGAAGATGTAGAGAAAGAGCATATCCTGGAGGTACTACATAAAACCGGCTGGCGTGTCAGCGGAGAAAAAGGCGCCGCCAAGATATTAGGTCTGAACCCCACCACCCTCGAAGCGAGAATGAAGAAGCTGGGAATTAAGAGAGGGTGAGTGCGGTTATGGTTTATGGTTGGTTTACGGTTTGCAGTTTGTGGTTTGCGGTTTGCAGTTTGTGGTTTGCGGTTTGCAGTTTGCGGTTTGCGGTTTGCGGTTTGCAGTTTGCGGTTTGCAGTTTGCGGTTTCCCTTTCCCTTTCTCTTTCTCTTTCCCTTTCCCTTTCCCTTTCCCTTTCCCTTTCTGTTTCCGTTTCTGTTTCCCTTTCTGTTTCTCTTTCCGTTTCTCTTTCCGTTTCCCCTTCCGCTCTCGCTCTCACTCCCGCTCTCACTCCCGCTCCCGCTCCCTCTTCCGCTCTCCATTGGGATTCTCCCAAAATATTGGGAAACGGAGCTTGTTTCTTTGTTGCCGGTGCATAATTTGAAAATTTCTGAAATGCAGTCTGGTAGCGGGTTTCAGCCGATTTGTATTACACTGTTTTTTTTCTGGCACGCCAGTTGGCTATACTGGTATACAAAACGGAAAAAAAGATGACCCGGTTAATTTCAAAGAAGGATTTTAAGGACGCTATTATCGACAGTACAAACCTGGCTCTGGTTCAGTTCAAGATGGATTGGAGTGGGGCCTGCCAGATCATTTCACCTATTTATGAAGAACTGGCTGACTCATACAGAGGGCAGGCGAAGTTTTTTATTGTGGATGTGGAATCAGAAACTGGAATCGACAAGGAGTATGGTATCACCGAATTGCCCACGATTCTCTTTTTTAGAAACGGAAAGATCGTTGATCACATTACCGGACTGACTCCGAAGAATGTAATGATCTCCAAAATTGAAAACGCATTATCTCTCGAATCCAAATAACCATTTATCAACTTTAAACCTACAGCCATGTCTGAAGAAATGAAATACTTCTATCTTAAAAGTCACCCATTGCTGGCGAGCCTGTCAGAGCAGAAGTTAAAAGAAGCTGCCGGCATCGCGAAACTGAGAACTGTTTATCGCGGCGAGATTATCGGGTATGGAGAAGCTGGTTTTACCCGCATACATTTCCTGGTAAAAGGGAAGGTCAAGATCACCGATGTCAGCAATGCTGAAATGGAATTCATTAAGGATATCCTGACAGAGCCCGATATTTTCGGAGACCTCGGCCTGGAAGGAAGAATCAATGCAGATGAAAGTGCGGAAGCCCTAACTGCCAACACAATTATCTGTTCATTCCATGTATCCGATTTCAAAAGGATTCTCGAAGAAAACCCGCAGATGATCATGGGTTTTGCCAAGAAAGTAACGGGTAAGTTACAGCGCATGGAAAATCGTCATGCCGACCTGGTGTTCCTGGATGCGAAAGACCGACTCATCAGCTTTATTAAAAACTGGGCTCGTTCCGACGGCAACAGGGTGGGAGACAAGATTGTTCTGAACAATTATTTAACCCATAGTGATATTGCCAGTTTTATAGCTACCTCTCGTCAGAGTGTAAACATGTTATTGAACGAACTCCGCAGCTCTGGTCTGCTTTGCTACGACCGTAAATACATTGAGCTGAATAATCCAGTGGCCTGGAATTAAACAGAACCGTTGTCGTCTTCCCTGTAAAGAAGACGACAACCGGTATAGTCCCCTCCCGATACATTTGCAACTCGTGAAAAACAAGGATGATGAAATGGATTGAATAGCCCCATTCATCGCCGGATATATTGTATTGCCATGACAACAATTTGTTTGTACTTCAAAGTACACCAGCCATACCTGCTGGATGTAATAGAGGCGTATGATCTTAAAGGTGAGATACCCTCCCATTCATCCTGCCAGCACAGATTTGATCTGCTGGCCGATCAATGTTACCTGCCTGCCAACCGTTTGCTGTTGAAACTGATCCTTCAAAACCGTGGATCCTTCCGGGTAAGCTTTTCAATCAGTGGCACAGCGATAGAACTTTTCGAAAGATTTCGACCCGATGTAATAGACTCTTTCCGTGAACTGGTGAACACCGGTTGTGTGGAGATACTGGGGGAGACCTACTATCACTCCCTGGCTTCGCTGCATTCTGTAAACGAATGGCAGCAACAGGTGAGCCTGCATTCGGCACTTGTTCGAGCCACTTTTGGTCTTACTCCCTCGGTGTACAGAAATACGGAACTGATCCATGATAATGATTTATCACAACGGGTGATGGACATGGGCTTTAAGGGAATTCTGTGCGAAGGAGTGGATGCTGTGTTGCAGGGACGCAGCCCCAACAGGTTATACCAGGCTCCCGGTTCTTCCTTGCCGTTATTGCTCCGGAATCCAAGGTTGTCGGATGACATCGCATTTCGATTTGATGACCCCGATTGGTCTGAACAGCCGCTGACGGCCGAAAAATTCGCGGAGTGGATACACAGTCACCCGCCAGGCAATGAAGTGATCAACCTGTTCATGGATTATGAAACATTGGGAATTCACAAGAAAGAATCAACAGGCATATTTCAATTTATAGAAGCCCTCCCTGAAAAAATATTGTCTCGAAAGGATTTCAGCTTTTCCCTGCCTTCGGAAGTGATCGGATATGAAATGGTGGTGGCAGAGTACGATGTAAAACGGCCGATTTCCTGGGAGAACAGGGGTGAAGCAGCCTGTATCTGGAGTGAACACCCGATGCAACATAATATGCTGAGAAAGATTTACAGCCTGGAAAATACAGTAATGAGTTCCGGCAGCAGCCAGTCGATCCGGAAATGGAGAATGTTGCAATCCGCGGATCATTTCTATTTTATGAACAGGCGGAATGAAAAATATAAAAACCCGTACACATCCGAGGAGGAAGCCGGCAATTATTACCTGAAAGTGGTGAATGACCTGGAGATCGGGTTGATCAGGAAAACACTGGATACTTCCAGGAAGGCGGGTGCGGCCAGGCATGTAGCGCTTAGTATTATCTAAACCATCATAAACAGTATAGCATGAAACTAAATGGACAGGTGGCGATTGTCACCGGCGCCAGTAGCGGCATTGGAGCCGGCTGCGCCAAAGAATTAGCAAAGGCAGGCGCCACGGTAGTGGTCAATTATCCGGTGGCCAGCACCCGTCAGATGGCGGAACAGGTTGTTGCCGACATTGCGGCATCCGGCGGTCACGCCATCTCTATGCAGGCGGATGTATCAAAGGAAGCAGATGTTCAACAAATGTTTGCGGAAGTGGTTCGGCAGTTTGGAACGGTAGACATACTGGTAAATAATGCCGGTCTTCAGAAAGATGCTCCTTTTGCCAACATGTCTCTCGATCAGTGGAATTTTGTGATCGGTGTCAATCTTACCGGTCAGTTCCTTTGTGCCCGCGAAGCCATTCGTGAGTTTCTGCGCAGAGGAGAAACGGAAAGATCAAAGTCGGTTGGCAAGATCATTTGCATGAGCAGTGTGCATGAAGTAATTCCCTGGGCGGGGCATGCGAACTACGCTGCTTCAAAAGGAGGAGTGATGCTGATGATGAAAACCATCGCGCAGGAATTTGCGCCGAAAAAAATTCGTATCAACTCCATTGCTCCCGGAGCGATCGCCACACCCATCAACCACGAAGCCTGGGATACGGCGGAACACCTGCAAACATTACTGAAACTGATTCCACAGAAACGGATCGGACAGGTGGAGGATATTGGGAAAGCGGTTGTATGGCTGGCCAGCGACGATTCGGATTATGTGAACGGAACAACACTTTTTGTCGACGGTGGTATGACCCTGTATCCGGGTTTTGAAGACAATGGTTAATCAGTCCGCTACACCTTCACTTCTCAATCACTTACATTACACTAAAAAGCAAACAGCATGAATGCCGAACAAAACCGTTTACAGGAACACGGTTGGAAGAAATGGGGCCCTTACCTCAGCGAACGCCAGTGGGGCACGGTACGTGAAGACTACAGTGCCGAAGGAAATGCCTGGGATTATTTTCCTCATGATCATGCCCGATCAAGGGTTTATCGCTGGGGAGAAGATGGTATTGCAGGCATCAGTGATGATTCGCAAAGAATCTGCTTCGCTATAGCGCTGTGGAATGGCAAAGACCCGATATTGAAGGAAAGACTGTTTGGACTTACCGGAAACGAGGGTAATCATGGGGAAGACGTGAAGGAACTGTATTACTATCTCGATAATACGCCCACCCATTCGTACATGAAGCACCTGTATAAATATCCGCAGGCTGCTTACCCCTATGCCGACCTGGTTCGGGTTAACAGGGAAAGATCCCGGATGGAAAAGGAATATGAGCTGCTCGATACGGGGCTCTTTGATCAATCAGCCTACTTTGATGTATTTACCGAATACGCCAAAAACGACAAAGAGGATATCCTGATCCAGGTCACGATTCACAACCGCGGGGCAGAAGAAGCTTATGTATCACTCCTGCCCACTTTATGGTGCCGCAATCTCTGGAGTTTTCAACCCGGTACGGTAAAACCGACCATCAAATTGGAGGAAGGATACAAAGACTTTGGACTGGTATCGGTACAGCTGAATGAGGAAGAGCAATATCATTTTTATTTTGATAAGCCTTCCCGCACATTATTTACAGAGAATGAAACAAACACCGAAAGACTTTTCGGTCAACCGAACGCGCATCCATTTGTAAAGGACGCTTTTCATACGGCCGTCGTCAACCAGGATTACAGTTGGATAGAACAACGCCGGGAAGGAACCAAGTTCAGTCCCCAATACGAATATCTTGTCGCAGCGGGAACCTCGGTTAAGGTGAAGTTGAGATTGTCGAAAGAGAAAATGGCGAAGCCGTTTAAGCAATTTGATGACATCCTCCTGCAACGGATAGCAGAGGCGAATTCATTTTACGCAGAAATCGCTGACACGAAGCATGCAGACCGGCAAAATATCCAGCGTCAGGCATTGGCGGGCATGTTGTGGAGCAAACAGTATTTTCATATAGATATTCCGAGATGGTTGAACGGAGACCCCGGGCAACCGGCTCCGCCACCGCAACGAAAATATGGCCGGAATCATCAGTGGGCCTCGCTCAATAATGAAGATATCATCTCCATGCCAGACAAATGGGAATATCCCTGGTATGCTGCCTGGGACCTGGCTTTTCATTGTGTACCGCTGGCGATGGTAGACTTGCAGTTCGCCAAAGACCAACTGATCTTGTTGCTTAGGGAATGGTACATGCATCCCAATGGGCAACTGCCGGCATACGAGTGGGCTTTTTCAGACGTCAATCCACCGGTGCATGCCTGGAGCTGTCTGCAGGTGTATAAAATGGAAAAGGAAAGAACGGGTAAGGGAGATACCTTTTTTCTGGAAAGAGTATTCCAGAAATTAATGATCAACTTCACCTGGTGGGTAAACAGAAAAGACCATAAAGGCAATAACGTTTTCGAAGGAGGATTCCTGGGACTGGACAATATTGGTGTATTTGACAGGAGCAATACCATTCCCGGTGGAGGCATACTGGAACAGGCAGACGGAACCGGCTGGATGGCGATGTATTGTCTCAATATGCTGGAAATGGCGCTGGAGATATCGCAGGTTAACCCGGCATATGAAGATGTAACTACCAAGTTCTTTGAACATTTCGTATATATCGCAGAATCGTTGAACCGGATCGGTGATGACTGGACAGGAAGTTGGGATGATGAAGACGGATTCTTCTACGATGTGTTATCCTTGCCGGATGGAAGATATATTCCGCTAAAAGTGAGAAGCCTGGTGGGATTAACCACTCTTTTTGCTGTTTTGGTATTGAAAAAAGATTTGCTGGAAAAGCTACCGGATTTCAATAGCCGACTGCGTTGGTTTCACCAATACCGTCAGCAAAACAATCACCATGCGGTGATCGAAGACCTTAGCGATAACAAAGACATTCTTTTGTCCCTGGTCCCTCGGCAGCGGCTTGAAAAGTTGATGAAGGCCCTGCTCGATGAAAATGAATTTTTATCTGCAGGCGGCATTCGTTCCATATCAAAGGTTCACCAGTCCGGTTACAGTGTGCACATCAATGGAGAGGAATTCGGATTAAGCTACCAGCCGGGTGAAGGGGAGTCTTCTTTATTTGGTGGGAACTCCAATTGGAGAGGACCTGTCTGGTTTCCTATGAACTACCTGCTGATTAAAGCGCTGAAGGAATATTGCCGGTATTACGATAGCGAAGTGGAATATCCTTTGGGTTCAGGCAACTTCAGTATGTTAAGCGAAGTGGCCAACGATCTTTCGGAACGACTGATATCACTGTTTGCGGTTTCAGCGAACGGTCATCGACCCGTTCACGACGGACATCCTATATATAAAGAAGACCCGCATTTCAGGGATTTGGTACTGTTCTATGAGTACTTTCATGGTGATAGCGGCAGAGGAGTGGGCGCTTCGCATCAGACAGGCTGGACGGGCCTGGTGGCAAAACTGATCCAGGAAGTTGATCAACACAAACGCCCCGTTCCTGCAAAGAAAAAATCTACCATCTCTTCTTAATTATTCACGATGATACAAAAAGACAAAAACCTGCTGAGTGAACAGTCTTCGGTGCTCGAGCTGGAATGGCTGGAGACAAACGGATTGGGTGGTTGGTCCTCTTCCACGCTGGGCGGTGCGCATACCCGTCGTTACCATGGCTTGCTGATGGCGGCGACTGTACCACCAGTTGAAAGAAAATTATTGCTGTCATCGCTGGAGGAAACGATCGTTATCGGGGATCATCGGTATGAATGGGGAATGCATGTATATCAGTCCGGCATCGTCCATCCCCAGGGGAATCAGCTCCTGTCAAAGTTCTCCAAGGACTTATACCCTGAATGGATATATGATTTTGAAGGCGTTCAAATCAGGAAGTCGTTGTTGATGATTCACGGCGAGAATACCGTTGTAATATGGTATGATATCCTGCAGGCGCCCGGTAATTGCCGGATGGAATGGCTTCCATTGATGGCAGCCAGGGGTTATCATCAACTTCAGCAGGAAGGACCCGGACTTCACTGGGATGTTGATTTTTCCAATGGAGTGTTTCACAATCGCCCGGATGGAGAAAACAATGTCTACATTTCGATTCCGGAAGCACAGTATCATCATCACCCCCAATGGTATCGCCGGTTTGAGTATCCCGTTGAACAATACCGGGGGCTGGATTTCCAGGAAGACCTTTTAAATCATGGTACATTTTTCCGTGACATTCAATCCGGAGATCGCATAGGCATTATTGTTTCTACCCAGCCGGTGAATGGACGCGATCCTTTTGCGCTGGCTGAGCAGGAGATTGCCAGGCGCCGGAATTTGATAGTTGCACAACAGGAGTCGGACTTTAAAAGACTGTTAATGCTGGCTGCCGATCAGTTCATTGTAGCCAGGGGATCCGAATTGAAAACGGTCATTGCCGGATATCACTGGTTTACCGATTGGGGAAGAGATACAATGATCAGCTTACCGGGCTTATGTCTGGCTACTGGTAGATTTGAAGACGCTCGAAAAATCCTGCAGGCCTTTGCAGATGTTGTTGATGCCGGTATGTTGCCAAACAGATTCCAGGATAATTTGGAGGAACCGGAATACAACAATGTAGATGGTACGCTCTGGTATTTTATTGCAGTCTATAAGTACTTACAGGCAACCGGCGATGCCGAATTCGTACTGAACAGGATATTGCCCGTTTTAAGATCAATAGTGGAATGGCATATCAGGGGCACCCGATTCAACATAAAAGTAGATGAAGACGGTCTCCTGAATGCAGGACAGGAAGGACAGCAACTCACTTGGATGGATGCACGAATTGGTAACTGGGTAGTAACGCCCCGTATGGGCAAGCCTGTTGAGATCCAGGCTCTCTGGTACAACGCCCAACTCATCTTCGCTGAGTTATTGGCCATGTATGGTGACTCGCAACAAGTGCAATACTGGAGAGACCAGGCCGCCAAGACCAAAGAATCTTTTTTGCCACTTTTCTGGAATGCAGCAGGCGGATATCTGTACGACGTAATCAATGAACAGCAGCAGGGAGACGCCAGTTTCAGACCTAATCAGCTATTCGCGATCAGCCTGCCTTTTCCGCTGATCGAGGATGAGCAGGCAAGGAGGGTGTTGTCCCTTGTTTCCGAAAAACTCTACATACCAGCCGGTATACGTACACTACCATCTGATGACAACCGGTATGTTGAGATGTATGGGGGGGATCAATGGCACCGGGATTCATCTTACCACCAGGGTACGGCATGGACCTGGCTGATTGGTCCGTATATTGACGCACTCGCCAAAACAGGCCATGATCGCGAAAAGCTTCAGGCCATCATCGATCAGTGTAAGCCGCATCTCGAGGAAGGCTGTCTTGGCTCGGTATCCGAAATTCTGGATGCCGGCAGTAGCCATCATCCGCGAGGTTGTGTGGCCCAGGCATGGGGAGTGGCGGAATGGCTTCGGGTTGTCCACGACTATCAACTGACCTGATCATATAGTACGCAGGCGGTATTGCCATATTGCTGACAGTTTAATTCATAAACAGACTATCATTCTGCTGTTTCGTCTGAAAGACGACAGGAACCTCTTTACTCAAATATTTACTTGCATTGAAATTTTTTATATGAGCACATCATACGATATCATCATTGTTGGAACCGGTAGTGGTGGCAGTACCATCGCGCATAAGCTCGCTTCCACCGGAAAGAAAATCCTGATCCTTGAAAGAGGTGGTTTTATTCCGAAAGAAAAGGAGAACTGGGATCCTCATGAGGTGGTAACAAAAGGAAGGTATCGGCCCATGGAAGACTGGTATGACCAGGATGGAAAGCCGTTCAAGCCTTTCATACACTATAATGTAGGAGGGAATAGCAAAATGTACGGTGCTGCGCTGTTTCGATTTCGCGAATCTGATTTCAAGGAAGTCAGGCATTATGGCGGCGTATCTCCTGCCTGGCCAATTGGGTATGAAGTGTTCGAACCTTATTATACACAAGCGGAAGAATTGTATCATGTTCATGGAAAGCGTGGCATCGATCCGTCGGAACCTTTTTGTTCAGGAGAATATCCTGCGCCACCACTGGCCTACGAACCATTTATCGATGAGTTGAACACAAAGCTGCAAAGGCTGGGGTTGAAACCTTTTCCACTACCCATGGGTGTGAAATTGCCCCAGGAATTCAGCGAAACCGAAGCGCCGGTACTGCTGGAGAATTTTGATGGATTTCCGGATCCGACAGAAAGTAAGTCCGATGGCTATGTAACGGCGTTAAGGCCCGCCCTTCGGCATAACAATGTTACACTGATCACACACGCGTATGTGGAGAAACTGATGACCAATGAAACCGGGGAAAGGGTTACGGAGGTAGTGGCAATGGTGAAAGGAGAAAGAACCATTTTTCACGGCGGATTAGTCATATTAGCCTGTGGCGCCGTTAACACGGCCGCGCTTTTGTTGCGTAGTTCCAATAAGCAGCACCCTGCGGGTTTGGCTAATTCTTCCGACCAGGTTGGAAGAAACCTGATGTTGCACCATAATGGTTGTCTCGTGGCTTTTATCAACAAGGAAAACAATTCCACCTTTCAAAAGAGCCTGGGTCTGGCGGATTATTATCACCAGGCTCCGGACAGCCCGTTACCGCTCGGTGAAATTCAGCTGATGGGAAGGAACGATCCGGAAACCATTTTATGGCTGGCCGAAAAGATCTTTCCCGGAAAGCCTTACGAAGAATTGAAACGGATGACGGTCGATTTCTGGTTAACAGCAGAAGACCTGCCGGATCCTGGTAACCGGGTAACCCTTCGTACGGACGGAACCATACAGGTTAGCTACACCAGGAACAACTATGAAGCATACGAAAGACTGAAAGATAAATTGAAAAACATATTTGCAGAACTCGGCCGGATAGACAATGGATTTGAGAACACTCAATGGAACGGGTATGATCTTGATATCAGCGGAATGAGTCATCAGAACGGCACCTGTCGCTTCGGAACGGATCCGGCGAGTTCTGTACTTGATTTAAACTGCAAGGCACACGATCTCGAAAACCTGTATGTGCTGGATGCCAGCTTCTTTCCCAGTTGCGGAGCTTTTAATCCCGCGCTCACCATTGCTGCCAATGCGTTGAGGGTAGGCGACCATCTGATACAACAGGTATTGAACAAAGAATCTTCGTTAAGGACCTATTCGGTTTTGGTTTAGGATCACTGTTACACTTTACCGTTAGACAGTTGATGTTTTGGTTGACGGGGTTCCTGTCCAGGAACCCCTTTTTAAAAATGATAATATGATTGATTGGGTTAAGGATATCACTTTAATGGTCAGCCAGGCTGCTGAAATTGTGGCGGCGGTTTTAATCGGCATCAGTCTGCTTCGCACATTGGTGATCTATATTATATCCATGGTGAAGCGCGACAATGTATTTCACCGGGAAGAAGATATCCGGCTGCGATTTGGTTCTTCCGTGGCAGTATCGTTGGAGTTGTTATTGGGCGCCGATGTACTGGCGACAGCCGTGGCACCCAGTTGGAACGACATCGGTCAGCTCGCGGCTATTGCAGCGATACGGACATTGCTGAATTATTTCCTCGGGAAAGAACTGGCCCAGGTCCCGGCGAATGAGCATAAAAATTTACCATCATGAGACCGTTGCCTGTAAAAGTTGTGACGGGATACAGCGGATGGGTTCAACTCAAAGCCTCGTGGAGAAAGAATTACCTTTTATATTTCCAGGAAGCAGTTGGACTGGCAATTTTTATGATCTCCGCCTGTTTGTTCGCCACCCTGCTCGAGAATGAACAAAGTTCCTGGCATGCCGCCATACCCCAGTCCTGGATGCGAAATATCCTGATGGGTATTTTCATGGGACTGACAGCCTTGTTTATTTTTTATTCACCCTTTACTTCCCGTTCGGGCTCGCATATCAATCCGGCTGTGTCCATCAGTTTCTGGCGAATGGGCAAGCTCTGTCACTGGGATATGCTTTTTTATATATTGTTTCAATATACCGGTGGAACGGTCGCAGTATACCTGATGCAATGGATACTGGGTAACAGTCTGCAATCTGCGCCTGTCAGATCAGTGGTAACCGTGCCCGGAGCATTTGGATTATCAGCAGCGATGCTGGTTGAATTCGGAATTGCCTTTGTTACCATGCTGATGGTGCAATTCACTTCTTCTCATCCGAAATGGACTAAATACACCCGCGTATTTTCATCTCTGTTGGTTTTCAGTTGGGTTGTCCTGGCGGGACCTGTGAGCGGGTTTGGCATGAACCCCGCCCGATCATTTGCATCGGCCCTGCCTTCGGGTATTTGGGATAGCTGGTGGATCTATCAGCTGATGCCGTTGTTTGGAATGTTACTGGCTACGGAAACATTCCTGTTTGTTCGTTCATCAAAGATTTCACAGACAACAAGTAAAGTATAGCAATTATGAAAAGAAAAAATTACGGGTTGTTGCTGGCAGCCCTTTTACTGTTCCAGGCTCAGTATCTGACCGCGCAGGTTCGTTCTGTTGAGGCCATCGGAATAACGGTGACCGACCTCGACCGATCTGTAAAATTCTATACCGAAGTATTAAAGTTTCAGTTGGTATCGGAGAAGGAGATGGCAGGGGAGGAGGTGGAATCACTCTTTAATGTTTTTGGTGCACGCATCCGGGTAGCAACATTGAAATTGGGAGAAGAGAGGATCGAACTGACCGACTACCTGACACCAGGCGGCAGGAAGATACCGGAAGATGCGAAGAGTAACGATCTGATCTTTCAACACATTGCCATAGTAGTAAGTGATATGGATAGCGCATATCGGTGGTTGAGACAGAATCACGTGCAACAGGTATCTACCGGACCGCAAACGTTACCCCCTTCCATTCCGGAAGCGGCAGGCGTAAAAGCATTTTATTTCCAGGACCCCGATGGGCATAACCTGGAAGTGATCTATTTCCCTTCGGATAAAGGCCAAACTAAATGGCATCAGCCTAAAGGAAAACTATTCCTGGGAATTGATCACACAGCTATCGGCGTACGTCACTCGGGCAGCAGTCATTTATTTTATCAGCAATTGCTGGGGCTTGAAAAGAAAGGCGAAAGTTGGAATCACGGTACCGAACAGGAGCATTTGAACAATGTAGAGAAAGCTTCTCTTCATATCAGCGGTTATCGAAGCGCCGCTGGTCCGGGTGTTGAGTTCCTGGAATATTTACAACCCGGTCCCGGCAGGGAGTTCCCGGCAGAGACCCGGTCGGATGATATCTGGAGCTGGTATACGATCATGAAGGTGGAAGATGTCAATTCATTCTTTGCGTTATGCCAGCGGTCTGATGTTCGTATCATCAGCAAAGGCATTACAGAAATAAAAGCAGACTCCCGGTCTGTATTCAAAGGTTTTTTGATAAGAGATAAAGACGGGCATGCCATTCTTGTAAAACAATGATTCCAGCTGTGACGTTGTCGGCTGTGCGACAAGTTCAGGATGGCTGTCTGGTTAGTTTTACCGAAATTTAAGATTATGAAGAAAATAGCATTATTTGTATCCTTTGTATGGATTTCTCTACTCGTTCAAGCGCAATCCGAACCCAGGGGACTGGCCGTAAACGACAAAGCTCCCGACTTCTCTGCCAAAACAGCTGATGGCAAAACCGTAACATTGAAAGATCAACTGAAGAAAGGTTCGGTGGTGCTCGTATTTTATCGTGGTCAGTGGTGCCCCTACTGTAATCGTCAATTGAAAAAGCTGGAAGACTCCCTGAGCCTGATTACCGGCAAAGGAGCTTCTGTGCTGGCGATCTCCCCTGAAGTTCCACAGAACATTGATAAAACCATCGAAAAGACCAAGGCTACCTTTCCCATTCTGCACGATAAAAACCTGGCCATCATGAAGAGTTATGATGTCGCTTTCAAGGTCGATGACAAGACCATTGAGAAGTATAAAACCTATGGCATTGATTTTTCCGTGGCCAATGGAGCAGAAAATGGCGCCAATCTGCCGGTACCTGCCGTTTATGTGATCAATAAGGAAGGAAAGATCGTTTATCGCCATTTCGATAAAGACTATACCAAGAGAGCATCAGTAGCAGACATCCTGGCCCATCTTTGACATCCCGCCGACACTTTAACCCGAATTGCAGATCGGAGACAGAATTGTTGTCTGTCTAACGACACGCGAACACGCAGAATTGAAGTCTATTTGCCATATGCAGAAGACTTCGCTTATATGCCCGCTGTGCCATGACCAGGTGGAAAAGCTGTTGTACAGATTCCACCTGGATGGCGAGCGGCGGGTCATCGATCTGATTCGTCAACAAAACCCTTCCTGGCTGGAAGGAGACGGTATCTGCAGCCGTTGTGTGGATTACTATCGCACGGAAATCTTATTACAACAGCGGGTCATACCCGAGATAGGACCTTACTTCCCTGTAAAATCTGCGGATGATTTCATTATTCTTCCCACAGCCTTTCGGTTAGACGCTGACCAGCGTTTTACCGGCAGGGATATTACAATCTGTTTTATCGATAGCGGTTTCTTCCTGCACCCCGACCTGGTGGCGCTGCAACCAAGAGTGTTGCTGGCAAAAGATATCAGCAAGGAGGTTACCGACGAATCTGTATTCCGTTCGCCTCTCCGGGAAAACTGGCATGGTACAATGACCACCGTTGTATGTGCCGGTGACGGATATGCCAGCAAGGGACTTTATAAGGGAATCGCACATCAGGCGAACCTGGTTTTGCTCAAAGTAGAGAACAGCGATCACCAGATAACAGATGAGAACATTGAGAAGGCATTGCAATGGGTATATGAGCATCACCAGGAATATCGAATCAGGATTGTTAATATCAGCCTTGGCGCCAACCAGGTTGTTCCTTATACCGAAAGCAGTATTTGTCAATGGACCGCCCGATTAGAGGAGGCAGGTATCGTGGTGGTGGCTGCTATTGGAAATGAGGAGAGCGCCTCCATCAAACCGCCCGCCAGCGCGCCTACCGTAATTGCTGTCGGTGGATTCGATGATCACAACCAGCCGGATCCAGGCGATGAAGTGTACCTGTACCATTCCACTTACGGAAAGACCATTGACGGATTGATAAAGCCTGAACTCATTGCGCCGGCCATCTGGATCGCAGCGCCTATATTACCCGGTACCAGGGAAGCCGCCGAAGCGGCATTCTTATATGAGCTGATCGCTCAGCCGGACGAAGAAAGTTCAAACCGGCTGATCAACGCGCATCGAGAGCTATTGTCATTGGAATTCGATTTCAGCCTGCTGAATGCTGAGGACAGAAAGGAGGCTGTCAGACGCCTGCTACAGCAACGTAAATTCATTTCTCCCGACTACATGCATGTGGATGGTACTTCTTTTGCAGCTCCGATCGTCAGCTCGGTAATAGCGCAATTGCTCGAAGCCTGTCCGGCCTGCAGCCCGGCACAAATAAGACAATTGCTGTTTAGCACAGCTAAAAGAAACAAGCAGTTTCCGGTGGAGAGACAGGGATTTGGAATCGTTCATCCCAGAAAGGCATTGCTGAAGGTGATCAGTCGCGAATATCCCGCTCCCGTCAGTAAATCGCCCCTGGTCAATGAAGAACAAAGGATCATTTCATTTTTCATTCAACACGAGCAGGCATCACAGATATCCCTGGCCGGTAGTTTCAACGATTGGCAGGATGATGTGTTGCTGATGGAGCCCTGCCGTGATGGTGTCTGGAAGATTGATATTCCCCTTCTGCCTGAGGGAAAGTACTATTATAAATTTCTGGTGGATGATCATTACTGGGTGGAGGACATTCACAACCCTTACCGGGAACCGGACGGGTTCAGCGGATTCAACAGCATTTTTTTCATTCAGCATAATTGATGAAACAATGATCTCTTTTCTTTTGATTATAGTAGCCATTTACCTTCTGTTGGGTTTTGTATTCGCCATTCTGTTTGTTATAAGAGGTGTCGAAAAAATTGATGAAGGCGCCAAAGGTGCCGGACTGGGATTCCGATTGATCATTGTTCCCGGTTCTGCTGTATTCTGGCCACTATTATTAAAAAAATGGATACACGCGGCAAAAAACTCTTCCCATGATCAAGTCACTTCGTAAAAGACATTTCCAGGTATGGACCCTGCTGCTCCTGTTGATTCCAGCAGGCATCACTTTTGCCTGGCTGGCCGTTCCCAATCGGGAACCGATAAAATTATTGCAGGGTGAGAACATCGTTTTACTTCCGGTGGTAAGGCTCGATTATGATATGCCTGCTTACAACGCGAAGATCAGAACCGATAACGGACAAATGAACTGGCAGCTGGAGTGGACTAACAAACAAATGCTGATGACTCCTTCGGCGGTCATCTACCGGATGGATGAACCGGGACAGGAAATTTCCAGGGCTCATCTTGTTGGACGTATTGAATCAAGGGGGCAGTACCTCTTCCCAATGACACCCATCAGCCAGTCGGAAAAACAGGTTTATCTGGTAGTGTACGATTTTATTCATCAACAAATTCTGGAACGAATCAACATAAAGTTATGAGTGTGTCTTACGCGGCCGTTGGATGGAACAGGCAAAAGAAAGTATACGACAGGATGATTGGCATCGGATGCCTCCTTTACCTGGCTGTGTTTATTTCATTGTCGTTGTTGTTTAACGACCAGGTTACTTTTGAAACCCTGCTGATACGAAGCAGTTCAACGCTGGCCATCCTCCTGCTTCATATCATCCTGGCCATTGGGCCGCTGTGCAGACTGGACCGGCGGTTTCTACCTTTGTTGTACAACCGCAGACACCTGGGTGTTACCATGTTTTCAGTAGCATTGGTACATGGATCTTTTAGCATCTTCCAGTTTCACGCTCTTGGTAACATCAATCCGATTGTTTCGGTGTTTGTATCGAATACCCGTTTTGGTTCTTTGGCAGGCTTTCCGTTTCAGGCTCTTGGCTTTTTTGCATTGATCATATTTGGGTTAATGGCCATCACCAGTCATGATTTCTGGTTGCATCAGTTATCTCCGCGCATTTGGAAAACACTCCACATGTTTGTTTATCTCGCTTATGCACTGGTGATCATGCACGTGATGCTGGGGGTGATTCAACTGGAGAAGAACCCCGTACTGGTATGGGTGTTATTGTCTGGCGCGGTGACATTAATTTCTCTGCACCTGGCCGCCGCCATAAAAGAAAGAAGAATTGATCTGCAGGTGTTTAAACTGAAACAGGATGGGTTCGTGTATGTATGTGAGTTGAAGGATATAGAAGACAGCAGGGCGAAGATATTTTGCCTGGACAGGGAACGCATTGCTGTGTACAGGCATGAGCAACGGCTTTATGCTGTTCATAACGTTTGTAAACACCAGGGAGGGCCTTTGGGCGAAGGCAAGATCATGGATGGTTGCATCACCTGTCCCTGGCATGGTTATCAATACCTGCCACAGAACGGACAATCGCCTCCGCCTTTTAAAGAACGGGTCAGTACGTATGATGTAAAGCTTGTCAATGGTCAGGTATGGTTACATCCCTCTCCGTATCCCGAAGGGACGGAAAGGCCCGGGGCGCTTATTGAATAGAAATTATCAACAACAGTAATATAATAGTATAGCTATGGATCATCAGGAGTTCTATATTGGTTGGATGCCAGGTGCGCCAAAAGGGCTTTCTTCCTTTTTGAGGAAGTCAGCCCTTGCGCTTGGCACTACAGCCATTGTATCAGCGGCTGTCTTAGCCTTGCAACAGAAGAAGTTCACCACCGCCCGCTTCGAATTCGGACAACTCACCGAGGTGAATGGTGTTTATCAGTCAACCCCCGTGCCCTCTATAAAAGTTGTTACCGGGAAAGACCCGGATGGGAAGAGAACTGTATTGACTATGCCTCTCGTAGGGTATGGTAAGTTTGGTGCTGAAGGCGTGATCAGTGATTGGCAGCATGAACATAAGGTCAATCTGGAAGGACAGCAGGTCACTTTTAAAGGAACCCTGTTGTATTCGGACGGAAAATCATTGTTACAGATTGATGCGCATGATCAGCCCATTCAGAATTGGAAGGCGGCGCCCCAGCCATATCAATCCGAGCAAAAGGAACTTGGATTACAAGTGGTAAAAGGAGAAGTACTCGACCCCAAATGTTTTTTTGGCGTGATGAAACCCGGGTATGGCAAACCTCACCTGGATTGTGCCGTAAGATGTATCGAAGGTGGTATGAGCCCGGTATTGATGATGCAGGATGAAAAAGGAAACACTACCTATGCATTGATTCTCGATAAGAAAGGACAGAAGATGAATCATTTTCTGAAAGATTATATCGCACAACCCATCGAGTTTCTCGCACGGGTGGTCAGGAATGACGACTGGTTGGTGGTATACATGGAACCCGGAACCATCAGGCATACCAACAGGCTGAGCTGGACAAAGGTTCGGGATGATATTATTTCCTGCCATGGCAAATGAGAATCACGAAACTGAGCGGAATGCTTATTAACAGGTGGTTGGTTTGATTTCAAGAGAAGATCGCTCACTAAAAGACACAGATTCGTCGTCAAACGGGTAGAACGATTTTGTAAGAAGCAAATAGTTGAATGGAAAACCAGGCAGGGGTGGAGTAATGGTTCTTTCGCTTTAACACGGAAGAACCATTTTATTTTACGCTTCTCCGTATATTTTTATAATTCCTTCTTTGATCGCTGCAGCTTCTTCTTCGCTGTAAAAGCGGATAATTTCAGCGATATCTTCCGGTTTAACCCAAGACGAATGGCGGGCATCCGGCATAGCCTTCCGGTTTTGAGGTGTATCAATGGTACTCGGAACAATGATATGGGTGGCTACTCTTAATCCTTTCGCTTCTTCATTCATCAAATCAGCCAATCGGAATACCAGTGATTTCCCCAGACTATACGAAATCATTCCTTTGCCTTCTGATGCAGCAAGTCCTGGTCTCGCGCCAATAAAGAAAATTCGTCCGACCGATTGTTGTTTCATGTGAACAAAAACAGGACGGGCGATATTATAGGTAGTGCTGAAGTTCAGTTCTACTTGCCTTATAATATCCGATGTACTGGTGTGTTCAATATCTCCCATGGCAAATCCGCCAACCGTCAGAACCGCTACGTCGATGTGTTGACGGGTTTGCAGGATGGATTGTACCAGCTCACCGGAATCTGTTTCATTAAGCAGATTGGCTTCCCTGATCTCGAGGCTGTCATGTTGCAAGGTTAATGGATTGGGATCATTGGGAGGAACGAGAGCGATCACATAGTAATTATTTGCCAGCAGGCTGTGAACGATGGCTCTTCCCAGGTTACCGGAAGCGCCCGTGATAATGGCGGTTTTCATGTTATTTTTTTTGAGTGAATGATTTTACATTTTCATACGCATTCCCGTAAATATGGATACGCTCCTGATTCGATGATCGCTCAACTGAATTGTGGAGCTCCAGTAGGAACAGTCGATAAAAATGGTTTGCAGAATGGTGGAGCGGGTTTGAAAAGAGAACCTGGATCCCAGTCTTCCAAACAGGCCACCATGACGAACAACCTGTTGACGTACTTCGCGCTCATCTACCGATACCGTTACGCGGGGTTCACCGGTATTGACATAGCCGGCACCCAGATAAGGTGTGCATTGCAAGCGAGAAGTAGAATCCAATAATTGAATACCGGCATTCAATCCGGCAACAATAAAAGAACTGCGGGTATTTTTAAAGAGGTATTCCGAATGAACATCCCTCTTTTGTTGCTCATACTGGATGGTATTAAATCCAAGATCAATTGCCAGTATCCATTTCCGACCAATTTTTCGCTCGATGCCAGAATGGATGGCCAGTGAATGACGGAAAGTCCTGTTTAACGGCCCCTGTATTTTATTCACGCCAACGCTGCTGGACAAATGAAACCGCTGACGGCTTTTTTTATCCTGTGCCTGCATGGATAATGATAAAAGAATAAACAGGGCAACGCCCGACAGGACTTTCGTTCTCATGGCTGCCAGCTGAATTTACCGCCCGTGGCTACTTTTATCTTGTAAAGGCTGCTGTGTGCGGTTAAGTAAAGAGTATGTCCGTCATCGCCCCAGGCCATATTGGCGGGTCTTTCGGGGGTAACTATTTTACCCAATAGTTTTCCGTCGGCGGAAATGATGCTGATTCCGCCGGGTGCAGAAACAAAAAGATTTCCCTGGCGATCGATCTTTAACCCATCGAGGGCTTCTTCATCTTCTGTCAGGTTGAAGTCAAAAAATATCTTTCCATTTTTCAGCGTTCCGTCCGGTTGTACCTCATATCTCCAGATGGTTTTAGTATGATGAATATCTCGTATATCCCAATTCGTTACATACAGATAAGACTCATCCGGACTAAAAGCAATCCCATTTGGTCCGCCGAGGTCAGTGGATACCAGTTTCGTTTCGCCATTGCGAATCATATATACACCCTGGTAGGGCAATTCTTTTCTTTTGTCTTCGAAGAAATCGGGCAGCCCGTATGGGGGATCGGTGAAATATACCGTTCCATCACTTTTCAGCACCAGGTCATTGGGGCTGTTCAGTCTTTTGCCATCGAAGCGATCCGACAATACCGTTACCGGACCCTTTTTTTCGTGACGAATGATACGACGGTTACCATGCTGGGCAACGATCAATCTTCCCTGCTGATCGATTGCCAGCCCATTGCTGCCTGGTTGATGATATTCACCAATGTCGGCACCGGTGTAGCCACTATGGCTCACATATACCGTTACATTCCTGTTGGCAGGATCATACCGGTAAATCGTGTTGGTATTGGGGTCGCTGAATAACAGAAAGCCGTCGGGGTGCCAAACCGGTCCTTCCGTAAAGGAAAAGCCGTCTGCCACTTTTTCAACCATCGTTCCCGGGGGAAGTATATTATCCAGTTTGGAATCCGTTTTATAGATCTTCCCGATGTTTTTCCAATCAGCTCTGGTTGGCCACTCGGAGTAAAAGTCTACCACGGCATTTCTTACCCAAACGTAATTGTCGGGAAGATGTCCGATCACTCCGTTGATAGCGAGGATAGCAATCGTATAATGATCTCCCGGCCTGGCCTGGTTTGACAGAATAACGCGGTTGCGGCTGTTATACCCACCGATTACCCCATTGCCAACCTGTCCGAAAGCGATTGCCTGTTTTCCATTTACCCATATTTCACTGTAGTCATCTACCACTATTTCAAAAACTGCCGTGCTGCCCTTTGTTTGAATAGCGCCTATTTTCTCCGGGATGGTGAGTTCGAGTTTGTACCATACGAAAGAGAATAAACCATTTCCCAATCTTGTTTCCAGTTGATCGGGTGAGATGGGTTGAAAGGCCTTGTCAAAAGCCGGGTCACCGATCTGCGGTTTGAGTGAATTTGTTTTCACCCTTGCACCGGTGGGATACAACAGCAGCGCATCCATGCCCGCTTTTTGAGGGCCGGGTAACTGGAAATTGGTTTCCTCGATATGTGCAGGCTGATAACTCCATTGGGCTTTTACCAGGGAGGCGCCTTCAATGCTTCGAAGGTCTGCGATTGCCTGGGGCTTATCCGTCGCGAGTAAGCGCGTTTCCTGCGAATAGCCACCGAATGGTATGTTGAAAAGCAGTAGGCAAAGCGTTGCCAGCCTGCTGTAAGTTGACAGGTGTTGCATGTAAAATGATTGAAAGAAAATGAAAGAATCAGAGGGTTACCTTGCTTCCGGCAACGGCAATGTCCTCATCCTGCTGCGCGCTGGCAGATCCGCTGACGCCAATGGCGCCGACAACCTGTCCGTCAACCATGATGGGAATACCACCCTGTAAAAAGGTATGCCCCACCGTTATCAGTGCGTCTCTGCCGTTGTTGATGGCGTTTTCCAATTTGGAAGACGGGGCTTTGAACAAAGCGGCTGTATTGGCTTTTTTGGTGGCCACTTCTGCTGCTGCTGCAAAGGTTCCGTCCAATCTTTCCAGGTAAATGAGATGACCACCATTGTCAACGATGGCGATGGCGCCTCCGGGAGCATTATTGGATTTGGCGTATTTCACGGCTTCTGCAGTGATCTTTTTGGCTGCTTCCAGCGAAAGTGTTTTGGCAGGCAGCAGTTGGGCTGACAAAGTAGTTGCCAGCAGGAGGCAACCGAAGAAAAGCATACTAAATTTTTTCATGGCTATATATTAAAGATGTGCTTGATTAGTTTATGTATTAACGGGAATTGTCGGAAGCCGGTTTAGCAGGCTTGTCGAATTTTACTTTTTTGCCCGCATGTTTTTTTATCTGTCCGGGCCAGTATTTATCAGCCTTCACGATATTTCCCGGTACGTCTTTGTTGAATTGGTCATAAGCGTCCTGGGTGTGTTGAAGGATCAACCGGCCATCTACAATCTGGAAGATTTCCGGATTAACGGGCCGGAGTTTATTAAGGCTCATCGCATACCCACAGAAGGCTCCATATTGTGGCGCATACATTTCCGGATGATCCTTGAACGAACTGGCATGTTCTTCCGACGCAAACCAGTAAGTGGCGCCATGATATCGGGCAAAGAATTTGGGATCGCCTTTCACGGCTTTATTGTCGGTGAAGTAGGCCACCGCATCGTATCCCTGCAGTATTACCCCATCAGGATCTGTATTATTCAGAAAACCTTTTTCTTCCTCTGTAACAATCTGCTTTCCGTTATTGGAAGATACCTTCGGCCAGTAGCGATCTGCCAATTGGAGATTACCCTGTACGTCCTTATTCCATCCGTTCACCGCACGTTGGTTGTGTTGAATCACCAGGCGACCATTCACAATGGAAAAAGTGTTTACGTCAATGGGAGCGATGCGCCCCAATGAAACCGCATAAGCGCACCATCCGCCAAACTGTGGTTTGTATTTTTCGGGATCGGCTTTGAAGAGTTCCAGGTGCTGTGCCGAAGCGAAATAATAAATCGCATCCTGGTAGGTGAATTTGATGGAAGGATCACCTTTCACCGGCTTTTGATCCGTAAAAAATGCAACCGGGTCGTATCCATCCAATATTACACCATTCGCATCCAGGTTATTGAAGTACTTCCCAGTGGAAGACTGCGCCTGAGCGCCTTTACCAAAAATCAAAATAAGCAATAAACCGATTCCGGATAATGCTTTCCGGGAGTAACCCATCACCAGCATTGACAACATGTTTTTTTGTTTTTTCATGACTATACCTTTTATGCCGCAAAGAAAAGCATTGGCAGACCCCCAGTCTGTCCAACGCTTTACAGCAGTTTGCCGTCAAAGAGTGAATAAGGGCAAAACTGTCAGCGGGCTTACATAATGAGAGCGGGAGTGAGAGCGAGAGCGGAAGGGGAAAGAGAAACGGAAAGAGAAAGGCAAACGGAGCGGGAGCGATAGCGAGAGCGGAAGGGGAAAGGGAAACGGAAAGGAAGACACGAGCGGAAGCGAGCGCGACAGTTGACTCTGCGTTCTCAGCGCCTTCTGCGTCTTCAGCGATTCGCCTAATTCGCCTAATTCGTCTAATTCGCGTAATTCGCGTAATTCGCATTCTTGACAAACATCACCTCACTACTTGATCCTGTTCATAACCTTTACGGCGATCTTGGGGGAGATTTGGTATATTCATATTGTATGTCTACCCCATCCCAGACAAATGATTTTTTTAAGGAGACAGGAGGAATCACCCGATTTGCGGGAAGGTTCCTGGTACAGGTTTTTCAGCCACGCTACGAAATACAGGAGTTTCTGAGGCAATGCTTTCTCATCGGGTATAAATCCTTACCACTCATAGGTCTGACCGGATTTATCATGGGCCTGGTTCTTACAATGCAACTGCGACCGACTATGGAAGATTATGGGGTGGAATCGCAGATACCGGCCATGGTGGGAATCGCGATCGTTCGGGAGATCGGGCCGGTTATTACGGCATTGATATTTGCCGGTAAGATCGGAAGCAGCATCGGCGCCGAACTGGGTTCCATGAAGGTTACCGAACAGATCGATGCCATGGAAGTATCCGGTACCAATCCATTTAAATTCCTGGTGGTTACCAGAGTGCTGGCATCCACCACCATGCTTCCGATACTCGTATTACTCGGTGACGCCATTTCTTTGTATGGTTCCTATGTCGGAGTAAACATTCAGGGAACCACCAGTTTTCGGCTGTTCTATATGCAGGTCTTCGATAACCTTTCTTTCGGAGATGTACTGCCGGCCTTTGTGAAATCTTATTTTTTTGGTTTCGCCGTGGGCATCATCGGTTGTTATAAAGGGTATCATTCCAATAAAGGAACAGAAGGAGTAGGACGTTCGGCCAATTCAGCAGTGGTCGTTTCATCCATCATGATTTTTGTAATTGATTTATTAGCTGTACAGGTCACCGATATTTTGGGACTTAACTGACATGATCCAGGAAACGACATATGAAGAAGGCAAGCCAATGGAGGGTACGACAAACCCGGCCATTCTTATTGAGCATTTGTATAAAGCTTTTGGCGATAACCAGGTACTGGTGGATTTCAACCTGTCAGTTGAAAAGGGCGAGAATGTAGTGGTATTGGGGAAATCAGGTTCAGGAAAATCTGTTTTGATCAAATGCATTATTGGATTGCTGGAACCTGATAAGGGAACAATTGAAGTGCTCGGAAAAAATATTACCGAGCTCAATCATCAGCAACTGGATGAAATAAGAGCCAAAGTGGGATTTCTTTTTCAAAGCAACGCGCTCTATGATTCCATGACGGTCAGGGAGAACCTCGAGTTCCCCTTGCGTCGTCACTGGATACAGCTATCAAAAGAAGAAGCGGACAAATCGGTGATGGAAGCATTGGAAGATGTGGGTCTTGCCCATACTGTAGATATGATGCCGGCCGAACTGTCGGGAGGCATGCGTAAAAGGATCGCACTGGCACGCACCCTCATTATGCGACCCGAAATCATCCTGTATGATGAACCCACTACAGGACTGGATCCGGTCACCGGAAAGGAAATCATTCAGTTGATTATCGAAATACACCAGAAATACAAATCCTCTTCCCTGATCATTTCCCACGACATGACCTGTGTGAAGCTGGCCGCTGACAGAATAGTACTGTTGATCCAGGGAAAATGTTATGCCACGGGCACTTACCAGGATTTTAGTGGTTCAACGGATCCGCAGATAAAACAATTTTTTGAATGACTATGGCCAAAAGAAATTTCAATAATATCCAGCTGGGTATATTTGCCCTTGTAGGTCTCCTGTTCCTGGTGGTTATGCTTTATATGATCGGCAAGAACAAGAACATGTTCGGACATACTTTCCAGTTGAAAGCCCGATTCGACAATGTGCATGGCCTGGTGTCTGGCAATAACGTCCGCTTTGCCGGTATCGAGGCGGGAACCGTGGAAAAAATTGAAATCCTCAACGATACCACTATAGAGGTGCAAATGTACATCGATGAAAAATTCAAATCATTCCTGCATAATAACGCAGTGGCTTCTATAGCTACTGATGGATTAATGGGGAATAAGGTCATTAATATTTCACCGGTGAACCAGGCAGCACCCCTGGTGAAAGAAGGAGACCTGATTGCAACCAGTAAAGCCGTTGATATTGACCAGATGCTCCGTACGCTCTCTGCAACCAATGAAGATGTGGCGGTCATAGCCAGGAACCTGAAAGTCACCGTAGACCGGCTGAACAATAGTTCCGGACTCTGGAAACTGCTCAACGACGAACGGATTCCGGCGGATATCAGGTCGTCAGCGGCCAATATCAAATTAACCACTTCGAGATCGGCCTCCCTCATTGCAGACCTTCAACAGATGGTCAATGAAACAAAAAGCGGTAAAGGTGTATTGGGTGTGTTGTTGCAGGACACTGGGTTCTCTCGACAGCTGGACGCGGCGATGACCAAAATACAGGCGGCTGCGAATAATATCGACACACTTTCCAATAGTTTGAAAATGTCCGCCTCGCATATTCAAAGTGCGGTCGTCAATCCCAAAACTACCGCAGGAGCCATACTGGATGATAGCCTAATCGTGCAGAAGATACACGCGAGCCTCGAAAACATCAGGTTGGGAACCGAAGGGTTTAACCAGAATATGGAGGCACTGAAGCATAATTTCCTGTTCAGGTCTTATTTCAGAAAGCTGGAACGCGAACAGGCCAAACAAAAAAAAATAACAAACCGGGAAAGCGACTGGTCCCTTTCAATTAAAGGGTACTGCTTATATTTAGCGCCGAATTCATGGATTCAATCACACATATTGCGCTTGGTGCCTGCGTGGGAGAGGCTTTTTTTGAACGGGGTTTCGGCAAGAAAGCCATGGTATGGGGCGCGCTGGCCCAGAGTATACCGGATATCGATTTTGTAGCTTCCTTCTGGCTGCCCACTTCCGATGACCTGCTGGTCCATCGTGGGTTCACTCATTCTTTGTTGTTTGCGCTGATGATAGTGCCGCTCATGGCCGTTGCGGCGAATAGAATCCATCATCCGCATAATATTTCATACCGGAAATGGTTTCTGTTTTTCGCGGTGGAAGTAGGGTTGCATCTCTTCCTGGATGCTTTCAATAACTATGGAATCGGCTGGCTGGAACCGTTTAGTCATGCCCGTTATTCTTTCAATACCATTTATGTGCTCGACTTCTTCTTCTCCATATGGCCCGTCATCGCAATGATAGCCCTGATCTTTCTTCATCCTTTTCATAAAAGAAGAAAATTCTGGTGGCTTTTCGGGGTGGTTTTGCCTTTCCTTTACCTGGGTTACGGGGTATTCAATAAGCTTTCGATCGATAGAGATGTTAAGAAAATGCTGGCCCAGCAGAAAATAAGTTATAACCGCTATTTTACTACGCCGGCGCCTATGCAAAACTGGCTCTGGTTTGTGGTAGCAGGTAATGACAGCGGGTACTACGTCGGCTTCAGATCTGTATTTGACCGGCAGCCTCAACTCAACCTGGAGTACTTTCCGAGGCATACCGATCTGTTGGACTCTATCTCCGATCACCGGGAAGTGAAAAACCTGGTTCGGTTCTCCCAGCAGTTTTATGTTGTTCAGCAATGGAATGATACCCTTGTCTTCAACGACCTTCGGTTCGGCCAGATATTTGGATGGGAAGAACCCCGGGCGCGGTTTGTGTTTCACTACTTTCTTCAGCACCCCGATGACAACCACCTCGTTGTTCAACGGGGAAGGTTCCTTGGATGGGATGCCGAACGTTTCAAAGCTTATCTAAGAAGAATCCGGGGAAACTAAACGGAAGCTGTTTTTTTCCTGGCCGCTTGTTGCTCCTTACGCGGCAATCGTACTTTTTTATCTCTCTTGTAATAGGAGGTGGAAAGCAGGAAGGTAAGACGGATCAGTTTATAGCTCAGCCACCTGAAAAACTGTCTTATCCAGTTTTTTTGCCCTTCGTGTACCGCTTTGGTGATGGGAATGCAATCGCTGGCCATAATTTCTTTCAAAGTCTTCTCGGTCTTTTTTGCAAATGCATGATCAATGATTTCCAGGTTGCATTCTATGCTGGCATACCAGCTCAGGTCGTTCAGGTTATACGAGCCGACGGTTGTCCAGACACTGTCACAGGTCGCCAGTTTTGCATGAAGAATGCTGGGGTGGTATTCGTAGAGTTCAACTCCTCTTCGCAAAAGCCAATCGTAAAACCATCTTTCCGCATATTTGGCCAGGGGGATATCGGATCTTTCTGTAATCACCACCTGAATACGCACACCCCGTTTAGCGGCATAATGAAGTTGCCGGCGAATAACCTTGCCGGGTAAAAAATAACTGCAGAAAATCACCACATGCGATTTAGCCTGCGATAACATACGGGTATAGGCAGCCGAAATTTCGTTCTGCCGGCGTATCCAGTCATTACGCCTCACCCTGATTATAGATTGGTGAAGATCTGGTTGCCAGTTGACCGGATCCCCGGGATAAAGATTCCGCGGAAGTTCTTTGCCTTCCCACATTCGCTGGCAGTGTTTGTCCAGTACACTCACTTCCGGCCCCGTCACCAGGACCGCAAAATCCAGCCAGGCGGGCACGTCATTGATATCGTTGTATCTGTCGGCCAGGTTGATCCCCCCCACCAGGGCGGTGGTGCCATCTGCTACAAAGATTTTCTGATGCATGCGCCGGCCAAAATAAAGGTTCCTGCTTTTGAATAAGGGTTCAAAAAAATGAAATTGAACACCCGCTTCCTTCAATTTGTTGACGATAGAAAGTGGCAGACCCTGCGAGGCATAACCGTCTGCCAGCAGACAGACCTGCACTTTTCGAGCGGCAGCTGCACAAATGGCTTCGAGCACGCTCATGCCGGTTTCGTCGTCGCTGACAATATATACCTGCAGGTGAATATGACTCTGTGCCTGACCGATCAGTTGAATCAGCAGATCGAAATAGCCACGCCCACCCCGAATCAGTTGCGGTGTGCTGATTTCGTGTGAATTAGAGGCCTGGTTGTTCGGGGCTGTATTCATCGAAGGGAAATTCAACCTAAATTTATTTCGTTGTGTTCAAATTACTTCATTCATTTTAAAGACTGATTTACAGTAAAGCTGATCATTTTTTGCAGGCCTACTGACGCTAATCATGACATTCGACGGAGCAGGAAGATAATTTCACGCTTAAATCACTTCTGCCACTATGCGAATCCATGAAAAATACAGCTGTTTATTACCAGCCTTACTATTGTTCCTGCCTGTTTTGACCAACGCCCAGGGAGTGCAGGACGATCGGGAGTATTATTATATAGGGATCAATCCTGTATCTCCATTTACCGGCATTCGTTCAGAATTTACTTCCCGGAGTTTGCCTTTGTTTTCGAACCTCGAATCCGGCATTTCCGTGTTTGGAGGCAAGATTTGGGGTGACACCTATAATGTGGAAACGCGGCTCAGCTATGGTTCTCCTCAGTCGCGCTATCGGTTATTCCAGGTTCACAGCGGTTTTCAGTTTTGTTTTCCCTCGCACTATAAACAATGGAATCCTTACACGGGTGTGTTCTTCCGTTTGTATTCACTCCATAACCTGGATCAGCTACCCGACTATGTAAATACCGGTTTCTATGCCAGCCTTGGCAATCGGTTCAATTGGTTTCCGTTTTTCATCGACTGCAGAATTCAACAATACTTGGCCGGCCTGAGTTGGGCGAGCCGGCAGGGCGCCAAGGCGGCCTTTGATTTTAAACCAGGTATATATGGCTGGAGCTCGGCCTATATTCCTATGATAAGTATCGGGGCCGGATTTTATTTCAAATAGAAAAGCCTTCCTTGATCAACTTCAGATACCGGCCTAACTGATGTCATAGTTGCCGGATAGGGGCGACGATTATTTTTGGGTGGCTTACAGGTTCGGTTTTTTATTCAACCAATCGTCTCAATATGAAAAAGTTTATCGCTGCCATCGACGGATTACGTTATTCCCCCAGTTCGGTCGAGTACGCCAGTGTGCTCGCCCGGCAGGCAAAAGCCCACCTGGTTGGGGTGTCGCTGGAAGACATCGGTTACCGCAGTTATCCATTGAGCGAAGTGGTTCATAAAAACAGACTGGACGAAAAGGAAATGAGATTGAAAGATGACCAGGATCGGGAGAAGCGTAAAGCGGCCAAAGACCAGTTTGAAAAGAGCTGCCAGGAGGCCGGAATCAACTATTCCATCCATCGCGACCGGAATGTGGCCTTGAATGAATTGTTGCAGGAAAGCGTATATGCCGACTTGTTAGTTATCGACAAAGGCGAGACAATGGTTCGTTTTGATGAGAAATATCCGAGCCGTTTTTTGCGGGATATGCTGGCGGAAGTACAGTGCCCGGTTCTTGTAACACCTGGAAGCTATCAGGCCATTCAAAGGATACTTTTTCTATACGATGGCGATCCCTCCTCGGTATTTGCTATTAAGATGCTGTCCTATGTACTCCCCGTTTTTGATGATCTTCCCAAAGAAGTGCTCACCGTAAAGAATGAAAAGGCTTCTTTTCATCTCCCCGACAACACGTTAATGAAGGAGTATATGAAAAGACATTACCCGGAGGCGGAGTATCATGTTGTAAAAGGAATCCCGGAAGAAGAGATTGTTCGTTATGTAAAAAGCCAATCGGCTAATACGCTGGTTGTTACCGGCGCCTACAGACGGGGAATGGTGTCGCGCTGGTTCAGGGAAAGCATGGCCGACACGCTGATGCGGGAGACCAGTCAACCCCTCTTTATCGCCCATAACCGTTAAGAATTCTGCGCCTTCTTGAGTACTATCAAACTACCCGCTGATAACCGTCAGCGTTTTCCGCCTTGTCCACCGCTATTTTTGAAAGCTAAAACGGTGCTATATGATTGATTCTGCAACAAACCCAAAACAATCAACGCCTTTGGCGATCAAAGCATCCCCAAGTGTGTCCATTTTCCTGCCCTTTGAACCCAAAATGTTCTCGAGAAAAGACCTTGAATTGAAATGGCAGTCTGTAATCGAGAAGGTGGAGTCCGAACTCTCCGGTAAATATGATGAAACCAGCGCCAAAGCGGTAGTCAACCGGCTTCGGCAGGCTGTGAAGGAGCTGGACTATGGTACCTTCAAACAAAGTCTTGCGCTCTTTGTTTCTGCGGAAATTCAAAAGGCGTATTATCTCGATATCCCGCTTGAAGAGAAGATTATTGTTGACGGGCGGTTTGAAATACGCGATCTCGTATTCAGCAAGAAAGACATCCACAAGTACCTCATCCTGGTATTAAGTGGACATAGAAGCCGCATTTTCCTCGGCAATACAGTTCAGTTCATGAGAATCGCTTTCAATACCTCGGAAAATATTGAGGCCTTGCAAAACGACATTCCGGAGCGAGTGGCCAACTTTACCGATATCTCCGGCAGAAAGGAAGTGATGCTCGATAAGTTCCTGCACCATATAGACAGCGGCCTGGGACATATTCTAAAAGCCTATTCGCTGCCTTTGTTTGTCATGGGAACCGACCGTACCATCGGTCACTTTAAAGCTATCACCCACTACAACGACAAGGTGATTCAATACATACACGGCAATTATGAAGATGCCGGCGATTCAGAAATAAGGGAAGCAATCAAACCTTATGTGGCCGATTGGAAGAAAGTGAAACAGGACGATTTATTGCAAAGACTGGATGTGGCCACAGGAGCCAAAAAAATTGTGTCGGGTATGGATAATGTAATGCGTGAAGCGGAACATAAAAGAGGCCGTTTGCTGGTGGTGGAAAAGAATTATACCTGCTTTAATCATCCGACCAGTTCCGTTAAAGGAGGTCATATAAAAGATGATGTGGATGAAGCCATCGAAAAAGTTATTGAAAATGGTGGTGATGTGGAATTTGTAGATGAGGGGTTGCTGGATCAGTATGAGCATATCGCGTTGACCCTATACTATTAGGAAGACCGAAATGCGGGATGTGATGGAGATCAACCTTAACCTTGATAAAAGTCCTTGCTTAGCGAATCCACCCTCTGTAAACTTGCTTCAAATTCAATTTTTCACTTCAAACAAGAGGAGGTTCATATGTCAACCAACCTGTTAACCAAAAGAGGTCAAATGCTTCCATCCATGATGGATGATTTCTTCAAGCCATGGAACGAGTGGTTCAACGGCGGAAACTGGATGAAGGAAATAACGGTGCCGGCAGTAAATATCACAGAAGATAAAGATAAGTACATGGTATCCGTGGCAGCTCCTGGAATGAAAAAGGAAGATTTTAATATAGATATTGATGGAAACATCATGTCTATCAGCAGCCGGAAAGAAGAAAGCAAAGAAGAAAAGGATGCCAGGTATACCCGTAAGGAATATAATTATTCATCCTTCAGCCGTAGTTTCTCCTTACCGGAAGAAATTAATCTGGCTTCTATTGAAGCAAAGTATGAAGACGGCATACTGAAACTGATGCTTCCCAAAAAGGAAGAAGTCAGGAAGCAACAACTTTCAAAGCAAATACCAGTTAAATAAGACCTTGTCCCATGTAGTTCAACGCCGGTCGCCCTTAGGGGCGATCGGTTTGAATAACTTTTCGTACTGTCAAATTGATCTATTAAAATAATCTACCTGATCTATGCGTCACAACAAAATTGATTTTTATCATCACGAATTGAATGATTGGAAAAAAAGTCTCGAGTTCTACAAAGACGAAATCAAGGTCCTGGAAACAAGACTGGGAGAAGTCGTTAAGCAGAATACCGGACAAACTGTATTGAGTGAAAGTGAACATTTCCAAAACCAGTTTATCCTGCAAAAGGAGCAAATCGATTTGCTGAAGCACAACATCAATGAGCAGGATAAGAAGTTTGAGGAGAAGGCGACTCCGTATGACATGTCTATGAATCAGCCATTACTGTCTGAACAGGAGAAACTCCGTGGACAATTCAGTTCTGCGGAAAAAATTTTCACTGACACCCGCCAGGAATTCTACCGGTTTGTATCGAAAGTTTTGTGATTGTGAATGCCGGGTGATGACCTTAAGTTAATCAACAAAAATATTTTTCATGAAAAAGATATTGCTGGCCTTTGACGGAATAAATTTTTCGGAAGGCGCTTTTGAGTTCGCCCGGAAAATGAACGAATCGGAGAGAATACTGTTAACAGGTGTTTTTCTGCCGCAGGTCGACTATTCAAGTCTTTGGAGTTATTCGGTATCTCATTCCGAAGGACCTTTGTTTATACCCTTAGTGGAAGCGGCAGACGAAGTAAAGATCAGGAAAAACATCAAGCGGTTTGAAGAGCTGTGCGTAAAGAATGGAATCGAGTTCAGGGTTCACAAAGACTTCATGGATTTCGCGTTGCCCGAGCTAAGGAAAGAGACCCGATTTGCCGACCTGGTTGTTTTGGGAAGTGAAAGTTTTTATGAAAACCTGGGAGTCGCCGAGCCGAATGAATACCTGAAAGATGCGCTCCATGCTGCCGAATGCCCGGTGATGGTGGTTCCGGAACACTTTACTTTTCCGCAAACCAATATCCTGGCTTACGACGGATCTGAATCTTCGGTTTACGCAATAAAGCAGTTCTGTTACCTGTTTCCGGAATGGTGCGACCATAAGACCATCCTCGTGAATGTGGAGAGAAAAGGGAATATGCCTTACCAGGACTATATAGAGGAATTGGCCGCCCGGCATTTCAAGGAATTGAATCTGCTGGAATTGCACATCGACCCGAAAAAATATTTCTCTGTGTGGATGAAGGAAAAGAAAAGCGCTGTGCTCATAAGCGGAGCATATAGTAAGTCTTCGCTGGCGCAGTTATTTCATAAGAGCTTTGTGTCCGAAATCATCAAGGAACACAAACTGCCCGTTTTCATCGCACACAAATAGGTTTTGGTCATTTGTTGTTTTTTCTCGAGGGGTGGATTTCGTTTCCACCCTTCTTTTTTGGGTGAATGTGACCTTGCTCACGGTTTGCCAAATGACAAGAGTATAGATTTGTATGGAAAGTATTTTTCAGCATAAAAAAATCGAAATGGAAACAGTAAAAGTAACTCCCAAAAAAAGTACCCGTTATGAGTTTAATGTAGCGCTTAACTGGATCGAAAACCATACCGGCAGTTTATCGACTGGTGATACAACCAATCTCATTAAAGTGGCCACTCCAACCGAATTCGGCGGCGAAGGAAAAGAATGGAGCCCGGAAACTCTTTTTCTCGCATCAGTAAATAGTTGTTTCATGTCGACATTCCTGGTATTTGCGAAGAAGTTTG
This sequence comes from Chitinophagaceae bacterium, assembly GCA_044226045.1. GTDB lineage: Bacteria > Bacteroidota > Bacteroidia > Chitinophagales > Chitinophagaceae > Endoryza. The sequence continues at coordinate 36,100 of JBGAHR010000021.1, forward strand.
GACTGTCATTTTCAGGAATTTCCTGCGAAACTGTGGGTGCGGTGGAAATGGTAGACGGTCATTTTGAATTTACCACAGTGGATGTATTTCCCAAAATTCGGGTCAACTCCATTGAAATGGCCGATAAAGTGCAGCTGGCCCTCGAGAAAACAGAGAAGTATTGCCTGGTGTCCAATTCACTCAAATCCAAAGTGAGTTACCACGGTGAATGGGAGCTGATCAATCAACCTGCTTGAGTACAATCAAACAGCTGATTGATGACCGTCAGGTATTACCGATCCTCATAAGCCGTAACTTTGAAACTGCAAACCGCAAACCGCAAACCGCAAACCGCAAACAGTAAACCGCAAACCAATAAACATCAATCAATGAACCGAAATCTGAAAGTATTACTTGCCTTCGCGGCGGGTGCCATTGCCGGGGTAGTGGCAGGGGTGTTGCTGGCTCCGGCAAAAGGTTCCGATACCCGTAAAGGGTTGGCCGAAAAAGGTAAAAAGTTTGCAGATAAAGTTAGAGAACAGGGTGAAAAATGGAAAGCTCGTGCCAATGGTGGTGAGCCTGCCTTTTCCCAGAATGATGAAAATATTGATTGATCCGTACGAACTTAAGTAATGCCAACTATGCCGTCCGCATAGCCCTTTCGGCCAGCTACTGTCTGGTCAACTTACCCCGCTACCTGAGTGGCGGGGTTTTTTTATTGCTTCGACATGAATAGAAGACTGATTTTTTGCAACCTGTTATTGATGACCTTTTATGCTTTGAAAGGACAATCGCTTCCCGGTGAGCTTATGGAGGAAATTTCCAGGCCGGCATACAAATCATTCGCAGCTGATATGAAGGCATTTTATGAAACAGTGAACAGAAAAACCGGCTGGTATTTTTCAGGAGGCATCAGGGATCAATGGACTTACCTGTTGCAGCATGCTGAAGACTGGGGTCTCGAAGGCGCAGTGGCTAAGCCGGAACAATACAATCTTCCTATTTCTAAAGCAGACACCGTACGCCAGGAAGTCAGCGTTCTCCGGGACTTGTTACGGTTTTATAAGGGGTTTAAATTCGGATCAGCACCAGATTTCGGTTATGATGGAGTGTTATATGAGCCCGACCCCGGAAAACCCGGACAAGAACTGGCGCTCGCTATTAACATACAGCAACTGGATACCTGGGTAACATCACAGGAATGTTCTTCGCGCGAATACCTGGCCGTTAAGGAAGAACTGCGTTTACTCTTGTCCCGCGTTCGGGATACTCTTTACCGCGGTGGAATAAAACTCAGTAAACTGAAGGTGAATGCCCATGATCCGGCCTATCGGCAGCAGCTATGGAACTACGGGTTGATAGACAGCCCGCAGCTCGTTATGGATAGCGCCCGACTTCAAATCACACTGTCGCAGTGGCAGCAACTTTTTTATTTTCCTCCTTTAAAAATGGCGGAGATAGGCCTTCTGCGTGAGATGAGAGTGCCGGTTACAGACAGGATAAAGGAACTCGGCATCACCCTGCGCTATCTTCGCTGGCTCGATGGGTTCAGAAAAGCAAACAGCGAATGGATTGTTGTTAACATACCCTCTGCTTCACTACGGTATTACAGACAGGATACAGTCATGTTGTATTCAAAAGTAGTGGTGGGTAAACGAAAGACCCGAACACCCCAGTTGTTCAGTAAGGTGAGTGATATCGTCATGTATCCCTACTGGATGGTGCCAAACAAGATCGCAGTTCAGGAACTTTTGCCATTGATTCGCAAAAATCCCTCTTACCTCGATGCCAATAATTTTCAGGTGCTGGATCGGAGTGGACGGGTAGTTGATCCGTCGGCCATTCATTGGGGGTCATTGGGCCCGGGTAATTTCCCCTACACCTTGCGACAGTCGACAGGATGTGATAATTCGCTTGGAATCGTAAAGATCCAGTTTTATAGTGCATATGATGTGTACCTTCATGATACGCCTTACCGGGCTTTCTTTTCTTTCTATAAAAGATTCTACAGTCACGGATGTATAAGGGTCGAAAAAGCCATTGAACTGGCCGGGTTGTTGTTGAAAGACCGGAAGGACAAAATGGATTCTCTCATCGCACATGCCGATCCCCTTGATCAGAAGCCGTATCCGATTGCCCTTGCCAGGAAAGTACCCGTGATGGTTATATACCAGACAGCATGGCTGGATGAAAGAAACCAGGTTCATTTCTATGGCGATATATATGATAAGTTTCGGTTTGCAGCGAACAGGCTGCCTGATTGATTCCTGTTGAAGGAATAAAAAATCAAGTGGGAAAATGACCTCTGTCATGGCGGGTCGCATCCGTTCATGGTAGCTTGCTACCCTCAATTCATCGTGTATGAAATATATACGCAGGTTTACGGAAGTTGGCATCCAGGATGTTGGCGAAGTGGGGGGCAAAAATGCATCCCTCGGCGAAATGACAAAGACACTCACGTCGAAGGGCATCCGGGTACCTCCCGGTTTTGCCACTACGGCAGAGGCTTTCTGGTTATTCCTGGATCAAAATATGATAAGGTCAACGTTACAGGACCTGATGTCAACACTCGATCGAACACTATACGGCAACCTGCATGCCATTGGCCAGGCTGCACGTGAGTTGATAATGAAAGCTGAATTACCTGATGAACTGGCAAACGAAATAACCGATGGCTACCGGCAGTTGTCGGGCGCATCGGAGCTGGAAGTTGCCGTACGCAGCAGCGCCACCGCAGAAGATTTGCCCGAAGCCAGTTTCGCCGGTCAGCATGAAAGTTATTTGGATATTAAAGGCGTTGCCTCAGTGCTCGAGGCCGTAAAAAAATGTTACGCGTCTTTGTATACCGATCGGGCGATCAAGTACCGGGAAGACAATGGCTTTGATCATAGCAAGATAGCCTTGTCCGTTGGTATCCAGAAAATGGTTCGATCAGACCTGGCTGGCTCCGGAGTGATCTTTACCCTTGAACCGGAGTCCGGTTTCAGGGACATCGTTCATATCGCTGCCGTATGGGGTTTAGGAGAAAATATTGTGCAGGGTACCGTTACACCAGATGAGTTCCTGGTATTTAAACCCACACTCCGTAAAATCAAGAACGCGATCGTTCAAAAGAAACTGGGAGAAAAGGAGAAGACGATGATCTATAACACTGAAGGAGAGGCCCTGGTCAAAAATATTGAAACACCTGCGGAAAAGAGAGAACAGTTTGTTCTGAACGATTCTGAGATCAGTCAATTGGCCGGTTGGGCCGTCACGATAGAGGATCATTATCAAAAACCCATGGATATTGAATGGGCTAAGGATGGCGTAGATGGAAACTTATATATCATTCAGGCCAGGCCGGAAACCGTTCATTCAAGAAAAGATCCATACCTGGTCACTCAGTATCAATTAAAAGGAAAAGCCGAAGTGATCAGCAGTGGTCAGGCCGTTGGAGACAAAGTTGTTACCGGTATTGCAAGAATACTTCAATCTCCCGCTGAAATTGATTCGTTGAAGCCAGGGGAAATTTTAATAACCGATCTGACAAGTCCTGACTGGGATCCCATTCTCAAAAAGGCCTCCGCCATTATTACCAATAAGGGAGGCAGAACCAGTCATGCTTCCATTGTTGCAAGAGAATTGGGAGTGCCGGCTATCGTAGGTTGCGGACAGGCTACACAGACTGTTCAGGATGGCGAATGGATAACCGTGTCTTGTTGTGAAGGAAAGATCGGAAAAGTATATCGTGGAAAAATGGAGGTGGAAGAAACTGTCCGGAATTTCCGGCAGGTGACCATGCCGGCGGAAGTAGCCCCCATGCTGATAGTCGGCGATCCCGATCAGGCATTTCGTTTTTCATTTTATCCGAATAAGGGTGTTGGATTGATGCGAATGGAATTCATCATCATGCATTATGTGCAGGTACACCCAATGGCGCTTGTGGAGTTCGATCACATTTCCGATCAGTCCGTGAGAACAAAAATTGAAAGCATCACCCACCATTATCCTGACAAGAGATTGTATTTTGTAGATAAGTTATCACAGGGAATCGCCACTATCGCGGCAGCATTTTATCCAAAAGAGGTGATTGTGCGCATGAGTGATTTTAAAACCAACGAATATGCCAACCTGTTAGGAGGAAAATTGTTTGAGCCCGGGGAAGAAAACCCGATGATCGGATTCCGCGGCGCCTCCCGGTATTATAATCCCGCCTATCAACCCGGCTTCGAACTGGAATGCCAGGCGATCAGAAGAGTGAGAAATGACATGGGGCTGACCAACGTAAAAGTAATGATACCGTTTTGCCGGACACCGGAAGAAGCCCGGAAAGTGCTGAAAGTAATGAAAGACGCTGGTTTGGACAGAACCACTGATCATAGCCTGGAATGTTATATGATGACCGAGATACCCAGTAATGTATTGCAGGCGGAAGAATTTGCCGATCTTTTCGATGGATTTTCCATTGGCTCCAATGACCTCACTCAACTGACACTGGGAATTGACCGGGATTCCGCTCTCGTAGCGGACCTGTTTGATGAACGAAATGCATCCGTGAAGGAATTGATCGCCATGGTCATTCAAACTGCGCGAGAACGGAGAAAGAAAATCGGTTTGTGCGGACAGGCGCCGAGCGATCTGCCAGAATTCGCTCAATTTCTGGTACAGAAAGGGATCAACAGTATTTCATTCAATGCAGACGCAGTACTGAAGGGAATTGAAAACATCGTATTGGCCGAAAGGAAAAACACCACTCAAATTATCTAGCAATTATGAAATGTCTCCTGTATAGTGTAAAACCCTTTGAGCTGCCATATCTCAATAAGGCGAATCAGTATGGACACAGCACGGAATACTATTCAAAGCCATTGAACGCTGAATCAGCTTTGTTGGCGAAAGGATATGATTGTGTTTCCATATTTACCGGCGATGATGCCTCAGCTCCTGTATTGGAGATACTGGCCTCCCTCGGCATCCGTTACCTGGCAACAAGAGCAGCAGGCTATGATAATATTGATATCAAGGCTGCCAGTCGGTTGGGGATCAGGGTAGCCAATGTTCCGGCCTATTCACCTTATGCCATTGCCGAACAGGCAGTAGGGATGATGTTAGCGCTTAACCGAAAACTCATTCGGGCAAACAGCCAGGTGAAAGAGCATGATTTCAGGGTGGATGAATTGATCGGATTTGATATGCACAATAAAACGGTTGGCATAATAGGCACCGGCCGAATCGGCCAGGTATGTGCCCGTATTTTGCATGGCTTCGGTTGCCGCTTGCTGGCCTATGATATCGAACCGCAGCATGATCTCGAAGAACAGTTTAATCTCCGGTATGCCAGTTTATCAACTGTATTGAGTAAATCAGATATTATTACGCTCCACTTGCCGCTGAATGATAAGACCAGGCACCTGATCAATGCGGAAGCGATTCATCAGATGGTTCCGGGAGTAATGATCATCAATACTTCCCGCGGCCCGGTGGTGGACACAGAAGCCATTCTACAGGGAATTCGTTCAGGACAGATCGGCTATTTCGGAATGGATGTATATGAGAAAGAAAAAGGAGTTTTCTTTTATGACCACCGCGGTCAGTCATTGAATGACCCATGGCTCGATGAATTACTCGCGCTTCCTAACGTACTGGTTACTCCGCACCAGGCATTTGCTACTGATGAAGCCATTAAGAACATCTGCGACACTACTTTCGAATCGATACAGGCCTGGTCTGACGGAAGGTCTTCCGGTTTTGAGCTGACCAGCCAGGCTGTACCTGCAGGTCATCATTGAACGAACTTTGATAACAGTCATTATCTGCCCTAATCATCATCAGTAGTATGAAGGCCATCAGGAACTATTTTTAACTATTCCTTCTCGAAGCGAATCCGCAGCCCGAATCCCAATGTTCCTTTCTGGTCCGTTTACCTTTTTTCGGTCACTTTTTATTTAGAACAGCATGACTTACATCTGGTTGCTGTTGATGCCCACCTTGTATACCAATGTGGCTTCTTCAGATTTTTCCCATGCGCAACAGACCCCGGCGATAGTAACACCCGGTGCGAGAGCGGTTTATTCCTGCCGGATCTTTCCGGTAGCCGACGGGTTTGGATATGACATTATAGTAAACGGTAAAACGAAAATTCACCAGCCCGTTATTCCCGGGATCCCTGGCAATCATCCTTTCAGCAGCCGGCAGGATGCCCTGAAGATTTCCCAGCTTGTCATAAAAAAGCTACAGGCTGGCGTTGCGCTTCCCAATATCAGCCGAAAAGAGTTGGAACAACAAAAAATAAAAATGCCAAAGACTGAATAGACATAATATGATTCACCTGTAACCTTAAACGAAATTTATGAGACCTCTATACCTTCTTGCCCTCGCCTTATTATTTTCAGCAGGAGCCCGCACACAGGATTCCTGGCAACAGAAGTCAAATTATCCGGCAGGTATACGAATAGGCGCCATCTCTTTTACTATTGGAGACAAAGCTTATATCGGCACCGGTTCGGATGATGTGGTCAATCATGACGATTTCTGGCAATACGATCCTGCCACAGACACCTGGACACAGAAGGCGGACTTTGGAGGAGGTATCCGGTATTTTGGCGCCGCCTTTGCGGTTAATGGAAAGGGATATTCCGGATTGGGTTTGGTCGGCAGCTACGACTGGCGGAGAGATATCTGGGAATACGATCCGGTTGCCAATACCTGGACACAGAAAAACGATTTTCCGGGTCAATTCCGGTATACACCCGTTTCTTTTGCAATTGGTAACAAAGGATATATTGGTACCGGTAACTACCGGATCAGTCCGGCCTATGATGCCGAATACCAGAACGATTTCTGGGAATATGACCCCGGTACCGATATCTGGACAAGAAAGGCCGATGTACCGCAACAAGGCAGAACGAACGCCTGTGGTTTCAGCATTGGCAACAAGGGATATATCGGAACCGGGTTTTATTATTATGATACCCGGCTCAACGATTTCTGGGAATATGACCCAAGCACCAATATCTGGACCCGTAAGGCTGATATTCCCGCCACGCCGAGGTTTGGCGCTCAGGCACTTTCCATAGATGATAAAGGATATGTTATGCAGGGATGGTATTATTCGGCACTAAACGATACCTGGGAATATGACCCTGCTTCCAATTCCTGGACGCAAAAAACCTCGATGCCCGGAACTGCCCGAAATTCAGGTATTGCATTTTCAATTAATCATAGAGGTTATATAGGACTGGGTTCAGATGCCGTAGGGGCGCTCCGTGATATATGGCAGTACTCCCCTCGACCTATAGCTCCTCCTCTGATCCGAATTGAACCAACTTATCTGACAACGTTTGCCGGAAATGGCGAGCCGGGATTTACCAATGGAGCAGGCGCCAGCGTTCGATTTAATAACCCTGTTGATGTGGCCATTGCTCCCGATGGTACAACTTATGTAGCGGATTTGTCGAATCATGCGATTCGTAAAATAGTGAAGGGGCTGGTTACAGTTTTGGCTGGTAACGGATTACCCGGTTACTTGAATGCGAGCGGTTATGCGGCACAGTTTAACAGTCCTTCCGGAATAGATGTTGATCCGGACGGTATTGTCTATGTGGCCGATCAAAATAACAACCGAATCAGAAAGATTACGCCGGCTGGAGTAGTAACGACTTTGGCAGGATCGGGTGTACCGGGCTTTGCAGACGGAGAAGGAACAGAAGCACAGTTCAGTGCGCCTTCAGATGTGGTGGTTGATAAATACAGAAATGTGTATGTCGTAGACAGAGGAAACCGGCGTATTCGCAAGATTAACCTGAGCGGATATGTATCTACATTGGCAGGCAATGGAGGATATGGTAATACCGACGGACCAGGATCGGAGGCCAGTTTCGTTTCAATATACAAAATGGTGATGGGTAAGGATGGCAACCTGTATGTAACCCAGTTGGACGGTCCCATAAGGAAAATAGCCCCGGATGGTACTGTAAGCAGTATAACGGTTCCAGGGATGTTTGGATTTAAATATGGTATTACCCGTGATACGTCAGGATATTTTTATACCTCTGTATTGTTCGACCTGGATAGTAACCAGATATCTTCTTTCAGCCCCTCCTTCAGTTATTCGAACCTGACCGGTAGCGAAGCCGGTTACCAGGATGGCATTGGTGAGAAGGGTTTCCTGAATTATGGAGACGGAATGGCTGTAGACGCCTCTCAGAATATTTTGATCGCGGATGTATACAATAATCGTATCAGAAAACTTGGGTTAGTTAAGTATGCTTTCAATACTACGCTTAATACACCATCGACAGCGATGCCGGTTCAGATCAGTGGTAGTTTTCTTACAAGCGATATACAAGTTTCTGTGACACCTGGTTTCGAAATCGCAACAGATACTTCCGGAGCTTTTACCTCTTCTATATATTTACCTGGAACTGGCGGTGAAGTGCAGTCGCAAAAAGTTTATATCCGCATGAGTGCTCCGACAAAAGGTGGAAATTTATCGGGCAAGATTACAATTAGTTCTGGCGGAGCTGCCAGCCAGCAGCTTGGTATTTCCGGTCACGCATCTGTACCGACTTTATTTGTTGATCGCAGTTTCGTTTCCACCAAAACCGGAAAACCACAGGCGGGTCTGGTAGACGGACCGCTGTCTGTGGCAAAATTCAAAACCCCCATTGATATCGCAACGGATAAATGGGGTAATAGCTATGTAACGGATATGGGTAATCATAGCATCCGCAAGATAACGCCATCCGGATTGGTCAGCACACTGGCTGGCTCGGGTGTTGCCGGTTATGCTGATGGAACCGGAAGTGCCGCCCAGTTTAATAATCCGAGTGGACTGGCGGTGGACAATGACGGAAATGTATTTGTTGCGGACTCCTATAACCAGCGAATAAGGAAGATAACTCCCGATGGTATGGTAACGACTGTTGCGGGCGATGGTTCCGCCGGTTACCTTGAAGGGCCTTCCGCATCTGCCCGGTTCAATTTCCCACGTGATGTGGCAGTCGATTTGCTGGGTAATTTGTATGTAACCGATCATTTCAATAACAGAGTGCGCAAGATTGGAACGGATGGCATAGTCAGTACATTCGCAGGAAGTGGTGAAAACAGTTCCGAGGATGGTACCGGAACAGGCGCAAGCTTTTATGATCCGGAATACCTGGTGTTCGACAACCAGGGAAATTTATATGAAACCGAATCTTACGGACCACTTCGCAAGATCACCCCGGAAGGTGTAGTGACTTCCTATTTCTCAGAAGTATTTACAGGATTTCACTCGGGAGTATTGGTGGATTCATCAGGAAATATATTTACTTCAACAACGATCAGCGGGGATGTGAATTACATCATCCGGCACCTGAACAGCGGGGGAGATTCACGTGTAGCCGGCTATTATTATGGATATGCAGATGGAATGGCAGATTCAGCCCGTTTTTATACAGCGGCAGGACTTAGCTTCGGTGCTGCTGGTGAGTTGCTGGTAGCGGATCCGGTTAACAACGCCATACGGGAAGTCAATCAACCGCGTCTCTATTTCAGCACCACTACAGGAACGGCATCACCCGCTCAGTATTTTACCATCAGCGGATTTGATCTGACCGCGCCTGTTCAGTTGAATGCGCCGGCCGGATATGAGCTTTCAACCAATGAAATGGGACCATTCGCTGCCAGCATTAATGTGAATCCCAATGCAGGTGAAATAAATGCTGTAAAGATTTATATACGGTTAGCCGGAAGCAATGCGGCTGGTTACTACAGCGGTAATGTTGAGTTGACGTCCAGTGGTGCGGTAAGCAGTAACTTGTTTGTATCCGGTTTTGTAAGCAGCCCCGCCATTCAGTTTGATCCGGGTTATGTATCCACACTGGCAGGCAATGGTGAAGAAATCTCCATAGATGGTCAGGGAGTGGAAGCGAGTCTGAATCATCCGAGAGGAGTGGTGGTGGATGCGAATGGAAATACATTTGTGGCGGAACAGTCTGGAAATGTGATCCGTAAAATTACACCGGACGGCAATGTAACAGTGTTTGCAGGATCAGGATTGGCCACATTTGCCGACGGACAAGGTACAGCAGCCAGTTTCTCTTCTCCATCAGGTATTGCCATCGATCATAACGGCAACCTGTATGTGGCAGACGGAACCAATCAAAGAATTCGCAAGATCACACCAGCCGGTATGGTAACAACCCTGGCCGGAAACGGGGAAAGTGGTTTTGTTGATGGACAGGGCGGAGATGCCCGATTCAATAGTCCGATAGCAGTTGCAGTGGATGCCGAAGGAAATGTGTATGTGGCAGACAATGGCAATCATAGTATCAGAAAAATTACACCGGGCGGATATGTAACTACCCTTGCAGGTACAGGCGAACAGGGTGTTGAAGACGGAAATGGGGTAAACGCCAGTTTCAACTCTCCCAACAACCTGGCCGTCGATCCGGTCGGTAATGTATATGTAACCGAATGGTATGGACCACTAAGAAAGATTACACCCACAGGATCGGTTACTACTATCCATACAGAGTCATTGGGATATGATTTGTTCCAGGACGGAATTGCCATCGATCGCCTCGGCAATATCTATCTTTCTGTTATCCTCGGTAATTCTCACAATGCCATTTATCGGCTGATGCCCTCAGGAAATGGCAAAGTGATCGCCGGATCAGTAATAGGTTATGTAGATGGTGACGGCTCCGTTGCAAAATTCTGGGATCCGGCCGGACTGGCTGTTGCCGGTGATGGGTCTGTAGTTGTGGCAGATATGGGCAATAACCGGATTCGGAAAATTACAGTACCGGCCATTTCACTTTCAACACAAGGTGGTATCGCCTCTGTACCTGCATTCGTTAATGTAAGTGGTACTCATTTATCAGATGCATTGGTTCTTTTAGCGCCTGCTTCCTTCGAAGTGGCATTGAATCCGGCCGGACCGTTCGCCGCCCAGCAATCCATTACTCCAGTCAACGGTGAAGTGGGAGGACTACCAGTATATGTTCGTATTAAATCCACTACTAAACCAGGCGTTCATCAGGAAGTACTCAATCTGCAATCGCTGAATGCCGTCGGCCAGGGTTTACAGATAACCGGTACAGTGATAGATACTGTACCACCTGTCATCACGGCTGTGGGATCACTGACATTATGTAACAAGTCAAACGGACAATATGTTATACCGGTGATTACCGCAACTGATATCAGTGGAATCAGAACATCAACTTATACGATCACAGGAGCTACCAGCAGATCTGGTCAGGGATATAATGCCAGCGGCGCGTTCAATCCGGGCTACAGTACCATCAAATGGACAGTAACGGATAGTTCAGGCAACGTGGCAACGGCTCAAACGATTGTAAGAGTGAATACTGCCATTACAGTGTCTATTCCGAACGTAATGCCCGGCATCCTATTCGGCAGACCGAATACGATCTACCTCGGTTATGGATTACAGTGTGTCAATCTGAATACCTTTGTCAGTGGTGGTGTACGTCCGCCGGGCGGTTACAAATACCAGTGGTCAACTGGCGCTACGTCAAGCGGTATTTATATTTGTCCGAATGTACCAGGCGTATATACCTATACAGTAACCGTAACCGATTCCTTAGGCTGCCAGGCTACTGCCTCCAAAGTGATCAATGTGGTAGATGTGCGTTGTGGACCTCAGAACAATAAAGTACTGGTTTGCTTCACCATTTTTGGCAGAACATCTACTCAGTGCTACACTCCTGCACAGGCGACCCTCGCCCTGCTGATTGGTGCTCAACTCGGACCTTGTGGCAGTACTTTACAGTCAGAGCCCCTCACTACCGCTCCAAAGAAAGCAGAGGCAGCTGATTGGCTCAATGGCCAACTATTGATCAGTCCGAATCCCAATAACGGCAACTTTACCCTGCAGTGGAAAGGAGTGTTGCCAACTGAAGTAAGGATCTATGATCAGAATGGAAAGCCGGTTTATGGAAAGATGATCAACGGCAGTACAAAAAATCAGGTACTCTCGATACAATGTGGCCCGTTGGCAAGTGGTATGTACATTGTACAGGTAATCGGAAAAGACGGTATGCTTACCGGTAAGATGCTTGTGCAATAGCGCCCGCCTACCCTAAAATAAAAGAGCCTTCCTGGTAAAACAGGAGGGCTCTTTTTCATTTGACTTTCTTATCAAACTTCTTTTTCTACCGATATCGTACACTCGCCCACTAAAGCTGCCAAAGCGCCTACCGCCGCCAATACCGGTGCAATAGCAATACCGATCACCCCAACGGTGAGCGGGAAGCTGGCCAGCTCTTTCCCATCCTTGTCATCAATGGTGATTCGCCGGATATTCCCTTCTTTGATCAATTCCTTTACTTTTTTCAACAGGTGTTCACCATCTATTTTGAAAGACTCTTTCGTTGTAGCCATATTGTTACAATTTGACTGAATAAATATTGTTTGCTCCTGTAATTTCCGACAATTTCATTGTAAACCTCCTCAAAACCGGAAGAATTAAAAGCGCCTGATAAAGATCATGAACCAGGTTGATGCAGGTCTGCAAGGCCACCGATTCGTCGTTTTATTTTAGCGGTGTAATGATTATGGCTTCGATTTTATAGCAGTTATAACACCAGGCTCACCTGGTTGGTTGGTAAGCCCCGTCTGTAGGAAGCGGGGCTTTTTTATTTTAGAAATAGGAGCTGATCCCCAATTGAAAACCGCCCATTCTCGTAGGCGGATTCCCTAAAATATCCTGCTGCCAGTGATAACGGTAGTTTGCCCGTATCACAGTTTGCGATTGTGGCCTCCAGCTGATGGCGGGCACGACGGAGAACAGATTGTCGTATCTTTTTCCACCGGTTGATTGAAACCGGCCCACATTCCAGTCAACATATTCCAGCCGCAATGCCACATTAATAACAGATTTTTCAAAACCCAGCAGTGGTTTTTTGACTACCGGCTGTACAAAATCGATAAATCCTCCCGTCTGACGGCTGCCATATTGCTCGGTATACGTGGATGGCACATCAGCTTTAATGAAACACCATTCTCCGGTAATGCCGGTGCCGGTGGCGGCGACGGTACTGTTCAGATCAATGGCCCATACAGTCAGCCTTCTTTTTTTATCCAATGCGATGCCGTCTTCCTCAAATTTGTTATAAATGCCGGTCATATACGAAAGACCGAGCTCGGCGATACGACTGTTTTTGATGGCTGTTTTGGCAGTGAACAAGGGGCTTCCGTTGAAGCTCTCTTCAAACCGGTCCCTGTTCAGTTTGGAGGCGGGCAGAAAAGTTCGGTTCTCCGTATTATTTATGATCTGATCATCAAAGCCGTTAGAAAGATAGATTTCGTACGCGTATACCCAGTTGTTACTATATTTCTTGCCGTACACCCCAAATCCGGCATTGCTCCAGGTGGCAGGTAACAGGCGCGTAGCGGATATCGGCCGGTCTACAAATTCCCATTTGGGCCCATCATGATTTTGGTTGAATGCCCCGATCGGGTTCAGGATAATACCGCCTCTGAGATTAAAGAGGGGAGTAAGTTCAAAATCGAGAGAGGCAAACTCAATTCCGATCTCTTTCGCACCATCTTCAAATTCGATCTCTGTTAAAAATTTCAGCCTTTTTGAAATGGCCGAAGAAATAAACAGGCTCATGCGCCTCATCTGGAACTGATGGCCTTCGCTTATGCCATCTTCCCGGAAATACTGGTAATTGGCTTCCATATAGCCGCCCAGTTGAACAGGTAATTTTCCCCACTGCAGAAAGGGGCGGTTGTAAACGGCATCCATATTCATCGCCTGCCCGGAGGAATCCCTGGGAACCCTTCTCAACAGCGAAGGATCGATCTGCGCTTGCGAATAAACAAACGAGATAATGAGTAGTAGTAAGGTGAAAAGCTGTTTCATGATTTTCTCAGATCGATGAATAATTCATTACCCTGAACGCTAACCGGGAAACTGCGGAGGTTTCTGTTTGCTGGACCAGCTGCTACTTTTCCCGTGCGGTCAAATTCACTTCCGTGAGCCGGGCACTGCAGCGCATCACCGGCAACCTGTAATTCTGTGCCCTGGTGGGTGCATTGCATCCACAGTGCGGTATAGTTGTCTTCTGTAAAGCGGTATATGCAGATCGGGTATTGAAGGGCTTCATTCCGGATCACGAGATAGGAGTGGTAGGCATTCGCTTTGTCTTTCTTTTTGAAATCGTCCAGGGCTATCAGTATGCCATTATCCGATAACCGGCCACTCAGAAAACGGGTGCTTCCGCAGGATGATAACAAAGTCATACCTGCCAGCCCGGCCATACAGGCGCCACAACTTTGCGTAATAAAATCTCTTCGATTCATACTTAAAGGGATTCGAGAAATTTGAGTAGATCGGCCTTTTCTTTAGCTGTCAGCTGTTTGAAATTTTCGCGGCTTTTTTCAGCTTCTCCGCCGTGCAACAGAATGGCTTCTTCAATGCTTCGTGCCCGTCCATCGTGTAAAAGAAAGTATTGCCCGCCCTGTGATTTTTTTGAAAGACCCAATCCCCATAATGCCGGCGTTTTCCATTCAGCGGGTAAGGCAGTTCCTTCGGTATAACCATCATTGAGTGCGGCGCCCATATCGTGCAACAGTAAATCGGTATAAGGCGAGAACGTCTTTTCAGAAAGCGCAGCAATGGGAGATAAGCCGGTCTTCAAGGCAGGAGTATGACATTTACCACAGGAAATGCCAAGAAAGAGTTGCCGCCCGTTATCGACCGAAGCATCATTGGTATTTCGTGGTATCGGCGCCTTTAGTGTCTTCAGGTAAAATACCACATCCTGAACGGTCTGGTTACTGATTTCAGGATCGGTAAGATGTCCCGAATAAGTATCGTACGGTTCAAAGGAGGAAGTGATGCCAATATCCTGGTTGTAGGCATTGGCGGTTTGCTGCAACAGGTCATAGGTAGCGCCCTTCTTTCCAAATCTGCCAATATACCGTCCGTTGGAAGCGATGCTGTTTGGCCGGAGCGAAGCATAAGTCGGAACAGAAATCCAGTTGGGTCGACCGGATATGCCGTCACCATCGAGATCCTGTGGATCGGAAAGTGCCAGGAGCACAGAATCCGGAACGGCATCGATGAATCCCAGGCCGGTATTGGCAGGGGGTAGAAAGCGCGAAAAACTGGCACCGGCCGGTATGACCTCTGTTGAAAAGCCGGGTATGGCCAGGTGTTGCAATTGCGGTCCACCCTGGTGGAGAAACAGATTCCCCTGACTGGTATCGGATTGACCGAACCTGGTCAGTGTGGTAAAAGGATGTCCTTTTCCATCACCTGCATGACAACTGGCGCAGGAATTTGCCACAAACAACGGTCCCAGGCCTTTTTCAATAGTGAAAACATCATTATTGAATGCCAGATCGCCACGCAGGAACAGTTTATGCTGATCGGGCGTCAACCCTTCAACCGGTCCATCCAGCAGACTGTCTTCCCTGGGTGATCCCGGTAGTAGTTTATGGCATGATTGCGCTGCCAAAACCAACAAGGCCAATCCACAAACGATATAAAAACTTCTTTTCATTGTAATAGCGTGACAAAAATATAAGATTAGATTTACAAAACAAAAAATTTAGGTGAGTCTAATTATAGCCGAAGCAGGCGAATTTGGTAAATTGCGTTCAAAATCAACGGATGGCACATTCGCTGGCGGAGGAAAATTATTTGAAAGCGCTGTTCAAGCTGGGTAGTAGCGGTGAGCCGGTGGCCACGTCGGCACTGGCGCAGGAATTGGGGGTTCAGGCCGCTTCCGCTACGGATATGTTGAAGAGAATGCTGGAGAAGAAACTGGTGGCTTATCAGAAATCGAAAGGCGCGAGGCTAACCGAAAAGGGAAAGCAGGCTGCCATTCATATCATACGCAATCATCGCCTGTGGGAAGTATTCCTGGTGGAGAAACTTGGTTTTAAATGGGATGAGGTGCATGACATCGCCGAACAACTCGAGCATATTCACAGCGATCCGCTGATAGAAAAGCTGGATGCCTACCTCGGTTTCCCTCGTACCGACCCGCACGGTGATCCTATTCCGGATGCGAAAGGCAATTTTGCCAAATCAAAATCTGTCCAGCTGTCTTCCCTGTTGCAGGGCGACGAGGCCCGGTTCACCGGTGTAACAGATCACTCCGTTTCCTTCCTGAATTACCTCGATAAGATAGGGCTCTCCCTGGGCGATTCAATAAAAGTTCGATCCATCGAAGACTTCGATCAGAATTATACGCTGCTGTTAAAAGGAAAAAAAGAAATTGTTGTCAGCCTGAAAGTAGCCAATAGCGTGATGGTGGTGAGAGAAGGATGAAGACAATTAGTCAATTTGTTAATTGGTCAATGAGCCAATGGTGATTTCGGATTACGGATTACGGATGACGGATGGAAAACAATTAGCCAATTCGTCAATTAGTCAATTTGCCAATGCGATTACTTTGTTCGCTCCCGCTATCAATCGCGCCCCGATTTCCGCTCCCCTCGCCCTTGGGAGAGGGGCCGGGGGTGAGGGAACCGCAAACCAACGTGAAACAGGAAACGTCAAACGCGAAACGGCTAAACTGCCAACCGCAAACCGCCAATTAAATTCAGTAAATTACAAATACATCAATTGCTGAATCGCCGTGGATCGAAGGAATCTTGAAAACGTAGTCCATCATTTCTGTAAGAAATTGGAAGATGCCCAGGCCCGGATAGCTGCCGGATTTGGTGTTGAAGATATCCACCAGTTCAGGGTAGAGGTGAAAAAACTCCGCGCCTATCTAAGACTCGTGGCTACACAAGGCGCTCCCCTGGGTGATATTTTCCCGGCCCCCCTCAAAGATTTTTACCACCACCTGGGTCAGATACGCACCATTCAACTAACCCGCGAAAAATTAAAACACCTGGAACACGATACCTCGGTTTTGGAGGTGATCATCACCCGCCTGGCCGATGAAGAAGAAATGTTTCAACAGTCAGGCCATGACTGGTCTGCAAGAGTACAACTGCAAGGGTACGAGTTGATCTGGACGAGCTGGCTGCCCGAGTATTTATCCGATAAAAAAATACAGCGTTTTGTCAATTATAAACTGGCCTCCATTCGGTTATGCCTGTTAGATATATATTCCGAAGATAACCTTCACCAGGTGCGAAAAGAGTTGAAGGATCTGTTGTATGTAGTAAAGATTTTCAGGAATGCCTGGGGTATTCCCTTTCCGGTTGACTGGCCGGTGGATGTTGATTCAATGACCCGTATGGCAGATAGTCTTGGCCAATACAATGATTTCAGAACCTGGCGCACTTTGTTGCAATCGCACGAGCAATTTCTCCCCACCACCGAGCTGGAGATCGTTCATCATTTATTACGGCAATGGGAGATCGAACAGGCAGACCTGTTTAAAAGTCTCTTGCCCGACCTGGAGTGGATGGCCCATCATTTCAGAAAATATTAGGAAAGGACCTTTTCCATTTGCATGCTCCTCGAACCTTTAACAAGAATGGCTTTTTGGGAAAATTTTTGTTCACGGAACCATTGGGCCGCTTCATCGGCATTGCGGAAGCTGATGAATGGATGAGTGATTTTTAAAAAATCTCCTCCCACCAGTACCACTTTGTCCCAATTGTATTGGCTAATCAGATTGATCAATGCTTCATGTTCCCGGAGACTGTCATCGCCCAGCTCTGCCATTGCTCCCAGCATCAGTATTTTGGAAGGATAGGGGAGTTTCGCGAAATTTTCGATAGCCGCTTTCATGCTGCTCGGGTTGGCATTATACGCATCGAGGATAACCTGGTTACCGTCTTTTTCCATCATTTGCGAGCGGCTGTTAGAGGGAGCATACTGCTCAATGGCCTTTTTGATCCGGTCGAAAGGAACTTTGAAATAAGTCCCAACAGCTACAGCCACCAGTACGTTCGGGAAATTGTAATCGCCTACCAGGTTCGTCTGAATGGAACTTTCACCTTTTATATTCACTTCGAGGAAGGGTTCACTTTTTACAATGCTACCCACCAGGTCGGCATCATGACTTCCATACCGGTATATATGTTTAATTCCTTTGCTCATCTCGCGCAGGTACTCGTAGTCCGACATGATAAATACAGTGCCCTGGCCTGAACGGATATAATCAAATAATTCGCCTTTCCCTTTACGCACCCCTTCTTCTCCACCAAAGCCTTCCAGGTGTGCTTTGCCTACGTTGGTAATGATGCCGTGGGTAGGCAGGGTGTATTGGCAATAACCT
Source organism: Chitinophagaceae bacterium (assembly GCA_044226045.1). GTDB lineage: Bacteria > Bacteroidota > Bacteroidia > Chitinophagales > Chitinophagaceae > Endoryza. Next base: position 54,270 of record JBGAHR010000021.1, read on the forward strand.
TCAATTTCCTTTTGGTGATTGGCACCCATTTCAATCACTGCGAACTGGGCATCCGGTTTTACAGAAAGGATGGTGAGTGGAATGCCAATATGATTATTGAGATTACCCTGTGTGGTGTATGTGATGTAACTGGATGAAAGCACGGCATGCACCAGTTCCTTCGTGGTTGTTTTGCCGTTACTGCCGGTGATGGCAATGAACGGTGTGTGTTGAAATGTCTGTCGATGATGCTTTGCCAGTTGCTGAAGTGTTTCCAGTACATCCTTCACCAATATGCAACGAGTATCACCGGCAAAAGCGGGATCATCAATAACCGCATAGGCAGCTCCGGCTTCGAGCGCTTTGGCGGCGAAACTGTTGCCATTGAAACTCGGACCTTTCAGGGCGAAAAAAATATCACCCTTTTTCAATTTCCTGGTGTCGGTTTGAACAGAAGGGTGTTGCAGGTAAACCTGGTATAATTCAGCAATGGTCATGACACAAAAATAAAAGAAAAAGCCACCTCTTATCAGGAGATGGCTTTTATAATCAAGTGAACCAAAGTTATCTTTTTCTCGAGTTCTGTCTGCGAGTTGAGTAGTTGATACCGGTTTTTCTACCGTTACCTTCAGGGCTACCTACGCGATCCATGGCGCAACGGAAACCAACGGTGCTGCTGGCCTGGTCTTCTTCCATGAAACGACGGGTGCCGGGTGACAACCAGTAAGGACGATCATTCCAGCTACCACCTTTGATCACTCTGGACTTGTCGCTGATCAGGGTTGATACGCCATAACCGCGTCCTTCACGTTTGTTCTTATCAAGATCATCTGTGCTACCGTAAGATACACCGGTGATCAGTGAGTCACCGTCGATGTAGTTGATTACATTACCTTTCTGGTAGTTACGACGATTCTTGCTTTCTTCATCGGTAACATAGGCTCTTTTTACGCGACCGAGGCTGTCTTTCTCGAATTCGCCATCTTTATTCTTCACATCTTTCTGGAAGTAGTTACCGCGGAAAGGAGCTACGTCATCATTATCGGTAACAGACAGGGGACGATAAATATCAGCCACCCATTCGTTCACGTTACCAGACATATTATAAATACCAAATGAGTTAGGGAAGAAAGCATTTACAGGTGCTGTGTATACCGCACGGTCGTTCAGACCACCGGCCACACCCATGTTATCACCATTACCTCTTTTGAAGTTCGCCAGGAATGTACCCTGCCAGCTTCCACGACGGCTGTCGCGCAGACCGTTTACGTTTTGGCTCCAGGAATAAACCTGCTTGTTGGTAAGCAATTCCTCACCACGCTGCTTTTCCTTCTTGCTGGGCTTGGGGTTCTGACCAATCAGGGCCAAAGCGGCATATTCCCACTCGGCTTCAGTTGGCAGACGATAAGCCGGCAACAGGATACCATCTTCAAAAGTTACCTGGGCACGGGGAGTACCGTTAGGATTTTTAAGAGGGTTCTTCTTGGAACGTACACCAGGACCCGGGGTCGGTGTAGTTAAGCCAAGCAGATAAGACTTGGTGTTGAATGACTCAGCACCTTGTCCCTGTATATTTTTCAGGCTGTTCTTGTTGATGAATCCTTTTTCAATCAGCGCCAGCTCGTTTACACGATCTGAACGCCAGAGACAGAAATCATATGCCTGTCTCCAGGTTACACCTACAACCGGATAATAATTATAGGAAGGATGGCGGAAATAATATTCAACCAGTGGCTCGTTGTAGGCCAGCTCGCTACGCCATACCAGTGTATCCGGTAATGCTCCGTCGCGAACGGCTTTGTATTCGTCGCCATCGAATACGTTGTTGATCCAGTAGAGATATTCACGGTAGTGAATGTTCGCTACTTCGGTCTGGTCGATATAAAATGAGTTGACTGTTTTACGGGAAGGAATATTGTTCCAATCGCCCATTACATCTTCTTCGGTTGCACCCATTGTGAAGGTACCACCCTGAACGAATACAAGACCCGGGCCGGTACGTTGTTCCTTTTCTTTGGATACCTGGTATCCGCCCATGTTCTTGTCATTGTAATTCCAGCCAGTTACGTCGGATTTCTCTTTCTTGTTCTTGCCAAACAGGCCGTTCTTACAGGAGGATACGGATGCGGCGCAAACAGCGAGAATGAATAGGTTTTTCAGGTTCATTTTGATAGCTTTTGCCTTTGGTTCAATTTGAATAAACGGTATTTCGTATCAATTATTGCACAGATTTTTATGTGTTTATCCACAGGGCGGGGGAGGGGCTGCGAATATAGGTAGTTTCTGGAAAACAACAGTTTAGCCGCCTCAAGCGTTCAGTTAAAAATGATCTATTTTTGAAGAGATGACCCTCTGTCCACCCAGGCTCGGCCTCCTGGCCGCCTTTACCTTACTGTTCTGCCTTTCCGGCCATAGCCAGCGGACCTATGCGGACCATTCCGTACTGGCCTCGGGAAACTGGTACAGGATGGGGGTAAGCCAGCCCGGGATTTACAAAATCGACCTTGCCCTGCTAGCCCGTTTGGGGGTCAATACGGCAAATATGCCATCCGCCTCTATAAAATTATACGGAAATGGCGGAAAAATGTTGCCGGAATCCAATAAGGCATTTCGATACGACGACCTGGTGGAAAACGCGATCTGGATCGAAGATGGCGGAGATGGCGTACTCAATGGATCCGATTATATTTTATTCTATTCCAACGGCCCCGATCAATGGATAGCCGATACCCACACCAAAAGCTTTCAGTATCAGAAGAACCTCTTCACTGGCCAGGCTTATTATTATCTGACCATTGGAACCAATGGGAAAAGAATCCTCACTCAATCCAATCCGCCGTTGGCGAATATTTCGGTCAATAGCTTCCATGGGCGCTTTCATTATGAAAAAGACAGTTTCAACTTTTTAAGCAGCGGCCGGCAATGGTTTGGAGAGGAATTTTCCAACCTTCCCGGCCAGACGCTCAGCAAAACCTTCACGGTACCCGTCCCAAATATTTCAGCACAATCTGCCCAATTGATCGTTAGTGCCGTCGCCCGTTCCTTTGGTACTTCCAGCCGCCTGGGCGTAAATATAAATGGCCAGGGCATACTTGATCTGGATATCCCCCCGGTGGCCAACAGTTCTCTCGATCTTTTTGCCCAGAGCCGGCAACAGACTGCTGTTTTTAATTCAAACAGCAGCTCGCTCGCTGTTCAGTTTAATTATTCCCAGGGAAGCTTTGGCTCACAGGCCTGGCTCGACTGGTTCGAGATACATAGCCGAAACAACCTGGATATGGGTGGACTGGATCAATTGCTTTTCAGAGACTGGAATTCGGTAGCGCAGAACAGCAAAGTGAGATTTCAAATTAGCAGGTCCTCCATCAATACACAGGTATGGGATGTCAGTGATCCGCTCAATCCCCTTCGCATGGCGGGCAACCTGAATGGTACCCAACTGGAATTTGTGAATGATGCCAGTACCCTTCATGAATACATCGCCTTCAATCCGGTCAATTTCCTGGTGCCGGAGGCTTTTGGTAAAGTGAATAACCAGGACCTCCATGGGCAGGCTGCCGTTCAAATGCTTCTGATCACCGATCCTTCTCTGCTGCCACAGGCGCAACGGCTGGCACAATATCATTTACAACGTGACGGGCTCACCACTTTAGTCACCACAGCCGAACAGGTATATAATGAATTCTCTTCGGGTGTTCCGGATCCAACAGCCATCAGGGATTTTGTGAAGATGTTTTATGATCGGGCAGGAACTGACAGTACCCGAAGACCGAAATATCTTTTATTATTCGGTGACGCGTCTTTCGATTACCGCGACAGATTCGGTCGGCACGGCAACCTGGTACCGGCCTACGAAAGTGTAAACTCCCTTGATCCGCTGGCTACCTACACTTCAGATGATTTTATGGGATACCTCGACGATGAGGATGACATCAATAACAGCATTACTCCCTTGCTCGATATCGGCATCGGTCGTATACCCGCCGCCACCCTGGCGGAAGCCACCGCTATTGTCGACAAGATACTGGCCTATCAAAGCCCCGCTTCATTAGGTCCCTGGCGCAACGAGTTTACTTTTGTTGCCGATGATGAAGACAATAATCTTCATCTGCAGGATGCTGAGATTATAACCGGATCCGTCAGTTCAACCACTTCTCTGTTTGATATCGACAAGATATACCTCGATGCTTTTCAGCAGGAGGGTGGTGCCGGCGGCAGCCGCTATCCGGAAGTGAACAATGCCATCAACAGCAGGATGTTCAATGGAAACCTGATATGGAATTACAGCGGACACGGAGGATACAAAAGATTGGCGGAAGAAGTAGTACTGGATCAGGATATCATTAACCAGTTTAATAATGCCGGTAAACTGCCCCTCTTCATTACTGCAACCTGTGATGTGGCGCCTTACGATAATCCCCTGGTGAGTTCCATTGGAGAGAACCTGCTGCTTCGACCCAAAACCGGAGCCATCGCCCTGATGACGACCACCCGCCTGGTATTTGCCTTCAGCAATCGGGTGATGAACAAGAACTACCTTGATATTGCCCTGAAACGCCGCGCAGATGGAACTTATTTGTCTTTGGGAGAGGCCGTAAAACAGGCCAAAAATTACACCTATACTTTTTCCGGAGACGTGGTCAATAACCGGAAGTTTACTTTATTGGGAGACCCCGCGTTAACCATTGCCTTCCCCGTTCAACAGGTGGCCACCACTTCAATAAATGCCAGGCCGGTAGGCGCCATACCCGATACCCTCAAAGCCATGGATTCCTATACCATTACAGGAGAAGTGAAAGATGCAGGAGGCAACCTGGTCAGTAATTTCAACGGAACAGTATACCCGGTGGTATTCGACAAACCCAAACAGCAAACCACCCTCGGAAATGACCCCGGCAGCAGCCCGGTTAATTTCAGTTTACAAAGCAATGTCATCTTCAGAGGCAAGGCGCAGGTGCAGGGAGGAAAATTCAGTTTTCGGTTTGTGGTGCCGCGCGATATTGATTATCGTGTTGGTAATGGACGAATCAGCTATTATACAGACAATGGCGTAATGGATGGCAATGGTGTGCTCACGAACATCATTGTAGGTGGAACCGGCACCGGAAACGGCGATGTAACCGGTCCCGAAATAAAAGGATACCTGAACGATGAAAAATTCGTCAATGGCAGTCTGACCAATCCTTCTCCCGTGCTGATCGTAAAACTGAGCGATTCTTCCGGCATCAATATCCTGGGCAATGGCATTGGTCACGACCTGGTAGCCATACTGGACAATGAAGAAAGCAAACCTTTCATTCTCAATGACGCTTACCAGGCCGATATCGATGATTATCGAAAAGGAACCGTTCGTTTTCAACTGCCCTTACTCGAACCCGGCCAGCACACTTTGCGTATCAAGGCATGGGATGTGATGAACAATTCAACGGAAAAGCTGCTCGAATTCCGGGTTGAACAAACAGAAAACCTGGTTCTCGACCATGTGCTTAACTACCCAAATCCCTTTACCACCAACACCAGCTTCTGGTTTGAACATAACCATCCCGGTGAGGAGTTGCAGGTGTTTATACAAGTGTATACCGTATCCGGAAAACTGGTAAAAACCCTCAGAGAGACAATATTTTCCACCGGAAACCGTTCGAGTGAGGTGAATTGGAATGGCCGTGATGAATATGGAGACAGGCTCGGCAGGGGCGTCTACATTTACCGGTTGAAAGTGAGGACTGCCAACGGAAAGTCAGCTGAGAAATGGGAAAAATTATACATATTGTAATGTTATTAGTTGAAAATCCCTATTTTAGCCACTCTTATTGACAGTCTATAGAATATAATATTACCCTTTAATCATTTACTGCTGGCTCATAAGCCTCCCAAACTAACAGCGATCGCGGGTTTTTTTACCGGCTTTCATCGGGAGTTATTAGAGTGCAGCATGTTAAAAGTCAAAATCTCAAGTATGAAAAGGAAGACCTTAAAACTGACTGTCACTCTCCTTGCATTTATTGGAATTAGTACAGCGCAGGCACAGGACACCATCAATGTGGTAACGACTGCAGTACCATTTCTGCGTATTTCTCCCGATGCGAGAGCCGGTGGCATGGGTGATCTGGGTGTTGCCACTTCTCCGGACGCCAACTCAGGATTCTACAACCTGGCCAAAACGCCCTTCGCGAAGAACAATGCCAGCTTCGGTCTTACTTATACTCCCTGGTTGAAAGACCTGGGTCTGAACGACGTTTATCTCCTTTCATTCGGAGGTTACTATAAACTCGATGAACTGCAGGCCATTTCTGCCGGCGTTCGTTACTTCTCCCTTGGTAACATTCAGTTTACCGATATCAGCGGTGTGGACTTCGGTGAAGGACGCCCCCGCGAATTCGGTATCGATTTCGGTTACTCCCGTAAGCTGAGTGACAAGATCGGATTGGGTATTGCGCTTCGCTATATCTACTCCAATCTCGCTGCCGGCCAGGTAATCGGAAGCACCACCTATAAAGCAGGTAACGCGGTAGCCGGTGACATCTCTTTCTTCTACACCGGAGCCAAAGACGATGGCAGTGGCTGGAATTTCGGAGCAGCGATCACCAACCTGGGATCGAAAATCGGTTATACCAACGATGCCACTCAGAAAGACTATATCCCTACCAACCTTTCGTTGGGAACAACTTACACCAAGGTGTTCGACGAAAATAACAAGATCACGTTTGGACTGGATATGCACAAACTGATGGTGCCTACGCCTCCCAAATTCACCGGCGACTATTCAACTGATTCTGCCGCTATTTCTTCTTATCGTACCAAAGGGGTGGTGGGAAGTTGGTTCAGCTCATTCGGCGACGCCCCGGGTGGTTTCGGAGAAGAACTGCGGGAATTCACCCTGTCACTCGGTGCTGAATATGCTTACAACGATCAGTTCTTCCTGCGTACCGGTTATTTCTACGAAGACAAAACAAAAGGCAACCGTAAATTCTTTACGGTGGGCCTGGGTATCAAATACAATGTATTCGGAATTAATTTTTCTTACCTCGTGCCTTCCGGCCAGGGGGTAAACAGAAACCCGCTTTCCAATACCCTTCGATTTGGTCTGATCTTCGATATTGACAACGACAGCAAGTAATCAGTCTTAAATGAAATATATTTGAAGCGCCTGTGTTTACAGGCGCTTCATTTTTTTAATACCAGTACATGTCTTACAGAATTGGATTTGGCATCGATTTTCACCGGCTTGTTGAAGAGCGCGATCTCTGGATCGGCGGCATTAAAATACCGCATCATAAAGGGGCATTGGGTCACAGCGATGCAGACGTATTGCTACATGCTATCTGCGATGCCATGCTTGGCGCCCTGGCACTCGGCGATATCGGCATGCACTTTCCCGATACCGATCCCGCCTACAAGAATATCGACAGCAAGCTTCTACTCAAACATACCTATCAGCTGATCGTTTCGAAAGGATATCAGCTCGTCAATATCGACGCTTCTATTTGCCTGGAAGCGCCAAAGATCAAAAAGTATTCTCCCGAGATGCGGCAAACCATCGCCTCCATTGTGGCGCTCACTCCTGAAGAGGTATCCATCAAGGCCACCACAGCCGAAAAAATGGGTTTCGTTGGACGGGAAGAAGGACTGGTAGCCTATGCAACTGTTTTACTGCAAAAGACACCTTGATAATACGGGCACTTGTCTCACTAATACTAACCACATTGTTGTATGGGGAAAACGCTGAGGGTGCAATTGGTCAATTAGTCAATGAGCCAATGCAATGACGGATTACGGATTACGAATGGCGGATGAGATCCAATTTGCCAATGCGATTTCTGTATTCGCTCCCGCTCTCACTCCCGCTCCCTGAAAATGCCTGGCTTTATTCTATCGCTGTTCACCACCGAAGAACTAATTGAATTAGTCGCTCCCGCTCTCACTCCCGCTCACCTAAAGTAGCCGGGCTGTATATCGGCATTGGGCGCCTTTTTTTGTGGGACTTTTTTTGGCGAAACAAAAAAAGTCCCGTCAGAGACTCGCTGGAATAAAATCTCCCTCCTATTACGTCCTCTCCCGCTCTCGCTCCCGCTCACATGAAGGGGGGCTCATTTCTCAAAATGCGGCAAAAAGTTGATTATTTCAGTTTAATAGGATGGACTTCGCCACTTCCCCCGGACAAAAGTGATATTAACCATTTCTAAAAGGTCATTGTTGGATTAACCATTATTTTTGCCAAATGCCGGAAATCATTGTAAAGATCATCAACAAGTCAGCCAATCCCTTGCCCGAATACGCTACAACCGGCTCTGCCGGAATGGATATCCGCGCCTCCCTGGAGGAGAACCTCGTGCTGAAACCGATGGAACGTTACCTCGTGCCCACTGGGTTGTTCATCGAACTGCCTGATGGATACGAAGCCCAGGTGAGGCCCCGTAGCGGATTGGCCATCAAACAGGGGCTCACCTGTTTGAATTCACCCGGTACCATCGATGCCGACTACAGAGGCGAGATCAAAGTCATCCTCATCAATTTATCAGGAGAAGAACAGGTTATCAAAACAGGAGACAGAATAGCGCAAATGGTCATCAGCCCGGTTCGCCAGATACAATGGGAACCCGTCGACTCCATCAGTATAACAGCCAGGAATGAAGGCGGCTTTGGTCATACCGGAAAAAATTAAACTATGAAAATCTTATTTAGATGTTTACTGGCGCTGCTGGTTTTTGGAGCGATGTACAGTTGCCGGAGTACCAAAAAAATCCAGACAGCCATCACCAAGATAGATACCACCCGGATTCCGCCTCCCAGAACCGAAGACCCGAATGCCAAAGCAGATTCAATCCGGTTTATCAGTAACACCTATACTGCCATACAGAAAAATCTGATCGATTTTCGGACCTTTTCTGCCAAGATCAAAGTGAATTTCGAAGACAAGGATGGCAAGAAGAACGACTTTACAGCCTTTATCAGATTACGTAAGGACAGCACCCTCTGGATATCCATCAATGCCATCTTCGGCGTCGAAGCTTTCCGGGTACTGATCACGCCCGACAGCATCAAAATTCTCAACAAGCTGGATAAAAAATACCAGTTGAGTTCCGTCAGTTCACTGCAGGAGATCGCCAACGTGCCGTTTACCTTCAAGGAACTGCAGAACATACTGGTCGGTAACCCGATCTATCTCGACAGCAATATTGTGGCCTATATCAAGAACGACAAAGGCATCTCACTCATCAGCATCGGACAGGTATTCAAACATCTGTTAACGGTCAACAAGGACGACTATACGCTGCAGAATAGTAAGATAGATGATATAGATGTCAACCGGGCCCGCACCTGCCAGATCATCTATGGAGATTACGATAAGAAAGCTGATATGTCTTTCTCCAAATTCAGAAAAATTATCGTGAGCGAGAAGACAAAGCTCGACATTGAAATGGATTATAAACAGTATGGTTTTAACGAAGAATTAAACTATCCCTTCACGATACCAAAGAATTTTAAACGCCAATAGGGCGTTATCAGCCGGTTATCAACGATCTTTGTGCAATGCTGACCCGGCTGCATCCAATAGTTATCATTGAATCGAGAATAAAATTATTCCAGCTATGCTTAAATCCCTGATCTTCTTCCTGGCCTGTCTGCTAATAGGTGGAAACCTCGTGGCGCAATCCAGTGAAGAACTGAGACGTCAACAGGCTGAGATCCAGAAAGAGATCAATGAGCTGAAACAATCACTGGAAGCGACCCGCAAGAATAAAAAGGTCGGATTGGGACAACTGGCCCTTGTACAAAAAAAGATCAGGCTCAGGGAAGAGGCCATCAATAATATCAGCAGCCAGATAAACGCCATCCAGGGAACCATCAACCAGTCAAGAGACGATATCAATCGCCTCAAAAGGGAGCTGGATACGTTGAAAGCACAATATGAAAAGAGTGTGGTGTATGCTTATCAGAACCGGAGCAATTATGATTTTCTGAATTTCGTGTTCTCGGCTTCCAGTTTCAATGACGCCCTGAAGCGAATCGAATACCTGAAAGCCTATCGCACCTATCGTCAGCAACAGGCGGAAACCATTCGCCTTACCCAGACAGAGCTCACCCAGAAAATTGCCAATCTGGAACAGACCCGGAAGGAAAAAGACAATGTGTTGCAGAAGCAGGAGAAAGAAAAACTGGTGTTGGTAGAAGAAAAAAAGGAAAAAGATGAGGTGGTGAGTAAACTGAAGGCTCGCGAAAAGGAAATCAACAAAGAACTGGTGGCCAAGGCCAAAGCCGACAAGAAACTCAGGGATGGTATTGCCGCTGCCGTTAGAAGGGAGATGGACAAGGCAAGAGCCGCCGCGGCTGCTGCTGCCAAAAAAGAAGAAGCCACCGCGAAAGTGAATAACAACAGCGGATCAACCGCCAGCAAGCCCGTAAAATCCAGGAGTGTGCTGGAGGCTACCCCCGAAGGCGCCATCATCTCTGCCGATTTTGAAAAAAACAAAGGCAGACTACCCTGGCCCCTCGATAAGGCCAATATCAAGATACATTTCGGAAACTATTCAATCGAAGGAACAACCGTTAAAGGAAACAACCCGGGGCTTACATTCGAAACGGATCCCGGAGCCACGGTTCGATCCGTATTTGAAGGCGAAGTCAGTTCGGTATTCGATGTCGACGGAACGACCACCGTGCTGATCAAACACGGAAAATACTTTACCGCCTATGGCAACCTGTCATCTACCAGCGTCAGCAAAGGGCAGAAGATCAATGCCGGCCAGGCTATCGGCCGGGCTTCTACCAATGATGATGGCGATGGAGAGATTGAATTTGTACTTATGCAGGAAAATCGCAATTTGAACCCCGAGCCCTGGATAAAAAGACGCTGACCCGCGTTTACGGACTAAGGGGAACCTGCTTGTTTTTTCTCCGATAAAATCTGCCATTTACTTTAACATTTTAATGTCTTCCTGACATACTTGAAGCGGTAATATGCCGTTATCAATTTTCCGTGCCCTTTCCCGCACGGTCATTATTTAAACCAATCAAGCATGCTGAAATTCTTTTTTGCCTTTTTGGCTACTGGTTGTCTTTTTTTTGGCGCCTCTGCCCGCGACATGAAATCTGATGCCGTGCAGTCGCAAAATAAAAAGCCCATCGTTACCCATTCAGCCAAGGGGAAAAAGAAGTCAGCAACCACCCGGAAGGCGGTAGTCCGTAAATCAAGCTCATCCAAAAAATCGGTTGCTTCCCGTAAGGTAAAAGCCGTTCCTTCGAAAAAGAAAGTGGTGAGGGTGGATGAATTTGATCTGAATAAAGGGTCGTTCCTCATGCCGCTCGAAGAAGGTACTATAAAAACGGCTTTCGGACCTTATAAGGTTGGTCTCGGCAATATTATGAATGTTAACCCCGGCATTACGCTGGAAGCCAATAAAGGATCCCTGGTTAAATCTGTTTTCGACGGTGTGGTAACCATGCTTTTCTCGATCGAGGGAAACCTGGGTGTGATCGTTCGTCACGGTAATTACCTCAGTGTATACAGCAATCTCGCTTCGGTAAATGTGTCCAAGGACGATAAGATATCATCCGGAGATATCATCGGAAAAGCAGCCAGCAACGAACAAGGCAATGCCGAGCTGGAATTCCTGTTGATGAAAAAGAACAAGAATATTGATCCTGCACCCTGGATTAAAAAGTAAATGTATTTGAACTAATAAAAAGCTGGCTCCCCCCCTCACCAATGCCAGTATGTTTGAGAAGGTAAGAAGCTGACTCTATTATTCCCAACCATTGGTCGGTATTATTCCTGCCCTGCAAACCGAAGAGTCTGTATAGGTATCAATCATACTATTAAGTGGAAGCGAATATTTTCAATGCCTCATTCGATTAATAATATCCGATATTTTTAAAGAGTCGTTTTATAAGAAGAATCGGTGAGCGTAAAAAGATCTGCCGTAGTCTGAGACCACGGTACATCTTTTACGCTCTTGGCAAGTTACTTCATTCATCGTCGTGCACTACTTTCGGAACCCCGGCGCTACGGTATAACTTTTGTCCGGTTGGGAACACTTGCGCAAGCGACCCTGGTTGTTCTGGAAATTAAGTAAATTGGCGTGCAATGCTGGGCGTTTAATCATCATAGGTAGCGGATGATATAATTGCTCGAGCGGTGGAAAATATATGTATGAAATGCATTTTTTGTTTTTGCCTATTGATATTTCTAATTTCTTGTGGAATAAATAGACCTACTTCAAAACCATTTTTAACTAAGACTTACCGGTTTAGTGGAAATGATTTAGAAGAACTCGTTATTTTACACTCTTCAGGTATATTTGAATATAAAAGTAGAATGGGCATAGTTAGTATTGCCGGGGTCGGAAATTGGGAATATTCAAGTAACCATAAAATAAAACTTACACATGCGCCTTCTTTTCATCGTACCGGTCTTTTTGTTGTTCCTGACCCATCTTTTAAATTACCCTATATCAGAATAAATATTTACCCAGTTGGTTTTGCCACTGAAATATTTTCTGGAAGAATATGGGCATTTAGTAATGGCCTTGTTAAAGATTCTTTATTTGAATCTTCTCCAATTGAATTTAATTTAAGGAGCATTGATAGTATGAAACTATCCTTTTATATTACTGAATTTAACTACGTAAATGAACAAAAAGACTGTAGAAGTTTTGATGTATATGTGAATAGTAATGGAGTTGCATCTCTTAGGGACTCGCTTGTAAGTTTTGGTAAAGTGAACCAATTTAGGCTTTACTTTCACGGGAAAAAATTCAAGAGAATAGCCGATTAATGAAAGTATCCGGCCATGTAACTTTCCCCAGTTAGCGTAAGTATGGTAAAATATCAGGTTGCTGGCGCAAGTGTCTTTTTGCCGTTAAGCTTTTGGTGAAGGTGTTATCAGGAATCGGCAAAAAGCTACTTGTGCCTGCACAGCGGAGGGCCAATAACTGTTGTGCTTAAAGCAAAACAGGCTGCTTTGCTAATTGGAATGACTGTTTTTTAATTTTAAGATTTC
>JBGAHR010000022.1:0-66985 GCA_044226045.1 Chitinophagaceae bacterium
ACGTAATCCGTACTCTCCATTGGCTCATTGACCAATTGACCAATTGGCAAATTGTATCCCATCCGTCATTCGTCATCCGTAATCCGTAATCTCCATTGGCTTATTGACCAATTGGCGAATTGACTAATTGCTAAAAAAAATTCCCTTCCGGGGAACCGGAAGGGAAACAACTAAAAACAACAATCGTGCGTGTAAATTGATGGGCTCGATTGGTATGGTACATATTTAATCGGGCTTCTTACCATCCAGGAACGTATTGATGGTAGAAATCCTTGTGTTACTGTCGTCGTCTTTTCTTACTTCGTAATTGCTGTAAAAATTCTCTACACTGGAGATGGTATTGTAGAGCTCTAAATTGCGGCGGATATAAGCCGGCACTGTTTCAAACTCATTGTTAGGGTCAGTCGCGTTGACGTTGAAAGACAGATTACGTAATTTCTGTATTCTTTCTGCCGCACGACGTTTTTGTTCTTCTACCTCGTCTCCGATTTCACGGAGCTCCTCTGCAGAAGTATTTGCCGTAACTGGTGTGGGAGTTTGATGGGCCCGAGGCTCATCCGCCGCTGGAATGTCATCTTTGAAAACCAATTGCAGTTCGCCTTCGGAAGGTTCTTCTTCCTGGATTTTTTTTGCAACCGTGTTCAAGATTGGTTCCTTCACAGGTGAGTGTTCAGGGATGGATTCGTTCTTTTCTGGTTCCGCATAGATATTAGATGGCTTGGCCAAGTATCCTCCTTTCACTGCAGACGAAGGAGAATTATTTTGCATTTCCTGCTTTGCTGTTGGCTGGGATGATAAGGCGTTGGGTGACGGAGATTGCGAAAGTACCCATTCAACTCTTTCTTCCTCCTGCTTTTTTTCCACTGGCTTATCAACAGTAATTTCACTAACAGGAGTATTCGTAAAAATCACAACCGGGGAGTGGTCTTTCTTTATTTCGGGCTCCACCAATTTAGGTTGCAGTTCTTCTTTCAATTCCACCTCTTCCTCTATTACCGGCTTGTTATCCATGACCAGCACTTCACTCCCACGCTCACTCCCGCTCTCGCTCTCGCTCCCTCTCCCGCTCTCACTCACGCTCTCCTTTTCTTTCTGTTTCTCTTTCTGTTTCTCTTTCTCTTTCCCCTCCATCTCGAGCACCATCACAATTTTTTCGTCTTTCACTTCAACGGGCTTGGCTGTTTCCTTGCCGGTGAATGGATCTTTATATTCAAAGCCGGTTGCGATGAGGGTGATTCCGATCTTGTCGCCGAGGTTGCTGTCGTAACCAAGTCCCAGGATAACATCTGTACCTTCTCCGGCGCGGCTGAGCAGGTAGTTCTGGATGATCTCCACTTCATCCATGGTAAATTCATGGTCGCCTTCGGCAGAATTGATATTGATAAGAATCCATTTCGCGCCACGGATATCATTATCGTTGAGCAATGGTGAATTGAGGGCTTCTTCAATGGCCTGTTGGGCGCGGTTAGTCCCATTGGCTGAGGCACTTCCGAGAATGGCTACCCCTCCATTTCTCATTACGGTGCATACATCGGCAAAGTCGACATTGATCTGACCGGTGCTGTTGATCACATCGGTAATACATTTGGCGGCCGTTGCCAATACATTATCCGCTTTGGCAAATGCTTCTTTCATCTTCAGGTTGCCAAACTGATGCCTGAGCTTGTCGTTGCTGATGACCAGCAGGGTATCCACGTATTGCTTCAGATTGCGAATGCCTTCTTCTGCCTGGAGTTGTCTTTTCTTCCCTTCATAAGAAAAGGGAGTGGTAACAATACCCACGGTGAGAACACCAAGGTCTTTACAAATTTTTGAAATGATCGGAGCGCCACCAGTACCCGTACCACCACCCATGCCGGCAGTAATAAAGGCCATCTTGGTGTTCACTTCCAGTATACGCCGAATCTCTTCAAGGCTTTCTTCGGTTGCCTGCCGCCCGATTTCGGGGTTGGCACCTGCACCCAATCCTTGTGTTAAATGAGGCCCCAGCTGAACTTTGTTCGGCACCCGACTCTGGGCAATAGCCTGCGCATCGGTATTACAGATAACAAAGTTCACACCCTCAATATTCTGGCTGTACATGTAGTTTACAGCATTGCTTCCGCCTCCGCCAACACCAATCACTTTGATGATAGAGGATTTTTCTTTCGGCAAATCAAAATGGATCATAGTTTTCAGTTTAACTACCCCCGGTTGCCGCTAAACAATCCGGGGCGTATCAGTTTAATAACAGGTTAGTAAAAATGAGTGACAGCTTTTACAATGCGTGATCTTCTTCTTCCTTGAAGAGATCGATCAGGCTTGTTTTGAACTTGCCCCAGAAATCCTTTAATCCTTTCCTGTTTTTCATTTTCTCATCTGAGATCATGGTTTCTTCGATCGTTTCCGGTGTGGCCTCGGCCTGCTTGAGGCTTTCAGGGACCAACACTTTTTTGTATTCTTTCTCGAATTGTTTGCGATTGTGTTCGTAATCATCATATCCTTTCAGGATCAATCCCAGGCAGGTAGAATACATGGGCTTGGCCAGTTCTTCGATATGACCGGCTGCAAGATGCTCGGTAGGATAACCGATTCTTGCATTGAGCCCCGTTACGTATTCTGTCAGCTGGATCAGGTGCTTGAGCTGAGATCCGCCACCGGTAAGGACGATACCACCGTTGAGCATGCGGTTGTCTAGACCTACCTGCTTGAGGTGATAGGTCACAAAATCCATAATTTCGCTCATACGTGCCTGTATGATATTAGCGAGGTTCTTCACACTGATCTCTTTGGCTGGCATGCCTCTCAGACCGGGTATAGTAATGAAAGCATTGGCTTTTGCTTCATTGGCCAAAGCGCTTCCGAACTGCACTTTCATCTGTTCGGCCTGTGTTTTCAAAACACCCAAGCCGGTTTTGATATCGTTGGTGATGTTCTCGCCACCAAAGGGAATCACAGCCGTGTGTTTAAGAATGCCCTCATAGAATACAGCGAGGTCGGTTGTGCCACCACCAATGTCCACGATCGCTACACCTGCTTCCAGGTCTTCCTGGCCCATCACAGCAGAAGCGGAAGCAAGAGGTTGCAATACGAGGTCTTTGGTTTTTAAACCGCTTTTCTCCACCGCTCGATTGATATTGCGGATCGCGTTCTTATCGCCGGTAATGATGTGGAAATTAGCTCCCACTTTCACACCGCCATAACCGATGGGGTTCGGGATATTCTGGAAATTATCCACGGTAAATTCCTGGGCGATCACATCAATGATCTGGTCGCCGGCCGGTATATAGGTTTTATACTGGTCATTAACCAATTGATCGATCTCGCGCTGGGTAATCTCTTCATTGGTGTCCTGGCGAACGATATCGCCACGGGTTTGAAGACTCTTGATATGATGACCGGCGATACCGACATACACTTCGTTGATCTCCAGATCGGGGTTCGAAGCATAGCAGTTGTCCAGGGCCATTTGAATAGCCTTGATGGTTTCGTCGATGTTTAATACCTGGCCATGCTTCACGCCATTGCTGTTGGCGCGGCCAAAACCAATTATTTCGAGCTTGCCGTACTCGTTCTTTCTTCCGGCAATCGCAGCAATCTTGGTTGTACCAATATCGAGTCCTACGATGATGGGTTGTTGTTCGTTACTCATACTGTATGGGTGTTTATAGTTGTTTTGAATGATGCGAATTGCACGAATTACACGCGAATTATACGAATTATACGAATGCTTTATTTTGACTATACTCCTTAATCACGCTCACTCCCGCTCCTGCTAACGCCCACGCTCTCGCTCTCTTTTTCTCTTTCTGTTTCAGTTTCTGTTTCTGTTTCTCTTTCAGTTTCTGTTTCTCTTTCAGTTTCTGTTTCTCTTTCCCGCTCCGCTTTGCACGCTGTCGCTTTGTCCGGGAATCATACTCGGTGTTGCTGTATTGTTTTCAAAGAATCTGGCATTGGAATCATCGCTGTCTGTGCGGTGGCGAATGGTGTTCAAAGAGTCCATTTTCAGCATTCGCTCCTGCTCGGTTTGTGCCTGCTCGATCAGCTTCTGGATGTTCCGGATGGCCTGCAGGGAATCTGCCTTACTCATTGGGTCGGCATGCTTTACCCCCACTACCTGTCCGGCATACTGCACTTTGATTCTTTCATATAATCCAAAACCCGCTTTCGCAATCACCTGCTTGTAAAAGATCATCAGCCTTCTGAACTTCTTATCGGCATCAGACGCATCTCCAAATTCAACTACCTGGTTGCCGATGGAAGGAATGAGCTCAAACTCCCGGTTGTTATTTATATCAACTTGCGCAATCAACGACATCCAGAAAGGATCTTTTTGAATGATAGTTGAAAGTGTTTTTACCTGGTACAGTAATTCCCTGTCTTTGGCAGAAAGCTTGTCGGCATTTGATGGAAAATTCGTGAACACCGGCAATTCCGCAGCGAACTTATCCGAAAGTGGCAGTCTCGTACAGGCACTGTCGATATAAAAACTATTTCCCAGACTGGTAAATACCCTGGCAACCGGCTGCCTTTCGCGTATCACCACCTGCAATTGATTCGCATTGTCGAAATACAATTCAGCTTCACTGATCCATACATTCTTCTTCAGGCTTTCCTCCATCTTCTTCAAATCGAAACTCTTGATGGGCTTTCCTTTCACCGGAAAACTGCCCCGGGAAGTAATCACATCGGCAATGTCTTTCTGATCGATAAAGAAATGCTTCCCTTCTTCTCCTTTGATCTCTATTGCATAGCCGCTGCACAGTTCCTGTTTTTTCACCCGCATGGCCGCAATCAGCAATACCAGGATACCGGCGCTGAAAACGCACCAGAACGCGACAAAAAGAATCTTCCTGATATTACCTTTAATGCTCATGCTCTTGTTTTATCCCCAACCAACGGTCGGTACTGACCGTCGGATGGGTACAACTTGAACCGGTTTACACCGGCAATGATGTTCGTTATGTTTCGAGTATCTCCTTCACCGGCTGAACCAATGTATCAATATCACCTGCGCCAGCCGTAATCAACAGGGTATTGCTGAACTGGCTTCTCTGTCCGCCCATTTTTTTCACCCATTCGGTCAACTCCGTTTTTTGCAAGATCTGTTTGTGTGCCTTCGTCATCCGATCCCGTATCATTTCGCTGCTCACTCCTTCAATTGGTTTTTCACGGGCCGGATAGATCGGAAGCAATACGATTTCGTCTGCCAGATCCAGGCTTTCGGCAAATCCGTCTGCCAGGTCGCGGGTACGGGTAAAAAGGTGCGGTTGAAAGATGACCGTGCATTTCATCGATGGAAACAATTCCTTCGCACCGGCAATCAGGGCTCTCAGTTCTTCCGGGTGATGCGCATAGTCGTCAACAAAAACCAGGTCCTTTCTTTTTATGATGTATTCAAATCTTCTTTTAACTCCTCTGAATGCTTCCACCGCTGCCTTTATCTTCTCATTGTCAATTCCCAGTTCATGTGCCACGGCTATCGCAGCGGTAACGTTCTCTACATTATGGCCACCACCCATATTCAGTATAATATCCCTTAACACCCAGTTATCGCTCAACACATCAAACTGGTAACTCCCGGATTCCATTTTTATATTGCCGGCATGATAACTGGCTTTTACATCACTCCGACTGTACGTTTTCTTCCGGCTGCCTTTCAATTCTGCTGCACGCTCCAGCCCTGATTTGTGAAGTACCAGTCCTCCGGGCTTTACTTTTCCGGAGAATTCAATAAAGGCCTCTTCCATCGCTTCCGGTGTACCATAGATATCGAGGTGATCGGCATCCATCGCAGTGATCAGGGCGATATCAGGTGCAAGTTTCAAAAAACTCCGGTCGTACTCATCGGCTTCCACCACACACACATTTCTTTGATCGCTCCAGAAATTGGTGTTATAGTTTACGGCGATGCCTCCCAGGAACGCATTACAGCCATACCCGCTGTGACGAAGAATATGCGCCACCATAGTGGTGATGGTTGTCTTGCCATGCGTTCCGGCCACACATATATTAAAAGAACTTTTTGTTATCAGTCCGAGTACATCACTTCTCTTCAACAAAGGATATCCGTTCTGCTGAAAATAATTCAACTCCTGGTGATCCTTCGGTATAGCCGGAGTATAAACCACTATGTCAGCACTCGTACCGGCCAGTGAAACATTATCTTCATAGTGAACAGGTATACCTTCTGCTACCAGTTGTCGCGTTAGCGGTGTTTCTGTCTTGTCATATCCACTCACTTTCTTGCCGTGAAAGGAGAAATACCTCGCCAGCGCACTCATGCCAATGCCACCGATTCCGATAAAATAGACCTCTTTTATTTTCTCCAGTTCAGTCACAGTCAGTCAATCGTTTTCAAAATTTCTTTTGCAATTACTTCATCCGCGTTGGTGGTAGCCAGTTTGGATATCTGTTGTTTCAATTTGTTCATCATTTCCGGGTTGCCGATCAGGTTGATAATAGCGGGCACGAGTTTTTCTTTTGCCTCGCTGTCCTTTACCATCAGCGCAGCCTGTTTGCCAACCAGGTTTTGTGCATTCACTGTCTGGTGATCTTCCGCAGCGTACGGGAACGGAACAAACACTACCGGCTTACCGGCTACACAGAGTTCCGCAATGGCCATAGCGCCCGATCGCGACACCACCACATCCGCCGCTGCATAACCGTTTTCCATACCCGCAATAAAATCATTCGTCCACATGTGTTGAAAGGATGCGACTCTTTCTCTTGCCCTCACGGCATACGGTTTGCCTGTTTGCCAGATCAACTGAATATTGTTGCCGGACAGTTGTTCCAACCCTGCATCAATAGCCTCATTGATCCCTTTGGCACCCAGGCTTCCGCCGGTTACAAAAAGTGTTTTCCGGGAAGGATCAAGTCCAAAAGTCCGAATGGCTTCTTCACGACTGACCTGGCTGTTTACGATTTGCTGCCGCACGGGATTCCCGGTTATGAGGATCCGATCTGCCGGAAAGAACTTCTCCATTCCGTCGGTAGCCGTAAAAATCCGGGTTGCCTTCTTTCCCAGCAGGATATTACTCTTTCCGGCAAAAGAATTGGATTCATGAATGAAGGTGGGAATACCCTTTGACTGTGCGAACCGCAAAACAGGAAAACTGGAATAACCTCCCACACCCACCACCGCATCCGGCCGGAAAGAGCTAAATATCTTTCTTACCTGCATGAAACTTTTAATCAGTTTAAATGGCAGGCCAATATTTTTTATCAAAGAACTTCTGTCGAATCCGGCGATATCCAATCCTTCAATCCGGTACCCCGCCTGCGGCACTTTTTCCATCTCCATTTTTCCCCGGGCGCCGACAAACAGGATATCGATGTCGGGTTGCAGGCGCCGGATCGCATGAGCGATCGCGATAGCCGGAAAAATATGTCCGCCTGTTCCTCCTCCCGCTAATATGATTTTCTTCGCGCTCATGTTTTATTTCGTTGCAACGGCAGGTTGCGGATTTTCATTTTGCTCCACGTTTCTTGCCACACTCAAAATGATACCAATGGCGAAACAGGTGAACAGGAATGAACTTCCCCCCATGCTCACCAGCGGAAGGGTTACCCCCGTTACCGGGAACAGATTCACCGCTACCGCCATATTGATCAGTGCCTGAATAACCAGCGTGAAGCTGAGCCCCAATGCCAGAAATGCTCCGAATGCATAGGGACATTTCCTGAAAATGCGAATGCTTCGGAACAGGAACAGCAGATAGACCAGTATGATAAAGGCTCCCCCCAGTAATCCATACTCTTCTATGATGATGGCAAATATGAAATCTGAATAGGGATGCGGGAGAAAATTTCGCTCCACACTGTTTCCGGGTCCGAGACCGAACAGGCCTCCCTGTGTAATGGCAATCTTGGCCTGGTTGATCTGATAGTTTTCGTCTTTGTCTACCTGTTTGCTATCGTATACAAAATTCTGCACACGCTTGATCCAGGTGGGGATGCGTCCCATCTCGAGCACTGCCGGAAGGTCTTTGCTTTTACCTTCCTCTTTATCGTAGTAGGCCAGTGAGAGGGTGATCAGGATCAATACCGGAATGGCCGCCAGCCCGATGGTCATGCCCAGGTGTTTGGCGCTCACGCGACCAATAAACATCAGCAACATGCTGGTGGCTCCCACGAGGAGAGCAGTAGACAAATTGGCCGGCGCGATCAGTACACAAATAATAGCGACCGGTAACATGACCGGGATAAATCCTTTTCGGAAATCTTTTATGATGTCCTGCTTCTTGCTGAGTAGTCGGCTGAGGTACATAAACAGCGCCAGCTTGGCGAGGTCGGATGTCTGGAAAGTCAATTTGATGATGGGCAGGCGAATCCAGCGACTGCCTTCGTTCAGTTTCACGCCAAAAAACAACGTATAGATCAGCAGTGGAATGGATAAGAGAAACAGGATGCGGGCTGCGCGGGAATAGAGGGTATAGTTTACCCGGTGTGAAAAATAAATAACCGCCATTCCGATGGTGATGAAAGCTATCTGTTTGAAAAGATATACTTCCGTATTTCCTTTGTTGTATTTGTATGCCAGTAAACCGGTAGAGCTGTATACAACCAGCATGGAAGCCAGGGCCAGCACAAAAACCAGCGCCCAGATGACTTTATCACCCTTCGTTCTGGAGCCGATTCCTGATAGCGGGTTTTGTTTTATGGTGGATGTATCGCTCATACTAAGGTTTAACGTCCGGCCATTGCCGGTAATTCATTACAGTTCCCGAACGGCCAGTTTGAACTGGTCGCCGCGGTCTTCATAGTTCTTGAACAGATCAAAGCTGGCACAGGCAGGGCTCAGCAATACCACATCGCCTTTGCTTGCCAGCCGGAAAGAAGCGTATACTGCTTCCTGTGCGCTGCCGGTGTTTACGATCACCGGGCAGATCGACTGAAATGCTTCATGGATCTTCCGATTGTCAACGCCCATGCACACAATGGCTTTTACTTTCTCTTTCACCAGGTCGTTGAGCAATGAATAATCATTCCCTTTATCCACACCGCCCAATATCAGTATCGTTGGCTTTGTCATGCTTTCGAGTGCGTACCAGGTACTGTTTACATTGGTGGCCTTGCTGTCGTTTACAAACTCCACGCCACGAACCGTAGCAACCGGTTCCATTCTATGTGAAAGGCTTTCGAAAGACTGGATGGCCTCCCGTATCTTTTCTTTCCGGATACCCACTGTTGCTGATGCTATGCCCGCTGCCATGGTGTTGTATTGATTGTGTTTTCCTTTAAGGGCAAAATCGTAGATGCTCATCTGCATTTTCTCGTCGCCCGTCTGAATCGTCATCATGTTGTTCCTGATAAAAGCACCGCGATTGTTTTCCTTGTTCATGGTAAATGGTAGTGGGTTAGCTTTGATGATATAGTTGTGGATGTATTGCATCGTCACCGGATCATCTTCACAGTAAATAAATTTGTCTTCATTGGTTTGATTCTCGGTGATCCGAAATTTACTGTTGATGTAATTTTCGAACCGGTAATCATAGCGGTCCAGATGGTCTTCCGTGATATTGGTGAGTATGGCCACATCGGGCCTGAAGGAATGGATATCATCTAACTGGAAACTGCTGATCTCGGCAACATACCAGGGTTTCGGATCGAGGGCCACCTGTTTGGCAAAAGAGTACCCGATATTGCCTACCAGTGCCGCGTCGAGCCCTCCGTGTTTACAAATGTGGAAGGTTAGTGCGGTGGTGGTGGTTTTACCGTTGCTACCGGTGATGCCAATGATCTTGCTGTTTCCTTTATATCGGTACGCGAGTTCGATTTCACTGATGATGCGAATACCTTTCGCGCGTATCTTTTTTACCAGTTCGTTTTTTTCCGGGATGCCGGGGCTCTTCATTACCTCATCGGCATTCAGGATCTTTTCTTCGGTATGCTGACCAGACTCGGTTTCGATCCCGAACGCTTCCAGCTCTTTTCGGTAGGTCTCTTTCACCGGGCCGCCGTCTGATACAAATACTTCGTAGCCTCGCTGCTTCCCCAGTATCGCAGCGCCTACACCGCTTTCGCCCGCACCCAAGATGACCAACCTCTTACCCATAGTCAAAATCTGTTCTTGCTGGTTTTCCAAGGCCCGGATTAAGGGGGTTCTTCGTTAGTTTGGTATTTCTACTGCACCACAATCTCTTCACGTGACGGTTTTTCTGAATCGGATTTAAGGAGAACGTGGTTTTTCAGTTATTTCTTTTATCGCTGAGAACGCAGAGAACGCTGAATACGCTGAATACGCAGAGAACGCTGAATAAGCAGTGTTTGACGTTTCAGGTTTATCGTTTCACGTTTCTAGCTACTCACCATTCGTTTTCCGTCGTTGGCTATCCGTCATCCGCCATCCGTCATCCGCCATTCGCCATCCGCCATCCGTAATTCGTAATCCAGGTCGCGCTTTTCCAGCTTTACTTATTAGCTCATTCACCAATTGGCCAATTGACTAATTACCCAATTGCTCTACCTCACTTTCATCGTCACAATTGAAAACACCACGCAAAGGATGGTCACTATCCAAAAACGCGTTACAATTTTGGCTTCGTGATAGCCGAGCTTCTGGTAGTGATGATGAAGCGGGCTCATCAGGAAAATCCGCCTTCCTTCACCATATTTCTTTTTGGTGTATTTGAAATAACTCACCTGCAGCGTTACACTCAGCACTTCCACCAGGAACACACCGCAGAATATGGGAATGAGCAATTCTTTTCTTACAATAATGGCCAGTGCGGCAATGATACCACCCAATGTGAGGCTGCCGGTATCGCCCATAAATACCTGGGCGGGATAGGCATTGTACCAGAGGAAACCTACACAGGCCCCAATGAGTGCCCCAATGAATACCGATAGTTCACCCAGGTTCGGTATATACATGATGTTGAGATATTCCGCGAATCGCAGGTTACCACTGGCATAGGCAAATACACCGAGACAGGCGCCGATGAGTGCACTCGTTCCCGTGGCCAGACCGTCGAGTCCGTCGGTGATATTCGCACCGTTGGAAACTGCAGTAATAATGAAGATCACCACTAAAATATACAGTAGCCAGGTGAGCCCTCTTACGGCCTGTGGCAACAGCTTGGCATAGTTGAACTCATGAGATTTTACAAACGGGATCGTAGTGATGGGCTCGTTGGGTACCACAAAATATTTTGTCTTGCCATCGAGCTCGATCCTCTTGATGGTTGTATCTCCCGCTTTCACCTCGCCGGTATATTCGCGCCAAACCTTGGTATTGTCATTAAATAAAAGAACCGTTGCTACTACGATGCCCAGTACGACCTGCCCCAGCACTTTGAACCAACCTGCCAGCCCGTCTTTGTCACCTTTCTTATAAGCGATACCCTGTTGCTGGGCAATTTTTTTGGCTCTCAGCTTGAGATAGTCATCAATAAAACCAATCAACCCCATCCATACTGTAGCGAATATCATGAGCCTGATATAGGCTTTGTTCAGGTTAGCCAGCAGCAGGGTGGGCACCAGTATCGCCAGGATGATGATAAAGCCGCCCATGGTGGGAGTGCCTTTCTTTTGCTGCTCTCCCTGTAAACCCAGATCGCGTACGGTTTCGCCTACCTGCTTTTTGCGCAGGTAGTGGATTAACTTCTTACCAAATACCGCCGAAATGACCAGCGACAGGATCACCGCGAGCAATACGCGGGAGGTAATGAACCCGAAGAGGGCACTACCCGGGAATTTCATTCCCATTCCTTTCAACCATTCAGTCAGGTGGTACAGCATACATCTTGGTTTAGCGGGCAAGAGTGAAAGAGAAGAAGATCAATCCTTTTCTTTTGTGGTTTCCATTCCTTCAACGTCCTGTACTTCCTCTCCTTCAGTGCTCGTTGCCATTTGATAACCGTCCGTGTTATTCTTTTTATGTTGAGACCTGCTCTCCGTTTGTTATTTGTCCAGCAGATCCAGCAATTCCATTAGAATCAGTTTGTCGTCAAAGGGATATTTCACTCCTTTGATTTCCTGGTATTTTTCATGTCCTTTTCCGGCTACCAGGATAATATCTTCGGGCCGGCTCAGGCTGATGGCGGTTTTGATGGCTTCTTTCCGATCAGTAATCGCCAGCACTTTTCTGCGGGAAGCCGCGCTCACCCCTTCCTGCATATCTTTTATGATCTGCTCGGGATCCTCACTTCTCGGATTGTCGGAAGTAAGAATAACGCGATCACTGTGTTCGCAGGCTACATCGGCCATCACCGGTCTTTTCGTTTTATCCCTGTCTCCTCCGCATCCCACTACGGTGATCACCTGCTCATGTCCCTTGCGAAGATTTTTAATCGTTGCCAGCACATTCAGCAAAGCGTCGGGCGTATGGGCATAGTCCACGATACCGATCACTTTCTCTTTGTGAGATACGATATAGTCGAATCGCCCTTCTGCACCGGTGAGCACGCTGAGACAACGCAACACTTCCTGTTTATCTTCTCCCAGGCAAACCGCCGCGCCATAAACTGCCAGCAGGTTGTATGCGTTGAATTCTCCGATCAGCCTGAAATGAACTTCCTGGTCGTTGATCGTCATTACCAGCCCGGTCAACCCGTTTTCGAGGATCTTTCCTTTGAAATCGGCCATTGTCCGGAGACTGTACAGGAATCTTTTCGCCACCGCATTTTGAAGCATTACGATTCCTCGTTTGTCGTCGGCATTCGAAATAGCGAATGCTGACGGAGGCAGGGAATCGAAAAATGATTTCTTCACACGGATGTATTCATCAAACGTCTGGTGATAATCCAGGTGATCGTGCGTGATATTGCTGAATAATCCTCCTGCGTATTTCAATCCTGCAATGCGATGCTGGTGTATGGCATGTGAGCTGCTTTCCATGAAGGCATATTTGCAACCTGCATCCACCATTTTTCTCAGCAATGCATTGATCGAAACCTGGTCGGGTGTTGTATGAGTGGCTTCCAGTACCTGGTCGCCAATTCTGTTCTCCACCGTACTCAGCAATCCGCATTGATATCCCAATGATGTAAAGAGCTTATATAACAAGGTGGCAATGGTAGTCTTGCCGTTTGTTCCCGTTACGCCGACCAGTTTCAGTTTTTCCGAAGGCTGGCCGTAATAGTTGTGAGCGATATAACCGGCAGCCATGCTGCTGTTCTCCACCTGCACATAGGTTATACCTTCTTTCAGGATGGCCGGCATGGTTTCCACCACTACTGCCGCCGCACCTTGTGAAACCACCTGGTCGATATACTGGTGACCATCCGATTTCACTCCCCTGATCGCTATAAATAAAGAACCTTCTGATACCTTCCTCGAATCAATCTGCACATCTTTTATTTCCAGGTCGGTTGTTCCTGTTACCGATCTGATTCCAGACTTATAAAGTATATCCTGCAACAAGGCCATAAACTCCCCCGGTAATTTTAGTTTAGTTCGATGGACACTACTGCCTTCTTATCTATCGGCATTCCAGGTTCAACACTTTGCATTTTCACTTTTCCCTTTCCTTTCACAGTCACCTGCAGATTTTTATTTTCCAGTACACTTAGTGCGTCTTTCAATCCCATTCCTCTTACATCCGGCATGCGGCTTTCGTTGAGCTCCTGGCCTTTCACCACCGGGGCGCCTGTGATGGCGTACATTCTTCCCCATTCGTTTCGGGCGGCGGAATCAATGAACTTCCATTGAAGGATATTGAGGATCTGTTTCATTCCGCTGACAGAACCTGCATACAGGTAAGTAGTACTGTCTTTACGGGATGCGATACTCGCCGGAATCGATTCCGAATTAGTGTGAAGCGCATTCAGTTTGTCTGCCACTTCCCTGAAAACCGGCCCGGCAACTCTCGCTCCATAATAAACCTTCGCGAATGGTTTATTGCGAACAACTACTATACAACTGTAAACCGGGTCTTGCGCCGGGAAATATCCCGCGAAAGACGACTGATATATATGATCCGCATATCCTCTTGAACCATTTGCCATCAGGGCTGTTCCGGTCTTACCCGCTACTTTATAAGGGGCATCCTTAAAAAGACTGAAGGCGGTTCCATCTTCTTCGTGGCAAACTCCGTACAGGCATTCCTGTAATAGTTTCAGGGTTTGCTCGGAAGCGATTTTTTCATTCACCGTTTGCGGCTCGATCTTTCTCAGCACTTCACCATTCTTTCTGATCTCACTTACCAGGTATGGCCGCATCATTTTTCCGTTGTTGGCAACTGCATTGTATAATGTGAGGCTCTGCAGCGGACTGATCATCAACTCGTATCCAAAGCTCATCCAGGGTAGCGTCGTTGCACTCCAGGTTCTGGACTTCGGTGTTTTGATGATCGGTGTGGCTTCTCCTTTCAGATCAATACCGCTCGGCATATGCAGGTTCAGCGATCTCAACTTTTCAATGAACTGTAACGGGTTTTTGCTATAGTAGGTCGTCACCATTTTCGCCATAGCTACATTCGAACTTTCTTCGAATGCCTGTTTCAGGGTGACCATTCCCGGTTTATGCGGTTCTGAGTCGTATACCGTTCTGCCATTTATTTTCCAGCTTCCCCCTTCCATATCCACCAGGCTGTTCAGGTTGACGTATTTGTCTTCCAACAAAGCCAGCATGGTAGCCAGTTTGAAAGTGGACCCCGGTTCTGATCCCCGGATAGCATAGTTCAGGTCTTCCCAATACGTTCCGTCGGTGCGACGACCCAGGTTGGCCATCGCTCTGATCTTTCCTGTTTTCACTTCCATCACTATGCAAGTGCCGTATTCCGCCTCATTCTGTTCCAGTACTTTTCTCAGCGCGTTCTGCGCGATGTCCTGGATATTCACGTCGATGGTGGTTACGATATCCTTTCCTTTTTCCGGTTCTATTTCCGATCCTTCCACCGGCACAAAAACGCCTGGTGATATCTTCCTTACCGCCCTCTCTCCTTTCTCCCCTTTCAGAACACTGTCATATGTGAATTCCAATCCAACGTTCATGGTTTTCACCTCTCCGTTCTCATCGAGGTATTCTCTCGACAGTCCGATGGTACGGTTGGCCAGCAACCCGAAAGGGGTGAGCCTTTTGCTATGCGTTTCGGCTATAAATCCACCCTTGTTGGGGTCCAGCCGGAGCAACGGAAAATTCCGGATGATCACATAGTCCTTGAAAGGGATGTTCTTTCGCAGCGGGAAATACCTGTTCTTTTTGGCATAACCCTGCATCATCTCCTTCTTGTATTGTTTGCTGGATTTATCCTTGAAAAACGAAGCCAGTTGAAAACAAAGAGAGTCCACATTCTCCTTGAATATTTTTCCATTTTTCGCCCGAAGCCCGTCTGCTGCAAAATCAATGTACAGGTCGAAGTATGGAATGGCGGTACTCAGCATGCTGCCATCCTCACTGTAAATCGTTCCTCTCTCGGCATCTATCTGTTCGATCCTTTGTTGTTGTTCTTTGGCCATCTCTCTCCAGATATTCCCTTCCACCTGCTGGATGTAGGCCGCCCGTCCCAGTATCACCAGGCCAAAAAGGACTATGCCGATAAAGCACAGGTACACACGCCATAATATGTCCTTTTTAACTTCCACTGCTTGTTTGCGTTAGTAAACCGATGACCAGGTTTATTTCTTATCGTCTTCTTTTAATATCACCGGTGGCTGAACCAGTTCCTTTAGCCCGAAGGCGCCCACCACATTTGCCAGTTCACTCTGTTTGCTTTTAAACATTACTTCACCCTGCAGCGTCTTGTACTGAAACTGCAGTTCTTTCAGTTCCTTTTCCACCTTGTTGATATTCCGGATCGTTTTGTCTGCATTGTGGCCATTATATATATATATGACGGCCAGCAGCGCCAGGAAAAGAAAGTAAGGCACATTGCGAACGATCCAGCGATAGTTAAATCGCCGGCGTCGGGAAGGTTTGCTTTCTTTCGATGGCCCTTCAGTTGCTTTTATTTCTTTTTCTTCGCTCATTTATGATGTCAATCGCACAACTCTCGTCATGCAATCAAATTTTCTTTATTGTTGAGTGACCAGCGAGGCCGTTCACCATACAGTAGAGGACCAGCTGATCGTTTATTTCTTTTCTGCTACCCGCAGTTTTGCGCTTCTGCTGCGCGGGTTTGCCTTTAGTTCCTGTTCGGAGGCAACTATTGGCTTCTTGTTTACTACAGTAAGTGGATGAGTTGGAGTATTTCGCCCGAAGGGGTCTGTTAAGGATTCGTCTTCTTCAAAGTTTCCTTTCTTAAAATAATTCTTTACCAATCTATCTTCCAGGGAATGAAACGTAATGATCGCCGCGCGACCACCCGGCTTCAAAACACCCGGTATCTGTTGTAATAATTCTTTCAGCGCTCCCAGTTCATCATTGACCTCAATTCTCAAAGCCTGAAAAACCTGGGCAAAGTACCTGTTGGGATTTCCTTTCACTACGGAATGCAATGCCTGTTTGAAATTGGCGATCGTCTTCATGGATACATGATCTCTCAATCGCACGATTGTCTGTGCCAGGGTCTTTGAGTTGGTCACTTCTCCGTACTGCTCAAACATTTTATGCAGGCGCTGTTCGGAGTAAGTAGCAATGACATCAAAGGCTGTCAGATCCTGGCGTTTGTCCATTCGCATGTCGAGGTCTCCGTCGAATCGGGTGGAGAAACCTCTTTCTGCTTCATCAAACTGGTGACTGCTGACACCGAGGTCGGCGAGCAATCCATCCACCTCTGTCACTTTGTACAGGCGAAGGAAGCGGGTCAGGTGTCTGAAATTATGCGGCACAAAAGTTACCCGGCCGTCATCCGGCAGGTTTGCTTTGGCATCCGCATCCTGGTCAAAAACAATCAGCCTTCCGTTTTCACCCAACTGTGATAAAATGGCTTTGGAATGTCCTCCCCCTCCGAAAGTGCAGTCCACATATACACCTGAGGGGTTTATCTTCAATCCTTCCATGACTTCATGAAGCAAAACCGGTATGTGATATACTGGCTCGCTCATCAATCAGGATTGAGGTGGAGTTCCTGCCATTACCTGCTGGGCCAACTGGCTGAAAGATTCCGGTGAAAAAGATTCAAAGAACTGTTGGTACTTATTCTTATCCCATATTTCTATTTTGTTCATTGCTGCCACCAGCACGATATCCTTCTCCAAACCCGCATGCTCCTTCAAATTCGGTGGTACCAGCAATCGACCCGCACTATCCAGCTCCACTGTTGTTGCCCCGTTCAAAAAATATCTCCTGAATTCACGAACTTTGGGATCAAAATCATTGAGTTTGCTGAGTTCAGAAAATATAGGCTCCCAGTTTTTGATCGGGTACAGGGTTAAACACTTCTCAAATCCTCTGCTGATGACAAACTGGGTTGGATCCTCTTCTTTCAGTTGCTTTTTAAAGCCGACCGGAAGAAGAAAGCGACCCTTTGAATCCAAGGTAGCCTCGTATTCGCCCAGAAAACCAATCATTTACAAAATTTGAGTTCAATTCAATCACGAATTCACACAAAATAACACTTTTTCCCACTGACTAACCAAATTTTGGAAATTTTATTTTTTCCACAACTCTTTATTTGCCCGATAGTTAGTGTGGACAAGGGTTTGGGCTCCTCCCCCGGCCGACACAACCCAAATGACTGTGAATTGAATGTGGATTGCGGTGAATTGAATGTGGAAAGAGGGGAAAGGGAGCGAGAGCGGGAGCGAGAGTGAGAGCGGGAGTGGAAAGAGAAAGGGAAAGGGAAACAGAAAGAGAAACAGCATACCAACATGAAACGATAAACTCGCACTCGCCGAGTAATAGCGGTTTCTCCGGGACGAGTCCTCCGCCTACGGCGGATAAGACTCGTCTGAGGAACGTGAAACGATAAACCTGAAACGATAAACAGCAAAATGAATCCCAAAACTATTTCCATCAGCGACTTTACCTATACGCTTCCGAATGAAAAAATTGCTTTTCATCCGCTGGCACAACGGGATGCTTCACGATTGTTGATTTACCGGAATGGAACGATGAAGGAAGATATTTACGCACACATCGATGAATACCTTCCTGCCAACAGTTTGCTGATCTTTAATAATACCCGTGTGATTGAAGCGCGTATACTGTTTCAGAAACCAACCGGTGGTAATATTGAAATATTCTGTCTCGAACCAGATAAACGTTATGGCGATATCACTACTGCCATGCTTCAGCATTCACGCGTTCGCTGGAATTGCCTGATCGGTGGCGCCTCAAAATGGAAACCGGGTCAGCTCCTGCAGAAAAAGCTGGCTGCGGCAGGTAAAGAAATTTTACTAACGGCCAGCTATATCTCAAAAAACGAAGATAGTTTCCTCATTGAAATGGAATGGTCAGACGACGAGCTGAGTTTCGCCGAACTCCTGCACCTGGCGGGTATCATGCCGCTACCTCCTTATATCAAAAGAAATATCGAAGAGGAAGACAAGGAACGATACCAGACGATCTATTCCAAATCGGAAGGCTCGGTGGCTGCCCCTACCGCAGGACTTCACTTCACGGAAGCGATCTTCAACAAGCTTGATAAAAAAAATATTCAACGGCAATTCGTAACGCTGCATGTAGGTGCCGGAACTTTTAAACCGGTCAAGGCGGAAACCATGCAGGGTCATACGATGCACGAAGAATTTATTGATGTATCCCTGCAAACGATCCAGGTCATTCATTCCTGTCTGGGCAAACCAATCACCGTAGTGGGTACAACCTCACTCCGAACAGTGGAAAGTTTGTACTGGCTGGGTGTCAAAACATCCCTTGATCCGGCTATCGCTCCGGGTCAACTGCTGGTGAATCAATGGGACCCTTATGAAACAGTATCTTCCCTGTCTGCACAGGAAGCGCTGACGGCGCTTGAAAACTGGATGAAGCGAAATGGCCTGTCGCATTTGGTTACCACCACTCAACTACTGATTGCACCCGGCTATTCATTCAGAATCATCCAGGCCCTGGTGACCAATTTCCATCAACCTGAATCGACTTTACTATTGCTGGTAGCTGCGCTGGTGGGAGATGACTGGAGAAAAATGTACGATTACGCGCTGAAGAATAATTTCCGCTTTCTCAGCTATGGTGACGGATGTCTGCTTCAACCCCGTTTAACTTTTCCCTGAAAAGCGGTACTTCCACCGTAAAGATGGAGCCCTTGCCGGGAGTACTTTCCACTTTGATGCGACCCTCATGCGCATCTACCATGGTTTTGACATAGTTCAGGCCGAGTCCGAAACCTTTCACATTGTGGAGGTTGCCGGTATGCGCGCGGTAGAATTTTTCGAATATCCTTTTTACCGTTTCCTTACTCATTCCAATACCATTGTCTTCAACCTTCACAATCAGGTTTCGGCTATTGCTATGCGTGGATATTTTGATGAGAAGGTTCTCTTTGGAATACTTGATGGCATTATCCACCAGGTTCGAGATCATGTTCCGGAAATGCACGGGATCACCATTTACCAGGTCGTTCTTCGCATCGAGTTGCATCTCCACCCTCCCCTGTTTCTCTTCCATTTGAAGCTGGTGATTATCGATGATATCGCGGATCAGTTCATTCACATGCAAAGGCTGTCTGGCCAATTGAACGTCCTGCCGGTCTGAAACAGCGGCCTGTAAAATCGTCTCTACATGTTTGTTCATGCGCCGGTTCTCTTCCTTGATGATGTCGCGGAAATAATCCATTTTAGTTTTATCTCCCACCACCTTGTCGTTCTTCAATGCGTCTACCGCCAGTGAAATAGTGGCAATCGGCGTTTTGAACTCGTGGGTCATATTATTGATGAAATCATTTTTGATCTCACTCAGTTTCTTTTGCCGGATCAATGCATACACGGTAACGTAAAAGGCAGCAATGATCATCAGCGTGAAGAATACGGCACCCAGGATCATCCACCTCATTTGTACCAGTACAATGCGTTTGATATTGGGAACAATCACGCTGATCTCCTCATTGGGTGTCAGGTTTTCCCAGTCACTTCCACTGGCAGCCTGCAACGGATAGTAAGTAATCAGGTTGCGGGTACTGTCAATCTTGTTTTCTCCCAGCATCCTTTCATACTTCGCGGTCTTCATTTCATACCTGAGCAGGTTGGTGTTAATGATCGCGAATTCGAAAGGTAATTTGGGAAGTCCCTGGTTATTGAAAGCCTGCCGTAACTTTTCCGCTACTTCAAATTCGGTGAACTTTTGTGCTACACCACTCGGTTGCATCAGTTCGAGCTGCATTTGTTCGGAAGGAAAGGAGAATCCCGGCTTGGATCGGTATTTAAGGGTGGGCAATGTACCTTTCTGCTGTACCAGTTGAACGCTTACATCCACTACTCCGCTGACAACCTTCCAGGAAAATTCCTCCTGCCGGTCGGCCAGCATGATCCGCAACCAGTTGTACTGAATATAGATGGTGCCCATCAAAGACAGGCTGGTTAGCACAATGATTACGGGAAAAAGCTTTTTCAACGGTATATATTGTTTTAAAAGACCCATCTATACCCTTGTTTGTTCAACATCTGCAAATTTTTTAGCTCTCCGCAGGTATTCTGGCAACGGGCAAATTTACCAAATGGGGTTCTAAATGGCTATAGGGCTAAGATACCCTAATTTATTTTAACTAAGATTTACCGTTGCAAAAGGCCTTCCGGCAGCTGCTGATCGGGGTATTTTTCCGTAACAATTATTCCCTTAATTTAGAAACATGATTGAACCGGGACCTGGCATATTGCTGATAGCGGAACCCTTTCTGAAAGATCCCAATTTCATGAGGACAGTGGTATTACTCTGTGACCACCAGACAGAAGGAAGTTTTGGATTCGTGATCAACCGACACTACGAACACACGCTCAACGAACTGATGAATAATATGGATGAACTCGACCTGCCGGTTTACTATGGCGGACCCGTGCAGATGGATACCATTCATTTTCTTCACCAGTACCCCGATAAAATTCCAGGGGGGCATGAAGTTAAAAATGATATCTTCTGGGGTGGCGATTTTGATACGGCGATTCAACTCCTGCTGAGCGGGGAAATCGACAAAAACAAAATCCGGTTCTTTATCGGCTACAGCGGGTGGAGCCAGGGCCAACTGGACTTCGAACTTAAGGAAAAATCATGGCTAACCGTAGAGGCTACCCGAAAAATAGTCTTTCACAAAGAAGCCGACGAGATCTGGAAAGCTTCCCTTCGTTTACTGGGAGGAGATTATGAGCAGCTCGTGAATTACCCGATTGACCCGCAACTCAATTAAAGCGCCAGCCGGCGGACACATTCAACCCGATATGCGACAGACTGTACTGAAACTTTCCCGGCTGGGCCGGGTAAGAACCGGGATTGATGGGAGGAGGAATATAATTGTATTTATAAGCCGGTCGAGCATCAAAATAACTGATATTCATTAACAGGAAAACATTCTTGTCAAGCTGGTATCCTAATCCCGCGCTACCCTGCCAGGCGAAAGCCGCCGGCAAATTCTTTTTAGCCATTTTCAGTTGGAAAGCGCCTGGATTCGGACTCATCATATTTTTCACTCCGGTAATTTCGAAGCCCGGCTCGCTTGTTTTGGCTACGCCCGCCATCGCCTGCAACTGGAAATAGAATTTATTGTCGGAAGAAATTGCTTTCTGAATTCCCACGCCAGCCAGGGTTTTTAATATGCCCCAGGATTTATTCTTTATGGTAAGATCATACCCTGTGCCCATGGTTCTATCCGAAAAATCTTCGATACTCTGTTTATCCTGCCTGTTCCACCCGTATCCAGTCTGCATGATGACAGAAAACCACGAATTGAGCTGGTAGCCACCGGTCACCGAAAAATGAAAGCCGGGCAAGGCCATCCCCGCAAAATCCTGGTTGGGTGCATTGTTGATAGAATAGGTTTTATCGCCAAACTGTCCTACCGGAATGGTCAGTGATTGATCGAGGCTAAGGAAAAAATGACGCCTGGCTGATTGCGCACAGGCCACACTTACAAATAAAACAGCAAATAACAGAAAGATGGCTCTTTTCATAGACCAAATATACTTTTTGTCCAAACGGAATCAAACCATTCATCACAACCTGGAAAAATAAAAAAGGGTTTCCATTATGGAAACCCTCCGCTTACACGTAACCTTAATCAAAACCTGTAAAGCAACGTACCACCGAAGAAATTATACTTCTCCGATTCAAGTCCTTTTTTATAAGACACCCTTAAAGTAATTACATTTTGATTCGGACCTACAGCAAAACGAATGCCGGCATGCCCCATGGGACCATAGCTTTTAGCCTTGGTATAATCACTTTCGTTCCAATAGTTTGTATTATAATTATCCGCAATAGAAGTAGCAGTAGAGGTGTAACCGAAACCTGCGCCAATGAATCCGCCAAAACCGCTTTCGCTCTCTTCTTCCGCGAAGGCACCTAACCCGAAATTGTAGTCGACGGCGATTGGAATATCCAGGCCGAACGAAAAATTACCGCCTTCCCTGCTATTAAAGGATCCTGAAAAGCCGAGTGTAAGAGGAATACCCAGGGAAACAGAACCTGTTTCCATTTCAGTTAGTATATAGCGGGGATACCATGAAACACCAAAAAATGCCGCATCCAGATCAACGGATTCGGTTTCCTTGGTCAGCTTGGCCTTTCCATAAAACAGAGAGGCGCCGAGGTCGGAAGCGATAAACTGTGCATGGGAAAACAGGGACAATGCCACGAACATGGTTACCAGTGATACTCTTCTCATAATAGTTAGGGGTTTGTTTGTAATTGATTTAAGAGATTCAAATGACTCAAATTTACCTTTTTTACAACTATACAAAACTGTTATTCCATAACCGTGTAGGAATAACCGATAAGTGTGTCAAAGCACTATGAGGTTGAAGTGGAAATGACAATTATGCCTTAACGCTGCGGGAGAAAAACAGGATAGTGAGTCCGAGTACCAGCAAAATAAGCAGCGCCCATCGAAGGCTCACTTCATGAGCCACGAATCCGATAATGGGAGGACCGACCAGAAAACCGGTAAATCCAACGGTACTGACCGCTGCCAGCGCGGCACTGGTGGCCATGGTTTTGGTGCGGCCTGATAAAGAATATACAATAGGAATGATAGTCGATACTCCCAGTCCGACCATTCCAAATCCGATAATGACCGCAACGGGGTGTTGAATAAAAATAGCCAGGATCAGCCCAACCGATACCAGCAGGCTGTTTAATGCAAGAATCCCTTTGTATCCCAACCTGGCCGTGATTCCGTCACCAATCAGCCGCCCCAGCGCCATCATGAATGCAAATGCAGTATAACCCGTGGTACTGACCCGATGCACGTCGTTGATCACTTGTTTATAATAGAGCGAACTCCAATCGGCCATCGCTCCTTCGCACATCGCACAGCAAAAACAGATGGCGCCGAGCAGGAGCAGCGCCTTATCGGGCCAGGCGAATAATTTTTGTCCCGACGAATCGGTCGTATCCTGCCTGATCAGGTAAAAGAAAAAGCAAATACAGAGCGCGACCACGAATACAGTAGCGCAAACAAAATGTTGTGAAGTGGTCAAGCCCGCCTTCATCAGCAAACCACCCATCACGGCGCCCGTCATGGCGCCTACGCTCCAGAGACCATGAAAGGAAGACATCAGCGGTTTATTATACATTTCTTTCTGTACCTGCAGTGCCTGTGTGTTCATGGCAATATTGAGTACGTCGCCAAAAAATCCAAAAAAGAAAAGAAACACAGAGGCCATGGTAACAGAGGAACTGTAGCCAATACCCAGAAGAAGTGAAATATAAAGAATAGCCGACAGGAAGGTCATGTAACGACTGCCGAAGCGATGCACCGCCCATCCTGCGAATGGAAGCGCCACCAATGATCCGAATGGCAGCATGAACAAAACGCCTCCCAGTTCCGCTTCATTCAGGTGAAATCGCTCTTTGATCGAAGGAATCCTGGCAGCCCAGGTAGCAAAAGCGCATCCATGACAGAAGAAGAAAGCTGAAACAGCGATTCGATGTATGAGTGGTTTGGTACTGATCGTTTAGTGTTTATCGGTTTGCGGTTTGCAGTTTGCAGTTTGCGGTTTGCAGTTTCTCATTTCCCTTTCTGTTTCCCTTTCCGTTTCCCTTTCCGTTTCCCTTTCTGTTTCCCTTTCCGTTTCCCATTCTGTTTCCCTTTCTGTTTCCCTTTCTGTTTCCCTTTCTCTTTCCGCTCCCGCTCTCACTCCCGCTCCTGCATTTCCCTCCGCTCCCGCTCCCGCTCTCGCTCATAAAAAGGCCCCGGCAAATGCCAGGGCTTTAAAACTAACAAAATTTTTCGCGGATTATGGACCGCCCATCCAAGTGGGATGGATACTGAACTTTTCTTTCTTCACAGGTACCTCTCTTAAAGCGGTCTCTCACCAGAATCAATTATTTCTCATTGGTTGAAGCTCCTTCAACCAGTACGGTCACTTTGTTGTTCAACACTTCTACAAATCCACTCTGGATATCGAAATATTCCAGGTTATTGTTTTTGTCTTTCAGGATTTTCAGTCTTCCGGGTTTCAAAGCGCTCACCAGTGGTGCGTGCTTATCCAGCACTTCAAACAAACCACTGATACCCGGTAGTTGTACCCCGTATACCTCGTCGCTGAAGACTTTCTTTTCTGGAGTTAATATTTCTAGGTTCATTTTTGAATGATTGTGTTACATCAAGACTGCAGACCGCAAACGGCAAACCGTCAACCGAAAACAGCAAACCAAAAAGCTTACCCTTGCGACTGAGCCAGGAGCTTCTTACCTTTTTCGATAGCATCATCGATGGTACCTACAAGGTTGAAAGCTGCTTCCGGATAATCATCCACTTCACCATCCATGATCATGTTAAAGCCACGGATTGTTTCTTCGATCGGAACCAGTACTCCTTTCAAACCGGTAAATGCTTCCGCCACGTGGAAAGGCTGAGACAGGAATCGCTGCACTTTACGAGCACGCTGTACTGTCATTTTATCTTCATCGCTCAATTCATCCATACCGAGGATGGCGATGATGTCCTGCAGTTCTTTATAACGCTGAAGAATCAGTTTAACACGGTTGGCAGTGTTGTAATGTGCTTCACCCACGATTTGCGGTGTGAGGATCCTTGAAGTAGAATCCAGCGGATCCACCGCAGGATAGATACCAAGGTCGGCAATCTTACGGCTCAATACGGTTGTCGCATCGAGGTGGGCGAAAGTGGTAGCCGGAGCGGGGTCGGTAAGGTCATCCGCCGGTACGTAAACCGCCTGTACGGAAGTGATAGATCCGTTTTTGGTAGACGTGATCCTTTCCTGCATCAGACCCATTTCGGTTGCCAGTGTTGGCTGGTAACCTACGGCTGAAGGCATACGACCCAGCAGCGCCGATACTTCGGAACCCGCCTGGGTGAAACGGAAGATATTATCAACAAAGAAAAGGATATCACGACCCTTGCCCTGTCCATCACCATCACGATAGTACTCGGCGATGGTCAGACCACTGAGGGCCACCCTTGCACGGGCTCCGGGGGGTTCGTTCATTTGTCCGAATACGAAAGTGGCTTTTGACTCAGCCAGTTCTTTCATATTCACCTTCGACAGATCCCATCCGCCTTTTTCCATGCTATGTTTGAATTCCTCTCCGTATTTCATGATACCGGCTTCAATCATCTCACGCATCAGGTCATTTCCTTCACGCGTTCTTTCACCCACACCGGCAAATACAGACAAACCGGAATACGCTTTCGCGATATTATTAATCAGCTCCTGGATCAATACAGTTTTACCAACACCCGCACCACCAAACAGACCGATCTTACCACCTTTTGCATAAGGCTCGATCAGGTCAATTACCTTGATACCGGTAAACAGCACTTCAGACGCTGTGCTCAGGTGCTCGAAAGCAGGCGGCTTGGCGTGGATAGCGCGACCCGTTGTTTTGGGAACCGCTGGCAATCCATCGATCGGATCACCGGTTACGTTGAACAGGCGCCCTTTGATAGCCTCGCCGGTTGGCATGGCAATAGGCTTACCGGTATCAACAACA
The DNA here is from genome assembly GCA_044226045.1 of Chitinophagaceae bacterium. Taxonomy (GTDB): domain Bacteria; phylum Bacteroidota; class Bacteroidia; order Chitinophagales; family Chitinophagaceae; genus Endoryza. The sequence continues at coordinate 25,927 of JBGAHR010000022.1, forward strand.
TCCAGCCCGCGAACCAGACCTTCCGTTCCGTCCATCGCAATGGTACGAACGCTGTCTTCACCCAGGTGCTGCTGTGTCTCAAGGATCAGCACATCACCATTTGGGCGCTTCAATTCCAACGCATTATAAATTTCGGGGAGTTTGCCATCGAACTGCACGTCTACAACCGCACCGATGATTTGTTTAATCTTTCCAACGTTAGCCATAATGTTGATTTAAGGAGAGCCCCCGCCCTTTTTAATAGCATAGCCGAGGCGGGCTAATTAATTTGGCCGCAAAGGTAAAGGAACAGGAATACAAAATGAAGAATTGGGAACAAAAAAAAGAAAGGGAAAGGAGAAGGGAGCGGGAGCGGGTGCGGGAGCGGGAACGAGAGCGGGAGCGGGAGCGGGAACGAGAGAGGGAGCGGGAGCGGGAGCGAGAAACAGAAAGGGAAACAGAAACGGAAACAGAAAAGGGACAGAACGGGAGCGGGAGCGGAATGGGAAACGGAAAGACACACCGCAACTGCAAACTGCAAACCGCAAACCGCAAACCAACGTGAAACGATAAACCTGAAACGATAAACGATTCAACCGCAAACCAAAGCCCCGCTTTACCCGTATATACCAATGGATGTGCTTACCATTTATATCCTGAAGGGGCTGCCTGTCAGCCTCTTCTGTTTTTTTAGTCCCGCCGGACCTTTCCTCCCCTTTTCTACCCCAATAATTGTTTAACTTCCTGATCGCCATCACGGCGAAACGCACTTTTTACAACACAAACCAAAAACCGCCTGTAAAATGAAGAATCTCCTACTCCTCACCGGACTTGCAGCTCTTTTTGCCTGCAATAATGCCGACAATAAAACGGCCAGCACCGAACCGCCTAAAGAAGTCAAACAATATACCATCGAACAGTTCTATAAAAGCACCAACGTAGGAGGTGGCTTCTTTTCTTCCGACGAAAGCAAATTGCTGGTCAACAGCAACGAAAGTGGTATTTACAACGCCTACGAAATCGACATCGCTACAGGTAACAAGAAACCACTCACCCAGTCAACTAAAGAATCAGCCTTCGCCAACGACTTTGTACCTGGCAGCCAGCAGATCATTTATAGTTCCGACAAAGGTGGAAATGAAAATGACCACCTGTTCCTGCTAAAACCCGATGGCAGCGCTAAAGACCTGACGCCCGGTGAAAAAGAAAAGGCCGGCTTTTTTGCCTGGTCGCGTGATAAAAAGTTCCTGTATTATCTATCCAACAAGCGCGACCCCCGCTTCTTCGACCTGTATAAAATGGATACAACAAGCTGGACACCCCGGCTGATCTACAAAAATGACAATGGATACGATGTGGGCGCTATCTCCGACAATGAACGCTACCTGGCCCTTGTTCAAAACCTTACTACCTCAGCCAGCAACCTGTATGTAGTCGACCAGCAGACCAAACAAACAAAAAAGATCAATGCCGATGGTGCGGAATCAGCGAATTTTCCGCAGCAGTTTTCACTCGACAACAGCACTCTGTACTATACTACAGATGAAGGAAGCGAATACCAGCATGTGATGAAATACGATATCGCATCTGGCAAAAAAGAAGAGGTGTACGCCGCCAAATGGGATGTGATGTATATGTCGCTGTCGGAAAATGAAAAATACCGGGTCATCGGCATCAATGAAGACGCAAAAAACAAATTGTACATCTTCGATCACAAAACCAACCAGCCAATTGACTTCCCCAAAATTGATGATGGCACCATTCAATCGGTCAGGATCTCTCCCAGCGAAAATAAAATGCGCCTGACTATTGGAGATTCGAAATCGCCGAATAACATCTACGTGTACGACTTCAATACAAAAGAGCTGAAAAAAATAACCAACACACTCAATCCCGAAATCGAATCGGGAGACCTGGTATCCGCCGAAGTGGTGAGGTACAAATCTTTCGACGGACTGGAAATTCCTGCTGTATATTTCAAACCCAAACAGGCCAGCGCTTCCAATAAAGTACCCGCCATTGTATGGGTACATGGCGGACCCGGCGACCAATCCAGGGTGGGCTATTTCTCTCTGATACAATACCTGGTGAACCATGGCTATGCCATACTGGCGGTTAACAACAGAGGCAGCAGCGGATACGGAAAGACCTTCTTCAAAATGGACAATCGCAACCACGGCGATAAAGACCTCAAGGATTGTATCTGGGGAAAAAAATACCTGGCCTCGCTCGACTATATCGACTCCTCCAAAATTGGTATACTCGGTGGCTCCTATGGCGGATATATGACGCTGGCTGCCCTCTCCTTCCATCCGGATGAATTCAAAGTGGGAGTAGACCTTTTTGGCGTGGCCAACTGGTTAAGAACACTCAGGGAAATACCTCCTTACTGGGAATCATTCAAAAAAGCGCTGTACGAAGAAATTGGTGACCCGAATACGGCGGATACCGTCCGGCTGAAAGAATACTCTCCTTTGCTTCATGCTTCCAACATTACCAAGCCACTGATGGTGCTCCAGGGTGCCAACGACCCAAGAGTGCTGAAGGTGGAAAGTGATGAGATCGTAGAAGCTGTGAAAAAGAAAGGCGTTCCCACTGAATACATCGTGTTCCCCGATGAAGGTCACGGATTCGTGAAAAAAGAAAATGAAATAAAAGGCTACGGACAGATATTGCAATTCCTGGATAAATACCTGAAGGGAGAAAAGAAAGCAGAAATGAAATAGGTATCACGTTTATGGTTTAACGTTGGTTTACGGTTTGCAGTTTGCGGTTTGCGGTTTGAAACGATAAACCTGAAACGAGAAACGTTAAACCGTAGACAGTAACCCATAAAAAAAATTACCTGTTCTGTCCGAAATGCTTCCTCCCATTCGTCTTCAATGGGAAATATTATTAAAAACCTTAAAAATCTCATTTATGGAAAAGTTCATGTTAATCTTCCATGGTGGCATCGATTTCAACGCCAGTCCGGCTGAAATGCAGGAAAATATGGGCAAATGGATGGCCTGGGTAGATAAACTCGCAAAAGAAAACCGGTATGTAAGCGGTGAACCGCTGCTGCCAGGTGGCAAAATGGTAACTGGTAAGAAATCAGTAACCGACGGACCGTTTACGGAAGGGAAAGAAGTGGTGGGTGGTTACTTTATAGTGAACGCGAAAGACTATGATGAAGCCATTTCTCTCTGCAGCGATTACCCGGATTTTGAATATGGTGGCCAGATCCAGGTAAGACAGGTAATGAAAATTGAAGTTCCCGCCTGACCGATCCCGATAACCACCACGGTACACATATTAAACCTCCTGGTTCAGCAACCAGGAGGTTTTTACTGTTAACGGGCATGCAAATAAGGGATCGATCCTTATCTTTAAAGCACCTTATCTTTTCAACCATTCTTTCTTAACCCAACAATTACTGATAATGACTGTATCAGTCCGTCAACTTCTTCCATTGGCCATTATATCAGGGGCAGCTTTTTTGTATTCCTGTAAATCGTCTACGAGCGAACCGGTGGCAACAGACAAAAAGATCAAACAGATTGATCCCGCGGAAGCTGCCCGTTTTGCCCGGGGAATTGATTCGATGATGAAACCTGAACTGGCTCCCGGGCTGACGCTCAGCCTTTGGGGAATCGATTCACTGGTTATCTCCCCTATTGCGATTGATATTGATGATAGCGGTAAACTATATTATGTTACTACCAACCGGCAGAAAAATTCCGAGTTCGATATCAGGGGGCATCGCGACTGGGAAATCGCTTCCATCAGCCTGCAAACCATCGAAGACAAAAGGAATTTTCTGCATACCGAACTCTCGCCGGCCAACAGTAAAAAGAATGAATGGCTGAAAGACCTGAATGGAGACGGCTCACACGATTGGAAAGACATGACCATCGAAAAGGAAAATATCTACCGACTGGAAGACCGCAATGGCGATGGCGTGGCAGACCAGTCACAACTGGTGCTGGATGATTTTCATGATGAAGTGACGGATGTAATGGGTGGCGTGCTGTCAGACGGAAACAATCTGTATGCGGCGGTAGCGCCTGATTTATGGAGACTGAAAGACAAGAATGGCGACGGGCTGATCGATGAAAAAACTTCGCTGTCCAACGGATATGGAATTCATATCGGATTTGGAGGCCATGGTATGTCGGGCATTGAAATGGGGCCAGACGGAAAAATCTACTGGCAGATAGGCGATATCGGCTTCAATGGAAAAAGCGCTGACGGACAAAAATGGGAATACCCTAACTGCGGTGTGATTGCCCGCGCCAATCCGGACGGCAGCGATTTCGAAATATTCGCCTACGGTTTGAGAAATACGCATGAATTCGCCTTCGATGCCTATGGTAACCTGATTAGCGAAGACAACGACGGCGACCATGCCGGTGAAAAAGAAAGGCTGGTGTATATCGTCAACGGATCGGATGCCGGATGGAGAAGCAACTGGCAATATGGTAAATACAGAGATCCCAAAAACAATACCTACAAAGTATGGATGGATGAAAAACTATGGATGCCCCGATGGGAAGGGCAGGCTGCGTACATCACTCCATGTATCAGCAATTTCGTAAGCGGCCCGGCTGGATTCCTGTACAACCCCGGAACGGCTCTCGGTCCTCAATATGCGAATAGCTTTTTTGTTGCCGAATTTGTCGGTAGTCCGAACAACTCAGGTATTCATAATTTTCGCCTCCAGCCGAAAGGCGCCGGGTTTGAATTGGGTGAACACAAAAAAATTGTCGGCAATATTCTTCCCACCGGACTCGACTTCGGACCAGATGGGGCCCTGTATGCAGCCGACTGGATCGAAGGGTGGGATACGCACAATTATGGCCGCATCTGGAAGATTGATGAAACAGCCGGCAAAAACACACCTGAACGAAAACTGACCAAGGAATTGCTGGCGGCCGACTTCACTAAGAAGTCTGAGCAGGATCTGTCGGGGTATTTAAAGAATGCCGATATGCGAGTCCGGTTGAAATCACAATTTGAACTGGCTGGCAGAGGAGAGAAAGGGTTTGCCATTTTCAAATCGGCGCTGGCGCAGAAGGAATCTCAATTCGCCAGAATACACTCGATCTGGGGTATCGCGCAGATGGCAAGAAAAGATAAGAAATACGCCGAAACACTGGTTCCTGTATTACAGGATGCCGATCCGGAGATCAGGGCACAGGCCGCCAAATGGCTGGGTGATATCAAATTCGAAGCTGCAGGGGCATCCCTGGTTCCGGTTTTGAAAGACACTTTCAGCCGGGCACGATTCTTCGCCGCGGAAGCGCTGGGTCGTATCAAATATAAACCGGCCGCACAACCGATAGTTGAAATGATCCGCGCCAACAATGATGTTGATGCTTATCTCCGCCATGCCGGCAGCCTGGCCCTGGCCCGCATGGGCGATGCCGGTGTTCTTACCCAATTGGCCAAAGACCCGTCGAGGGCTGTTCGCATAGCCGCTGTGGTGGCATTGCGCAGGATGTCGAATCCGGGTATAGCGCAATTTCTGGCAGACAAGGATGAATACATCGTAACAGAAGCGGCGCGCGGCATCAATGATGATCTGAGCATACCGGCATCCCTGCCGACGCTGGCCGATTTATTGAACACCACCACTTTCACCAACGAACCATTGATACGCCGTTGTATCAGCGCCTGCCTGCGAGTGGGAAGCGATGCAACCCTGCAAAACCTGGTCAGCTATGCCAATAAGGAAAGCGCACCTCCGGCCATGCGTGCAGAAGCAATCGACGCCCTGAGTGTATGGGCCGATCCTTCCGTACTGGATCGGGTAGATGGAAGGCTGCGCGGACCGGTTCACCGAGACGAAAACCAATTGAAGCAACAGGTCGCCACTTCGTTCGTGCAACTCGCGGGAAATAAGGATCTGGCCGTCAGACTGAGCGCCGTAAAAGCGATTCATCATCTGCAGATACAACAAGCGGGCAAAGAGTTGATGGCGCTGCTGTCAAACGACAAGGAGCCGGTCGTTCGTTCCGAAGCACTAAAAGCCCTGGTGAACCTGAAGGATGCCGAACTGGAAAAAGCAGTCAAGACCGCGCTGGGAGACAAGGAAAAAACAGTGAGAGCCACTGCACTCGACCTGATTGAAAAAACAGGTATTAACAAAGAAGTGATGGCTGGGCTGCTTACTTCCGTCATCTCCACTAAAACGACCGAAGAAAAGCAGGCAGCCCTGCTGACGCTCGGGAAATTGCCATTGCAAACAACTCAAAAAACATTCTATGACCTGCTGGCAAAGATGGCGGCACGCACCCTTCCCACTGAAATCTATCTCGAATTGGGAGAAGCCATCGACAGCACCCGGTCGGCCGATCTTAAATCAAAATACGATGAGCTTAGCCGCAAACTGTCTCCCGATGAGTTGCTGGCAAGTTATACGGCCTGTTTAAATGGTGGCGATCCCAATAAAGGAAGGGGAATCTTTTACTCCAACCAAAGTGCGCAGTGTATCCGTTGCCATTCGTATGACGACTATGGCGGTAATGCAGCGCCGAGACTAAACGGAGTGGCCAATAGGAACACCCACCAGGAATTGCTGGAAGCATTGATCAGCCCCAGTAAAAAACTGGCGGCGGGTTATGGAATGGTGACATTAACCCTGAAAGACGGAAAAACCATGTCCGCCTTCCTGAAATCTGAAAACAACCAGTCGGTCATATTAAAAGGAGTAGATGAACCGGACAAGATCATACCCAAAGACCAGATTGCAAAAAGAGTAAATGCCCCTTCCAGCATGCCCGACATGAAACAAGTGCTGTCGAAAAAAGAAATAAGGGATGTGGTGGCGTTTTTGTCGACGTTGAAGAGTGAAAAGTGAGTTTAGCGTTTATCGTTTATCGTTTCAGGTTTATTGTTTGTTCATGAAAGACAGGCTGACGAATCGGCATTTTAAAGTATTACTATTTTAAATGAATTGCAAAAAGTTAAACGCTAAACGATAAACGCAAAACGCATGCACTCTCTCCACCAAACCATCGACCAACTTTTCCGGCGGGAAGCGGGAAAAATAACTTCGGTATTGGTGAAACTGCTGGGTCCGGATCATTGGGAAACAGCACACGATATTGTGCAGGATACTTTGTTGCAGGCTATGCAATACTGGAGTTACAAAGGGATTCCCGATAATCCATCGGCCTGGTTGTACAAGGTGGCCCGTAACCGGGCGATAGATCTCGTTCGGCGCGAAAAGAAATTCAGGGAAATCAGTCCGCTTTTGCAATCGGAGTATTCATTGAGTCCCACGATCAATCAGATTTTCCTGGAAGGCGAAATACGCGATAGCCAGTTGAGCATGATCTTCGCCTGTGCGCACCCGGCGATTCCCGAAGAATCACAGGTAGCGCTGATCCTGAAAACACTTTGCGGACTGAGCACACATGAAATCGCCCGTTCTTTTCTGACAGCGTCCGACACCATCGATAAACGCATTTACCGGGCGCGTGAAAAAATCAGATCCGAAAAAATAAGCCTGGAAGTCCCGACTGGTGAAGAACTGTCATCCAGAATGGAAGCGGTTCTAAAATCGATTTACCTGCTGTTCAGTGAAGGCTATAATTCTTCCCATCCCAACCAATTGATCCGAAAAGACCTTTGCTCCGAAGCGATTCGGCTGGCCACTTTCCTGACGCAGCAAAAAATCACCCGTTTCCCCAGAACCTATGCCTTGCTGGCTCTTATGCATTTTCAGGCGTCGCGACTGGACGCCCGCCTCGATCAGCAGGGTGAGATTATTTTGTTGAAAGACCAGGATCGTCGGTTATGGAACCGGGATTTGATCCGGAAAGGATTTGATCTGCTTGAGCAGGCCGCGGAACCTTTCGAAACCAGCGTTTATCATTTTGAAGCAGCCATTGCGTCGATCCATGCTTCCGCTCCTTCCTTCGAAAAGACAGATTGGAAAAGTATCTATCATTTGTATGAAATGCTGTATGCCTTTCAGCCCAGTCCGATCATTGGTCTCAATAAGGCCATTGCTTCTTCTTATGCCATTGGTGCCCGCCATGCGATAGACGAAATGAACAGCCTGAAAGGACTGGAAAATCATTACCTGTATTATGCCAGCCTGGGGGAATTCCATTTTGCCTTGAAACAGTTCTCTTCTGCCCGGGCTTATTTCGAAAAGGCGATGGAGCACACTCCCTCCAATAGCGAGAAAGCCTTGTTGAAAAAAAAGATCGGACTGTGCAAAGATTGATGTAAAAGCGCTCCGGCCGGTTTCAGGCCAATTCACCCAAGCTTTCTTATCTTGCAAGCCACAATTGAAGTGTGAGTTATGGATAAATTCATCGTTTCCGCCAGAAAATACAGGCCCCAGCTATTCGATACCGTCGTAGGACAGGAACATATCACTACTACCCTGCGTAATGCCATCAAGAATCACCAGCTGGCACATGCATTTCTATTCTGCGGACCCAGAGGTGTGGGTAAAACGACCTGTGCCCGGATTCTTGCCAAAACGATCAATTGCGAGAACCAGACAAAGGATGGCGAAGCCTGTAACGAATGCCATTCCTGCGTTTCCTTTAATGAAGGAACCTCTCTCAATATCCATGAGCTCGATGCCGCCAGCAACAACTCTGTTGATGATATCCGAACCCTGGTCGACCAGGTCCGTTTTGCTCCACAGGCCGGCAAATACAAAGTATATATCATCGATGAGGTGCACATGCTCAGTTCTTCGGCTTTCAACGCATTTCTGAAAACGCTGGAAGAACCGCCTCCTTATGCCATATTCATTCTTGCCACCACTGAAAAGCACAAGATCCTGCCCACGATCCTGAGTCGATGCCAGATATTCGATTTTAAAAGAATTACCATCAACGATACCGTTGATCACCTGCAGGAAATTTGCAAAAAGGAACACATCAAAGCCGATAAAGCCGCCTTACAGGTGATCGCACAGAAAAGTGAGGGGTGTATGAGAGATGCGCTCAGCATCATGGACAAGATTGTCAGCTTCACTAATGGAGAAGTCAATTATTCCAATACACTCGAACACCTGAATATCCTTGATGCGGATTATTACTTCAAATTACTCGATGGCATGCAACAGCAGGAGCTCTCTTCTGTATTGTTGTTATTTGATGACATCAACCGGAAAGGGTTTGAAGGAGATATGGTGCTGAACGGATTTTCAGAATTCATCCGGAACCTGCTGGTATGTAAGGATGAAAAAGTAGCCGGTCTCCTGGAAGTTGTGGAAGGTTTCCGCGAAAAATATATTTCAACCGCTAAAAGAGTAAGCACCTCCTGGCTGATCAGTGCGCTGAATGTGCTCAATGAAGCGGAGATCAACTTCAAACAGGCAAGAAACAAACGCCTGCATGTGGAACTCGTACTGATCAAACTTACCTATCTCAGCCAGGCCATTGAACTGGCTTCCGGTGAAACAACCGCTAAAAAAAAAGTAACGGAGCAGGCTAAACCGGTAGCATTCCGAAAAATTACTCCTTTTGAAGCCGTTGCCCAACCTGCTGTTACCGGCGGACAACCCGCAGGTAATCGCGCATCTGCCACCACTCCCGGCGGCGCCCGGCTGATCATCGAAGCACCTCTCGACCAACAGAAAATTGTAAAGGAAAACGAACCCGATATACCAGCAGTAGTTACGGAAAAGGCGAAAGAAACCAAGACTACAGTGGCCGGTCCAAAAATCAAGATGCTGCAAAATATCCGGCAGCAGTTTGCCGGAAAAAATAATGAAGCTGCCGAGGCCATCATTCCGCTGGAGGAAACCCTGCTGAAAACCAAGTGGGCTGAATATGCTGCTCAATTGAGAGAACAGAAAAATCCGGCTGTTCAGAGTTTCGACCTGGCCAGCCTGGTCATTCTGAACGACGGGTCATTCGAAGTAAGGGTTCACAATAACCTCGAACAGAAATTCATCGAGCAGGAACGATTGAATCTATCCGAATTCCTGCAACAGGCATTTAACAATAAAAAACTGCTGTATACGGTTGTTATTGACGAATCAATTCAACCACTCGAAGAACCCGGCGAACGTCCCCTCAATACCAGGGAACAGTTTATTAAAATTGCCGAGCAATATCCTCTTGTCAAGGAATTGAAAGACCGGTTGAGACTGGAGCTGGATTATTGAGTCAACTATTCTGCCTCTTTGTATTTCAACTGGAATTCGAGCAGATTTTTCAAACGACCAAAGGTGAATGCGTGTGCGGCCGATAGCAGGGCGCCCGACAATTCATACAATTCCGCGAGTTCCGCTTCAAAAAAAGCAGTGCCGCTAAAATAAGCGTAATCGGCCTGTATGAATTTTTGCATCTTCTCCCGAAGCAATTGAGTCGAACCCAGTGCTCCTTTTTCCATCCAGTCATTCATCGCTTTCTTCAGCGCAGGTTCATGATCGGTTTTTAACGTATGAATCATTTGCCGGATGTTCTCAATTGGAATCGTTTGACCGGCATAGATAGGTTGCAGGTTGGTGAAAATATTGTTGAATAGTGTCAGGAGTGCTTCGTTTTCCAGGCTCAGTTGCTGATAAGCTGCATAACTGTTCCTGATAAAAGCTTCTTCTTCTGCGGAGATCGCGCGGGCCTTTCGTAAAAAATAGGCCATTGCCAACCGATCCAGCATTTGTTGTTTTTCTCCGATGGCCTTACCGGATTGCTCCAATTGCTCTTTTATTTTCGGAATGTCCTCCCTGCCGTATTTAATCCCGTCAAAATCGAATGTCTTGGTATCGATTTGTCCGTTGGAAATAGCATCGAGCGTAGCCATATCATTCCTGATTCCTTCCTGTTGATTGTTCAGGTGACCATTTTCTTTTGTAAAAAGCTGTGTCCAGGTGATACCGTTATCTGCTGAAAGCAACTGATCCCATTCCTGCATATCCGGAATATGGTATTTCCTGCCATCATAAAAACCATTGTATTCACGAGGCAGTTCATATTGCTTCAGCGATTCGTTCAGGAATTGTTCAAAGGAAGAGGAATCTATCAGGGATGCCGCCTGTTCTTCCTTTACTGTTTCATAAAGTTTGCTGGTCAGTTCCGCCTGCATTTTTTCCTGATGTGAAAACAGGGTCCAGGGGGAACGCAGATCGGTTGTGGCATTGGTATGTAATGATTCAAGATGAGCGATGCGATCTTCCGTTGCCGGGTGTGAAGCCCACTGATCTTTAAAATTGATCCTGCTGAAGGAAGTGGCGGTATAATTGTTTTGTTGAATGACCGGAAGCGAGCCTTCCATTTTCATATCCCAATCTTTGGCGAGCTTCTTCAAAACATTTAATTGATCCGGATAAGCATTACCGCTTCTCTTCTTTTCTTTCCAGAGTTCATTGTATTTGTCTATCATTACCTGGAAGGCGATCTGGCTGATCTCCACTCTGCGAAGCGCTGTGGCCAGGTTGTTTCCGCCGCTTACACTCGCCGCTACCGCATCGGCATGAAACTCCATTTCCCTCGATAATCCCATGTATTTTTTATTGATCAGTCCGTACATGTTCCGAAGGATCCATTGAATTCCGTTCAGGATACCAACCGTGATCCTGGCGAATACCTGGAACACCCCGCTCAGGTTTGCCCAGGTGTTCAGGACAGCAGCATAAGACTGATTATCGAAGAGCATGTTGTGGATGATGCGGTTCACCTGGTATACAAAGCTGCCCAACTTCATGCTTGATTGGGAAAAATGCCCGAACTCGTGAGCCACCACGGCCTTGAATTCTCCCAGGTTGATGGTATTAACCAGGCCCAACCCGATCTGCAGGTTTTTCCGCACCGGAAAAAACATACTCCAGAAACTGGAGTCATAAAACACACAGGCATTAACATCTGCCGATATATAAATTCGTTTCGGAAACTGTGTTCCCGTTTCTTTTGCCAGCCGGCGAATAAATGCAAAGAGGGCAGGTTGTTCCTGTTCGGTGATCTCGATGCTGCCGGACCGGTCAAATTTTGAAACAGAAAAAATAAACTTGATCAGAAAAAAGAGAACCAGCAGTCCAGTTCCGATCAGACCGGCCCCTAATAACAGTCCCAGGAAGCTGGTGAGACCGGTAATGATGGCCACCCCGCCAATCATGCATCCCACCGCCAGGCCGGTGGCCAGCAGCAGCAGCAAGAGGTAAACTGCAAAAAATAACACGATAGCCCCCAGCACAGACAAGACCTGCTTTTTGAAGGCAGGCGATGGTTTCAGGATGTCTGGGTTCGTCAGCGCAGGGCTTGCAGGGTAAGGCAAATCGACAGAATTCATCTACAGGGTTTAAGGCGTCAAAATATAAAAATCCTGTTAGAACCAGGAATTTAAAAGCGGTGGGGGATTCATGATTTTGCCTTAATTTCGGCCTCTTAAATAAAGCTTGAATTAGTCACCCCAAGCAAGCATTGATCATTTAAAATATTGATGGCGATATGGCTGAACAGATATTAATGCCTCGATTGAGTGATACGATGACAGAAGGCGTTATTGCTGCCTGGCATAAGAAAGTGGGCGATCCTGTAAAAAAAGGGGATCTTTTGGCAGAAGTAGAAACCGACAAGGCCACTATGGAGCTGGAAAGCTACAAGGATGGCGTTCTCTTACACATAGGAACTGATAAAGGTGGAAAGCTGCAGGTAAACGACCTGCTGGCGATCATCGGACAGCCGGGCGAAGACATCAGCAACCTGCTTAAAGCTGGCACCTCCGCTTCCGCTCCCACTCCCGCTCCGTCTAACGCTCCCACTCTCACTCCCGCTCCGACTAGCGCTCCCGCACCCGCTCCCGCTCCGTCTAACGCTTCCGCTCCGTCAATGGATCTTTCCAAAATTCCGGAAGTGATCCTGATGCCCCGATTGAGTGATACGATGACAGAAGGAGTGATTGCAGGATGGCATAAGAAAGTGGGTGACCAGGTGAAAAAAGGAGATCTGCTGGCAGACGTGGAAACCGATAAGGCCACCATGGAACTGGAAAGTTACAAGGATGGTGAACTGTTGTATATAGGTGCGGAAAAAGGAGATAAAGTAGCCGTGAACAGCCTGCTTTGTATCATTGGAGATAAAAGTAAAGTAGATGTAAGCGCTATTGTTGCGGCTGCCAAATCAGGCGGCACCGGCGCTGCTGCCTCCGCTCCCGAATCCGCTCCCGCCCCCACTCCCGCTCCGACCAGCGCACCCGCACTCGCTCCCGCTCCTGAACTGGTGGCTACCAACGGCCGCATCAAAGCCTCTCCACTGGCCAAAAAAATGGCAGCGGAAAAAGGTATCGATCTGGGTAAAGTGCAAGGATCCGGTGATGGTGGAAGAATCGTTAAATCAGATGTAGATAATTATAAACAATCAGCCGTTCAGGCCGCTCCTGCTGCCGCAAGTGCTGCAGCTGCTGCCATCGCATCCGCACCGGCGGGCCAGGTTTCCTTCGAGGAAGTGCCTGTTTCGCAGATGCGTAAAGTAATTGCCAAGCGACTGGCTGAAAGCAAATTCAGTGCACCCCATTTCTATCTCACCATGGCCATCAATATGGACAAAGCGGTAGAAAGCAGGGCCAAAATGAATGAGGTAAGCAGCGCAAAGATTTCATTTAACGACATGGTACTAAAAGCCTGCGCCGTTGCATTGAAACAACATCCCAAAGTTAACAGCAGCTGGCTGGGAGACAAGATTCGTATCAATCATCACGTAAGCATCGGCGTGGCAGTGGCAGTGGAAGAAGGCTTGCTGGTACCCGTCGTTCGTTTTGCCGATACAAAATCTCTTTCTCAAATTGCGTCAGAAGTAAAAACACTGGCCCAGAAAGCAAAAGATAAAAAATTGCAACCGGCCGAATGGGAAGGAAACACCTTTACGATTTCCAACCTCGGTATGTTTGGCATTGAAGAATTCACAGCCATCATCAACCCGCCGGATGCCTGTATCCTGGCAGTAGGCGCCATTAACCAGGTTCCAGTAGTGAAAAACGGAAAAGTGGAAATCGCCAACATCATGAAGGTGACGCTTAGTTGTGATCACCGCGTGGTAGACGGGGCAACCGGTGCCGCCTTCCTGCAAACACTCCAGGGATTACTGGAAGAACCGCTGCGAATGCTGGTGTAAAAACACTATACCAAATCACATATAAAAGATATATAATGAATCCCGTCTACTTGATGGGATTTATTATTTTCGGATCATACTAATAAACTCAAGCCATGACAAAACAGCTTTTCTTCTCACTTGTTCTTGCATTCACCAGCCTTTCATCAATCGCTCAGACACCTGAGGATCAAAAACAGTTAATTCTTGGAACATGGCAATTCGATAAGTTTGATGCAACGGCGACTACAGAGGCATCCAAAAAAAGCCTGTTGGAAAAAAGAAGTCAACTCGCCAAAGCCCTTGTTTTTACCTTTGGAAAAGATGGGAGCTTCAAATGCGAATGGCCGGGAGGGCCCGACTTCAAAAACTACACAAGTAAGTACCGCTTTTACCCCAAATTCAAAAACCTCATCCTCGAAGAAAAAAATAATACTGAAAGCAAACTGACCGTGGTGTCAATTACCAGCACCACGCTGACTTTGAAAGATAATGAGGAGGATGTGCTGATGATATTCAAGAAAAAAGAATAAATGTGAGGTGCCAGAAAGAGAAACGGAAAGAGAAACAGAAAGAGAAACGGAAAGAGAAACAGAAAGAGAAACAGAAAGGGAAACGGGAAGAGAAACAGAAAGGGAAGAAGATAGAATGACTGAGCCGGAAGTAATGTATGTTTCAATTAAATGATTTTACTCCCTCTCCCTCGGGAGAGGTCCGGGGTGAGGGGTTTGGGAAGCAGGAGTGAGAGCGGAAGGGGAATCAGAAGCTGAAACAGAAAACTGCAAACCGCTAACCGCAAACAGTGATCTCAGGTGCTAACTGGCTCTTCGGGAAATTATTCGTTATTCGTCATCCGTTATCCGTCATCCGTAATTGCATTGGCTCATTGGCCAATTGACCGATTGACAAATTACATAGCAAAATCCTAAAATAAATCAGGGGGTTAAGTCTATGGTACTGAGAGCCAATCCTCCCAGTTTAAGGCCTGAAAACCAGCCCACAAACTCTGCTTCGCTTTTATTACCTTTGCCGTCCTGTCAAATTGGCCCAATTTGCGTTGTAGCATCCTTTTTGACACCAGGAATAAATTCAAATTCACTCAATAATAGAACATGCTAGGATTTCTTTCCAAACTGATCGGTGGCAGCAAGTCTGAAAAAGACATCAAGAGCGTTGAGCCCATCGTTCAGCAGGTCAACAGGCATTTTGCCGATTTCCAGTCTTTAAGCAATGATCAATTAAGAAACAAGACGCAGGAATTCAGGCAGCGTATCAAACAGCATTTGCAGTCGATCGATTCTGAAATCGCAGACCTCACCCGTAAAGCCGAAGAGCTGGATGTGGCCGATATAAACGGAAAAGATGAGCTCTACAACAAGATTGACGCACTGAAAAAAGACAGGGATAAAAAGATTGAAGAAGCGTTGAACGATATACTGCCCGAAGCATTCGCGGTGGTAAAGGAAACAGCTCGTCGTTTCAAGGAAAATACCGAAATGGTGTCCACAGCGACGGAGCTGGATCGCAACCTGAGTGTAAGAAAACAGCATATCAAGATCGATGGCGATCGCGCCATTTATCAGAACAGCTGGATTGCCGGCGGTAACCTCATTACCTGGAACATGGTTCACTACGATGTTCAGTTGATTGGTGGAACGGTATTGCACCAGGGTAAGATTTCCGAGATGGCTACCGGTGAAGGTAAAACGCTTGTATCCACACTGCCGGCTTATCTGAATGCGCTGGCGGGCGAGGGAGTACATATTGTAACCGTGAACGATTATCTCGCAAAACGGGATAGCGAATGGAACGGACCGATCTTCGAATGGCTGGGTCTCACCGTTGATTGTATCGATAAACATCAACCCAACAGTTCTGCCCGCCGCGCGGCATACCAGGCAGACATCACCTATGGTACCAATAACGAATTCGGTTTTGACTACCTCCGTGACAACATGGTGCACAGCCCGGATGAAATGGTGCAGCGTAAACACCATTTCGCGATGGTGGATGAGGTGGATAGCGTATTGATCGATGATGCCCGTACGCCCCTGATTATTTCCGGTCCGGTTCCCAAAGGGGATGAACAACAATATCACCTGTTGAAAGACCGGGTGGCCAAACTGGTGGAAGTGCAAAAACAGATCACCAACAAGAACCTGGTTGAAGCACGTAAGAAATTTGCGGAAGGAGATGATGATCCGAAGAGCGGTGGGCTGGCGCTGATGAAAGCGTATCGCGGTCTTCCTAAAAACAGCGCGCTGATCAAATTCCTCAGTGAGCCGGGTGTGAGGGTCAAATTGCAGAAAGCAGAGAACTATTACCTGGCCGATCAGCAAAAGGAAATGCATAAAGTGGATGAAGACCTCTTCTTCCATATCGATGAAAAAAACAACCAGGTCGATCTCACCGATAAAGGCATTCAGGCCATCACCCGCGCGGGAGAAGATCCTGAATTCTTCGTACTGCCCGATATCGGTGTGCAGCTCGCCGAGGTTGATCGCAATGAAGCGCTCTCACCGGAAGAAAAACTGCAGCAGAAAGAAGTTATTCTGAATGATTATACAATCAAGGCCGATCGGATCCATACCGTTCAGCAATTGCTGAAAGCGTATACCCTGTTCGATAAAGACGTTGAATATGTGGTGATGGATGGCCAGGTGAAAATTGTTGACGAACAAACCGGTCGTATCCTCGACGGTCGTCGTTACAGCGATGGCTTGCACCAGGCGATTGAAGCAAAGGAAAATGTGAAGATTGAAGCAGCCACCCAGACCTATGCAACCATTACGCTTCAGAACTATTTCAGGATGTATCACAAGCTGGCCGGTATGACCGGTACAGCGGTGACTGAAGCTGCGGAATTCTGGGATATCTACAAGCTGGATGTGGTTACCATTCCAACAAACGTAAAAGCGATCCGTAACGACCAGGAAGACCTGGTATATAAAACCAAGCGCGAAAAATACAAAGCGGTCATCGATGAAATTGAAAAACTCCGCAATGCCGGCAGACCGGTACTGGTGGGTACCACTTCAGTTGACATCAGTGAATTGCTGAGCAAAATGCTTGGCGGTAAAAAGATCCCGCACAATGTATTGAACGCAAAACAGCACGCCCGTGAGGCGCAGGTAGTAGCAGAAGCCGGTCTGGCGGGCGCTATCACCATCGCCACTAACATGGCGGGTCGTGGTACGGATATCAAACTGGGACCCGGTGTAAAAGAAGCCGGAGGTCTCGCGATCATCGGTACGGAACGGCACGATAGCCGACGGGTAGACCGTCAGCTCCGTGGTCGGGCAGGCCGCCAGGGTGATCCGGGTTCTTCCCAGTTCTATGTTTCACTGGAAGACGACCTGATGCGTAAGTTCGGCAGCGAACGTATCGCGAAGATCATGGACCGCTTTGGGTACAAAGAAGGAGAAGTGATCCAGCACAGCATGGTAACGAAGAGTATCGAAAGAGCGCAGAAAAAAGTGGAGGAAAACAACTTCGGTATCCGTAAGCGCCTGCTCGAATACGACGACGTGATGAACAAACAGCGTAATGTGGTTTACAAGAAAAGAAACCACGCCCTGTTTGGCGAACGCCTGGCGCTGGACCTGGACAATGCTTTCTATACAGTGGCAGAAGGGCTGGTAACTTCATTCCTCGAGCAGGGTGACTATGAAGGATTCAAACTGGCTGCGATTGTCAATTTCGCGATCGACAGCAGCATCACCCAGGAAGAATTCAGCAAGGGCAACGCCGCCGAGCTCGCCGGCAAGTTGTACGATGAGGCCATCAGCCGATACCAGCACAAACTGAAAGACATTCAGCAACAGGCAGTACCCATCTTCAAAAACATCCGCACGGCTGAATCAAGACAAATTGAAAATATCATTGTTCCTTTTACGGATGGCAAAAAAGGAATGCAGGTGCAGGCCAATCTCAATAAAACAATTGAAACAAATGGCCGTGAACTGACAACCAGCCTGGAAAGACAGATCACCCTGGCCATCATTGACGATGCCTGGAAAGAACACCTGCGCGCGATGGACGATCTGAAACAGAGTGTACAAACCGCCTACCTCGAACAAAAGGATCCGCTGGTGATATACAAGATCACCGCATTCGATCTTTTCAAGCAAATGGATGGCGACGTTAATAAGGATATCGTGAGCTTCCTCTGTCACGCCAGTATTCCGGTAGAACAACAAGGACCGGGCAACCGTCCTGCACAGCAGATCCGCGAAGGCCGTGAGGAGAAAACCGACATGAGCAAGATGCGCGCCAATAAGGAAGAGGTGGAGAGCAGAGGAGAAGACTATGCTGTGAATGACAATGATTATTTCGATCCTTCCGGAGCGCCTTCCGTTAAACAGGAACCGATAAAGGTTGGTCCCAAAGTGGGTCGCAATGATCCATGCCCCTGCGGAAGCGGTAAAAAATTCAAGAATTGCCACGGCAAAGACGTGCAATAATTCAAATTGTTTCAAATAATCCTAAAGGCATCGGTTAACCGATGCCTTTTTTGTTTTCGTCTTCCTTTCTGTCCTGAATTTTTGCTTCCAGCTTACTGATCTGCCAAAAATGGAATAACTTGGAAGTACATTCTTCCCTTGCAAAGCTGAACGGGTTTACAGTCGTCTTTCTCACCCAAAAATATATAGCCATGATACGCAACTACTTTAAGATTGCCCTTCGCAATCTTTGGAAACACCGAAGTGTTTCCGCGATCAACATCGGTGGCCTGGCCATTGGGATCGCTTCCTGTCTTCTCATTTTGCAGTATGTTAATTTCAAATTGAGTTATGATCAATTCCATTCGAATGCCAATGATCTTTACCGGGTGGTAAATGACCGCTATCAGAATGGAAAACTCATACAACACGGCACCATCACCTATTCGGGCGTTGGACGGGCGTTGAATGATGACTATGAAGACGTGGTTGAAAATGCGAGAGTAAGACCCGGGGGAACCGAGATCATCATCACAGAAAACAAAAAGATCAATGAAGATAAAATCCTGTTTGCCGATCAGTCCTTTCTGCACATGTTTTCTTTTCCGCTCCTGGCGGGCAACGCTCAGACTGCTTTAAAAGATCCATTCACTGCGGTCATCTCCGAATCACTGGCCAAAAAATTATACGGCAATGATCTTTCCGGCCTGCAGTCCGTAGTGGGCGAGCGTATCCAGTTCGGTATCGATTCTACCCCCTGTAAAATTACCGGGGTATTTAAAGACATGCCGGCCAACTCGCATTTACAGTATGATATCATTTTATCCTACTCCTCCGTCGTTGCGCGTTGGCAGGAAGCCGACTACAATTTCACCCAGTCTGATTTCTGGCATTATGTGCAATTGAAGCCGGGGACAGATTACAAAAAACTGAATGCCCGATTGGGTGCTTTTAGTAAAAAACATTTCGATGGAAATAAAGTATCCGGAAGTGATGAAGTGTTCTACCTGCAACCGGTCACCCGCGCTCACCTGTATTCAGACTTTGAATATGAGATTGGGCAGACCGGCAGCGCCACTGTTGTGTGGAGCCTGCTGGCCATCGCCCTGTTTATTATTTCGCTGGCCTGGGTAAATTATATCAATCTCGCTACAGCCAGGTCAGTGGAAAGAGCCCGGGAAGTAGGTATCCGCAAAGTAGTGGGCGGACTGAAAAAGCAATTGATGTTCCAGTTCATGATGGAATCGTTGCTTGTCAATTTTATAGCCATTCTAATGGCCATCCTGCTCGTATGGTTACTGCAGGGCGCCTTTAACCAAATGCTGGGAATCGATCTTTCCCTCTCCTATATTTTCGCGAAAGGACTGAGTGGTTACCTGGTACCTGTTGGCCTGCTGGTTATTCTCCTACTCGGAATTTTTCTTTCCGGATTATACCCCGCATTCGTGCTCTCTGCCTTCCGCCCCATTACCGTGCTGAAAGGAAAACTGGGCCATTCCGCCAAGGGGGTGTTGCTTAGAAAAACACTCGTGGTAACCCAGTTCAGTGTTACTATCATGTTGCTGATCGGTTCTTTGATGGTTGTACGACAGATAAAATTCATGAACCACAAATCACTTGGCTTCAGCATGAACCAGGTATTGATCATCAGTTCTCCCAAACTCACAGAATGGGATTCAACCTTTATCACCCGGATTAATACATTTAAGGAAGACCTGAAGAAGCTATCTTTTGTAAAGGCAGCTGCCACTTCCTGGAGTCTGCCTGGCGGGGAGATCGGCCGCAGCTTCAACGTTCGCCGGCAGGGTGCAGAAGGCCAGCAACGATTCACCATGCGGCATACCGCTATAGATTACGATTTTATCAATACGCTGGGTATAAAACTGATCGCTGGCAGAAACTTTACGCCAGCCGATCACCATCCTGATTTTGAAAAACTGCAGAACATCCTGCTCAATGAATCCGCTGCTAAACTGCTTGGCTTTAAATCGCCGCAGGAAGCCATCAATCAAACCATCATGCGGGGCGACAGGGCCTGGACCGTTGTCGGCGTTATTGCAGATTATCACCAGAAATCTGTCCGTTATCCGATAGAACCCACCTTGTTCATGCCGTCTTACAGTACTTATAGCGATATATCCGTTCGGCTGGATACCAAAGAGCCTTCGGAAGCCATTGCGAGCATCCGGCAGGAGTATGACAAATTCTTTCCCGGCAACCTGTTCGATTATGTATTCCTCGATGACCGGTTCAACGGGCAGTATAAAAATGAAGTGCTGTTTGAAAAGGCCTTTTCTATCTTCTCCATCCTGGCCATCGTGGTCGCGAGCCTGGGATTGCTGGGATTAACGATGTTCGCGGTTTACCAACGAACAAAAGAGATCGGTATAAGAAAAGTGCTGGGTGCTTCCGCATTTAATATTCTATACCTGGTTGCCAAAGATTTCCTGCTCCTCGTGGTGATTGCCTGTATCATTGCGATTCCCGTTGCCTGGTGGATCATGCAGGGATGGCTCAACGATTTCGCTTACCGGGCACCTATGAGTTGGTGGATATTCGCCCTGGCCGCCGGTTTCTCCATTTTAATTGCCCTGCTCACGATGAGCTACCAGGCGATCAAGGCAGCCTGGCTGAATCCGGTGAAAACCTTGCGTAGTGAATAATAAAACATAAGAATTACCGGTGCTGCTCATAACGCAGTGCCGGTATTTTGGAAGAAAGCTGATGAAGCAGGCTACCGGGCACCGGGTGTTGCCAGGCACTGAACACATCTGCCAGTTGTTGTTCATTTCGTATTCCGGTCACGGCAGAACTGACAGCAGGATGTTGAAGTACATAATGAATAGCAACGGCAGTAGGCGGATGTCCGGATTGCTGAAGCCATTGCTGATCCTGGTAAACCTCGGAAGCAGTAAACGAGAGATAAC
Organism: Chitinophagaceae bacterium; assembly: GCA_044226045.1. Taxonomy (GTDB): domain Bacteria; phylum Bacteroidota; class Bacteroidia; order Chitinophagales; family Chitinophagaceae; genus Endoryza. The sequence continues at coordinate 47,317 of JBGAHR010000022.1, forward strand.
CCATATTGTTTTTACCGGAATGAAGTGTTGGGTTTGCAAGCAGTCCGCCAGCCATTGTTCCACGCGCCAGTACGCTGATCTGATTTTCCCTGAGCAAATCCAGGCAGGCTTCTTCCGGTCGCCGATCGAGCAGGCTGTATTGCATCATTACACTCACTATTCCCGATTTCTTCACATACTCGCGGATAACATTCGGTCTGATGGAAGAGATTCCATAATACCTGATCTTTCCCTGCTGCTTCAGTAATTCGAAAGCCTCGATGGTTTCATCGATGGGATCGTCAATAGTACCGCCATGAAGCTGATAAAGATCTATATAATCAGTTTGAAGTCTGCGCAAACTTTGCTCGGCAGCCTGGAGAATGTATTTTTTGGAAGGATCCCAGTCCCAGCCGCTTCCATCATCTTTCCATCGGTTTCCGACTTTGGTGGCGAGAATCAGATTTTTTCTGTGGCGGAAGATCGCTTTGCCCACGCTCTCCTCATTAAATCCTTTCTGGTACAAATCAGCGGTATCAAAAAAATTGATTCCGAGGGAAATCGCCTTTGCAATCAAATGGTCGTTTGATTCCTGCTTCTCCCCGAGCGACATGCATCCAAAGCCAATTTCGCTGATCATCAGATCTGACTTTCCAAGTCTTCTATAATTCATAAGCCAATTTACATCAGCGAAAATGAAATCCTTCAATTTTCATCTTCTGCATCCTGCAGAGTATATACGGCAATGGCGCCACCCGCCCCATTACCAAAGGCTCCAATAAAAGGAGGTCTGAAAACTTTTACCAGGCCAATATCATTAAGATTTATCTGGGAAAGCACCGATGGATCTACCCTGATCTCATCAAGAAACACAGCGGTTGTACTCATTCTCCAGGTAATGGTTGGCCGAAGCAGGTTATAGTTGTTGATGACAAGACCAGGAACCCTGCCCTGCAGGTATTGCAATACATTTTGTCTTCCGAATGCATAAACATCGTCTTGCGGTGTGAACATGTAGGCATTCCTGTCCTTGAACAGCGACGAAGCATATTGTGCATCCAGCTTTTGGCGGTAAGCTTCATTGGTGACCATCTGTGCCTGTAGCGCAACAGCAGTCAGCAGGGTGAATATCGAAAGGAAAAATAACTTCTTCATGGCGTGTCAACACTTGTTTTGAAAAAGTGTCTACCATAAGTTACGACGGAACAAAGGGATTCGCTGTCAATGAATTCTTAAAGAATGAACATTAACACCGTGTAAGACCGGCCTGGTTGTCAACCAAACACTTATCAAAGTTTGTGCTTCTTCAGATAGCGATCCATGGAAACTGGTCCTCCGCCTTCATACAGGAAAAAGATCAGCAGAATCAGTACCAGTAGCGTCAGCAAAAATTCGGACCCCACCCCAAACAATGCTCCTGCACGATTGAAAAACAATACGGCACCTGCCAGGATGGGCAATTGTAAGGCAACCATCCACCTGGTTAACAATCCAAGCACAATAAATGAGCCGCCGAATAAATGCGCAAAAGTAATATAGCCTACCAGGTAAGCAGTTCCGTAGCCAAAACGGCTGTCGTGAATCATGGATTCCAGTTGTCCGGCATGACTAAGAAAAAAAAGGCCTTTGAGCAGAAGGATCAATCCCAATGCAACCCGAAGCAGGAGGATCAGCATTGGCTGGCGCTCATGGGTTAGTTTTTGAACGATACCCATAACTGTAGATTTAAACGTTTAAAGAGCCATCCTAAAGTTACTTCGATCCGGGGAGGATCGCTTCAATCCGGCAAAATTTTGACCAGATACCTCACTCATTAATAGTCAATCAGAAAGAACCCGGTTTTACTTCTTCTTACAAAAATTAACAATCACCCCACTCAAATAAAAGCCCCTTTGCGTTGGCAAAGGGGCTTACTAATTTACCTGTTGAATGTTGTTTGCTGATGTCTTATTTGATACCGTACTTCAGCTTGTATCTTTCCAGGAGCTGCTTATGCTTGTCGGTAAGATCCACCTGTCTACCCTGGATAAGTGCAAGCGTAATAATGCTGGATTTCATATCGAGGATATCGCCTTCGCTCACCACGATGTTGGCATCTTTACCCACTTCAATGGAGCCGGTTCTGTCGGCCACACCCAATATTTTAGCAGCATTTAAAGTAATGGCAGTAAGCGCTTCTTCTTTTGAGATACCATAGGCGGCGTATGTTCCTGCATTAAACGGCAGGTTACGGCCACGGGCAGACGCGTCATCATCATTGATGGCATATAGAACGCCGGCTTTCTGCATAAAGGCGGCTGCGCGGTAAGGCTGGTCAACATCGTCATCCATAGTGGTCGGTAAACTATGCGCCTGGCTTAGAATCACACTCATGTTATTCTGTTTGATCAGATCGGCCACCTGCCAGCCTTCACTGGCACCAACCAGCACAATATCGAATCCAAACTCTTTGGCAAAATCTACCGCTACCAGTATTTCTTTTACCAGGTCGCAATGAACAAAGAACTTTTGCTTTTTCTCGAACAGTCCTCTTACCGCTTCAAACTTAAGATTGGTATTGTCGTGTTTCTCCTGTGCGAGATAAGCTTTCGCCTGGCGGAAGAAGTCTTTTACATTTTCAATAGACTCCAGCGCCCGTTTAACCGGGTCTCCCTGGTCGCCTCTGTTGGGACCAAAGAAATCACCCCCAAAGCGATTGGGTCTGGCTAACAGCGTCGGCATATTGTAATGAATACCGTTATCGAGTTTATAGGCTGCATCTTCCCAGTTCCAGGCATCGAACTGTACAACAGAAGAGGAACCGGTCAGGTTACCACCTTCCGGGATGATGTTGGCCAATAGGATACCGTTCGACTTAAGCGTGTTGATGATCTTGGAATCGGTGTTATAGGCTACAATGGATCTGATATTCGGATTCAGTTCGCCGATCTCTGACCCGTCAGAAGTTGCGCGAACGGAGGATATCTCGATCAGGCCTATTTGTGAATTCGATAAGATCAACCCGGGATAAACCTGCTTACCCTTCACATCAAAAACTTTTACGTCTCCGGAAGGAATGGCAATGTTCTGTCCAACCTGCTCGATCTTGCCATTGTTGATTTTGATGGTGGCATTCTCGAGCACCTGGCCATTACCCACATGCACGGTACCATTGGTGATAAAGGTGAGCCCTTTATACGGCTTCGCCGGATAAACATCATCCTGTGCCAATGCCAGGCTGACGGTGGCGAGACTACATAATATTGCAAATATTTTTTTCATGTTCATTTGATTTTGAAAAGCAGAAAATATTAATCCTGAGTATCCAATACAAGCAATCCATGCTTATGCTGGTGTTCGCTGCAGGTATGCATGATCTCCATGCTGGGTTGAGCAGTCTGAACAGGGAATCCGCCTCTCTTCTCTCCCACCATTTTCTGGATCAGCCTGTTTCTTTCTTCAACCGCTTTCTTGCGCATTTGCATATCCCTGTCGCGATCGAAATAGATAATACCGTCTACAATTGTTTTTTCTGCTTTTGCATAGATGCTAAGCGGATTGTCACTCCACAATACAAGATCTGCATCCTTGCCTACTTTGATGCTTCCGGTTTTGTCATCAACGTGCAGCATTTTTGCCGGGTTGATGGTAACCATTTTCAGGGCATCTTCTTCGCTCATACCGCCATACTTCACACTCTTGGCGGCTTCCTGGTTCAGGCGACGGGCCATTTCAGCGTCATCTGAATTGATGGCCACATTCAAACCGACTCTTTGCATGATGGTTGGGTTACCGGGAATAGCATCCTGCACTTCCATTTTATAAGCCCACCAGTCGGCAAAAGTGGAGGCGTTGGCGCCATGGGCTTTCATCTTGTCGGCCACTTTATAACCTTCAAGGATGTGCGTAAATGTATTCACGGTAAAACCGAATTGCTCGGCTACCCGCATGGTATTAGTGATTTCACTCTGCACATAAGAATGGCAGGTGATGAAACGCTGCTTGTTCATGATCTCCACGAGTGCATCGAGTTCGAGATCGCGACGAACCGATTTTCCGTTGGGGCCTTTCAATGCTTTCTGGTAGTCGGAAGCCCGTGTAAAAGCGTCCATCAATACCTGTCCAACGCCCATCCGGGTGTCGGGGAAACGGGTATTGCCCTGGGTAGAAGAAGAACGCTTTACGTTCTCCCCGAGGGCGAATTTGATAAAACCAGGTGCGCCCTGGAATTTAAGTTGCTCATCGTTCACACCCCAGCGAAGCTTGATCAATTGTGTTTGTCCGCCAATGGTGTTGGCCGATCCATGCAGGATATGTGAGGAGGTAACACCGCCGCTCAACTGGCGATAGATATTGATATCATCGGGGTTGAGGTTGTCGGTGATCCGTACTTCAGAGGTTACAGACTGCGCCCCTTCATTGATGGAGAAGGCAGCAATATGTGAATGCTCATCGATGATTCCGGCGGTAAGATGTTTACCGGTTCCATCGATCACTTTTGCAGAAGCATCAGAAAGGTTTTTACCGATCTGGGTGATCTTTCCGTTTTTCACCAGCACATCCGTATTTGCCAGCTTTCCGTCTTTATCGCTGGTCCATACAGTGGCATTTTTAATGAGAATGGTTTCGGCCTTGGGCAGTTCATCCCAGCCATACGCATTCATCGGATAGGTTACCTTGCCCAGGCGCAACGGTTCTTTTCTTCTTCCGTTTGAACTATCGGTTTTGGCAGTGGCGGCTTTATCGTAGCTGGCCACCCAGGTCAGTTTATTGCCCGCGGTATCTTCACCTACCCCTTGCCAGCTATTGCCATTGCTTACGCCACTGAGACGGATATTCGCACCCCTCGAGCGTTTGGTCTCCGCGAAATTGATCTTTACCATCTTGCCATCGAAACTGAACTTGGCATTCACGGTGTCTTTCGCAATGATACTGGCTGCATTGCTGCTCTTCACTTCCATGGAATAATCTGCTGTGCCCTTGGGTGAATAGATCGTCAGCTTGTAAAAACCTTTGATGTCATTCCAGGCATTGTCATTAACGGTATATTTTTCACCCTGCACCCAGTTTTGCAAAATGGTTGTCTTTTCATTGAAAGGAGAACCGGTAGTGATGATGAAATTGGCAAGCTTTCCTGTTTCAAGGCTTCCTACTTTATCATAGATACCAAGCAGGGTTGCCGGGTTCCTGGTGAGTGCGTCCAGCGCTTTTGTTTCTGTAAGGCCATATTCGATCGCCTTGCGCAGGTTGGAAGAAAAAGATTTCAGTTCCCGCAGGTCGGCAGTCGTCAGGCAGAAATTGATATTGGCTTTTTCAAATGCCGCGGGATTGGACGGAGCCAGTTCCCAATGTTTCATATCCTGCAGCGAAACGAAACGCGCGTCATTGGGATCTTCGACGTCCATCGCCTGTGGGAAATTCAATGAGAGGATATAGCTGGCCTTGGTAGCTGCAATTTCATTGATGCGCTGGTACTCGTTGTTACCGCCTTTGATGATGTACTGCACACCAAATTCATCTCCCACCCGATCGGCGCGGATATCAGTCCATTTGTCTCCTGCTTCAAAAATCTGCGGAAGCGACTGTTGTTCATTCCAGGCTTTGAGGGTAAGATTTACGCCTTCTTTGGCAGGGTTTGATTTATACCATTGTGCATCGAGATAGGTTTGACGCAGCAGGGCAACAGAACCCATCATACTGCTGGGATAACTTTGTGGAGAAGCACCCTTGCTGAACGAATAATGCGCAGATGCCTTTTCTTTCACGATAACCAGGTTCTCTTTGGCGTTGGCGAGGGTAACCACCACACCGGTACCTCTGGCGATACCATCTTTCTGATGGGTAAGCACCGTTCCGAAACCGAGATCGCGAAGTGGCTTGGCTTTGGCATCATCCGCATTGAACAGACGTGACGCATCCACATCGGAGCGGATGGCCTGGTTCCAGCCAAAGGCGCCTTTCTGGCTGGATGTCATCTGACCACCACCAAATCCACCGCCACCCTGGCGTTGGGGAGGCGTGATGCCGTAATCGCTATAGATGTCGATAAAAGAAGGATAGATGAACTTGTCTTTACAATCAATGACCACCGCATCTTTCGGAATGGCCAGATTGGTTCCCACGCCCACGATCTTTCCATCGCGGACCAGCAATGTGGCATTGGAAAGGGTAGTTTGTGCATCTTTCACGATGGTGGCATTGGTGAAAGCATATACACCTTCACGCTCATCTGCCACTCCATTAACCGGGAATGTTTGTTGCGACCGGACCGTCAGGGCCGAACACACTAACAAAATCCCCCCAAGGATTTTTAATTTTCTCATATCAGTTGGCTTTGTTTTGGAATTAAAAGCAAGCAACGATGTTACAACAAAAGAGGGTTTTATAAATGAAAATTCTGGATAAATGGCTTACAAATGTCAATAGGCACCATCCCACCGGCCCAAAAGGCGGTTTGCCGGGGTTACAGACGGTCGTTCCACCCCGAAAAACTGTACTTTTGAAGTATATAAGAAACTATGGCAAAGTCTATTGAAAGAATTTACCTGCCTGATTTCCGGCATTCTCCTACTGTTGACCAGGTAGGTGTAGAGGAAAAAGCCGCGCGTTTCACCAAAAGAAGCATTAAAAAAGAAACTAAACTGACCGGCCTGAAACTGGCTTTAAGCATGATCGATCTGACCACGCTCGAAGGAAAAGATACACCGGGCAAGGTTAAACAGCTTTGCTATAAAGCCATGCATCCGCACGATTCGTTATCTGATATCCCAACCGTAGCGGCCATTTGTGTTTACCCATCCATGGTAAGCGTTGCGAAAAAAGCGCTCGAGGGATCCGATATAAAAGTGGCCTCGGTGGCAACCGCTTTTCCCAGCGGACAAGCGCCGAGAGACGTAAAACTCAGAGACACCCGCTACGCGGTGAACGAAGGTGCCGACGAAGTGGATATGGTGATCAGCCGCGGTAAATTTTTAGCAGGAGAATACAATTTTGTATTCGATGAAATCGCCGCCATCAAGGAAGCTTGTGGTAACGCCCGGCTGAAAGTAATCCTGGAAACAGGTGAGCTGGTGACCTATGATAATGTCAGAAGGGCAAGCGATATCGCTATGTATGCAGGCGCAGATTTCATCAAAACTTCCACCGGAAAAGTTCAACCGGCCGCTACCATGCCGGTAACACTGGTAATGCTGGAAGCGATCAGGGATTTTTATTATGAAACCGGCAGGCAGGTCGGTATGAAACCCGCCGGTGGCATATCCAAATCAAAAGCGGCACTGCATTACCTGGTGATGCTACATGAAGTACTCGGAGAAGACTGGATGAACAACCACTGGTTTCGGTTTGGCGCCAGCAGCCTGGCCAATGATGTACTCATGCAATTAGCCAAGGAAAAAGACGGCCTCTATCAAAGTGCCGATTATTTTTCGATGGATTAAGCTGGTAAAAATTTTGGTGCAGATCCCATTCACACTATTCAAGATCAATTTTTCATGGCAACAACTACTAAAAAGAAGAAAGCCGGGCCAACACTCAAATTCAACAGCGGATGGGATTATGCACCCGCCCCTGAGAGCAAGAGCCATATACAACTGAATAAACAGTATGATCTGTTTATCGGTGGCCGGTTTGTAAAACCTTCCTCCGGAAAATATTTTGCAACGATCAATCCGGCTACGGAAGAAAAAATTGCCGAAGTGGCCGAGGCCGGAACAGCGGATGTTGATAAAGCGGTAAAAGCTGCCCGCCAGGCATATGAACAGGTTTGGAAAAAAATGCCGGCCACCGAAAGAGCCAAGTATATTTTCCGAATCAGCCGGATGATCCAGGAAAAAGCAAGAGAACTGGCGGTTATTGAATCGCTCGATGGCGGAAAACCGATCCGGGAATCACGGGATATCGACATCCCGCTGGCTGCGAATCACTTTTTTTACTATGCCGGCTGGGCGGATAAGCTGGAATATGCGTTTCCTAACAGGATACCACAACCGCTGGGAGTGGCCGGGCAAATCATTCCCTGGAATTTTCCCCTGCTGATGGCGGCCTGGAAAATTGCACCGGCACTGGCTACCGGTAACACCGTAGTGCTGAAACCGGCGGAAACCACTCCGCTCACCGCACTTAAACTGGCTGAAATCATCCAGGAAAGCGGCCTGCCGGAAGGGGTGGTGAATATCATCACGGGGTTTGGAAAGACTGGAGCCGATATAGTCAATCACGCCGATATCAACAAGCTGGCCTTTACCGGTAGTACAGAAGTGGGCAAGATCATTCAACGGGCGGTGGCGGGTACCTCCAAGAAAGTTACGCTTGAATTGGGAGGAAAAGCAGCCAACATCATCTTCGAAGATGCTCCGATCGATCAGGCAGTGGAAGGAGTGATCAATGGAATCTTTTTCAACCAGGGTCATGTGTGCTGCGCCGGATCAAGACTGTTTGTGCAGGAATCAATTTATAATAAGGTATTACGCAAACTCAAAGACAGGATTGAAACACTGGTGGTAGGCGATCCGCTCGACAAGAATACAGACATTGGCGCGATCAATTCAAAATCTCAACTCGACACCATTCATAAATACATAAAGCTGGGGAAAGAAGAAGGAGCGGAGATGATTCAAAGCAGTTGCGCACTTCCAAAAAAAGGATTCTTTTGCCGCCCTACCCTTTTCACGAATGTGTCGCAGAGCCATCGAATCAGCCAGGAAGAAATCTTTGGGCCGGTGCTGGCCATCCAGACTTTCCGTACAGTGGATGAAGTGATCGAAAAAGCAAACAATACTCCCTATGGCCTGAGTGCAGGGGTCTGGACAGACAAAGGTTCAAAGATCTTTAATCTCACCACGAAGATGAGAGCAGGAGTTGTTTGGGCAAACACCTATAACAAGTTCGATCCCACTTCACCTTTTGGAGGTTACAAAGAGAGTGGTTACGGAAGAGAAGGCGGTCTGCACGGACTGGCCGCATACCTCAAATTTTAATCGCATTTGTCATGATAGAACAATCAACGATCAACAAAAGCATGAGCGAAAACGGACATCCGGATGAAAAGTCCGGAAATAAAAGACTGGAAATTCTGAAGACCTACAAGCTGTATGTTGGTGGCCAGTTTCCACGTACCGAATCAGGCCGATATTATGTTGCCCGTAATCGCAAGGGGGATCAGCTCGCGAATGTATGCCTGAGTTCAAGAAAAGATTTTCGCGATGCAGTAGTGGCTGCCCGCGGGGCTTTTAAGGGATGGTCTGCCAGGGCCGCTTTTAACCGCGGTCAGATTCTATATCGGGCGGCCGAAATGCTGGAAGGAAGAAAAGCGCAGTTTATTGAAGAACTGGTTTTGCAGGACAGCACAAAAGCACAAGCGCAGAAAGAAGTGAACGCTGCCATCGACCGGCTTGTTTATTACGCCGGCTGGTGCGATAAATACCAGCAATTATTTGGAACTGTTAACCCGGTAGCGTCTTCACATTTCAATTTTTCGGTGCCGGAGCCATCCGGTGTAGTGGCTGCCATAGCGCCTCAGCAGGATGGTCTGTTAGGACTTGTATCGCTGATCGCGCCCGTGATCGCAGGCGGCAATGCGATCATCATCCTCGCATCTGAATCCAAGCCGCTCTGCTCCATTACGTTTGCCGAAGTGCTGAACAGCTCTGACCTTCCCGGTGGCGTGGTGAACATACTTACCGGTAAACCAGGCGAACTGGCCGGTCAGTTTGCGTCCCATATGGATGTGAATACCGTAATCATGGCAGAAGAAGATGATAGCCTGGTGAAAGAAATCCAGGAAAAATCTACCGTAAATGTTAAAAGAGTGGTTGTATACCGGGGCATAAACTGGTTATCATCGCAAGGCGCAGGCCCTTATTTCATTATGGATTCACAGGAAATCAAAACAACCTGGCACCCAATCGAAAATATTGGTGGCGGAGGATCAAAATATTGATCCGCTTGCATCCCCTGGTAGGATTTTTGAATCTTTACATGTAAACTCGCTATATGAAATGGCTTTGTTGGCTGATATTGACCAGTATTTCGGGAATGCTGCACGCGCAGGATACCAGTTCTGTAATCGTGCACAAAGACGCCCGGCTTAACCTGTTACTGAAAAAACAGATTGAGGTCAATGAATTCAATACACGCGATGCCCGCAGAAATGTGGCCGGTTTTCGGATACTGATCATCAGCACCAACGACCGCAACAAAGCCAATGAAGCAAAACTAAAAGTGTACCGAAACTTCCCCGAACTGAGTGCATACCTGGTGTATCAATCACCCTACTACAAACTGAGGGTTGGTAATTTCCGGGATCAGAAAGAAGCGGAAGCCTATCTTAAAAAAATTGAAATCTATTTTCCTAACGGAGTTTACGTCATCAGGGATATAATCGAAGTGAATCCCGACCGTTCCGGGGAATTGCAGTAGTGTCTCCTCATCTCTTCCTTTTAGGGCGTCGCTGACGGTTTTATAGTAATTTTGCCAAATGAATGAATTAAAGCGCAAGATTCAGGAACTGGCCCGGCAATACCATGCGGAAATGGTGAACATCAGGCATCACCTTCATGCGCATCCGGAACTGAGTTACCAGGAATTTGAAACCTCTTCTTTTATACAGCAACAGCTGAAAGCCCTGAACATTCCGTATGAAGTAAAAGCCCAAACGGGGGTAATCGGATTGATCCGTGGAAAGAATCCTGAAAAAAGAGTCATCGCCTTAAGAGCTGATATCGACGCCCTGCCGATCCAGGAGGAAAATGCGGTAGACTATGCCTCCACCAAACCCGGTATCATGCATGCCTGTGGTCATGATGTTCATACCACCTGCCTGTTGGGAGCGGCTAAAATTCTTACCACATTGAAAAATGAATGGGAAGGTACCATCAAACTGATATTTCAACCAGGTGAAGAAAAGAACCCGGGAGGCGCGAGCCTGTTAATTAAAGAAGGAGTACTCGAAAACCCTGCTCCTTCGGCGATATTCGGCTTGCACGTTCACCCGCAACTCGAAACCGGCAAACTGAGTTTCAGAGGAGGTCAGGTAATGGCCAGTGCCGATGAATTGTATTTTACCATCCGCAGCAAAGGTGGTCATGCAGCTGCTCCTCACCTTACAGCCGATACCATCCTGATCGCTTCTCAACTGATCGTGTCACTGCAACAGATCATCAGCAGAAATAATAATCCCCTTTCCCCATCGGTCTTGTCCATCACTTCTTTCCAGGGAGGTTATACCACCAATGTAATTCCCAGTGAGGTGAAACTGATGGGAACTTTCCGGGCGCTGGACGAAACCTGGCGCTTCAAAGCTCATGAACTCATTCGCCGGCAAAGTGAAGCACTTGTTACCGGCATGGGAGCAGAACTGGATCTGCATATAGATGTAGGTTATCCGTCTGTCTTCAATAACGAAGCATTAAATGAACAGGCCAGGAACCTGGCAGAGCAGTTGATCGGATCGGAAAATGTAGAAACAACGGAAATGAGAATGGGAGCCGAAGACTTCGGTTTCTATACACAGAAAATTCCGGGCTGTTTCTTCCGGCTCGGTTCCGGTAATGTGGCCAAAGGAATCAATGCCGGCGTGCATACACCCCGCTTCAACATAGACGAAAATGCCATCGAAACCGGCATGGGCGTGATGGCCTGGCTGGGAGCCGCAGCGAATGGATGAGCGTTTGGCGTTTCAGGTTTATCGTTTCACGTTGCAAGTTGGAAATGCTAACCTACTTGAATATTGTCCGTAGTTTGCGTATTGTCCCGCATCAAACGTGAAACGATAAACCTGAAACGATAAACGCCTAAAATTTCCTCTTCTCCACTGTTCCCTTAAACGCTTTGGCCTCCAGCCTTGTATTGGCTGTTTCAATGGCTTCTTTTGTCTGGCGGGAAAGATTAGCCTGGCCGGGAATTTCCGGAACAAAACCGAAGGTGCCGGTTCCAATATATTTAATGATGCTGGCCAGTGAACTTTCGTTGATATCGCCCCAATCTTTATCGAGACCATCCGCCACTGTTTTATCAGGGGTAAATCCATTGAAATAATTTCCTTCATTGTTCTTATTGGTGCTTCTGAAGGAAACGGGGAATACATACCAGGTTCCAACAGGAATAGGGAAGAAACCCACGGGCTTGCCATAAGTGGGTGAAGGACCGACTATTTTAACAGTCATGTATGGTCGAAGGTTGTTGATCAGCAATTCACTGGCAGATGCCGTGCTGTTGCTGACAATGAAAAACACCCGTGAAAGATTGAGTGTTCCTTTCTTGCTGAAATTGGAAGTGCTGTTATACAGCGAGTACTTGTCGTTGAATTTCTCTGTCATCATCACCTGGCCATTGGCGGCAGTGGGAGCGAGATAATCGGCAAATCTTTCCTGTACGCTTACATAACCACCGCCATTGTAGCGAAGGTCAACAATAACATCCGCCACCGATTGTGAACCGAACTTGCTGAACACGGCAGCCAGTTTATTGTTGATAGCAGTCGTATCCCCTAAAAACGAATTGAACACCACATAACCCACTTTGCTGGCGCCGACAGTGTAAACCGTGTCGAGCAGAAACGGATCAGACTGGTAAGTGGCGCCGGTCAACGCGATATCGACAGATGAATTATCGGGTTTGGTAAAACTGAAATTACCACTGGAGCTGTTGAAAATGGCGTTCACGATAAAATTAGCATTGCCAGTGGTAATATTGGTGCTTCCATTGATCTTAGTTATTCGCCAGCCACGACGGATACCGGCAATATAAGCTGGTGAATTCTTCTCTACATATTTAACCCGTAAATCACCCTCAGCCAGGAAGAACACACTAAAGCCCATATCCTGCGAAACACCGCTGCTTACATTATCCCATTCAGATTGCAGGTAACCGAAACTCCAGCGGTCTACCGGGTTGGTAAATCCGGGTTCTTTGCTGTACTGTCTGAGTGCCGTCATGATCTTATCGGGATCGGCATAAGCTTGTCCATCAAAGCCGGACGGAATCTGGTTATACCACAAATAAATGTCGCGGGCAATGTCAACCGCGGAATCCTTTACTTTATCTCTTACTGCCGGTGTGCCGCCACCGGAATCTCCTTTCTTACAGGCTACGAAAACCAGGCCTGCTATGGCAATACTCAACAGGAACTTATTTTTCATATGTTCAGTTTTCTTTTTTGTTTGGAATCAGTGGAATTGACAGACAAGATAATACGTAAAAATTATCATCAAAAACACTTTAACAATTATGTTATTCCCCGGAAATCGGTCAAGTCCCTGAAGTCAACTCCGGCCATCCTCTTAATTTTTTCTAACTTCCATGAGATTATCTAACCGAAACATTGGCTTATGAAAAGCTTACTCAAAAAGTTTTCCGTTTCATACCTACTGGTCTTTTTCTTTCAGTTGTCCTACTCCCAGGTTACCTACGACCGGCAGGAACTGATGATCACCATGCGCGATGGCACAAAGCTGAATACGGTGATCTTCAGCCCGAAGGGAATCAATGAAAAAGTACCGTTCCTGCTTCTGCGCACCCCTTATGGTGTGAGCGACATGCCCATGCCGGATAAAAACACATACGTAAAAGACATGGCAGTGGATGGGTACATATTTGTTTACCAGGATATCCGGGGGAGATACAAAAGTGAAGGTCAATTTGAAATGCAGCGATTTACCCGGGACAAGAAAAACGAAAAAGCCATTGATGAAAGCACCGACACTTACGACACCATCGACTGGCTGTTGAAAAATATACCCAATAACAATGGTAAAGCCGGTATGTACGGCGTAAGCTATGATGGCTGGACAACCGTAATGGGTGCCATCGATCCTCACCCTGCATTGATTGCTGTATCCGAGCAGGCCACACCGGCAGACATGTGGCTGGGTGATGATTTTCATCACAATGGCGCGTTTCGGCTTAGTTATGGTTTTGAATATGCATTTATGGAAGAAGCCGGCAAAACCGATTCCCTGTTCCCCTTCGGCAGGTTTGATCTCTACGACTGGTACCTGAACCTGGGTCCCCTTTCGACTGTAAACAGCCGGTATTTTCATGGCAACATACCAACCTGGAACAATTTTGTGAGCCACCCGAATTACGATTTGTTCTGGCAAAAACAGGGATTGGCGTCAAGACTCGATTCACCCCGCGTTCACATCATGCACGTAGCAGGCTGGTGGGACCAGGAAGATTTTTATGGACCCATTACTGCTTACAAAATACTCGAGAAGAATGACCGCCAGGGAAGAAACCATATCGTTATCGGTCCCTGGAACCATGGCGGATGGGCAGGCGCCAAAGGCGACCGCCTGGGAAACATCAAATTTGACAGCGCCACCGGGGAACAATTCAGAAAGAACATACAGGCTCCCTGGTTTGCCTATTACCTGAAGGGAAAAGGAGATGGAAACTTTTCCGAAGCCACCACTTTTCAAACCGGCTCCAACACCTGGAAACATTATTCCCAATGGCCGCCTGCCGAGGCAAAAATCAAAAGCCTGTACATGGCGGCCGATGGTAAACTATCTTTTAACAAGCCAACTGCGGCAGCAGGTGCCGATAGTTATGTTTCCGATCCATCCAAACCGGTTCCCTATCGACCCAGACCCATTGAGCAGACCTATGGTCCGGGCTCGCGTTGGTTTACCTGGCTGGTGGAAGATCAACGATTCGTTCACAACCGGCCGGATGTGTTGAGCTGGGAAACAGATGTCCTCGCGGAAGACGTGGAAGTGAGCGGTTATATACTCGCCAAACTATTTGCGTCGACCACAGGCAGTGATGCAGACTGGATCGTTAAACTGATTGATGTGTATCCCGCTGAAATGCCCAAGGATATCCGCATGGGCGGGTATCAGCTGATGGTGGCAAATGATGTATTCAGAGGCCGTTACCGGAAAAGTTTTGAGAAGCCGGAGCCAATAACTCCGAACAAAGTAGAAAACTACAATATCGATCTGCATTGCATCAATCACGTATTTAAAAAAGGTCATAAAATAATGGTGCAGATACAAAGCACCTGGTTCCCGATTATCGACCGGAACCCGCAGAAATATGTTCCCAATATTTTTGAAGCAAAAGCATCTGATTTCATAAAAGCCACACAAACCATTCATAGAAATGCGCGCTTTCCAAGTTGTATCGAGCTGCCGGTAGTTAATTAGTCAATTCGCCAATTCGTCAATGAGCCAATGGCGATTACGGATTGCGGATTGCGAATGACGGATGAAATACAATTTGCCAATTCTTCAATTGGTCAATGAGCCAATGTGATGACGGATTGCGGATTGCGAATGACGGATGGAGGGCAATTTGCCAATACGCCAATTAGTCAATGAGCCAATGGACGATGGCGAATGAATTGCTATCTTTCAATAAACAACGTTAAATGTGAAACGATAAACCTGAAACGCTCTTTGCGCGCTTTGCGGTTCTTCGCGACCTTTGCGTCCAGGTTTCAGAGCGAATGACGGATGGAGGGCAATTTGCCAATACGCCAATTAGTCAATGAGCCAATGGACGATGGCGAATGAATTGCTATCTTTCAATAAACAACGTTAGACGTGAAACGATAAACCTGAAACAACAAACGCCCCTACTTCACTTCCTCCCGTTCCTTAATAACAAAGCATATTTTGTCTGAAGGCTGGCTTTCGGGTACGCCGTATATTTTCAGCTTTCCGCCTTTGGCTTCTATTTTAAACAACATCTTTTCATTCCTCGTCTCATCATTTCTCGTCATCAATACATCGGTTTTGTATTCGATCGTTCCTTCTGTATAATCGTCATTCATCTTGCAAACCGTTTCGGTGTGTTTACCATTCACCTGTATCGTTTGACCATCGCCCGTAGTGAGGTTGATGAGTATGCTGTCTTTCAGTACGGAGATCTCTGCAACCAGAGGCACTTCTTCTCCATCGGATCCGTCTTCCTGCACCGTGACTATTTTTTCTGTTTTCAGTTTAAACTTTTTGCCACATTGCTGGGCTTTTATGGTAAATGTTGCCAGAAAGAACAACGGCAGGAACGCCAGTAACTTTTTCATGAAATGGTATTTCACTCAATGTAGCTATAATTTGCTGCTCCGGAAAGGACTTCAAAAAAATAACGATCATTCGTATAAAGGCCTTTTCCGTAACTTGCCACCGCTTCTCCGGCCTGCCGGGCCGGGAAGTGCCAGCCGATACCCCTGCCACCCCGGTGAATGGGAAATCAGGTGGCCATATCCTAAAATGATCATCATCAGTATGAAAAAAGAATTGCGTAAGGAACAGGCGCTGGAATATCACGCGAAAGGACGCCCCGGAAAAATAGAAGTCATTCCCACCAAAGAAGCAAAAACACAAAGAGATCTTTCACTTGCTTATTCACCTGGTGTGGCAGAGCCATGCAAGGAGATCGCAGCGAATATTGAAAACGTTTACAAGTACACAGCCAAGGGAAACCTGGTCGCCGTAATCAGCAACGGTACCGCAGTACTGGGCTTGGGTGATATCGGACCCGAAGCAGGTAAACCGGTCATGGAAGGAAAAGGTGTATTGTTTAAAATATTTGCCGATATCGATGTCTTCGATATTGAAATCAATGAAAAGGATCCGGAAAAATTCGTTCAGATCGTGAAGGCTCTCGAGCCCACTTTTGGTGGCATCAACCTCGAAGACATCAAAGCACCTGAATGCTTTTACATTGAGAAGAAGTTGAAAGAGCAGATGAAAATTCCGGTGATGCACGACGATCAGCATGGAACAGCCATCATCAGCGCCGCCGCCTTGCTGAATGCCTGCGAAATTCAAAAAAAGAAACTCGACAAAGCCAGGTTCGTGGTTAATGGCGCGGGCGCCGCAGCGATTGCCTGTATCAAATTATATGAAGCTCTCGGTGCAAAACGGGAGAACTTCCTGGTGTACGATAGCAAAGGATTGATACATGAAAGCCGCAAAGACCTGGATGAACTGAAAAGGGAATTTATCGCAACCGGCAAGAACCTGACACTCGAAGAAGGCATGAAAGACGCGGATGTGTTCATCGGTCTGAGCAAGGGGGATGTGCTGACTGCCGATATGATCAAAAGCATGGCCAGGAACCCGATCGTATTTGCCATGGCAAATCCCGATCCGGAAATCAGTTGGGAACTGGCTACCGGTACCCGCAAAGATATCATCATGGCCACCGGCAGAAGTGATTATCCCAACCAGGTAAATAACGTGCTGGGCTTTCCATTCATTTTCCGCGGAGCCCTCGACGTGAGAGCCACTCAGATCAACGAGGCCATGAAACTTGCGGCAGTAAATGCATTAGCGGAGCTCGCCAAAACACCGGTTCCGGATATCGTGAACATCGCCTATAATGAAAGAAGCATTTCCTTTGGTCCGAATTATATTATCCCCAAACCACTCGATCCAAGACTGCTGTCGACGGTGGCGCCGGCAGTGGCCAAGGCGGCCATGGAAAGTGGTGTAGCGCAGTTCCAGATCGGCAACTGGGATCAATACGCTATCGAGCTCAACAAACGATTGGGGCTCGATAACCAGATCATGCGCATCCTTGGCAACAAAGCACGAAGAGACCCCAAACGACTGGTATTTGCCGAAGCAGACAATATCAAGATCCTCAAAACAGCCCAGATCATATTCGATGAAGGCATCGCCTATCCGATCCTGTTGGGAAAAGAAACCCGGATCCGGGACATGGCGAAGGAACACAATATCGATATCGATGGTCTTCCGATCATCGATCCGCAAAGCGATGAACAGGAAGAAAGAAGGAAAGTTTTTGGCGACCTCTACTTCCAGAAAAGACAGCGTCGTGGCGTGAACCTGTACGAATCACAAAAGGCCATGCGCGATCGAAACCATTTTGGCTGTATGATGGTGGAAACCGGGGAAGCCGATGCCATGATCTCGGGACTCACAAAAAATTATGCCGATACCATCAGGCCAGCGATTCAGATCATCGGCCGGGAGGAAGGCGTACAGAAAATTGCAGGTATGTATCTGCTGCTGACCAAACGCGGCCCCTTGTTCATGGCCGATACAACAGTGAATTTCAATCCCACCGCAGAAGAGCTGGCGGATATCACGTTGATGGTTGCCCGGGAAGTAAGAAATTTCAATCTCACCCCGCGCATCGCCATGCTCAGCTATTCCAACTTCGGCAGCAGCGATTCGCCCGAGGCCAGGCTGGTGGCAAAAGCGACAGAAATAGTAAAACAGAAAAATCCTTCGTTGATTGTAGATGGTGAAATGCAGGTAAGCATGGCCTTCAACAAGGATCTGCTGAAAGAAAACTATCCTTTTACAGTACTCGCCGATAAAGATGTTAACACCCTCATCTTCCCTAACCTGGCAGCCGGTAACGTTGCGTATAATCTGCTGAAGGAAGTGGGCGACGCGGATGCCATTGGCCCCATCCTGTTGGGATTGAAAAAGCCCGTTCATGTATTGCAGTTGGGTAGTTCTGTCCGCAGTATCGTAAACATGGCCCTGGTGGCCGTGGTCGACGCCCAGATCAAATCAAAAACTTCCACCAATGAGGTAATCAGCAAAAGCCCCTGGTGGAAGAGATTCAAAGAGTCTAAAGACCGTTGATTTTACACTTTTATATTAACCGTTTAGTGAATTGATAATCAATTTATTAAACGGTTTTTCATGCATTACAATGAATAAAATTTGTTTCGTTTATTTTGAATATTTCGTTTATTTCGTTTACTTTGCTTTAAGTTAAACCTACAGCCATGAAACTGGTTGAGCAAACTCAAAAGCCTTCCAAAATCGACCAGTTGATTGCGAGTGAATCTTACCAAACCTTGATCTCTGCGATTGATAGCGTAAAATCTGAGCAGGCTGAAATTAAAATTGATGAAATAACTGAGAAAATTAAAGTCCCGTTGAGTGCCTTAAAGTTATTGGGAGATGTTTTGAAAGCAATGAGCCAGGGTAATTTATTCTCATTGGTTCCTGTTGCCTCAGAACTGACTACCCAGGAAGCGGCTGAAATTCTCGGATGCTCGAGGCCTCACCTGGTTAAACTGCTGGAAAATGGAACAATACCATTCACAAAAGTGGGGAAACACCGGAGACTTACACTCGAAGATATTTTACAATATAGAAATGAAATGAAGGCCCGCCAGAAGCAGCACATTATTGATATAATGAACGCAGACGACGAAACGGGCTTGTATGATTCATAGTGTTCGGTGTACAGCAGTCCTCGATACCAATGTTGTATATCCGGTAATTAGCAGAGATATTTTATTTTGGTTTGCACACTACGACCTCTTTACACCCAGATGGAGCCAACACATCTTTGACGAGTGGAAGAAAGTGATGCTGGAAAAAGGCGTACCTGCAGAAGAAGCCAATAAACGAATAGCCAAAGCGAACCTGGCCTTTCCGGAAGCCTTGGTGAAGGACTATACAGGATTAATTCATCAGCTGAATTTACCAGATCACAACGACAGGCATGTTCTGGCTGCTGCCATAAAATCCAATGCGAATCGCATCGTAACAAATAATCTTAAGGATTTTCCGGAAGACTATCTACGTTCATTTAAAATACAACCCATATCGGCAGACGGCTTTCTAACGGAAATCATCGATCTGAACCCTGAACAGGCCATTAACGCTTTCAAAGAAATGGTGCAGAATAAAAAAAACCAAAAAATAACGAGGCTGAGGTTCTG
The DNA here is from genome assembly GCA_044226045.1 of Chitinophagaceae bacterium. Classification (GTDB taxonomy): domain Bacteria; phylum Bacteroidota; class Bacteroidia; order Chitinophagales; family Chitinophagaceae; genus Endoryza. The sequence continues at coordinate 66,941 of JBGAHR010000022.1, forward strand.
ATACATTTATACAACGCCGGATTACCGGATACAGCTGACTACCTG
>JBGAHR010000023.1:0-63640 GCA_044226045.1 Chitinophagaceae bacterium
GACCGGTACTGGCGGTAGTCTGTTCGATCGTTATATTAATATTCGGAGGTATCGGTTTTACCTTCCTTGGTGTACGGGAGTATCCGGCCATTGATCCGGCGGTAATCAACGTTCGTACCTCCTATACGGGCGCCAATGCCGAAATCATCGAACAACAGATCACCGAACCGCTCGAAAAAGCGGTCAATGGTGTGCAGGGCGTGCGGAACATCACTTCTTCCAGCGCACAGGGAAGCAGTAGTATTACCGTGGAGTTCGAACTGAATGTAGACCTCGAAAAAGCGGCCAACGATGTTCGGGAAAAAGTATCCCAGGCACTCAACAACCTTCCGCAGGATATCGACGCTCCTCCCATTGTAAGCAAGGCCGATTCCGATTCAGACCCCATCATCTTTTTACAGATCCAGTCGCAAAAGAAAACCCTGCTGCAACTCACCGATTTTGCAGAGAACGTAGTACAGGAAAGATTGCAGACGATTGAAGGCGTGAGCGGCATCAATGTATTCGGGCGGCGTTTTGCGATGCGGCTGTGGATTGATCCCGCCAAGCTGGCGGCCTATAAGCTAACTATATCGGATATCCGATCGGCACTCGATCGGGAAAATATAGAATTGCCGGGCGGTAAAGTGAGAGGAAACGTAACCGAAATGACCGTAAAAGCTTACGGTAAACTGGTGACCGAGCAGGATTTCAACGACCTGATCATTCGGGAAGATTCCAGCCGGATCATCCGCTTCAAAGACCTCGGCAGTGCGGAACTCGGACCGGAGAACGAAGAAAGCGCTTCGCGCAAGAACAATGTTCCCTCTGTCAATATTGGCGTAGTGGCCCAGCCTGGATCGAACCAGATCGATATCGCCGATGAAGTGTACAAGCGGATCGAAGTGATCAAAAAAGACATGCCGGAAGACATCAAGATGGAAGTGGGATTTGACCGGACCATCTTTGTACGCAAGGCGGTAGAGGAAGTGAAAGAAACCCTGCTGATCGCGATTGGCCTGGTGGTGATCATCATCTTCCTGTTCTTCCGCGAATGGTCTATGGCATTCCGTCCGCTGATTGATATACCGGTATCCATTATCGGAGCCTTTTTCATCATGTACATTGCGGGCTTCTCTATCAACGTTCTGACCCTGCTGTCGCTGGTGCTGGCCACCGGACTGGTGGTGGATGACGGAATTGTGGTGACGGAAAACATCTATAAAAAGATGGAAGAAGGGATGGATAAATATAAAGCGGCCAAGGAAGGATCAAAAGAGATCTACTTTGCGGTTATTGCCACCTCTATTACCCTGGCGATCGTGTTTCTTCCCATCATCTTCCTGCAGGGTTTCGTCGGACGATTGTTCCGTGAATTCGGTATTGTGGTAGCCGGCGCTGTTTTGATTTCCGCATTTGTATCACTCACCCTTACGCCTGTACTGAATATCTATCTGACCAGTTCCAAAAAAGGACATTCCTGGTTCTATCGCAAAACAGAGCCTTTCTTCACCGGGATGGAGAATGTTTACCGGCGGACGCTAAGGGGATTTATGAAAGTAAGATGGATGGCTTTTGTGCTGGTATTGATCTGTACTGCTATCATCCTGGGAATTGGTAAGGATATTCCTTCCGAACTGGCGCCATTGGAAGACCGTGGCCGTCTGCGGGCGAGCATACTCGGTCCCGAGGGAACAGACTTCGATTATATGGACAAGGCGACTTACGATATCGTACAACGGTTGATGGATTCCATTCCCGAGCGCCGGATCGTATTGTCTTTTGCTCCTTCCTTTGGAGGAGCCGGCGGAGTAAACTCGGCTTTTGTGAGTATGGGTCTTACCGAAGCCAATGAAAGAAAACGCAGCCAGGATGAAATAGCCAAACAGATGAACAAGCTGTTTAGCCAGTACACCATGTTGCGGGTACTTACCGTACAGGAACAAACGATTTCTGTAGGATTGGGTTCAAGGGGATCCCTGCCGGTTCAGTTTGTAATTCAGAACCTGAACTTCGACAAGCTGAAGGAAAAACTTCCCAAGTTCATGGAAGAAGTGTCGAAGAGCCCCGTATTCCAGGGCTTCGATCTGAACCTCAAATTCAATAAGCCCGAATTACAGGTGAATATTGACCGTTTGAAAGCAAGTGAACTCGGCGTATCCGTGCTGGATATCAGTAATACTTTACAGCTCGCACTCAGCGGTCGTCGCTTCGGTTACTTCATCATGAATGGTAAACAATACCAGGTGATCGGTCAGGTGAACCGCGAAAACCGTGATGCACCACTCGACCTGAAAGCATTTTATGTACGGAATGCCAAAGGGCAATTGATTCAGCTCGATAATGTGGTTTCCATCATCGAATCAGCCAACCCTCCTACGATCTATCATTTCAACCGATACAAGAGCGCTACGGTGCAGGCCGGCCTGGCTCCCGGTAAAACGCTGGGTGATGGCATCAAGGAAATGCAACGGATCGCTTCACAGGTATTGGATGAAACCTTTGCCACTTCATTGGCCGGGGCTTCCCGCGATTTCCAGGAAAGTTCTTCCAATACCAATTTTGCATTCATTCTGGCGCTGGTACTGATTTATCTTGTATTGTCTGCGCAGTTTGAAAGTTTTGTAGATCCGTTTATCATCATGATCACCGTACCATTGGCGCTGGCAGGTGCAATATTGAGTCTTTACCTGTTTGGTCAGACTTTAAACATCTTCTCGCAGATCGGTATGATCATGCTGATCGGATTGGTGACCAAAAACGGTATCCTGATCGTGGAATTCGCCAACCAGAAAAGAGAGAAAGGCGAACGCAAGATAGATGCGGCTGTGGATGCCTCTGTAGCCCGATTGCGCCCGATCCTGATGACAACACTCGCCACTACACTCGGCGCCCTGCCCATTGCGCTGTCCCTTGGTTCTGCCGGACACAGCCGTATACCACTGGGTATCGTTATTGTTGGTGGTATGTTGTTCGCACTGGTACTGACTCTGTACGTGGTGCCCGGACTCTATTCATTCTTATCATTAAAAAAGAAAGCTCACTATAATGAGGATTAGACTGATATTACTGGCCTTGATGCTTCCAGCTCTTGTAATGGGGCAGGACAGTCTGCTGACGGTTGAACAGGCCATTGGAACGGCTTTAAAGAATAATTATGACATCCTGATGGCCAGGAATGATTCTACCTCCTACTCCATCGATCGATCCTATGTTTATGCGGCCTTTCTGCCCCGACTGAATGCCACTGCCAGCAAGGTCTGGAATACCAATGCACAGAAACAGGAACTCAGTAATGGGGTGACCCGGGATACCTCCGGAATCAAATCAAATAACCTGCAGGCCTCCATCAACCTGAACTGGACTTTGTTCGACGGGCTGAGAATGTTTGCCACGCGCGACAGAATCATTCAAACAGATTCGCTGGGGTCACTGGTAGTAAAAAATCAGGTGATCAATACGGTGGGTGATATTGTTACGACCTATTTCAATATCGTCAGATCGAAGCTTCAACTAAAGGCCATCGATGAGCAGATATCGATCAATGAGGAAAGAGTAAAACTGGCCGATAAAAAATATTCAGTGGGTCTGGGCGCCAAGCCGGAGTTATTGCAGGCCAAAGTGGATCTGAATGCGCAGAAGGCAGCCCGTTTACGCCAGCTGACATTGATTCAGCAATTAAAGGAACAACTGAACCAGAAAATGGCAGTGGCAACGAATGCTCGCTACGAAGTGATTGACAGCATCCCCATCAACACCGAACTGATCTTCGGCGATTTGCAGGCAAACCTGGTCAATACCAACCCGTCTTTGCTGATTGCCCGCAAGAATATAGATATCGCGAAGTTGTCGGTTAAGGAAACAAAGGCCGGGTTTTACCCGACACTGTCATTTAATTCGGCCTATAACCTGAACAGAACAGAGAACAAAGCAGTCATCAACTCCTTTACGCCGCTGTTTAACCTCAACAAAGGGTTCAACTACGGATTCAGTGTAACCGTTCCCATCTTTAATAATTTCAATACCCGTCGGTTGGTGGAGCAGGCCAATCTGAATGTAAAATATCAGCAACTGTTCTTTCAAAACCAGATCAGCCAGATCGATCTGCAACTGAGCAATGCATTCAAGGATTACGAACTGGAAAAACAATCACTGGCACTCGAAGAAGAAAATATTAAACTGGCCAGGGAGAACGTCAATATTGCGCTCGAGCGATTCCGCCAGGGTGTATCCACCTATCTCGAATTGAGGGAAGCCCAGATAAGCCTGGAACAAGCCCTCGACAGACTCATCGCCGCCCGCTATAATACCAAAGTAGCCGAAACAGTGTTACTGAGGATAAAGGGGGAGTTGGTGAAGTAGGGAACGTTTATGGTTTATCGTTTCACGTTTCAGGTTTCAGGTTTCAGGTTGTTTGCTTTCGTTTGTTGAGACCCTGAATATTCATGATGTTATGAAATTAAATGGTATAAAAGCGCCAAAAAACAAGTAAAAAGACATTTTGCTACACAACCCATAAGGTAGCTTTGCTGAAAATTAAACAGTTTGGGAACAATTAATCGGGTTGAAGATCTGGAGATATGGAATCTTTCGTTGGCACTGTATCAAAGGATAATACCTATCGTTGAATTTCTTCGATTAAGAAAGGAGTATCGTATGGCAGAGCAAATTAAATCAGCCGCAGGTTCGATAATGGATAATATTGCAGAAGGGTTTGAGAAAGGTGGAAGGCTTGAATTTCTTCAATCTTTATCAGTTGCAAAAGGTGAGTGCGGGGAATTGAGGTCTCAGTTATACAGGTGCAAAATAGAAGCGGTAATTACTCAGAAGGAATTTGAAAGTTTTTATGAAGATTTAGATAAAATTATCCGCAAAATCGCCAATTTTATCAAGTATATTAACGCTACGTCATACAAGGGACTAAAGTTTAAAAATCGGATTAATATCAGTTAGAGGATTCGATCGTTTTCCAGCTATCAAACTGGGAGAACCTGAAACGTGAAACGATAAACGATAAACCATAAACTACACACATGCCTTCCATCGGAATCATCATGGGCTCGGACAGTGACCTGCCGGTTATGCAGGCGGCGGCGGATATATTGAAAGAGTTTGGAATCGAATATGAGCTGACGGTTGTTTCTGCACACCGAACTCCATTAAGGATGGTGGAATATGCCAAAACTGCCAGGGAGCGCGGATTAAAAGTGATTATCGCCGGTGCAGGCGGTGCGGCACATTTGCCGGGTATGGTGGCCTCCATCACGCCGCTTCCGGTAATTGGCGTTCCAATCAAATCATCCAACTCCATCGATGGATGGGATTCCGTTCTGTCGATTCTTCAAATGCCCAATGGTATTCCGGTTGCCACGGTAGCGCTTAATGCCGCTAAAAATGCGGGAATACTGGCAGCCAGCATTATTGGATCCGCTGATCAAGCGGTGGGAGATAAAGTCCAGCAATACAAAAAAAAGTTGGAGGAGGAAGTGATCAGCAAAGCAGGAAAGCTGAAATCCGATGGATGGTCGAATTCTTTTGATCAGTAGAAAACCTCCATACCTAGTCTTCCTCAATCACCAGCAATCCAAATTGCTGTTCCAGCGCCAATGAATACTCATATAATTTATCAATGAAGACTGACCCATACCTGGCGTAGTATGGCATGAAGTTGTCTATTCTTTCCTGTAATCCATTCAGTGGAAACAGTGAGGATTTGATTGCATGTAGTTGTCTCTGCTCGGTCTCATATTTTCTTTTTTCTGCACGGAGCATTTTCTTTTCCAGTTCAGCCAATGGTTTTAAGGCTTTTACCTGTAAGGCTTCCACATGTTGTTTCAATGACGGATCGATCTCACCAGCTTTTTCTTTCAATTGCAGGTATAGGGCAGCAGCCGCCTCTTTTTCCTTTTCGAGTTTAAGCTGACCATTCCGGTTACGGGCGACCAGTGTATTCAGCAATTGGGTTTCTGATTGAAAGAAATCCTGCAGGGTAAAGCCCATCCGGGAGATCTTTTTTACTGTTTGGCTATCTGTTACCAGGAATGAGTTTCGCAGTATCAGGACCGGGAATGGAACCCCGTAATGATTGAAAAGGGCTTTTAACTCCATCCAGTAAGCGGTTTCTCCCCCACCACCCACAAATGCGATATTAGGAAGAATCGTTTCCTGGTACAATCCGCGCAGGATCACATTCGGACTAAATCTCTCTGGATTGCTCTCGAGTTCCCGACGTATTTCTTCCGCGGTAAAAGTCAATTCGGAATCGTGCACGATGAAGCGATCGCCTGTTTTTTCAATCCGGCCTCTCAAATCATCTTTTAAATAAAAGAGATTGACTTCGCGCGGGTTTGCCTGAATTTTATAGTGGGAAGGAAATTTATCAATAGTTTCTGAAACGATTTTCGCCGGGGTATGATGGAACAGATCTTCCTCGAATACCGACTGCATTTGTTTTTTCAGGATCGCCGTATCCGGAATCAGCACGATCAGTCCATACTCACGGAACAAGGCGTCGATCAGCCGGAAAGTGGCCGTTTGAATATTATCACCCTCCCGATAAGCATTGCGCAACAGTTCCATTAATTCGCGGCCATGGGGTTGTACCGACAACTCGCCTTCTATCCTGTGTAATAGTTTATCAATGCCCTTGGTGTGCATCCTTCCAACGGCTCCGGTTTGGTTAGTATTCCAGGTTATTTTTTCCTGTCCCAGGTAAAACTTGCCCAGTTCATCCAGGTCGGCGTCTTCACTTCCCATCCAGTACACCGGGACGAAATTTGAATCCGGATGTTGTTTTGACAAAGATTCCGCCAGGCGGATGCTGTGTAAAATTTTATAAATGAAATAGAGTGTCCCGGTGAATAATGCCGGCTGATGAGCCGTACAGACGGTGAAGGTATTTTCTTCCTTTAAAAGGTTGATATGACGAATAACCTGTGCAGAGGTGCTGACCTGTTTGTATTGATCATGCAGGTGTTTTACCAGCGACTGCCGGTCAGTGGCAAACAGTTTTCTGGCTTGAAGAGATTGTGTTATGCCTGCTGAAGAAACAGGATATTGATAAAAATCCGCTAACTCCGGCTTCTGATCAAGATAGTCGGTGATGAGTGTAGTGAAATAGCCCGTCTGTTGATAAGGCAGCGTAGTAAAGCTACAGTCCATTTAAAAAATTGTGCACCGAAATTAAGAAAATGAAATGCTAACGAAAGGCAAAATTGTAAAGGAAAAAAGGCTTTCCCTTTTTCGTAAACCGGCCGACAAATGCTGCCGGGCCAACCCGTTTACTTCAATTGATAAGCCACCACGCTGTTTCGCCAGAATGTGGGTACGTAAACCATCCTGGTTGCAGGGTCATATCCGATGTCAGCGGAATTGATCTTGTCATTGCGGGTATCCAACAGGATCTCTTTAGTTCCGTCCGCATATACATAATAGATCACACCGGCCCAGCAGGAAACGATGTATTCTTTTTCATAAACCGGTTCCACGCCGTCTGTTCCTCCTTCCATTCCATCGGCCAGTTTGGTAAGTTTTCTATCGTATTCAACCCGGTAAAGACCGCCTTTATCGAGTATATACAGATTTTCTTTATTCCATAATACGCCATTGGGCGATTGCAGACCTTCCACATGTGGATTAGCGTCATTGCCTTTAATGCGATAGACCCTTTTGGCCTTCGAGTCTGAAACATATACGATCCCTTTTGGATCGATGGTGATATCATTCAGCCCTTCCGCATTGGGAACTGGAATTCTCCGGGTGATTTCTCCTTTTTCAACGTCAATCACCACCACATCGGTTACATCTGCTACATACAGGGAGTTTTTATACAATCCCATGCCTTTGGGAGCGTGAAGCCCCCTCACCCATTCCACTGCAATGATTTTTCCGTCCATTCCGAGTTTGCCAATGGAGCCTGCATTGTCTTTGGCCCAGGGGTCTTTTCCGTCGATGTTGGACACATACAGCACTTTTCGTTTTACATCCGGCAATACAGATTCCGGTACTTTCATAAGTGAATCGGATTCCCATATTTTATCCAGGCTGTGTTGCTGGGCAAATACAGTTACCAGTATCATCGAGCATATGACAGAGATCAGTATCTTTTTCATGATGTGGCTTTTTTGGGATGCGAATTATGCGAATTATGCGAATTACGCGAATTACGCGAATTATACGAATTAGGCGAAGGTCGTGAATTGTTTGGACACTGGAGACGCAGAAGACGCTGAAGACGCTGAAAAACGCAGAAGACGCTGAAGACTCACAGAAAGAGCACATTTACAAATTTCAAAATGTTTGGGCTCCCGCCAACGCTCCCGCTCTCGCTTGCGCATTTGCGCCATCACTCCCGCTCGCGCCTTTGCGCCATCACTCCCGCTCCCGCTCTCGCTTGCGCCTTTGCGCCATCGCCACCGCTCCCTCTCCCGCTCGCGCTTGCGCTTTAGCGCCACCGCTCCCTCTCCCGCTCCCGCTCGCGCCTTTGCGCTCTTGCGCCGACGCTCTTAACTAAATCTTTCCACTTCGAATGGCTTCAGGTTCATGCTGGGTTTTTGGCCATTGGCGATTTCACCTACCAGCTTGCCGGTGCCGGCACCCAGGCTGAGGCCGAGCATGGAATGGCCGGTTGCGACAATCACATTCTCTGTTTTCTTTAAACGACCAATATAGGGAAGTCCATCGGCCGAACAGGGACGATACCCGTACCATACTTTTTCTTTAGGTGGAATGGGCACATCAAAATCGGGGAAGAATCTTTTTACCGCATTCAGCACTCCTTCCACGCGGTTCATGCGCATCGGTGTTTTATGAGAAGTGATTTCCATGGTGCCGCCAAACCGGATCTTGTTGCCATCCATCGGTGTGATGGCAGCCCTTCCTTCCACCAGGATGGCCGGATAATTTACTTTGTAAGGTGAGTTTTCGAGCGTGACGGAATAACCCCGCCCGGGCATCAGGGGAAGGTTAAGACCCATCATCGCGGCTACTCCCCGACTCCAGGAGCCGGCAGCCATCACCAGCAAATCGGGCTGATACGATGCATTATTTGTTTCCACGGAAGTTACTTTACCTCCCGATTTTTGTATGCGTATCACTTCACTTTGTGTGGCCAGGTTCACTCCTCTTGTTTTCAAATAGGCGATCAGTTCAGACATCAGTCTGTTTGGATAACAGTGGGCATCACATTGGAAGAAGATCGCCCCCAGTCCGTTGATGCGTGTTTGCGGTTCCAGCGCATCCATCTCTTCTTTGCTCAGCAACCGGGTGTCATGCAATCCCAGCTGATGGGCCTTTTCCACGGTGTGCCGGGCATGTTCTTTTCCGGCTTCTGTTTGAAAGATCTCCAGCAGGCCCTTGTGTTCATACGCAAAATTGAAGGCGCTGTTGTTTCGCCAGCTTTCATACTCATGCTGGCTGATCAAGGCAATATCACGCAGAGGTACAGCCGAATTTTCAACGTGCTGCGGAGTGGCGCTTTTCATGAATTGGAGGCCCCACCTGATCAGGTTCCAGTCGAGGCGCGGTTCTACATAAAAAGGGCTCCTCGAATTCCACATCCATTTCAACCCCTGTTTTACAATACCGGGTGTAGCCAGCGGAATAAAGTGACTGGGGCAGATATAACCACAGTTTCCATAGGAACAGTTGTCCAGGTAATCTCCTTTTTCCAGTACGGTAACATCCCAACCACTCTGGTTGAGATAATAAGCTGAACTCAGCCCGATGATGCCTCCTCCGATAACAATTGCTTTTGCCATTTCTTTATGTGTGATTTATCTTTTTACAGTGCGTACGCCAAAGATCCTGCCGGCGGTTCTCCGGTAATTTGCTTCAATGCGAACTTTTATGGATGTTTTTCCATTGGTTAATACGGCCGGAATGGGATATTCAAAATCATAGAACTTGCCTGTTTTCCCTCCTTTCCATTCAATCGTTTCGATCCGTACCCCTTCCACCACCAGATCCCATTTACGGTCTTTATCATCGCCAATATAGGTCATCAGCAGATTGACAGCTGTTTCGCCGTTGACTTTCATATCGAATTCAATAAAATTGTTCGCACGGGCTTCGCGGCCTTTTCTTCCAAGGGCATCATCCACGTAAGATTGCTCACCGGCTTTGAGGTTGTGATCTCTTTCGGGTTGCATTTCTCCTATTCTGAAAAGGTCAATCGTTCTGTCTTCAATCAGCTTCACTCTTCTTTTCTCCGCTTCGTATTCTTCCTGTAAACGAGCCCAGTCGTCGTTGGTAAAATAATCCCAGTACACACTGTAATACTGGTCATACACCTGGTAGAAAGGAACCAGTGAAACATCGAAAGGCTTTCCTACTCCTTTCATGTCAAATTGCAGGGGCTGTGATGCCTGGTGAATGAAATCGTTCGGGTTTCTGTTGTCGGTCAGCAAAACAGGCACACCCACAATCGGATCCGGCCTTTCTTTGCCCAACAACCCTGCCATCACCAGTGGCCCGTATTTAATGGCTATTCTCTGTGGATTATCGGGCATGGATTCGGTATACAAAGACATCGGCATACTGATCTCTATTCGGTCATTCGGGCGGAAGGTAGCGGTGATCTCGATATAACCATTGTTGTCTACCGGCATTGTTTTTTCCTTCCCGTTTATGCTTACTTTATAACCATTGTTTGCCCAGAAAGGTTTACGGATCCGGAGGGTCATTAATGCAGGCCGTGCAGGATTGACAGTTATGGCAATACGGTCATTGGCAGGAAATGACGTTTGCATCTTAACGGTCGCATTTTTTGCTTTCCAGTTGAGTTCGGAAGGTATAAAGAGGTTAACGTACAGGCTTCCGTCTGAACCCTGTGCATAAATGGCCTCGGCGTACTTGCTGTGGTTTTCTATGCCACTGCCCACACAGCAGGTGAACGTATTGAACGAATCAGAAAATTGCTTTTGCGTTCCCATTCTGAGAGGCACGAAATAACACATCATGCCGTTGACGGGGTTCTGTGAAGCAAGTATATGATTATACAACGCCCGTTCATAGTAATCCATCAGGGAAGCAGAAGGCTGCCAGGCAAACAGGTGCCTGGTTAACTTCAGCATATTATAGGTATTGCAGGTTTCGCAAGTATTGTCACTCAAACGGTCATTCAGGGAATCTCTCTGTCCACAGTATTCGTAATTGCTGTTACCACCGATTACATAGCTGTGGTGATGAACCATCGTTTCCCAAAAGAAACTCGCGATGGTTTTGTCTCTTTCATTCCCGGTCAGTTCGAATTGACGGGCGCTTCCAATGGCCTTGGGTACATTGGTATTGGAGTGTTTGCCCGGAAGAGGATCGATTCTCTGTGCCAGTTTGCCCATCACGAACTCGTCATAAAACTTGTAAGACAGATCCAGGTATTTTTTATTTCCGGTGATGGAGTAGATATTGGCCAGCACATCGTTCATGCCTCCATATTCGCAATTAAGCATCTTCAACCGAAGAGAATCGGGCAGGTGATTGATGGTATTGTAAGTCCAGTCCGAAAGGCCGGTCACTACCGACATGGCCTGTTGATTGCCGCAATACAGGTAGGCGTCCACCAATCCGGCCATTACTTTATGAACCGTATACCAGGGGCTCCATCCTCCGTTGAGGTCAAATCCCCCTGTTCTGATTTTACCCTGCGCTACATTGCCAAAAATGGAATCTTCCTTTGGAATCGCGCCCACATATCCTGTTTTCCTGGCCTGTTGACACCGGGCCAGTTCGGCAACGATATAGTCAACTCTTTTTTTAAACTCCCGGTTGCCCGTAGAAGTATACATCAGGGAGAGAGCAGAAAGGTAGTGTCCAAGGGTATGACCCGACAATCCCTCACTCTCCCATCCACCATAAACCGAATCTTTAACGGGCAATCCTGCGTTTTTATAAAAGCGATAAAGTAGTCTGTCCGGGCTCAACAGCATCAGGTAGGCGCTGTCTTTGGTCATGGCGTTGGTGAACACACTGGGCAATAGTTTCACTTCACCCAGGTTGAAAGCATAGGCCTTGATGTTTACCACAGGCTGCACTTTCACCAATGTGTTCTTCCATTCCGGAACATAAGATTGTGAGAAAGCAAAACTGGTTAACAGTCCGCTTATGATGAGTGGGAATAATTTTCGTTTCATTGTTTACCTGTTGTTTTGCGGATCGCTGAAATTTCATCCGGGCTGTAAGCGCTGCCATCTTTTCGAAAAACATCATGGAACCAGATTTTCGGTTCGCTGCCATCAGGAATGGGTGTACCCCACTGGTAGATGGTATTGCTTTTGCCGGCTACCAATCCCCAGTTGATCGCGGCCACTTTATATTTCTGAAAAATGGGTAAATGCGTCTGGAATTTACTGCCCCGCGTGCGCGCCATATATTCCGTACAGATAACAGGCCTTCCGTATTGCTGCAGGTCGATGATTTGTTTTTCCAGCGAGGCAGCATCATTGTAGTTGTGAAAAGTAATTACATCGGAGTGCTCGAGCTGGTATTGATTCAGGGTTTTGTTATCGTACCAAACACCGCACGAAAGTGGTTGTGAGGGGCGAACAGCCCAGGCCCATTCGAAAACCTTCTTAAGCAAGGGAAGGGAACTGAGGTCATAGCCACTGTTTCCCGGTTCGTTGTACAGATCCCAGAGGAAAATGCGCTTGTCGTCTTTGAACGTCTGCAGCACATCTTTTACATATTTTTCGAGGTAGGCCCATTGTGTGGAGTCGTTGTGAACGGATTGTCCGGGACTTCTCATCCATCCGCTGTTATGAATGCCTGGTTTGGGTTCGGGCTGTCTGCCGATAACAGGATCAGGATTCCAGCAGTCGTCAAAAACCGTAAACAGGATACTGATATGATGTTTGTCGGCAATGGCGAGGAAATCGTTCATTCTCTTTTTAAATCCGGTGGGGTCGGCTTTCCAGGCCAGGTCGTGCAGGTATACTCGCATTACATTCATTCCGATATTTTCCGCCCAGCCGAGTTCTTTATCGATGGTGGCCGGATCCCAGGTATCGGCCTGCCACATCTCCAACTGGTTAATGGCTGTGCTGGGTAAAAAATTGGCGCCTACCCGAAGAGGCTGTTTCGCATACCATTGGCTGGCTTTTTCTTTCGGCCATATATTCTGTGCATCGGTTGAATTCGAAAACAGCAACAATACCAGTAAGGTAATACTTACAGAAAACCTGTTCAGCCGTTTCACCCGTATTACTTTCTTTTGTTCCATTGATAATCTAATAATTTGATGAAATAACCACCTACTACACTCCGTGCCTGGAAGCCGACCTGTTTGCCATTGAGGGTTTCGTGCCAGTCGCTGAGCGGAACGCGGGTAGGTGTTTCCGTTGCATAGCGCAAGACCGGCCTGACAAGCGCCTGAAAATCCTTATCGTCTTTGGCCAGGGTGGCAGTCCAGAGTATCCAGTCGCTCTTGGTATACGTTTTCCGGCTATCGAGCGGAAGGCCGTAGGTGTTTTGTTTGGTGAGATAGTATTTGATTTCCTTGTCATATACTTTCTGGGGAAACAAATTCAGGCGAAGCAGTTTATCCCAGACAAGGTTGTATTTCTGGCTCCAGGTTCCTTTTTTATCGAAGGTTAAGGAAAAATGATCATCGTCGTTGGCCATTTCTATCCATTTAGCGGCGTATTGGCGGGCTATCTTTTCGTATTTGTCTGCTTCCTCTTTCCGGCCAAGCGATCGTGCCATCTGAGCATAAGAACCGATGCCGACGATGGCCTTCATAGAGAGATTGACGTTTCTGGCCAGGTGACCGGCGAAATCATCCGTGCATAGTTGATTGGCAGGATCAAATCCGTCCTTTACCAGGAACTCTACCCATTGGCTCAGTGTTTTCCAGTGAAGGGCTGCATAATCCGCTTTGTTCTCGGCCTTGCAGATCGCCGCGGTAAGAATAATCATATTGCCCGCCTCTTCCACCGGCATATCTTCCGGATAGGTCTGCCCGTTAGCAATCGGATAGGTGCCCAGGTCATGCGCAGGAAACGGCTTTGTCCATTTTCCACTCTCACTGTAGTAATAAATACCATTTAGCATTCCTTTCAGCAGCTCGGGATTGTAGGCCAGGTACAGTGGCGCCGACGGATAGGTTACATCAACAGTGTTGATGGATCCGTTGCTGAAATTTTCTTTGGAAAGAAAAAGCGTGGAGCCTTGCGGGCTTTTGGCCAATTTATGCGCAGCAATGGATTGGCGGTATGCCATCACACATAACCTGGCATACTCTTCCCCGCCGGCAGCCCTGGCGTCTTCATACATTTTAGCGTCAAACTGATCGCATTTCTTTTTAATCGCGGCAAAATCGGTATAGGCAGATTGCATTTCTTCTTCTATCGAATGTCCTGACTGTGTCCACCAGGCTTTGAGGTTTTCGCCAAAATACTGAAGGGAATAGAGATCGTCGTAACCTATCAGCAACAGGTAATTGCTGGGATACTTGCTATATACCCTCGCGCGAATGTCTGTATTCAGGACCTGGTAGTCGCCGGTGGTTACCTGCGAAGCGGATTGACCAGTTTGTAAAAGCTGTTCGATGGCTGATTTGCTGTCAGAAGCACTGAACATACCTTTTCCCTGTTGCATGGCGAGATACAGGTAACCCCAATTGATACGCAAATCATCTCCCTTGCTTTTCAGTACCGGCTGATCGATCGTTCCGGTTTTAATAAAATCCAGTTGACCTTGTTTATACCAATCCACTTTCACCAATTCTTTGGCTCTGTTCTTTGCCAGATCGGCCGATACACCCAGGTACAAACTCACGTCATGATCTTTTGAATCGTTAGAGACCACCTGGCAGTTCAGATAAGTGACGGGCCTGCTCAGGAGGTGGAGATCATCCATCAGCAGCGGTGAAATGAACTCCAGGTTGATATCCACGCTACCGGCTGTCAGGCTGTACCTGGTTTGAGTGGCCGTTACCGTTACAGATTTTTGCACTGCCGGAATAATGGCCTTCTCCTGTTCTTCGATTCCCAGTCCGGCATCAATCCAGGCATATCCTCCCGTATTGATACAATGCATGGAAATGATGTTGCGGCCTTTCTTTAATTTGTTACGAATGGCGTCTGCTACCGGGTAATTTTTAATATTGGCGAGATAACAGTTTTCACATTTATAAACCTGCTCTCCATTCACAAAGACTTCCACATCGTCATCATGACTGAGTTGCAGGACCAGTTTTTCGCTGGAGAGGTTTTTAACCTGTGATTCGCTCAATACAAATTCTTTCCGGATCCAGATAGATTTGCTTTGCCAGGCAGTAACTGCATCATTGTTCCAGCCATTGCCAAAGGGTGTCTT
Source organism: Chitinophagaceae bacterium (assembly GCA_044226045.1). GTDB lineage: Bacteria > Bacteroidota > Bacteroidia > Chitinophagales > Chitinophagaceae > Endoryza. The sequence continues at coordinate 15,289 of JBGAHR010000023.1, forward strand.
ACCCGCTTTCCATTTTGAATCATCAAATCCTTCCTTCATCCAGTCAGATGCAGGCTGCTCTTCTGTGTATTTACAATCATAAGGAATCGCATCGCCGGGTGGCAGCAAAGGCTTCAGCGGTAAAACCGGTTTGCCAAGGAAATTGTACACTTTACCATCTACCCTGATCAAGCCGAGCAAAGATTGTTCTTTGCCTGTCCAGTGTTTTGTAGGACTGCTATTGATCGTGTCACTGAAAGACCAGACACTGAAGTAGGGATCGTGACTGATCAATGGATAAGCAGGGGCCTTGCTGACCTGGGTATTGCCTTTCAGGCAACAGGCCAGCAGCAATGCGGTCAGTACCGGAAAGCGTATGGATCTAATTTGATGACAAAGCATATTCATAAGGATGGGTTCGGATACTATTTGGTTGAAAATTTATACCAGGTTGTTTGTTTGTAAGTTTCGCCGGGTTTCAGAACCGTTGTCGGGAATTTGGGTTGATTGGGTGAATCCGGAAAATGCTGGGTTTCCAGGCAAAGTCCGGCATGCAGAATATGTTTCTTTCCTCCCTTACCTGTCAAGGTGCCATCCAGGAAATTACCGGTATAGAACTGAATGCCGGGTTCAGTGGTGTATACTTCCATGTAGCGTCCGCTGCCCGGATGGTAAACGGTTGCTACCAATTCCGGCTCCACTCCGCTTCTGCGGATCACCCAGTTGAAATCATAACCTCCTTTCACAGCTGCGAAGTCTTTTCCAATGGCCTTGGGTATGGTAAAATCAAGCGGAGTACCCTTTACTTCGGTGAACGCGCCTGTCGGAATCAATTTATCATTTGCAGCGGTGATCATATCTGATTTTATCATCAGTTCATGGCCCATGATGGTCGAGTCCTGGCCGGCGGAAAGATTGAAATAGCTATGATTGGTGAGGTTGACTACCGTTGGTTTATCGGTAGTAGCCGTGTACTCAATTTTCAGGGCGTTGTCCGGAGTAAGCGTATAACGAACTTCGGTCGTGAGCGTACCCGGATAACCTTCTTCCCCGTCTTTACTGGTATAGTTCAGTACCAGGCTGGTGTCTCCCATTGGTTTTACCGCCCAGATCACTTTATCAAAACCTTTCAATCCACCATGGAGCGAGTTTCCATTGTTGTTGGCAGCCAGGGTATATGTTTTCCCATCAAGCGTAAAACGTGCATTACCGATTCGGTTTGCATATCTTCCTACCAGGCATCCCATATAGGGATTTCCTGTTTGCATATATCCGGAAAGCGAATCGTAACCCAGTGCCACATCTCCCATATTGCCATTTTTGTCCGGCACCATGATATTGGTTACCGTGCCTCCATAGTTGATGATTTTCACCACCATGCCATTGGCGTTGGTCAGGGTATACTGTGTAATCTTTTCAGTTCCTATTTCTCCGTAAGGTTGACTGGTCATAGATACAGAATGAGTCGTATGTTGATTGCTGGCGGATGAATCCGTCGCAGCCGTTTTTTCGGCTGTTTGATTATTGCAGGCAGCAAAAGTTAGTGTAGCCATTCCTGTAAGAAGGCTGAACAATTGTTTCATCGTATTATAGTTGGGTGGTTGATAAAAGTTAATAGTTGATTTTTATGTCTTTGATCTTCGTTGGCAACCAGACCTGCATTTCATTTTTTCCCCTGTTTGCCCAGGTATAATAAGGAATGGCCGTGATCTCTTTCTTTTCGGTAGATACGGCGCTTCCGTCGGCGCTGACACTGAGCACCGGTACAACGGCTTTTACTTCCACTACAGGTTCATCCAGTACATTGGCCGTGCTGGTGGTGAAACTGGTATTTTCCGGAACGACGATATTCCAGGCTTTTCCGTTATTATCTGCTCCTTCCACACAGTATACCAACGGGCCTCTGCCGATGGCTACGCGTCCTTCATTCTGTTTAATTTCCTGTCTGGCACTCAGCAGATAGGTGTTCATGTTGAATTCAAAATTAATAACGTCTCCTTTTTTCCATTCTCTGTTGATGACCATGTAACCATTTTCCATCTCGTAGCTGGCGTCTTTACCATTGATCGTAATCGGCATCAAAGATTGTATTACGGAGAAGTTCGCGCGATAGGCATCACCCGGAACCGGCTGTGCTTTGGCCCAGCCCGGAACCCTCACGTACACTTTGAACTTTCCTTTCTTAACAGGGTCTACATTGATTTGAACTTTACCATTCCAGGGGTAAGCTGTTTTTACAGAGAGCGTGACGTCATTTTTACCAATCATCTGGCGGGTCTGGCTGCCCACAAAAAGGTTCACCCAGATACCGTCGTTGCTCCTGGCGTAGATATAACTTCCCAGGGAAGCCACCAGTCGCGCGATATTGGCCGGGCAGCAGGCCGTTCCAAACCATTCGCGGCGTTGATGCTGTCCTCTTGAAGCGAGCGGGTTGCCGTAAAAGAACCGATCACCGCTCAGGCTTAACCCATCGAGTGCACCATTATAGAGACTGCGCTCCAGTACATCGATATACTGGCTTTCGCCGGTGAGCAGGTTCATGCGCTGGTTCCAGAAAACCATTCCCACGGATGCACAGGTTTCACAATAGGCCTGCTCATTCGGCAAATCATAGTCGGTCGTGAACCCTTCGTTGCTGCCGGCGGAACCAATCCCTCCGGTGATATACATATTGCGGTACACTACATCCTCCCACACTTTTTTCATGGCGTTCATGTATCCCTGGTCTCCTGTCAACGCGGCTACATCTGCAGCGCCTGTATACAGGTACATGGCTCTTACGGCATGTCCCGTGATCTGCGTTTGTTCTTTAACCGGAAGTACATCCTGCGCATAGGCAGTGTCCTTCCAGTCTGTCCAGGTATATCCTTTTGCTTTGCGATGGCCGCGTTCGCTCAGTAACCAGTCGGAAAGCTTGAGGTATTTTTCATTTTTAGTAACGCGGTACAGTTTCACCAACGCGAGTTCGAGTTCCTGGTGACCGGTTACCCAATCTCTTTTTCCCGGGCCAAAGAGTCCGTCAAAATGATCTGCCCAGCGAATGCATACATCCAGGAATTTTCTTTTGCCGGTTGCTTCGTAATAAGCCACAGCCGCTTCAATCATGTGACCGGCATTGTAGTCCTCGTGCATGCTCATGTCTGTATACCGATCCTGTATTCCTTTCAATGTATACCAGGTATTCAGATAGCCATCCGGTTGTTGGGCGGCGGCGATCTTGTCGATCCATTCGTCGCATTTTTTTTCCATCTCGGGATTGGGATGGGTCTTCAGCGAATAGGCCATTGCTTCGAGGGCTTTGAATACATCGCTATCGTCGTAAAATATTCCTTCATGCGCCTCCCCTTGTTTGCGCGCTACTCTTTCAAAATTGCGGATGCGCGGCGTAGCCACTTCTGTCTGGTAAATACAGGCAGCCAGCGTTTTGGTAGCTACTTTGTCAATTTTCGGTTTCCAGAAATCATCATTGATGGTTACCTGTGAAAAATTGACGGGCTCCATTTTCAGGATGGTCTGTGCCCTGCTTTCCAGCATGGCCAGACACGCAAGCGGAAGGATGTATTTTTTCATATGTAGTATTTCCAGTTAAAAAAGTTGTTGGTTCTAAAGAAATCAGGAAGGTTGAATCCTTATCCTGTTGCCTTTTTTTCCGTCGAATTCCCATGTTTTACCGCGGTAGCTGACCTTACATTTGCCATTGAAATCGGGAATGATGATGGCTTCCTGCAACTTACCCAATTTCCATCGGATATGAACGGTGTAGCCTCCTCTTGCCCGAATGCCTTCAATGGATCCATCGGGCCAGGCGGCGGGTAAGGCCGGTAACAAATCAATCGTTCCCTCATGGCTTTGCAATAACATTTCTGTGATACCTGCAGAAGCGCCAAAATTTCCATCAATCTGAAAGGGAGGATGTGCGTCGAACAAATTCGGATAGGTGCCGCCACCGGAATATTTTGTCTCGCCGGCCCGCGCAGGATAGTAAGTCAGAATTTTCTTTACGGCATCATAGGCCATCTCTGCATCTTTCAATCTTGCCCACAGGTTTATTTTCCAGGCTATAGACCATCCGGTTCCGTTATTGGTTCTGAACTCAAGTGATTTTTTAACCGCCTGCGCCAGTTCAGGTGTTTGGGTAACAGTTATGCTGTGTCCGGGATAGACACCGTACAAGTGAGAAACATGTCGGTGCTGTGGCTCGGCATCGCTCCAGTCGTGATACCATTCCTGCAGATTCCCTCTCTGACCAATGGTGTATGGATGCAGTTGCTGAAGGGTATTTTTCACTCTTTCAGCCAACTGCCTGTCGTTACGCAGGATGCTTTCAGCTTCGAGATAATCGCTGAATAATTCACGAATCATCGACAGATCAGCAGTTCCTCCATAAAAGGTAGCGCCTTTATAGCCTGTTGAAGTGATATAAACATTTTCCGGAGAAAAGGAAGGGGCGGTAACCAGTTTGCCGGCTTTGTCTTTTACGAGCATGTCGAGACTGAATTGCACTGCACCTTTCAGAATCGGGTAATACTGTTTCAGGAAAAAAGTGTCTCTGCTGAATGCAAAATGTTCCCAGAGATGAGCGCTGATCCAGGCAGATCCCATGTTCCAGTTGGCCCAAACCGGATCTCCTTTTCCGAAATCACCCACCGGATTGGTCATGGCCCAGTTGTCTGTGTTATGGTGGAGAGCCCAACCACCCGCACCATAATAATTCCTGGCGGTCACGGCACCATTCTTTGCCAACTGCCGGGTGAATTGAAGCAGGGGAAGATGTAACTCCGACAGGTTGGTGTTTTCTGCCAGCCAGTAATTCATTTCAGTGTTTATATTGGTGGTATAGTTGCTGCTCCAGGGTGGACGTATTTCTTCGTTCCACAGCCCCTGCAGATTAACGGGAATACCCGGCGTACGGGAGGAACTGATCAGCAGGTAACGACCAAACTGATAATACAGTGTGACCAGGTTATTGTCCTGCCCGCCCTCAGTATAACGTTTGAGTCTTTCATTGGTGGGAAGTTCGTCTTTGTTGGAATTCCCCAATTCAAAATGAACCCGGTTAAATAAACCGGAGAAATCTTCGATATGTTTTTTCCTGATCAGCTCAAATCCTTTGGTGGAAGCTTTACTGACATGATCTATGCATTTTCCTTTGCCATTGACAGCACTGCCGGCGGGCGATTCCAAAGGGGAAATGAAATTGGTACTGACGGAAACGAGTATAGTTACCTGTTGGAATTCACTGATAGTGATTCCTTCTTTATTTGTTTGTTGCTTGCCATCTGTTTGCAGCACCCGGACAAAGAGTCCAAACCGGGTAACACCTGCGCTATCGAATTGAACCGCATTGGGCATATTGCCGCGGTAACTGGGCTCCGCATGACTGGGAGCCCTTCCATTTACCACCCAATCTTTTCCAGCGGCCGAAGAAAGAAAGGGTAAAAGCGATTGAAAACCGATTGTAAGCGTACTCCTGTCTTTTCCTATTGACGTTATACGAATGACCATTACCTGGTCGGGATGCGACACAAAGGTTTCGCGGGTGATCTGCGATTCATTCCATTGGTAGGTGATACGGGAAATACCGGTTGCCAGGTCAAGTTCTCTCCGATATCCTGAAACATTGCGGTGATTCAGCGTCATGGTAAGATTCCCGAGCGGGGCATAAGATTCTGAAAAGCGCCCTTGCATAAAATGCATCAGGCTGTCGGCAGCTTGGTAATTCTCGTTAAACAAAGCCTCCCGGACTTTCGGCAGATAGCTGGCGGCCTCCGGGTTGATGTCGGGGCTTTGCGGTTTGCCCGCCCAAAGTGTAATCTCATTCAAAGAAATCTTCTCAACTTCCGTTCTTCCATAAATCATGGCACCCATACGGCCATTGCCTATGGGAAAGGCTTCTTCGAATAGTTGAGCAGGTTCATTATACCAAACCTTGTAGTTCTGGGAGATGCCATGAAGACATAACAAAGCCCAGCCAATCGTTGTTAGTAGTTTTCTCATGCAGGTGTTTATTGAAAGAACAATCCGATTCTCACACTTCTGCGACCTTGAAATATTTTATCTCAATCACTTTCCACACTCCTTCGGTAATATAAGGTTCCTGGGCATACCAGTTCTTGAAATCCTCTTCGGTTTCAAACTGCACCACCATAATTGAACCTCGCATGTTGCCCTGATCATCGAGCGTGGCTCCGCCAAAAACAAAATTGTTATTGGCCTTAAGTTTTTTTGCACCAGCCAGGTGAACAGGTCTTGTATTCTTCCTTCTTTCCAATGCTTCTTCATCTTTTCCATCCTGGGCTATAATCACATACTGAATCATAAGTTATTTTTTAAAGAACCTGGAATCCATAAGCATAAGGATCATCCTCCTTGTCTATGCTGATGCTGTTGTATCCGTAAATTTTTGCCCATCCTTTTATGCCGGGCCGGATGGCCGGTTTATTGCCTACCCTGGTTTCCTGTTCGATTGTACCGATAAATTTACTTCCGATAATACTTTCGTGAATGAACTCCTCTCCTTTTTTTAGCAATCCTTTGGTGTACCATTGGGCCATGCGTGCAGAGGTTCCGGTGCCACAGGGCGAGCGGTCGATAGCTTTGTCTCCGTAAAAGACCGCATTTCTGGCGGTGGACGAGCTGTCCAATACGGCCCCCGTCCATAAGATATGACTGCAACCATTGATGGTGGCATCATCAGGATGAACGAATTGATATTTCTTGTTGATGTTGGCCCTGAGTTCTCTGGCCCAGGCAATGAGTTTATCGGCCGGGTAATGCTCCAGTCCTTTAAAGTTTTTCTGCACATCAACAATGGCATAGAAGTTACCTCCGTATGCCACATCAACCACCAGTTCTCCCAGGTCGGGGCAGTCTGTTGTCAGCTCAACTGAATCAAGATAAGCGGGCACATTGGTTAACTTCACCCAATCAACCTTATGCTGTCCGGCTTTGATGTTGTCTGTACCCGGCACATGATCAACCGGGCCATATTCAATCATCACCAATCCTGCGGGTGCTTCCATTCTGATCAGTCCGGGTGTTTTGGGAATGATCAGGCCTTCTTCCACGGCAATGGTGATGGTGCCGATGGTGCCATGTCCGCACATGGGCAGGCAACCGCTGGTTTCAATAAAAAGGACTGCCACATCATTTTGCGGGTCATGTGGTGGGTAGAGAATGCTGCCGCTCATCATGTCATGACCGCGTGGTTCAAACATCAATCCCTTTCTTATCCAGTCGTACTCTTTCAGAAAGTGTTGTCTCTTCTCGCTCATGTTTTTTCCTTCCAGTGAGGGGCCGCCTTCGGCTACCAGCCTTACCGGGTTGCCGCAGGTATGCGCGTCCACGCAATGAAAAGTCCAGCCACCAAAGCGGTTCAGGCTGGCATTGGGATATTTTTTTGTGATCGGTGCCGTCATGACTGTCTAAGTATTTGTGCCTATGTATAATATGTTTATTGATCTTAATCAACACCTCTGCGTGATATGGAAAAGCTCGTTTGATTGATTACATTTGATATAACAAGTGATTGCTATATGGAAGTCTACGGAAAGATTTTGCTTATTGCCATGCCTGCCTTTCTTCTCCTCGTACTTTTTGAAAAGTGGTATGGATGGAAAAAAGGCTTTGAAACCGTACGAAGCCTTGATATGGTCAGCAGCCTGAGCAGCGGAATTACCAATGTAACCAAAGATGTGCTGGGGTTAAGTATCACGATCATCGGTTATGGTTGGCTCGAACGTCACCTGGCTATTGTTCACGTACCCGCCGGTTTTCTGACCTATTTTGTGGCATTCATGGCATTGGATTTCTCCGGTTATTGGGTACATCGTATTGCCCATGAGTACAATTTCTTCTGGAACAGTCATATCATTCATCACAGCAGTGAAGATTTCAACCTCGCCTGTGCATTGCGTCAAAGTATTTCTGTAGTGTTTCGCATTTTCGCGTTTTTCCTGATTCCGGCAGCCTTGCTGGGTGTTCCCGAAAAAGTGATTGCTGTTGTTGCCCCTCTTCACCTGTTCGCGCAATTTTGGTACCATACCCAGCATATCAAGAAGATGGGCTTTCTCGAAAAAATCATCGTCACTCCTTCTCATCACCGTGTTCATCATGCCATCAATCCTGAATATCTTGATAAGAATTACGGTCAGATATTCATTTTCTGGGACAAGTTATTTGGAACCTACCAGGAAGAACTGGATGGTGTACCTGCTGTTTATGGAATAACAAGACCTGTTCAGACCTGGAATCCCATCAAGATCAATTTCCAGCACTTGTGGTTATTGATCAAAGATGCCTGGAGAACACGCAGCTGGAAAGATAAGTTCAGAATATGGGTGATGCCTACCGGATGGCGTCCGGCTGATGTGGCACAGAAATACCCGGTATATAAAATTGAAGATGTGTATCATTTTCAGAAATATGATACACGAACCAGCCAATTGCTCAATACCTGGACCTGGATCCAACTTGCAGTCACCCTTTTATTCATCAGTTACCTGTTTGGTAACATTGCCGCTATCAACAAACTCAATTCCTATTACATCTATGTATATGGATTATTTGTGTTTGTGATGGTGTATGCGTATACCGATTTAATGGACAGAAACCGCAGCGCCATTGCTGTGGAGGTATTAAAGGCCATCATTGGAATCGCCATCATACTGTACACGAATGACTGGTTTGGTACCCGTGCGATCAGTCCTTTGATTCCCTATGTCATCCTGATCTATCTGGTGGTATCCGTCATTGTAACTGCGCGTATTGTTCAGCAGCAGCAGAGGGAAGACCTGGCCGCAGCCACTCTTTCCGTATAATGTAATGTCAAAGAACTTGCAGGATAAGTATTTGGATAAGTGAATTATCTTTTCAGTTCGCTGTTTACCATCCGCCAGATACCCAAGGGATTTTCTTCTTTCAATTCATCTGGTAACAGATCGTTGCTCCAGTTTTGAAAAGCGATGGGTCTTGCAAATCTTTTAATGCCATCCGCTCCCACGCTGGTAAAGCGCGAATCGGTAGTCGCAGGAAATGGACCACCATGCTGCATGCTGAGACAAACTTCTACTCCCGTTGGTACACCGTTCATGATCAAACGACCACAGATGTTTTTAACGAGTTCAACCAACTCATCCTGTTGCCTGATGTCTTCAGGGGTGGCCATCAGGGTAGCTGTGAGTTGTCCTTCGAGTTTGCTGGTGACTGTTTTCATCTCCTCGATGTCCGCGCATCTGATTACTATTGAATAAGGCCCGAACACTTCCTGGTGAAGTACCGGGTTGTTCAAAAACGCTTTTCCACTGGCTGTGGCAATAGTTGGAATACCGGATATACTGGTGTCGGTGTCAGATTCATCTGCTGATGCGACCACCACTTTCACCTGGTCCTGTTCGATCGCTTTTGCGCGTTTTTCCCGGTATGCCCTGGCGATACCGGTATGCAACATCTTACCAGGCGGGATTACTTTTACCGCCATTCCCAATTCTTCAATAAACGTATTCAGCTCCGGGGAATCTATACCAATGATCAGCCCCGGATTTGTGCAAAACTGACCGACTCCCAGGGTGATCGATCCTGCATACAACCTGGCTGTTTCGGCAGCGCTTTCCTTTAATTTTCCCGGAAGAAGAAAAACCGGGTTGATGCTTCCCATTTCCGCGAATACGGGTATCGGCTCCTGCCGTTGTGCCGCCCAGTCAAACAATTGCTTTCCGCCCGCATAAGATCCGGTGAAACCAACTGCTTTTACCTGTGGGTGCATCACCAATGCCTTACCGACTTCGAAAGACATTCCGTGAATATGAGTGAAAATGCCTTCCGGCATCTGGCATTCTTTCGCTGCTTTCAAAATTGCCTGCGCAACCATCTCTGAAGTTTCCGCATGAGCCGGATGAGCCTTCACAATAACAGGGCAACCAGCCGCCAGGGCACAGGCTGTATCACCGCCTGCGGTGGAATAGGCAAACGGAAAATTCGACGCGCCAAATACCACTACCGGCCCCAGCGGAACCAGCATTTTTCTGATATCTGGTTTGGGAGGCGTTTTATCGGGATTCGCATGATCAATGCGGGCTTCCAGCCATTCACCATTCTCACAAGCCGCTCCATACTGGTTCAATTGCAGAATGGTTCTCGCTCTTTCACCCCTTAATCTTGCTTCAGGGAGATTTGTTTCCTGCATGGCGGTCTGGATCAGTTTATCGCCACATTCCTCCAGTGCGGCTGCGATCGCTCTCATGAAGCCGGCTCTTGCCTTTAAGGGAAGCTTTCTGTAGAGGTGAAAGGCATTCCAGGCTTTTCGCATGGAATCATTAATTTCTTCTATCGTTGCGTCTTTGTACATCATTGTTTGTTTTCCGGGTTCACATATTTTTTTGATGCATCATCTATCAGTAACACCCAGTCGTTTTCTATTCCGGCAGAAGGCGATGAGGCGGTAATTGTTCCCGCATTGGGGAACTGGATGCTGGTTTCGGTTTTGCCGGTGCGGGGGTTAAACCATCGTATGGTTAAGCGATTACCTTTGATATCCGATGTGTTGATTTTGACCGTTTTTCCTACCGGCAGATATACCATTATATAAGTGCCTTCTTCATCACGGAATGAAGTGGCATACTCACCTTTTTCACCCTGGCCGGAAATGATCAATGACTGATCGGGTACTCTGGTGAGGAATGGCCTGGATTCAATCAGCTTTCTCAAATATCCTGCCTGCACAGCACCTGGTCTGTCGAGGGCATCTGTCCAGTATCGATCCGCGTAATTGATTCGCTCCTCCCGGAGACTCCAGAATTGCCATACTGAATGATGACCATAGGTTACTCCGCAGGCGCCGGCAAAAACGGATCGATAGCATTGTTTTCTGACATCATAGTCCCTGAAGTACCCATTAGCCGGATCCCATTTGGGCCAGGGATTCACGGGATGGTCTTCATAATTCGGTTCCATATCCAGCGTGGGCTTGGCCGGTACCAGTTGGCGATCCCTTTCAATCCATTTCCAAACCGGTACATCATGACCACTGCCATGACTGCTTTGCATGGAATTGATATCAAGCCATTTTTCCTGGTGCAGGTCATACGAAGTGGAATGCTCCCCTCCATTGATATGATAAGTGATGATGGCTTTATAACCGGTGCCTTCCAGTATTCCTTTGGCCATCGCTCTCCATATCGGTCGCCAGTCGGCACTATCGCTAACAGGAGGCCGGTCGCCCCCTAATATCCAGATGATATTGGGATATTGCTCATAGCGCCTGCCCAGGTACAGACCGTAAGTGTATGCGTTGGATTCATTGAATACAACCGGCCCTTCTCCCCACATCCTGGCAACTTTGTCTCCCCAGGTGGGTAATAATCCCATGAAAAGACTTTTTTGCCGGGCGAGATTTACTGTCCAGTCGACTAAAGTGAAATATTTTTCATTGGGCTTTGTCGGGTCATTGTCAAGCAACGGTATTTCACCGTATTGATCCGTTTTATGGAGACCATTGAACTCTGCGAGAATCACAGCCTGAATGACATTGAAACCTTTTTTCCGGCGATTCTCGAGGTAAGTTTCAATTTCTTCTTTTTTCAGGCGATGAAACAGTTCCCACCCTGTATCTCCCAACCAGAAGAAAGGTGTGCCGTCCTCGTATTGCAGGTAATGGCCATTGGACGACACTTTAAGCCGCCCATGTTTCCAGGCTGTCTGCGAATGGCAGGCGACAGCCAGCAAAACGGCAAGGATCAACAGGCTACCCTGACGAATCATGTTTTTGTTTACAAGTTAAGATAATCAGGTAACTCCGGTCTGGTGGAGATACCTGTACGAATGATGTTCAGCACTCTCTCTCTTTCTTCTCCGATCAGGGTCAGGCGGGGAGCACGTACATGCTCACTTCCGATACCGGCTTCGCTGGCCGCCAGTTTGATATATTGTACCAGTTTGGGGTGAATATCGAGTTCCAGTAAAGGCATGAACCAGCGGTATATTTTTGCTGCTTCATCAATTCTGCCGGCTTTTGTCAGTTTAAAGATCGCCACCGTTTCCGCAGGGAAAGCATCCACCAGTCCGGCAACCCATCCATGCGCACCCATACACAGTTCCTCCATCGCAAGAGTATCAACGCCACACAATAATTTAAAGCGATCACCAAAACGGTTCAACATCCTGGTTACATTGGTTACATCACGCGTGCTTTCCTTTACCGCATTGATATTGGAGCAGGCCGTCAGTTCGGCAAACATATCGAGGGTTACTTCAATCTTATAGTCAACCGGGTTGTTATAGATCATAATCGGAAGATCAGTGGAGTCAGCTACTGTTTTGAAATAGGTGACCGTTTCCCGGTGATCGCTCTTGTAGCGCATCGGGGGGAGCATCATCAGTCCTTTGGCGCCCCATTTCTTCGCCAGGGATGCCTGCTGAAGCGCTTCGCGCGTACTTCCTTCCGCAATATTCAATACCACCGGAATCTGGCCCGCCGTTTTCTCCACTGCGTAAGTAACCAGTTTTTCTTTTTCTTCAGTCGTCAGAACGCTGGCTTCGCCGAGTGTACCACCCAATATGATTCCGTTCACACCGGCCTTCATCTGGGCTTGTAAGTTTTTATCGAATAATGGAAGATCCAGTTCGTCGTTCCCGGTAAAAGGAGTTAACAGTGCAGGAAATACACCATTCCAGGTTATGCTCATACTTTTTTTTTCAAAGATAGACCAGCCGTCTGCACAAATGCTTCCGGGATTAATGAATTATTTACCGATTTTACCTTTTCGGAGAGGGCCGGTCAGTCAAAAATGGTGAGGATGATTTTTGCGGCATTCAACCGTATATATGCCCGTTTTTACCGATATTCACCAATCTTTTCGCAATCCGCCTTTTGAACGGTAATATTGGTAAAATGAAAGTAGTTCCTTTTACATTGCCGGTTGCCGGGGAACATTCTGTAATTGTACAGGAAGACAGGCTTCCGCATTTTTATGATCACCTGCACCGGCATCATGAAGCACAGATAACCTGGATCATCCAGGGAGACGGTACGCTACTCGCCGGTGATTACATGCAACGATTCCAGGCTGGCGATATTTATATCATTGGTGCCAACCAGCCACATCTTTTTAAAAGCGATCCCGAATATTTCGATAAAAGAAAGAAGAAAAAAGTTCATTCGCTGACCTTGTTCTTTAACCCGGCCGGGCATTTTGGCAAGTTGCTTTCTCTTCCGGAAATGAAGCAGGTGAACAAGTTTGTGCAGAATACATACCACGGATTGCAGGTTCCTAAATCTTTCACCGCTGCGGTGGCGCATGCCATGCTGCAGGTAAAAGAGACCAGGAACGCCGGCAGACTGGCGGCATTCCTTCACCTGGTAGAACTACTTTCTTCCATTCGGAAACTGAAGTTATTGGCAACGGCCCCCGCGGCTTACAGTATAACAGAGTCTGAAGGCCTTCGCATGAATGACATCTACCAGTACACGATGGAGCATTTCACCGAAACCATCTCTCTATCGTCGGTGGCAGCCATTGCTCACCTGACCCCGCAGGCTTTTTGTCGTTATTTTAAAAAGCATACCCGGAAGACCTATGTCTCCTTTCTGAATGAGATTCGCATAACCGAAGCCTGTAAGAAAATGGTGGATGGCAATTTTGATTCCATTGCAACCGTGGCTTATCATGCCGGCTTCAATAATGTAGTCACCTTTAACCGGGTTTTCAAGAAAACCACCGGGCGTTCTCCGAGTGAATATCTCCGGGAGTATCGGGGGAAAGCTAATTTATAATGAATCTGAATCCTGGTCAGGCAGGTTAAAATCCGTAAATAATAGAGCAATAAGGATGAACTCAACCTTAATGCATTCCTCTACCTTTAAGCGGGTTTTCGCAATGCAACCAGTTTTTTAATAACAAACATGAGAAAAATCCTATGGCTTCGGAAGCTGTAGCAAAAGGGAACAGATGAATAATCGGTTCCCTTTTTGTTTTTGATATTTTCTTAATAATGCAGGTCTGCTTACAGGAGTTCTATAACCATTGCACTGGCCCCGCCTCCGCCATTACAAATACCGGCAGCTCCCAGGGTGGCATTATTTGCTTTCAATACATTGATCAATGTAACCAGTATACGCGCGCCACTGGCTCCCAACGGATGACCCAGTGAAACGGCTCCCCCATGCACGTTCACCCGCGACGGATCGAGTTTCATTCTCCTGGAATTTTCAATGCCCACCACAGCGAAGGCCTCATTCAATTCCCAGTATTGTATATCCTCCATTTTCAAGCCGGCTTTCGCAACGGCTTTCGGCACGGCCAGAGACGGAGTGGTGGTAAACCATTCGGGAGCCTGTTCCGCATCGGCATAGCTCCGGATCCTGGCGATCGGTTTTATTCCGAGTTCCCGGGCTTTTTCAGCACTCATCAGCACCATGGCGGCGGCGCCGTCGTTCATGGTAGATGCATTCGCAGCGGTTACCGTGCCATCTTTCTGAAAGGCAGGATTCAGGCTTGGAATTTTTTCAAACTTCACATTATAGGGTTCCTCATCCTTGCTGAATACGATCGGATCACCCTTGCGCTGCGGTATCTCCACGGGAACAATTTCGTTGGCAAATAACCCTTTCTCCCAGGCAGCCTGGCTCCGCTTATAACTTTCAATGGCGAAGGCATCCTGTTCTTCGCGGCTGATACCACATTCGCGGGCGCACAATTCAGCGGCATTGCCCATCGCCTTTCCATCGTACACATCTGTCAGGCCGTCTTTCGCCAGTCCGTCGATCATTTGCGTATGTCCGTACTTGTTACCCCAGCGAAGGCTGTCTACATAAAAGGGAACATTGCTCATGCTTTCCATACCTCCAGCCACCACGATGTCTGCGTCTCCCAGGGCGATGCTTTGCGCAGCTTGTGCAATGGCTTTCATGCCACTGGCGCAAACTTTATTGACGGTTGTACAATTCACTTCATTGGGCAGACCGGCAAATTTGGCCGCCTGCCGGGCGGGTGCCTGACCCAGGTTGGCCTGGATAACGCAACCCATCAAAACATCCTGTACCTGCTCGGGTTTGATACCTGCTTTTGCTAACGCTCCTTTTATGGCAATGGCACCCAGTTTGGTGGCGGACAAATCTTTTAATGATCCACCGAATGATCCCATTGGTGTACGAACGGCTGAAACTATTACGACTTCTTTCATCTATTGATTAATTTAATTGTTCTGTGTACTGTCCTGGAGACCCAGGAAAGCACAAAGATAACAATTGTTAGTTTTGTTCAAACTGGCAGAAATTATAGTCGTTTTTGAGGGATCGTTTGACATTGCTGAGAAAACTGATCGGGTTACAGCGGGCTATCTGGTCAAAGTCGGCCTCTTCCAGCCCACCCATCATATCTGCCAGCATATTCTTGTCGCTTTTATGGTTTCGAACTACAAAGAAATCGGTTCCATAAAGAATCTTTTGGCGTAATCCAGGATTTTGAAGGCTTTGTTTTAACAAGGGAAGAATCTGGGCGTCGCTGTGCAGAATGTAACTGATGTCGGCATACACGTTTTTGTGTTGTAGTATCAGGCTGCTGATGATAGAGTACCAGTCTGCATATTTCCAGATTTGTTCTGGTTTACCCGGAGAAGGTGTCTGTGTATCCTTGAGATGCAGGAAATCAATTCCGGTATCCGGACTTTGAGCCAACTCGTTGTTGTGGGAGTAACGGTCAGATTCCAGGTATCTGTTCCATTCATCATTTCCGCCGTAATGGCCCAGGCAGATTTTGAGGTCTTTCAAACCCCTTGTCAAACTGTAAGTAATGGTATTGTCGGTTGATTTGTTTTCGGTCAAACCAAACAAGGTGCCGAGTTCTTTCTTAGAAGGATCCTCCGCTATCAGTTTAGCCAGGTATGGAGCCAGGAATTCGTCTTTCAGAAGCACTGCGAAATTAAGGGGATGCGTAAAATTGGCAGTGAATTCATCATTTTTCAATTCCGGCAACAGTAAACTTTTAAGGTCACCTGCAACCGAACTGGACTGTTTGAATACAGGATGAAAATCCCAGTTTTTTTCCTTTGAGCCGCGATAATACATGGGCCCGCGCACACAATGTGAAAGAATGGGAAGATTGTTTTGCTCGGCATACTTCCATAAGGGAAGTAACAAAGGATCAAAAGGAAAATAGCCCAAAGCCGGATATATCTTGAACCCGGAAAACTCATTTGTTTCGATATACTCCCGTACAAAGCAATCTTCCAGGACTACCTGTTCCCCCACTATTTTATATTTAAAAAATTCAGCATCCATCGCTATCCGCCTGGGATCGATAAACACAAATGGATAAATAGGTTCACCCTTTTTTTTCAGGTCTGCAATTTTCCTCATCTGCTCGGTATAGGATTCAGGAGGTTTACCCGCTCCCATAAATTCCATGTCCATCGGGAGTATTACAAAACCGGTACCCTTCGGATACTGCGATTGTAACTGATTTAACGTTTTTCCCTGCTCGCGATGAAAAGTGTACCGGCCAATGGTCAGGTAGCGATCAAATAGTTTTCTGGTTTCTTTTCCCGGGATTTTTTGAAACAAGGATACTGTTTGTTTCAAGGCGAAAAGCAACAGGTTGCGGCTGGATTTAAACAAAAGGAAAACTGCCACCACTATCACAATTTGCCAGAAACGGGTTCCTGTTTTCTCGATGACGTGTATTCGCAACAGAAAATGATAAACAGATAAAACAGCGTTTCCGAACCATCCGTCACCCAGGGTTTCTTTTTTTACAAACCAGCGCAAAATAATGTGGAGGGCCTGAATAGTAGCGTACCACCTTATGATGGCCTGCAGCTTGTTCAATAAAGGGTTTCTCCTGATAAACATATTCCATTGGTAAAGGCGGGTGTGTTTATCATTCGCGACACCTCCATATTTATTTTTACCCGGGCCATTGTAATACCAACGGAATGCTGCAAAAATCCATTGAAAATTGAGCAGGTAATGCAGTGGGCTGACGACTACCGATCTTGCCAGTCGCGGCGGCACATGGTCGCCGGTAAAAATATGAGCGTGACAGTTGATGATGGGTGGCTTGGATGCAGGTTGGGTCATGTGGTGGCAGTTGAAGGTTCGAAATAGCCTTTCAGGGCGTTTAATTGTTTTTCGAAATAGGCAAGAGCTGCATTGAACCAGGGCTCGTTTTTATTGGGAAGCAGAAAATTCTTCAGTTGATCGAAGAAAGTAAGCAGGAACGGGCTGGCGTACTGACGGGCAATGCCTACATACTCGCTGTATTTATTGTTTACATCAAGCAGGGACATCAGTTTCAACACCTGCTTTTCCATTTCTTCACAATTGAAACGATGTTGCGCGGTGGTCAGCTGATTTTTAAAACCATCGAACACAAAAGCAGATAATCGGTTGATGGTTACCGCCAGATCCATCACTTCCAGGTATTTTCTTTCCCTGATATGTACCAGCTCCTCTCTTTGCAAACCATACACATCTATGGAATAATTGACGATCTTTTCAATTCTTTTATCGGAGCTTTTGGGTTTTACAATACCCTGGCTGGTAAACTCAAGAAAATCGGCAGGGTTGTCGGAGCAGGGATCGAGTAACATACGATAGGGCTCTTCCACTTTATCTTTCCAGGTATCTTCTTTGGCGCGGTATGTCTCTTCCAGCAGGGCGAACTTGTTCATCTTCCCCACCGTTTTCTGAATAACATTGGCCGGATCCTCGGGGTCGATAATACGAAGGGTGGATTTTTGATTACAGTTGGTGCAGGACAGATAAAGGTTTTCCCAACAGGCGGCCAGCCAGTAGTAACCTGGTTTTCCCTGGGTGCCGTCTTCCTTTTCATACACACCCTTGGGTCTGAAGTGTTCGATATCTCCCCTGCCCCCAATGGTTACCAGGCATTCGCAATAAGCACAACGATGATGAAACATTTCAATCAACAGGTCTTTGTAGCCGTCTTTGTAAGTTTGATAAAATCGAAACAATTCTTCGGACTTCCGGAGTGTAATTTTGCCTGCATAGAAATCACGGGCTTTATTGATTTCTTTGTCGATCTGTTTCTGCTTTTGCTTGAATATGGACGGTGTTTCAACTCTTTTGATGAAAATCATACATTATTTTTTATAGAGTTCATCCCATACTTTCAATACTTCTTCACGGGTATCATCGAAAAGTTGTTGTCTATCTGCTTTTTCCGGCAGGTTCCCATAACGCGCCAGCGACTGGTCAATTACATTAAACATAAGTTCTTCTCTCAGGCTGTCGCCCAGGTGTTTCTTTTCCCGTAACTGGTCTTTCAGGGAATCCAGTTGCTTTTGTTCCGCCGGAGTGAGTTTGCTTTTTGCAAGAAGGTGATGATAGGTATTGAATTGTGTTTCCAGTTCGGGATCCAGCGTGGAACTCAGTCCGAAAAATTCCGACGTGAGCAGTTGCTCCGCTTTCAGTGCCGATGGATCGGGAAGATTACTGATGCCCACTATTTTGTCATTATCATTCTTTTTTAGCAACAGCACTTCTCCCAGCTCTATTCCTTTCAACGATAGCGGATCATGTGAGGTTACGATGAATTGCAGTTTCGGAAATGCTTTCCGGAGCGCTTTTACAATTCGCATCTGCCACCGGGGATGTAAGTGACTGCTTAGTTCATCAATCAATACAATTCCTTCCTTCGCGTCATAGGTAAGGTAGGAGGTGCTCTTTTTATGGCTGGTTTTGAGGGGTTCATCCGACAGCGACTTCATGATATCTACGGCCAGAGATATCACAGACCGGTAACCTTCGCTGAGCTGCTCCAGCGATTCATGATTCTCGGAAAAATAGATTCTTCCATTATCCCTGATAAAATAGGTTTTTACGGATGGCAGATCCAGTACGTCTTTTAATGCTCTGGCTACCTGGTCAAAGGCTGACTGATCGATGCTCAACAACCATTTTTTTACATCCGATAAAGACACGCTGTAGTCAAAAAGGTTCTTGATTTTTACTTTTTGAAGGGTTGATTCGGGTTGAAGACTGGTGTTCTCTTTTGGCATTACCCGGGTAGATCCATAAGCCAGCACATTGATCTTACCTGTTTCAAAGTTACAGGTCATCTTTTCACGGGTGAGTGTTAGTGTGGCGGGTTCATTGATACCGGAGAACCATATGCGAACATGACCGCTCTTCTGACCGTGGGTTAACAGTTCTGAAGCGGAAAGTTCCATCGATTTGATATACTCGTCACCCGCCAGCACCAGGGCAATGGCCTGGAGAATACTGCTTTTGCCAACACCATTTTCACCCAACAAAAATTTCCAGGGCTCTTTGTGGGTTGTCATACTGGTTCCCAAAACTTTGTTGTCCGGACTGGGTACTTTAAAATCAAACTCCAGTTGTGTGATAGACTTGAAATTCCGGATTTCAATTCTCTCCGGGTACAATCTGACCGGTCTGGACTCAATAGTCAGTTGATTGATGAGGCTGGCCGCTCCGGAGGCCAGTGTTTTGGTAATAGGGTTCGAAGTAACGTTACTGATTATTTCGAGGCCTTTGGCCAACAATTGGGGAATGGTAGAGACAGGAGTTTGTGTGTTTGATTTGCCGATTGATTTTTTCCCGGATTTTAAAAACTTCTCAAAATCCTGTTTGTTTAAAGAAGAGGTTATATAGTCGGTGCTCGGTTTCAGAATGGCCTGCACTTTGAAGTTGACTGGAATGGCAGGACCTTTCGGATTCATCAATTGCCTGAAGTATGTCAGGTGAGTATTGATTTCCCGCAGCATCACCGATCGGGAAGATCTTGGAAACAGGCTATTGAGTTTTCCTTTTTCCCGGTATTGCGGGTTTAGAAACATCCAGGTGAGGGTAATCTGGCGACGCACCATGATAAAGTCTTCTTCCGGATGTGCAGACAGCCAATTGGCTAATTTAGCATATAGTCCATGTGCCTTTTTAAGGGCTTTTTTCTCCTGGTCGAGAGAACGGCTTTTTGTTTTGGGTAGATTCCATAGCTTTTCAATGGCAGCCAGGTGCTCACGGGTTGTATGGATTACCTGTTTGCGGGCTGCAACCAGGTCTTGCCTGTTGAGTTTGAGTATTTCCAGGGTAGTTTCTCCTTTTTTCGATAAACAGATCAATTTGCCGGTCTCATCCACCAGTAAATGCTCCTCCGGGTAGTCGATACAGGGATCCACCAGCAATGATTCTTCCTTTTTTATCATTACTGAGTAGGAAGTTTTCAAAGGTGCCCGTTTGCCTTCTACAGGAAACCAGGTTCCTTTGAATTTGTTGCAACTGGGACAAAGGCAATATTTATTATTCCAAACATAAGCCAGCCACCAGTAATGATCTGCTGAAAACTTTCCATCGAAATCCATCGCATTTTGTCGCGGTCTCCAGCTATCGCTGATAACTGTTCTGATGTTCAGGCTGATTTCGCAGGTGGCACATTTATACTTGAACTGTTCTGCTACTGCTTTCAGGGTTTCGATGGTATCTCCGTTGACATTTTCATTAAACCCTTCTTGTGACCGGGAAGAAGCGCTCCGTTTATAAAAACTATGGTACTTGCGAATATCATTTTTAATCGCTGTGCTTTTGAAAGCATCCGGAATCCTGGTTTGTCTTTTTACATGAATCATTTTTGAAGTATTTCCCAGATATGATCTAATATGTTTTGTTTATTGTCGAAGTCCCAATACCTGGTATGTCCGCCAGGATAGAAGAAAAAGGTATTTGGACGTTTTTTCTTCACTTCTTTAATCCCCTTGCCAAAATGAGGTCGTACAGGGCCTCCCACATAATCTGATTTGTAGTAGATGTTTGTCCAGCGAGTGGCGGCAAAAACGGAAGAATGATTAAAATACCGGAGTGGCCGATCATCGCTCAAATTCACAGTTTTGCTATCGAGTATCCAACTTTTGTCTGGCGATTGGATATACGGCGGACAAACCGGATATTCCCTTTGCAAGACCAATTTGTCAAACAGTCCTTTTTCCTGGGCGAACAGGTGACCTGCATGCGCCAGTGGAGACCCAATGGTAACAAGGTCGCTGATCCGCCAGGGGTTACCAATCGCTCTTAGATAGTCAAAAGCCTGTTGCTGGCCGGTTCTGAATTCCTCGAGCACGGCCTCATCCTCGCCGAGTTTACCAGCCTTCTGCACATAATTGTCGAGATTTTGGTAGTAAACGGTCAGGTCAGCCTGAGTGATTGAGTTATAGGAGTTGGGGTCGCTTTTATAATAGTATTCTGCCCATAACAATTTAACCAGGTCGTAGGCGATGGTGGTACCCAGGCTGTGGCCAACCACAATGATCCGATCGTATTGTTTGGTTTCGTGCAGGCCTTTCAACAATGATATTCCTTCCGATCTGATGGCTTGTCTCTCGTCTATATTCACCGTCGCCGGGTCCAGGTACCGGGGTACATCACCCAGGTAGTTAAAGAGAATATTGGACAGGAATCCTAAAATGATGGTACCCGCCAATCCGGTGGTTACGCTCGTGATCAAGGTAGAAGTGGCATCAATACCTATTTGAAAAACGATAATGATGATTGCGGTGAGGATTGACAGGAGTAAAAACCAGACAAAGAAAAATACCGGAAGCAAGCGGGAGGAAACCCTTGTGGGGAATCTGAAAACCACCTGTTTCAGCCAGGCTTTGATATGTGGCCAGCGCGTGTCCCGCATGTGGTGTGCCCAATAGAACTCGTAGAAATGGGTTGAGGGATGTTGCTGACCTTCCCGCATCACCATTTTACGGGTTTCGTAATTCCCGGAAACAGGATCCGGTTTATCCCAGAAAATAGCCTCATCTTCTCTCGCCTGTTTTATTACCTTTTTCAAATATTCGGCAATAGGTTCCACGAAACCCCTCAGCGTTTGAATGGGTCGTTGTTCTCCTATTCCATGGATGAGTACCACAGCTTGTTTTTGTATTTTTTCGGGCATGGGGCAGTAAAAGTTAAGGTTAGCAACGGGTAATACATTGCCACTAATCAATCCTGATTTGAAAGGGTAGTTTCTGCCAATCAGCGCTACCTGTCAAGGGAGTGTTTAAAAAGGGAACAGAAGGATTGATTTTACCAGGGGCCGGGCTTCCGGTTAAGCCAAACCGGAAATGCCATGAATGAAGTTGACACAATGTACTAATATTTATCTAGTTTACCGTTTATCGTTTCACGTTTCAGGTTGTGAATGAAACAACGTCATCCGTCAATCGTAATCCGTAATCCTCATTGCGTTCTCCCGCCCCTCACCCCCATTTTGAAGGCGCGGGAGTGTGAGCGGGAGCGATTGATAAATGGGAGGAAATCTATTTATAATCTTGACTTTTCAATTCGTCATCCGTAATCCGTAATCCGTCATCCGTAATCCGTAATCCGCATTGCCTCATTGACGAATTGACTAATTGACCAATTGACAAATTATATTTCATCCGTCATCCGTAATCCGTCATTGTATTTGTCGCATCTGCCCTTCTTTTTGACGGATTGACGGTGGATAATTATTTACCAACAACGGTATTTTTGAAATTACAAGCACCTCATTATGACCAATCATTTACGCCTTCGGATGGTACGAGTGCTGTTGATCTGCGCATTAACGATCGTAGGGTCAACAGCCGTACATGGCCAGCTTAAACCTGTTTCTGCCGGTCTTTCTTCGGTAAACGGATTGAAGATGTACTATGAAGTATATGGCGAAGGAAAACCATTGGTTTTGCTTCATGGAGCTTTTATGACCATCAATCTCAACTGGTCATCGCTAATTCCTGCACTGGCAAAAAATCACAAAGTCATTGCTGTTGAATTCCAGGGGCATGGCCATACCGCAGACATCAACCGGGATTTTTCTTTCGAAGGCCTGGCGGATGATGTGGCAGGCTTGTTAAAAAATCTCGGAATAGAAAAAGCTGATATCATCGGTTATTCGTTGGGAGGAGGTGTTGGTACGCAACTGGCTATTCGTTATCCCATGCTGGTGAACAAACTGGTGCTCCTCTCCTGCCCTTTCAAATCCGATGGATGGACTGCCGAAAGCAGGAAATTATTTGCCATCATGAAACCTGAATTTATCACTGCCTCTCCATTGAAAACATATTATGACTCGGTGGCTCCGGATAAAAGTCAGTGGACGGGTATGGTAACCAAAGTGATCAAACTGGTACAAACACCTTATGATTTCACGTCGAAAATAAAATCTATCACGGCTCCTGTCCTGTTGGTGGTCGGAGATGCTGATGGCATCGATCCTGATCACCTGGCTGAAATGATCAAGCTCCTGGGGGGTGGCCAAAACGGCGACATGACCGGTATTCCAAAGAACAGATTCGCCATGCTGCCCGGAACTTCCCACACCGGAGTGATCATGAAAGATGAATGGCTGATTACGATGATCCTTCCGTTTCTTGACAAATAATGCTGCCAGATTAATTAGTCAGTTTAGACCTTGAACAATACGTTGTCTATTCTACCCGACTTATCGGGTAGAATATTTCACATGTATAAGTTATCCCCATTATTAAGTAATTGGCACTATTTTTTCAATAGAGATTTTCTCCCATCCTCCCGTAGCAATTTATTTATCTGTTATTAATTGTTCATTTCTTAAACTTTTCTTTATGAAGAAGATCGTTATGTCCATGCTCATGCTGGCAACTGTTACAGGTACTGTAGTGGCCCGGGATAACAGTGGAAGCAGTACATCTAAATCCTATGCACAAACGCAGGATGACTGGGAAAAGAAACTGCGGGATGACCTGAAGCTTACTCCCGAACAAGCGCCGAAATACGACGCAGTTACGAAAGAATTCAAAACAAAAATAGAAGCGCTTAAACAGGATGTTACCCTGACGAAGGAAGCTATGAAAGAGAAAAAAATGACCCTGATGAAGGAAAAGGAAACCAGGTTGTTTGAGTTTCTCACGCCCGAACAACAGGCAAAATATAAAGAATGGATTGATAAAAAGAAGAAAGACGATGGAGAAAAATCTGGGTCGTAACGGATTCAGATGATGGAGTACAAAAGGGGCTGTCTAAACGATATTTTTCAGGCGGAAACTAAAGATTTATTCTTTTCCTCCCCAAACAAATATCTTTCAGATGGCCCCTTCATTGTATTACTCGTAATAAGTATAGAATGTGTGTAGTTCAGAACGGGCACCCTGGTTGGGGCCTGAGGTGATCAGGAGATCTCCTTTTTTGGTAGAGGGTTTGCCCTTCTCGTCATAAGTATAAGTGAATACTATCTCATAATTGATGGCCTGCACGCCCTGGCGGACAATTTTGCCCGGATTGTTTTTTTGAATTTCCACGCCGGGTAAAAAGATCAATTCGTCTTCTTCAGGGTGAATTTGTGCGAATCCTTCCACGCCGGGTTTGTTGTCATAGTTCGAATAGGTATCCTTCCATTGAAGGGCTGTTTGAACATTTTCAATTTCGTTCCTGGTATGAATTAATTCTTTCAGGTTACCATCGGGGTAATAGGAAAGCTCCATGGATCTTTGCTGAATGTAGCCTATTGGCTGCCGAAGTTCCCAATCGATCCGAACCAGTTTAGAGCCGTTATAGTCAAGAAAACAACGTTGCTTCTGAACGCCATTGTTATCGAAAATAGCCAGCGAAGTAACCTGTCCGTTGGTGTATCGATACTCGATGCGTGTTTTGTTTACGGCGGTATTGTTTTGCAGGACGTTCAGTTGGTTGTTGAGGTAAGTCGCCTGGTAACTCAGAAAGCCAGACTGGAAAGAAACGGCTTTCACCTGCTTGGTCTCGTTGTACTCAAAGAAATAATAAGGGGAAGGCAGTTTGTCGTGATTGATCTCTTTCAACAGGACTGACGGAGGCGCTGGTGGTGGATTTCCTCCGGGTGTATTACTATCCTTTTTGCAGGAAGTAAAAAGGATTGAAGAAAACAGGATGGTTAATGGTAAGAATCCTTTCATGGCTATGATTTTCTGCAAATTGAAATTCCAGGGCCAATTATAGTTGTTAATGTTGCCGAATTGTTGTGTTGGAAGGATGAAATGCGGATAAAGCGGTATCGAAGTGATCGGCTGAAACAAGAAAACCCGCTATGCGACCTGCCTGAGAATTCTTCAGGAGTCGAATAGCAGGCAATCATTATATTATTTTTTCGGGTAATTTCTTCCCCAATTGGCCCAGGGGCATTCCTGGCAAATGCTTATTTCTTTTTGTCGACAACCAGGACTGCAATTCCCGCCACTATCGCTACTCCTCCTGCCCAATTGGGCCAGTCCACAGTCTTCTTCTCTTTCTTATTGATTTCCACCGGACCGAGGTCTACCACTTTTTCTTCTTTGGTAAAACTGACGTTCCTGAAAATGAGCATGGCGATACCGGCCACAATCAAAATGATTCCAATTGCTTTCATACTTTATAATTTAATTCATAAAGTATGGGCAAAGCTGCTGCCAGGCTGTTAGCGACTTATTCTACCCAGGGCACCTTTTTGGAAGGATAAAAGTCAATTCCCATTTTTGTCATCCGGGGACCCTGGTTGGCGAGTCTGATTTTATACTCTTCCCAGTTTCTTCCGGCAGCAGGTGACCATCCAATTTCTGCGTATCCCAACAGGCGGGGGAATACCAGGTATTCAATTTCATCCATTTTGGAAACGGTTTCACTCCATAAGGGGGCCTCAATGCCTATGATGTTTTCCCGCGCGATACCATCCACCAGGGTGGCCGGATCCCAGATATAGGCACTGTCAACTTCAATGTAAGCCGCCCAATGCAGACCGAACTTGCTGGTAGAATCATATTGCATATCCAGGTAGGCTTTGCGGGCAGGTGACATCATGATTTTGGCTCCCTGGCGAACAGCCATTTTGGAATTGGCGGTATCTGCCCAGAACTGCGCCACAGATCCCGGGATCATGGTGGCGTTGGCAATCTCATCCCAGCCAATGACCTGCTTGTTGTATTTTTTTACAATCTGCTGAACACGGTTCATGAATGGGATATAGTCTTCTTTTTTGGTAGCATGGCTTTCATCTCCCCCGATATGGATAAACGGCCCCGGAGTGATAGTGGATAATTCACGGATCACATCATCCAGGAATTTATAAGTCACTTCCTTTTTGGTGCAAAGTGTACTGAAGCCAACTTCTATACCGGTGTATAATTTGGTGGCGCTGTCGTTACAATTCAGTTCCGCGTAAGAAGCAAGGGCGGCGTTGGTATGTCCCGGCATATCTATTTCGGGAATAATAGTAATGTAACGTTCTGCGGCATATTGAATGATCTCCTTGTATTCTTCCTGGGTATAAAATCCACCCTTTCCTCCCCCTACCTGCGTGGAACCGCCGATTTCAGTAAGCTTGGGCCAGGATTTGATTTCAATTCGCCAACCCTGGTCGTCTGAAAGGTGCAGGTGAAGCACATTCATTTTGTAGAATGACATGAGATCCAGATACCGCTTTACATCCGATACGGAAAAGAAATGACGAGCCACATCGAGCATCGATCCTCTCAGGCCATAAGACGGTTGATCTTTGATGACACCTGCTGCGATCTTCCAGCTGTCTGTGGCTTTGGAGGCGGATTCAATCGAAGCAGGAAACAATTGGCGGAGCGTCTGCACGCCATAAAATAAGCCGGCTCCTGAACTTGCTTTCACTGTCACCAGTTTGTCGGTTACAGATAGTTCGTATCCCTGGTCGGCAATGGATTTGTCATCCAATACCAGGTTAAGAAATATACCTTCTGTCGGCGAAGCGGTGGCGTTTGATACCGCCAGCGTAAAACCGGTTGCCGGCGCCAGTTTTTCCGCCAGGTATTTACCAATCCGTTCAGCTTCCATGGAACCACCGGTAACCTGGATGGCGGTTTTGCCGGTTAATTCAAAGAACTGATTTCCTGCAGGGCTTACGGAAACAGGCTTGGGTATAAGATTTCCGAGTGTAGGTTCTGTTGCGGCTTTTTCAGCATTGTTACAGGCCGATAAAAAACCGGTCAGGGCAATCGAAAGAAAGAACAGCTTGTTACATTTCATTTGGCAGACGTTTTTTGGAATCCGAAGATAGGCAATGAGCGGACAGATATTATTGTGGTGACCCCGAATAGTGTGAAATAATTGCCACAATCATCAACGCAACCGATTGAGGTGATGGAGAATTTCTGCCGGCAATTCATTCAGCAACGACCATTCAGATGTTAAAAGTTTGCAGGCTTTGATTCCTTGTTTTCAGGGGTTTGGAAATTTCATATCGCTGTTTTTAACAACCGCTATTTATCTGGCATTTTATTCGAATCAGAAGGGTAAACAACATCTGATCACTAAAATGAAAAGCTATGAAAAGAATGTTACCCTTATTATCGGCATTGTTCATCTTATCCTTTCTGTTGTATGCCTGCGGTTCGAAGACACCCGTGTCTGCAACCGTGCAGCAGGCAGATACCACCGGCATGGCGGAGTTCAATTCCTGGAAGAAACAACAGGAGTTCGCTGAACAGTTGGCGCTTTATCAGCAACAACAAGCCAAGGCCGGCAGCGCCAGGAACGATCAATCTGTGACCAGGCAAAAAACACGCACTTTAAGTCAAACCACTTCCTACCCTGCCAAGGCTCCCGAGAAAAAAGGCTGGAGTAAAGCGGCGAAGGGAACGGTCATTGGTGCAGCTTCCGGTGCGGTGGTGGGAGCGGTTATTGCAAAGAAGAACCGGGCCCTTGGAGCCGTGATCGGCGGCGTGGCCGGTGGAGGTATCGGTTATGGAATTGGCCGACATCTTGACAAGAAAGATGGCAGCCGTTGATGTCTCTTATCCGATTCTAATTTTACAATGACAGGCGTTCATGACAGCGCCTGTTATTTTTTGGTTATAGAAAAAATCAATGGCTTAACACCCGTTATGCCATTTTTTATTAAGCGTAATAAATACGCAAACAGCTATTCTGTTCAGGAATAGATGAATAGACCGGTAATGAATGGTATCGAATGATTATTTAAGACCGATCGGTATTGAATTGCCCAGGAATAAAAAAGTGTCAAGGAAATATTTCCCCAAAAAAACTATCGTCAACAGCTATCCCAGGCTCGAAAATTGTGGTATGATTCTTTTGTAATGTTCTTTACAGAGTTAATTTGTATGGAAGTGATTGTACCAATAAAAGATGAGAAGTTGAGTTCTCTTGTCGTTGTCAGAGAAGCGCCCAAAATTGTTGAGTTGACCGAGCAGAGAAAATCCAGGAAGAAGCAAAAGGGGAATGAACCTGCTTCCGGTTACCTGATGCCCGAGCAACCCAAAGGATACCTCAAACCAAAGGATTGTGATTTGTTGTAAATCATCAATACAATGAAAAAAGCAAAGATCAAAGCTCCGGTGAAACCGGAAGAGGATCAGTCGGCAGAGGTTACCAGGGAAGAAAGAGAAATGTTAGGTCAGGCAGTCCGCCCCAAAGATGCGGAAGACCTGGATATCAGCAAGGCGGCACTGGACGCCCGGGATGACGATGACGAGGCATTGAACGAAGGTGGAGACCTGTTTGACATGGGTCAGGACCTTGATGTGCCCGGCAGCGAACTCGATGACGACGATGAATTCCTCGGTGAAGAGGATGAAGAGAATAATAATTATTCGCAGTCCGACAACTGAGTTTATTCCGTTTCTCCCAATACCGTGGCAGATTCCCATCCGAGCATGGCGGTTTTTCTGGTGGTACCCCAATGGTACTGACCAAAAACGCCGGTGGATCTTATGACCCGATGACAGGGTATCAGGAATGCCACCGGGTTTCCGGCAACCGCTGTTCCTACTGCCCTGGCCGCCCTCGGCGTCCGGATGACCTCTGCGATTTCTCCATAAGTTGATACTTTACCCATTGGAATCTTTAATAAAGCTTCCCACACTTTTAATTGAAAAGGCGTTCCTTTCAAATGCAATTTGATTTCCTGCAGATCAGACCAGTCTTTTTGAAATAACTGAAGGGCATTCTGTTGATGTATATCTGTTTTCTGCGTAAAAGAAGCCCGGCCAAATTGTTTGTGCAGTTCGTCAATCCCGTTTTCCTGGCTTTCTTCAAAGGAAACATGGCAAACGCCCTTGCTGGTTGAAGCAATCAATACATCTCCAAACGAAGTTTCCGCGAAACTGTAATGAATTTCCAGGTTCTCTCCTTCATTCTTGAATTCTCCCGGCGTCATTCCTTCAATAGAAATGAACAGGTCGTGCAGACGGCTGGTTCCTGAAAGACCGGCTTCAAAACTTGTATCGGCGAGGCTGTAATTTTTCTGCAGCAGTGTTTTGGCATGTTCCACACTGATGTATTGCAGGAACTTTTTCGGGCTCACTCCTGCCCATTCGCGAAACAGGCGTTGAAAATGAAAAGGACTGAGGTAAACCTCACCTGCTATTTCTTCCAGGGATGGCTGCCTTTTGTGATTGGCACTGATAAAGCTGATGGCTTTTTCTATTCTTTCGTAGTTTGTCATAAACCAAAATTACATTGGGGACAGCCCCGGCCAAACCCGATTCTTGCGCTATTTCTCGGCAGGATTGCCATTTCTGAAATATATTTATCCATAAAATAACAAGCTTATGAGAAAGTTCCAGGTATTTCTGGCAATAATGTTTCTGTACCAGGGCCTGATGGCACAATCCCTTGGAAAACTGACCGTGGAGAAGATCATGCGGGATCCTAAATGGATGGGCTCCTCTCCTTCCAACCCTTTCTGGGACAATGAAACCCAGGAATTATATTTTAACTGGAACCCCGATAACAATCCGGCTGATTCGCTGTATGTGATCACGCCAGGCAATCGAACCCCGGTTAAAGTGCCCGCCAGAAAAGTGTCCGACCTGAACGCCACGGGCAATTATATTTACAATAATGCCCGTACAGCTATCTTATATACCAAGAACGGCGATATATACCTGGTTGATGTAAAGGCCAAGAAAACCAGGCGTATCACCCAAACGCAGGATTTTGAGAGCAATCCTCATTTTACTTTTAATGAAACCAAAGTGGCTTTCGTCAGAAGTCAGAACCTCTACACCTGGGATATCACCACCGGTGAAATCAATCAGTTGACCAACACAAGGACCGGTGGAGACGGATCTTCCCGTGGCCCGAGAGGTGAAGGCGGATTGTCTTCGCAGGAGCAGTGGCTTAAAAATGATCAGCTGACTTACTTCCAGATCTTGCGGGAAAGAAAAAAGAAAAGAGAAGAAACTGATGCTTATAACAAGACGCTGGAGGAAAAGCCCATGCGCAGCATTCCGCTCGATGATCGTTCCATCCAGGGATTGATGGTGAGCCCCGATGGTCGATTTGTTACCTATCGTTTGTTCCGATCTGCGGGAAATGTAAAGAATACCATTGTTCCCTCGTATGTAACAGAATCGGGATTCACTACCGATATCCCCGCACGCAGCAAGGTCGGTTCTCCGCAAAGCAGTTCAGAGTTGTTCGTTTACGATCGGGTGGCAGATACCATCATTTCGCTCAAACCTGATTCCACGTTGGATGGTATCCGGGAGGTGCCTTCCTTTTTCAAAGACTATCCCAAGGAATGGGAGAAGAGAAATAAAGCTAAAGCATTCAGGGCTGTGAACTTCGGTTTCTTTAGCTGGTCACCCAGGGGTACACAGGCTGTTTTTGAAATTCGTTCGCAGGATAACAAAGACAGATGGATCCTTGCATTCGATACGGCTACCCGTAAAGCCCGTTTGCTCGACCGGCAGCATGACGAAGCCTGGATTGGAGGACCCGGTATCAGTTTTGGATCAACCGGATGGATTGATGATAACACCTATTATTTTCAGTCAGAAGCTACCGGCTACTCTCACCTGTATACGGTCAATGTGCAGACCGGACAAAAACAGGCGCTCACGCAGGGAAAGTATGAGGTGCAAAGAGTACAATTGTCGAGAGACAAGAAATGGTTTTACCTCACGACCAATGAAGTTCATCCCGGTGAGCAGCATTTCTACCGGATGCCGGTCACAGGCGGACGAGCCGAACAGCTTACTTCAATGACGGGCGCTCACCAGGTAACACTTTCTCCCGATGAAAAATACCTGGCCATTTTATATTCCTATTCCACCAAACCCTGGGAATTGTATTTGCAGGAAAACAAACCCGGTGCAAAGCCTGTGCAGATCACCAATAAGGCAATGAGTGAGGAGTTCAGGTCTTATCCCTGGAAGGATCCGGAAGTAGTGCGTATTCCGGCCCGCGATGGTGAACCGATTTATGCCCGTTTCTATAAACCACAGAATCCCGATCCCCGCAAACCCGCTGTGTTATTTGTTCATGGCGCCGGTTATCTGCAGAACGCCCATAAATGGTGGAGCAGTTATTTCAGGGAATATATGTTCAACAATATGCTCGCCGATAACGGCTATTATGTGCTTGATATAGATTACCGGGGAAGCGCGGGATATGGTCGAGACTGGAGAACAGGCATCTACCGCTGGATGGGCGGAAAAGACCTCAGTGACCATGTAGATGCCGTGATGTGGCTCGTCAGAAATTTCAATGTAGACATGAAACGGGTGGGTATCTATGGCGGTTCTTATGGGGGCTTTATCTCCCTGATGGCCATGTTTACCGAAGCCAATACGTTTGCCGCCGGTGCCGCCTTGCGTCCGGTTACAGACTGGGCCAATTACAATCACGGGTATACTTCCAACATTCTCAATGAACCCGTAACCGACAGCCTCGCCTATCGGAAAAGTTCACCGTTTTATTTCGCAGAAGGATTGAAAGGAAATCTGTTGATCTGCCATGGTATGGTAGACGTAAATGTACACTACCAGGATGCCGTCAAACTTTCGCAACGACTGATTGAATTGGGTAAAGACAACTGGGAACTGGCCTCTTACCCAATGGAAGATCACGGATTCGTAGAGCCCAGCAGCTGGACCGACGAATACAAACGCATATTCAAATTATTTGAGACAGTTCTGAAAAAGTGATAAGCGCAAACAAATAAATATCCGGATTGTTCGGTTCTGGTGATAAAAAAAACAATCGTTAATTGCCCGAACAACTGACTATTCATTTGTCCAAATGAACTATCTTTATTGTTCACCAAATAAAAAGGAGGTATTCATGCAAACGACAGATATGACATGGGCACCTTTGGTAACTTTCTAGTTGGCCGAATTGTCCTTTAAATAATCTGACAAGGCTTTCTTCTCAAGAAGAAAGCCTCTTTTTTTCCTACAGCGGAAATGAGAACGGGAGCGGAAATGAGAGCGGGAATGAGAGCGAGAGCGGGGGAAACAGAAAGGGAAAGAGAAACGGAAACGGAAAGAGAAACGGAAAGGGAAACAGAAAGGGAAAGGGAAACAGAAAGGGAAACCGCAAACCGCAAACTGCAAACCGCAAACCGCAAACCGCAAACCAACAAGCCGTAATCGCATTGACAAATTGACCAATTGACTAATTGGCAAATTGCATTCGTCATCCGCAATCCGTAATCCGTAATTGCATTGGCAATTTCCAACCGGATCGCCATTCATCCATCTTCCGGATTTATTCGCCGATCATTGATTAAATTCGGCTTCAATTTAACTTGAACCATAACTGACATTCACATGAGAAGACTCCTACTGGTATCTTTGGCTTTCCTGGTGTTACAGGTAAATGCCCAATCGCAAAACAAGGATTCCGCCATCATCGCGGCAATCGTGAAAGAAGCAACAGAAAACTCCCAATTGCAACAGTTGGCCCACGAGTTACTCGATGGAATCGGGCCCCGCCTGGTAGGTACCCCGCAAATGCAGCAGGCCCACGATTGGGCGATCAATAAATACAAAAGCTGGGATATTCAGGCGCGAAATGAAAAATGGGGCGAATGGCGTGGATGGGAAAGAGGAGTTTCGCATATTGATATGGTGTATCCCCGGGTAAAGTCACTCGAAGGCATGCAACTCGCCTGGAGCCCTTCTACCGGTGGTAAAACCATCACCGCAGAAACCATTATTATTCCGGACCTGAAAGATTCTATTGCCTTCCAGCAATGGCTGCCGAATGTGAAAGGCAAGTTCGTATTGATTTCCATGTGTCAGCCTACCGGTCGTCCGGACTACAACTGGGAAGAATTTGGTACCAAGGAGTCGGTGGAGAAAATGAAAAAGGAAAGGACCGCTCTTTCGGATGCCTGGAGAAACAGGCTGGCCAAAACAGGAACCAATAACCGTACACTGCCCGTAGTATTGGAAAAAGCAGGCGCACTGGCGGTGATTGCTTCCAACTGGTCGAATGGCTTTGGTGTAAACAAAATCTTTGGCGCCTATACCACCAAGATTCCAACCGTAGATATTTCACTCGAAGACTACGGCCTTATTTACCGATTGACAGAATCCGGCATAAAACCAAAACTGAACATTCGTACCGACTCAAAAGAGCTCGGAGTGGTACCGACTTACAATACCATCGCTGAGATCAAAGGCGGCGAAAAATCAAATGAGTATGTAATGCTCTCTGCGCATTTTGATTCCTGGGATGGCGGAACCGGCGCAACTGATAATGGAACAGGTACCCTGGTGATGATGGAAGCCATGCGCATCCTGAAGAAGATCTATCCCAATCCGAAGAGAACAATACTGGTGGGTCATTGGGGAAGTGAAGAGCAGGGGCTCAACGGCTCACGCGCATTTGTAGAAGATCATCAGGACATCATCAGCAACCTGCAGGCCTTGTTCAACCAGGATAATGGAACAGGTCGGGTAGTAAACCTCAGCGGACAGGGATTCCTGCATTCGTATGAATATCTCACACGCTGGTTGTCGAAAGTGCCCAATAATATCCGTTCTCAGGTAGAGACCCGTTTCCCCGGTTCTCCCGGTGGTGGTGGATCTGATTTTGCTTCTTTTGTTGCAGCAGGCGCCCCCGGTTTTTCACTCAGTTCCAACAGCTGGTTGTATGGCTCCTATACCTGGCACACCAACCGCGACACTTACGATAAGATTGTTTGGGATGATGTACGGAATAACGCAATCCTGACAGCCATCCTCATCTATATGGCCAGTGAAGATCCGGTGAAAACCTCCAGGGAAAAGAGTGTGTTGCCGCCAAACCCTCGTACCGGTGAACCCGGCAAATGGCCGGCGCAAACAGCTCCCACCCGCAAAGGCGGATTGAACTAGTGCATTCAATTTCTGGATAGTATAATCAACCCGATATGCGTAAGATCCAACTGATTTTCTGCTTTATCCTTTTACTGTACGCACAGTGGGGATATACGCAACAATCAATCGACAGTTTGTTGCCGCTTCGTGGATTTTGTATTGCGGCTCCTTCAGCCTCTTTTACGGATTCGTTTGTGAATTTCATCAACCACGAACTCGCGCCTAAAAAAGTGAATACGCTGATCCTTCGGGTTGATTATAATTATCAGTACCAGTCGCATCCGGAATTAAGAGATCCCGGTGCGCTGTCAAAAGAAGACGTGAAGAAACTGGTAAAGGCCTGCAAACAAAATAACATCCGGCTGATACCACAGGTCAATTTACTTGGGCACCAGTCCTGGGCCAGTACGCCCTCCAGGCTATTGGCAGTTTATCCGCAGTTTGATGAAACACCTCATGTAAAACTTCCGGCAAAATACCAATGGCCCAATGCAGATAGTCTTTATTGCAAAAGCTATTGTCCGCTGCATCCGGAGGTACACCAGGTTGTTTTTGATATCGTGGATGAGATCTGCGATGTTTTTGAAACCGATGCCTTTCATGCCGGCATGGATGAGGTCTTTTATATTGGAGATGCCCGTTGCCCGCGATGTGCCGGTAAAGATAAAGCCATGCTGTTTGCCGGTGAGGTTAAAAAAATCAGGGAACATCTGCAGCAAAAAGGACGTGAACTATGGATATGGGGCGATCGACTGATCGATGGCGAGGAGACCGGCTTGGGTATGTGGGAAGCCAGCCGGAACAATACCTATCCTGCGGTGGATATGATTCCCAAAGATGTAGTGATTTGCGACTGGCATTACGAACGAGCCGATAAGACCGCTGTTTACTTTGCCATGAAAGGATTTCGGGTGATAACCTGTCCGTGGAGATCACCGGATATCGCCACTACGCAATTGAAAGATATGTTAGGGTTCCGTCAATCTGCCACTGCCATCATGAAACCCCGCTTCCTGGGCATGATGCAAACTTCCTGGTCGGGTGCGGAAGGGTTCGTCAGAGCCTATTATAAAGCCAGCAGAACATCCCCTCCCTATCCTGTTACCGACTGGAATACTTTTATTACCCTTTATGGAGAGATTGGAAAACTGCAATAGCTGGTTTCGATGATCGAAAAAAACAACTGCTATGGAACTGACGGCATCATCCTCAAGAAACCGGGTATCATCGATTGATATTGCCCGCGGACTGATCATGATCATCATGGCGCTTGACCATACCCGTGAATATCTGTATAGAGAGGGCATGACCGGAAATCCATCCGATCTCGCCACAACCACCCCACTCCTTTTCTTCACCCGATGGATCACTCATTTTTGTGCGCCGGGTTTTCTGTTTCTTTCCGGCATTTCAATTTACCTCACCAGTTTCAGGAAAAACAGAATGGAGATCAGTCTCCACCTCATCAGGAGAGGCTTTGCGTTGATCCTGCTGGATTTTGTGGTGATGACGTTTATCATGACTTTCAATCCTGCCTATAACCTGTTTTTCCTGGTGGTGCTATGGGTATTTGGATGGAGCATGATCCTGATCGGTTTGCTGATCAGGATTTCATTCAGGGCCGTTTTTATCACCGGACTGACCATTGTACTGCTGCACAACCTGCTCGATTTTGTGCCGGCCGTGAAAGAAGGCAAGGTAAATGTGCTGACAGGCCTGTTGCTTACTTCCCGCGGTACCCTGATCAGTTTGGGAGCCAATCATGCCATGCTGATTTCCTATGCACTGTTACCCTGGGCCGGCATCATGATGATGGGCGTGGGTGCGGGCAGGTTATATCAGGCGGACTTTGATCCTGCCAAAAGGAGAAAATGGCTGGTTCAGATGGGTTTTGCCATCACTATGTTATTCCTGGTATTGCGGTATTCGAATGTGTATGGAGATCCTGCTCCCTGGGCTGTGCAGAAGAACAAATTGTTCACCCTGATGTCTTTTCTCAATACTACCAAGTATCCCATTTCATTGCTTTTCACCTGTATGACAATCGGACCGCTGCTGATGTTTTTAGGTTGGGCAGAGAACCTGCGGGCTAAATGGATTAATCCTGTAATGGTGTACGGTAAAACGCCGCTTTTCTATTTTATGGGGCATTTTTTGGTTATTCATATTCTCACCACCCTTGCCTTCTTTGCAACCGGTCATGGTGTAGCCGAGATAAGCGATCCCAATTCTCCATTTCTCTTTCGTCCGGCGGCATTTGGATTCAGCATTGGTATCACTTACCTGTTCTGGATAGCGGTGGTGTTGCTGATGTATTTCCCCTGCAAGTGGTACGCTAAATACAAATCCACACACCAATATTGGTGGCTGCAGTACATCTGATCATGCTGTTTTACAACTGACGCAGGTAACTGATTTTCGCAATGGCGTGATCTTCCGTCAGTTTTTTTGCAGACAGGGTTTCAAATCCCCGGTGATTATAGACCAGGTATATGTAAGACAATGGTTGGTACTCCCACGACAACCGGATATTTACATTGGAAGAACTATTATTCGTGTTTCGCTGGAAGAAACCGATTAACTGTAAACGGGGATTCAAGGCGAATCTTCCCTGGATGCTGTATAAATCAATCCTGTCATCTCCTGCCGGTGCACCCACATCGGTAAATTGAAGCCGGTTAAATCGACCGAGGATGGAAACATGCGGTACGGGAGCAAACTGGAGGGAAACATCTCCCGACCATAATTTCCCATTATAGAAAGTTCCGAACTCGGCGTTTGCCTGCAGACTGATAATCCGGGAAGGATCCGTGCTGGCATACAATGAATGCCGTACAAAATTGTATTGACCGGGTGCAATGGTTATTTTGGAGGAGGGTGGAAACGAATCGGTCAGGAGTTGATAAGTCGGATTAACCAGGTAGCCGAAGTATCCGCCGTTTTGGAAGTTGAACCAGATCGGATTGAAATTGATCTGTCGTTCGATCAGCTTCCCTGTCGACGCCTGGAAATAAAATTCGGTCATCAACCCGGGTTCAAATGCACGAATGATTTTTTTGAAAGGCAGTTTGTTACCGCGGTAATACCAGAATACGCCGGGAGTTGTTCCCACTACATCACTTCTCGAAACAAACCCCATCCCCGGATCAAAGTTCTTGGTAACAACCGTCTGGGTCAGCCAGATCCGCCATTGGTTATCGGTAAAATAATATTGAGCAAATCCTGCCATTCCCTGTTGCCCGGCTTTTCCGTTGTTACCCGAATGGATGACCATCGTATTGAGCGAATGCTTTTCACCCAAACGGAAAAAGCCATCTATCGCACCGACCAGGTTGGTATTGCTACCCTGGTTCTTAACCGTTACCAGGGCGCCAATCCTGTTTTGCTGCCCAAAGTTTTCAGAATATCGTCCCACAAAAAAATTGGCCGCCGGACTTCCATCCTGCTCACGCTGACGAATGGCCATTGCACCAAAATTTCTTTTTTCAGATCGATACACAAAGCGGCCACCCGCATCGATGGGTATGGGGTTGCCCGCGTCATCCAGTCCTATCCGGCGGCTGAAGAAGGGCTGTATGCGCATACTCCCCCCTGATAGATCGTCTGCCGGACCTACGCCGGGCGCGAAAAGAGAAGCATTTTCCAGGAAGAACTGTCGTCTTTCAGGAAAGAAAACCGAGAACCGGGTGACGTTGTTGACCTGCCTGTCCACATCTGCCTGGGCAAAATCTGTGTTTACGGTCAGATCCAGAACGGCATTGGGGTTGATGGCCCATTTCAGATCCCCACCCAGTTTGATATTGGCGGCTTTGGGGTTTACCGAACTATCATAACCATTGTACCGGTCGAGTGAGCCCAGCACGAATGGCTGTAAACGGATATTGGGCTTGGGTGGTGGTGGCTGCAATCCTGTCAGCAATCCGGCATATTGCATCCTGGTGGAAGTGTAAGAGCGTGGATAGGCAGAGAAAGCCGATGATTCGTTGTTCAGCCGGCGAAGCCGGTAAGCATTGAAACCCCATTGTTGAGAGGAATCTTTCCGATGGGGATAGCGCAGCGTTTGCCAGGGAATCGCGATCTCCGCTATCCAGCCCGAATCCGTGCGGCTGGTTCTTACTTTCCACAATCCATCCCAGTCAATGTCGTAGTAGATGTCATCGAAAGACAAGAGATCTCGTTGAACGCCGTAAGGATTGCTTACGAAGGTCATGGCATTCCGGTTATCGTTAAAACCATCGAAAGACAGGCTGATGATATCGTGCTGACGAATGTTGAAATCGCGTTTGAAATCAGTGGCACGGATACCTTTACGCCCGAGTGTATCCTGGCAGTAAATGCCGAAATATAAAAACTGGCGATTGAAAAGCGCCCGCACTTTGGTGACGAAATTCGGATGACCACCCTGTTGGGGTTCGATCATGACGAATTGTGAAGAAACTGCCGCTTTTGACCATTCTGCTTCGTCCATTACGCCATCTATCCGAATGGTGCGGTGGATCTGTGCGGCCTGTAAAGTTCTTTTGACTGAATCTGGTTTGAAACTGGTTGCATCCTGGGCCAGCGTATGAATACACATGGCTGTTAGTAAGGCAAACAGGGGGTAAAATTTTTTCACGCGCAAAATTAAAAACTCCTTTTGAGGAAACAGCTATTCTCCTCCGGATAAACAGGTCGCAACCGATAAATTACATGAGCGGTCGCTTGGAAGTGGCCGCAGCCTGTTCCGGTATCCCACCCCTGTCAGTTTCCGTTGCCGACCCTGTTCATTTCCTCCTCTGCCCCATTGCTTCTTTTTACCGTTTGCTTGAGGGCCTTGCCGAACCGGTAAGTAAAGGAAATGGTGGCTACCCGCGTATCGCGTTTAAAACTGAAATATTCGTTGACGGTTTCGAAATGCGTCAATCCGGCCATCACCTGCGTATAGAAGATGTCTCTGAAGGTGAATTTCAGGGTGCCTTTGTTTTTCAGGATCTGCTTGGAAAAACCGGCTGATACCTGGCCTGTTGGATCCAGTACCTCCTGCAGGTCGTTTTGGCTTTTACCTATATAAAATCCACTCAACTCTGCCGCCCAGCCCTTCCTGAACCGAAACTGGTTGTTGATGTTTACATTGAATTGAGAAATATCAGCGGAATACAATTTCCACAGCGTTCCCTTCAGTTTTTTGTGGGTGAAATTGGCCTGGCTGCCCAGCGACCACCACTTGGTTGGAGACAACTGCGTACCGACCGTTAGCCCAAATATCTGCACCTGTCCCACATTGCCATCAGAATAAATGATCGTGCTGACACCATTGTTTGTGGAAGGATAAAATATCTGGGAGAAATAATCATTCGTATAGTTATAACTGATACCTATATTCAGCAGTTGCCGGAACAGATAACTCATTTCAAGGTTCCAGGTGTACTGTGGCAGGATCAGTGGATTGCCCTGCTGATAAGTATACTTGTTGATGATCGAGGAGAATGGATTCAGTTTCTGGAAAGGAGGACGATCGATTCTTCGCCCGGCGCGAAAAGAGAAACTGCTGGCAGAGTCTGCATGCCAGGTCAGAAACAGCGATGGAAAAAGATTATGATAGTTCCTGGTGAAAGAAGAATCCTTGACCACTATATTGCCCAACTGGTTGGCGCGATAAGCGGTGTACTCATACCGGACACCGGCCTGCCATTCCCATTTGTTTTTGGAAGCAGCGAAACTGGTGTACAAGGCATGAATGTTTTCTGTATACAGAAAATGATTCGTGCGGCCCCAATCGGGATTCCAGTTTTGCTGGTCGAGATAAAAATACTGCGCAAAGTTATCTGTATTCACGTGGGAAGATTTCCAGCCACTCTCCCAGGTTAGTTGCTTCCATTTTTGTGAGTAGTCGATTTTACCCGAAAAGATCTCCAGGTCGGAAGGGATGTCGCCGCGATTGGCATCCTGGTAATTGCCGCTGCTTTCATGGTTCTCGAAGTATTGATCGCTTCTGATCCGGTAACGGATGTAATCCACATCTGCGCTGATATCCCTGGACGGCCCGAGGTTATGACGCAGGTTCAGGTTCACCGCGCCATTTCGGAAGTTCATGTTGTTGTCGCTGTTTGTATAGATCAGCGAATCGGTGGAGCCGTTCTGATCAATCCAGCGTGCGGAATTGCTTCCCTCGCTTCCTCTTCGCAACAGCGTTCCGTTCATAGCGAGACCAATGGTGGTCTTGGAATTGACATAATAATCCATCCCGGTTCTAAGGGTATGGCCTACTCCCCAGCTGCGGGAAAAAAATGGTTGTTCCAGCACATGGTCGGTGGTTGTTTTAGTGGCATCTGTGTAATAAGTTCTGCGCGCATACATATCACCTACCGATTGGTTGATATTGGAACTGTAGTTGACGGTGAAATTGAATTTCCCCTGGCGAAGATTTACCAGCAGGCTGTTGTTGGTTTTCGGATAACGTCCCTGGCCAGCCGACAAATTCAGGGTACCGTTGAACCCTTTCTGTTTATTCTTTTTTGTTTTGATATTGATGAGTCCGGCATTACCGGCCGCATCGTATTTGGCGGAGGGGTTATCGATCAGTTCGATCTGATCAACCTGCGAAGCATTCAGCCCGTTTAGCAGGTTGGCCAGATCCGACCCGCTTAGCATCGTCAGCTTGCCATCAATCATCACCTGCACACCGGATCGCCCCTTCATGCTGATATTGCCATCGCGATCGATGGTAATGCCCGGCGACTTTTCCAGCACTTCCATGATACTGGAACCCGTATTGGTAATACCGGCATCTACATTCACGACTGTTTTATCGGGAAGCATTTGCACAAAAGGTTTCCTGGCAACCACCGTTACTTCCTGCAGCGATTTGCCGGCAGGCTCAAGGACCACCTGTAAGTCGACAATGGATTGTTTGCCCGTTTCCAGCGGCACGATCTTCTCCGTGTAGGATACCAGGGTCAGGCGGCAGATATATTTTCCGGCCGGTACACCCTCTATAACCGCCTGTCCTTTTTCATCGGAGATGGCAGTTTTGAAAATGGAGCTGTCCTTCTTCAACAGCACGATCGTCACGCCGCCAAGCGCGGTTTTACTTTCTCCTTTCACCAATACCTGGATGGTGTATCGGTCAGCTCCCTGCCCCATCAGGGATATGGCGGAGACCATTGCCAGGCAAAACATCCCAATCTGTTTCCAGTATCTCATACCTGCAAGAATAGGGCGTTCTTTTTACACTCTTCAGCGCGTTTGGGTCTAACGGTAGATACCCTACATGAAAGCATCGATTTTGTCTGATTCTTACATCAGCCCGGAATGCGATGAAATGGTTTGGGTTGGGGCTGATCTCATTCAGCTATATTTGCCGATCATTTACAAAATATGACCAAAGAGCAGTTATTACAGGAGCTCAGAGAAGAGACCTATATTACCCTGAAACCTTCCACCGTACATGGAATCGGGGTTTTTGCCATTCGGGACATTCCCAAGGGCTGCCGGCAGATTTTTTCTCAGAATGTCGGTAGCTGGATCAAACTTCCGGTCAGTGAGGTGGAGGCATTACCTGTGCATTCGAGGAACCTCGTAGAAACCTATTGCTTGTTTGATGAAGAGAATTATTATGTTCCCGACTATGGTTTTAAGGTGATGGATATGGTGAATTACCTGAATCACTCCAGCGAACCGAATCTTATTTCCATCAACGATGGTGAATTTTTTGAAGCGTTAAGAGATATTCGCGAGGGCGAGGAATTGTTTGTCGATTATCATTACATGGTAGATGGAATTGAAGAATATAAATAGCGGATTACGGATGACGAATGACGGATGACGGATGGAGGGCAATTAGTCAATTCGTCAATTAGTGAATTCGTCAATGAGACGATGCGGATTACGGATGACGAATTGAAAAATCAAAATTCAAAAGTAAAAAGTCAAAAAATAAGCCCTATGCAGTACTTTTTTTAATTTTTGATTTTGACTTTTGAATTTTCACGAAAAGCCAAAGCCTCCCATCCATTCGGGAGGCTTTGG
Source organism: Chitinophagaceae bacterium (assembly GCA_044226045.1). GTDB lineage: Bacteria > Bacteroidota > Bacteroidia > Chitinophagales > Chitinophagaceae > Endoryza. Next base: position 57,340 of record JBGAHR010000023.1, read on the forward strand.
GGAACGGATTAAAACTATGGCTAAGGAAGAGTGATTTCTTTTTCACCGGCTGCCCATTTCAAAATGGCTTTGTTGTCGCAGTTGCCCTGGCCAAAATCGATATAGAACGTGCGTTCATTGACTACCACTTTCAACACCCCTTTCACAATCCAGTTACAGGCAACAGGTTTGATCAACGGTGATTCTGTGCGGCGGGTAACAGTAAGGCCGCTGTTGTACACTGTTTTATTATTGCCTTCGATGGAGAAAACATCATCGGCCACGCGGGCAGTGCTCATTCCTTCAATTTGAGTGAAGGTCTTGATGCCTTCGAAAGAGAATCCACGACCATTGGGGAATGTTACTTTGCCACCTTCCACTTTCACCGAATAGATCAGGGCTCCGTTGGCACTCAGGTTGGTGATCGTCTTTGTGCCTTCGATGTGTTTGCGATTAACATAGTAATCGTGCAGGGTGATCGTCATTTCCGAACCGGCCTTTCTGATCGGGCCGCTGAGATTAAGCTCAATCATACCCTTTCTGAATTTACCGTCGCGGCAAAGACAACCTGCGCCATAATCAATCGTAATGGTTTTCGGATAAACGGAATCCATAGAAGACACTTCAACGGTCGTACAGGGACCGATCTTGTATTCGAGATTGACCAGCAGGTTCAGGCCTACTGTAATTCTTCCGGCGGCGCCTCCGCCCACTTCATTGCCCAATGAACCTTGTTCCTGCATATCTGCTCCCGCCGAAAATCCGATTTCGGTCAGATCATCATAATCCGCATCTGCTTCGGTATTTTCCTGGCTGACGGTGATCGCTTCAGATTCTGAAACATTGGAATACTGGCTGCCTTCTTTTTTACAAGATGTCATGAACAAGAGGCTGCTGAAGAACGTGGCGGCAAGTGCCACTTTGAATGTACCTTTCATGGGTATACTTTTTTGGTGGTTATGTAATTTTTTTAAGTACTGTCTTTGGATGGTTATTGATGTCTTTGGTTTAAGCGACCGTTAAATTTTTTTGGGCTGCAACCATTGCTTTATTTATATAGTGGCCATTCAAAAAAAAAGTTGAGAATGGATTAAACCTTTGCCTGTATATTAGCAACCATTTAATTAGCTATGATTATCGATTTAAGATCAGACACGGTTACGAAACCAACACCGGGTATGCTGGAAGCGATGCGTACAGCGGAGGTGGGTGATGATGTTTTTGTAGAAGATCCAACGGTTATTGCCCTTGAGCAGGAGGCCGCCGGGATGTTTGGAATGGAAGCTGCCATTTACTGTCCTACAGGCACGATGAGCAACCAGGTTGGAATAAAAGTCCACACCCAGCCGGGAGATGAAATTATATGCGAGCGCAACTCACACGTATATCAATATGAAGGCGGTGGCATTGCTTTTAATGCAGGTTGCCAGGTAAACCTGGTAGATGGTCAGTATGGCAAACTCACTGCCGCGCAGGTCAGGGATGCCATCAATAACCCCGATGATGTTCATAAAGCCACCAGCAAACTGGTGTCGCTCGAAAATACTGTCAATCGCGGTGGTGGCGGATGTTATGACTTTGAAGAGATCGAAAGAATTAAAAAGGTTTGCCAGGAACATAACCTCCTGTTACACCTGGATGGCGCCAGGTTATTCAATGCGCTGGTCGCTACCGGCCAGGATCCCCGGAAATACGGAGAAACATTCGATAGCATTTCCGTTTGCCTTAACAAGGGACTGGGATGCCCGATCGGAAGCATATTGATGGGCAGCAAGGATTTCATTCGAAAAGCCCGGCGTGTTCGTAAGGTATTCGGAGGCGGCATGCGACAGGCAGGATATATGGCCGCAACGGGCCTGTACGCATTGCGAAATCATATAGACCGATTGAAGGAAGATCATCAGCACGCCCGCATACTGAGCGAAGAGGTCAGCCGTAAAAAATTTTGCAAGCGGTTGTTTCCTGTTGAGACAAATATTGTGATATTCGAAACCACACCCGACTATACCGCCAAAGACGTAATTGAACTATATCGGGCGCATGATATTCACATTATTTCCATGGGGCCTTCGCTGGTTCGGTTTGTCTTTCATCTCGATATTTCGCCCTCGATGGTGGAGAAAGTATTATCCGTTACGAAAGCATTGTAAGGAAAAGAGGCCACCCCAAGATTAATGAGATGACCTCCGATCATTGAAACTGCTAAACCTAAAAGAAGTTAGTTGGATTATGGAAGGGGGCTGTTAATTCGTAATTCCTTTTACCAGTCTTTTGGTAACAGACAACTCGCTGCTTCCGGCACTTTGTTTCACTCTCACAATGTAAATTCCTCTTTCGAGGTTTCCTGCAGAGAAGGTGAAGTTTTCAGCTGCAGCGGTCATGTTCAGCACTTTGCTGACGCGTACCTGACCGTTCATATCTGCCAGTTGCACTTCGAGGGGCCCTTTTACAAATTTACCTTTCACGACTACCTGGTTGCTGGTGAATGCGGCGGAGCTTAACAGCACCGGGCTGTATTCTTCCGCAGTAGTTCTGATGGCAACGATTTGTGAAGTGAATGGTATGTAACCGCTTTTCACCATATTCAAACGATAATAGTATAAACCGGGCTTGTCGGGTGTATTGTTGGCAGTTTGCAGTCCGCCGAAACCTTTATTAATTGTGATCGTGCTGACTGCAGAGAAGTTGATTCCATCGGAACTTCTTTCAATGAAACAAGTCACTTCATGCTCCATTTCAGCCAATTCCCAGGTGAGCCTTACCGTCTTGCCATCTGTCATGGCCGTAAAACTTTTCAATTTTACATTTTTAACACCGAATGAAGTGGAAGGATGGGCAGTAGTAGTTAATGAAAAACCAGTAAAAAGCAAAAGAGTAAGGGTAACCATTTTCATAGAGGATTATTTTTACGGGGTTTTTTACGGATTATTGTCTTCGGATGTCAAAATAGAAGTTGTTTTTGTTTTTTAAAAGCAATGTTTCCTGATTTTGACCAGAAATATTGGGAAGCACTTAGTCCATCGTAATAACTGAACCAGCCTTTTAGTATTTTTGCGACCAATTCGATCGTATATGTTTCCGAAAATCAACCCGACACAGACAGCAGCCTGGAACCAGCTACAGCAGCATGCCGCAGACATGAAAAAGACCCATCTGCGCTCTCTTTTCAAGGACGAACCCAATCGCTTTGAAAACAAGTCCTTGCAGCACGGCGATTTGCTTTTTGACTATTCCAAGAATATTATTACCGATAAAACCCTTGAACTATTGCTTCAACTGGCCAGGGAAACCGGTTTGAAAGAGGCCATTGAAGCCCTTTTCTTTGCGGAGAAGATCAATGTGACTGAAAACAGGGCGGTATTGCATACAGCCTTGCGTAATTTTTCAGGCAAACCGGTGCTGCTCGATGGTCAGGATGTTATGCCCGATGTGAAAAGGGTACAACAGCAAATGAAAGATTTTTGCGAAAAGGTGCATACCGGCGCATGGAAAGGATATACGGGCAAACCGATTCGCTATGTAGTAAATATCGGAATTGGAGGAAGCGACCTCGGACCACTAATGGTAACAGAAGCATTAAAGCCTTACTGGATAAAAGGCATTCAGACTTATTTCGTGTCAAATGTGGATGGAACTCATATTGCCGAAACACTGAAAAAGGTGAATCCCGAGGAAACCCTTTTCCTGGTTGCCTCCAAAACATTTACCACCCAGGAAACCATGACTAACGCCCATACTGCCAGGGAATGGTTTCTTCAACAGGCCCGTGATGAAAAATTCATCGCCAATCATTTTGTAGCCCTTTCAACCAATGAGAAGGATGTGGTGAAATTCGGTATCGACAAGGCCAACATGTTTGAATTCTGGGATTGGGTTGGCGGACGATATTCTTTGTGGAGCGCCATCGGATTGTCCATTGCATTAACTCTTGGCTACGGTCATTATGAAGACTTACTCAAAGGAGCCTATTTTACCGATGAGCATTTCAGCCAGGAAAGCTTTGACAAGAATATCCCGGTATTGATGGCCCTGATAGGCATCTGGTACCGCAACTTTTTTGGAGCCGATACAGAAGCCATCCTCCCCTATGATCAATATATGCATCGCTTTGCTGCCTATTTCCAGCAGGGAAATATGGAAAGCAATGGTAAAACCGTCGATCGAAACGGGCAGTTGGTCAATTACGAAACTGGGCCGGTGATCTGGGGCGAACCCGGTACCAATGGCCAGCATGCTTTTTACCAGTTGATTCATCAGGGAAGTATTCTCATCCCCTGCGATTTTATTGCACCCGCCCGCACACACAATCCACTGGGCGATCATCATATCAAACTGCTGTCGAATTTCTTTGCCCAAACCGAAGCGCTCATGAATGGTAAAACCGCAGAGGAAGTCACGGCTGAATTCGAAAAAGCCGGAAAGAAACCCGGAGAATACCAGTCCCTGGTACCCTTTAAGGTATTCAGTGGAAACCGGCCAACCAACTCGATTCTGATCAAAGAAATTACACCCTTTACCTTGGGTCAGTTAATTGCCTGTTACGAGCATAAGATTTTTGTACAGGGGGTTATTTGGAATATTTACAGTTTTGATCAATGGGGCGTTGAGTTGGGTAAACAATTGGCTAATAAAATTTTGCCTGAGCTTGCCGATAATAAAATAGTAGACACTCACGACTCCAGTACAAATGGATTGATCAACGCCTATAAAAATTTCAGAGGGTAATTATGTAATCAATCCCCCGGCCGCATCCGGTTTAAAAACAGGGTATGAAAAAATCGGTTTTCTTGCTGGGTATCGTAATCATTTCCATCACAGGATATAGCCAACTGGGTACCCCTTGGGTAAAGCCCGTTCCGAGGTTAAAATCCGACAGCATTGTTCTTCCAAAGAATGCAATCAATAATATTTTTCAATCCCGATCGGCTTATTTGAGTCACCAAACCGCCAGGGGAAAAGTGTATAAACTAAGTCCGGACAATATGCCCTGTCTGCGTCCCGACTCAACAGGGCTAAACAGGATGCCGATCCGGCGAAGTACCGTCAATGACCGGCTGGTTCGTCCGAAATCGAATTGATACCAAAAGAGCATTCCCGAAGGAATGCTCTTTTCAGTTACAGTGGTGGATACCTGTTGTAATTATTTACGAATGACTTTTTCTGTATAAACTTCCTTGCCTATTTGCACGCGCAGCATGTATACGCCCGCGGTGATATTTCTGTTGGAGAGATCCAGGTTCACTACCTGTCCGGAACCTGTTCCCAATACTTTGGCATACACTTTTCTTCCTGCCATATCAAAAAGCGACACTTCTGTTCCGGCAGAAGATGGCTGGTTGAATTGCAGGCTTAGCTGATCACCAAATGGATTGCTCATCACCTTTACAATCGGCAGGCTCATCTCTCCGGCATTCAGCACAATGATTTTGCTGTATTCATTTTTCTGGTCATTGTCTACCTGGTTGAGACGGTAATATACTTTTCCATTGCCTGCATTGGGATCTATGAAGGAATAGGTTTTTCCGTTGGTAATATTCGCTGCCGGAACTGTTCCGATCTTGCTGAAATCTTTACCATTCAGCGATCGTTCCACCTGGAATTCGAGCGCATTCTGCTCGTAAGATGTTTTCCAGTTGAGCGTTACCGCATTGTTTTTACGCGTACCGGTGAAATAATCCATTTTTACCGGGAGCGAAGCGAAAATGAACACTGGGTAATCTTCTGCCTGACCGTATTGAGGATTATAACAGCCACTGGTAATAGTATAACCAGGGCCGTATGTCACTGGGGATATTTCATCAATGACTCTCAGCCGAAGAGTTGAACCGGTGACTGCTGTACCGGGCACTGTAAAGGAACCTGAAATGACCGGAAAGCCAGTAGGATCACTGGGAATATTGGCTGAATAGAGTATTTGTTCGGTTGTATTGTCGAAAATTCCATCATTGTTATAGTCGATCCAGACTCTGAGTTGTTCGTCAAAATTGCCCCAAATGGTCAACGAAAAGTTGTAGGTATTGTTCCGTACGAGCGGTATGAGATAGTTACACTGATTGGCTCTGTTCAGATAGCCTTTGTCTATGTTTGCCGTATAGGATGAAAAAATCTTGTTGCTAACGGATACGCCAAGAATACCGGCGTAATAATTGGTTAGGCCAGTGCCGGTGTTGGGTGTACAGGATGCTGCCGAAGGGGCGCTGAATGAAGCCACCGGATAGGTAACACCGGATCTGGCATATGAATTAGCCAGGCTGGCTCTTTGCGGAAGAGTCATGGCTGCCAGCATACGCGTTTTTTGTCCTGGTGTAAACCGATCGTAGCA
>JBGAHR010000107.1:0-6978 GCA_044226045.1 Chitinophagaceae bacterium
TTAAATTTTGACAGGACACTAACCGCAAACTGCAAACCGTCAACCGCAAACCGATAAACCCACCTATCTTTGCACCATGCAATTCTCTTCTTCTTTACTGGAAAAGGCCGTCAATGAATTTGCCAGGCTTCCGGGCATTGGCAAAAAGACCGCGTTGAGGCTGGTTCTTCATTTGCTTAAAACGGAAGAAGAGAAAACAGACCAGTTGTCTGAGGCCCTTACCAAGATGCGCCACGAGATCAAATTCTGCCAACGTTGCTTCAATGTGGCTGATGCGGATATCTGCTCTATTTGCGCTAACAGTCTTCGTAAACAGGAGATCGTTTGCGTGGTAGAAAACATAAGAGATGTTATTGCTATTGAAAGCACGCAGCAGTTTAGTGGCGTTTACCATGTATTGGGAGGCATCATCTCCCCTCTCGATGGCATAGGACCCGATCAGTTAAATATTGAAACGCTAGTTCAACGCGTTCAGAAAGACAATATTGAAGAGGTCATCTTCGCCCTGAATCCCAACATACAGGGAGACACCACCATCTATTATATCCAGAAAAAACTGGCCGGTAAACCCGTGAGAATAACCACCATTGCCAGGGGAATCGCCTTTGGCGGAGAACTGGAATATGCCGATGAACTGACCCTCGGAAGAAGCCTGCAGAACAGAATGCCTGTTGAAAACTATGTAGCCAATAAATAACCTCCCCTTTAACAGGATCCCCATTGACTGAACAACCGGTCTTTACAGGCTTTAAACCCTTTTGAAGCGCCGCAAATTGATGTCGTATCAAACCGTCAAATTGCCTATCTTTGTCCTCAATTCAGGCGGATTTGTTTATTGTTCGGCCTGTTCGCTCCCGGCGAAACAAATAGAACTAATAAACGTATTGAAACTCCCTCATCGGTTTTCCAACGTTTATGGTTCCATTGTAATCAGCTGGTGACAGAACCGGACGGATGCTGCCTTAAAATATTATCTATGGACATCAGAAGAGAACTGGAAAAAAGAATCCTTGTTATTGACGGAGCCATGGGAACCATGATCCAGCGACATAAACCTACCGAGGAAACCTATCGTGGCGAGCGATTCAGGGACTGGAAAATTGAAGTCAGAAACAACAGTGATATCCTCAATCTTACCCAACCCAAAATGATCGAGGACATCCATCGTCAGTATCTTGAAGCAGGCGCCGATATCATTGAAACAAATACGTTCGCGGCCACCCGCATTCCGCAGGCGGATTTCGGCCTCGAGGAATACGCCTATGAAATGAATGTGGAAGGCGCGAAGATTGCACGCAGAGCGGTTGACGATTATAACGCGAAAGATCCTTCCAAAACAAGGTTTGTTGCAGGATCGATCGGACCGCTGAATAAAACATTATCGCTGTCGCCCGACGTCAACAACCCCGGTTTCAGGGCTGTCAGTTTCGATGAGGTGGTAGATGCGTATTATGAACAGGTGAAAGGATTGTGTGAAGGAGGATCTGACCTGTTGTTAATTGAAACCATCTTCGATACACTCAATGCTAAAGCGGCCATTTTCGCCATCAAGAAATATTTCCGGGATATCAACAAGCCTGCGCTGCCCGTTATGATCAGTGGCACCATTACAGACGCATCCGGTCGCACGCTCAGCGGTCAGACCCTTGAAGCTTTTTATACATCAGTGATGCATGCACGCCCTTTGAGTATCGGATTGAACTGCGCTTTGGGCGCCCGCGAAATGCGACCACACATTGAGGAATTATCACAGATAGCCAACTGTTTTGTATCAGCCTATCCCAATGCCGGTCTTCCCAATGCCATGGGCGAGTATGATGAGAAGCCGGAAGATACCGGTCATTATCTCGAAGAGTGGGCCAAAGAAGGCTTTGTCAATATCGTGGGTGGATGCTGTGGCACCACTCCGGATCATATCCGCCATATAGCGGAACACGTAAAAGGAATCACTCCCCGGCCATTACCTGTAACTGAAACTACCTTAGCATAACTGCATAACTAACATGAGCGAAGCAATTCACATCAAACCCTATCTGCGGCTGGCGGGACTCGAACCGCTGGTAGTAAGACCAGAGACCAACTTTGTCAATGTCGGTGAAAGAACCAACGTAACCGGTTCCAAGAAATTCGCGCGACTGATCAAAGAAAATAAATACGAAGAAGCCCTGAGTGTGGCCCGCCAGCAGGTTGAAAATGGCGCACAGATACTCGATGTCAATATGGACGACGCGCTGCTGGATGGCGTGCAGGCCATGACGACTTTCCTGAACCTGCTTCAATCCGAGCCAGACATTGCCCGTATTCCGATCATGATCGACAGCTCGAAGTTCGAGATCATTGAAGCCGGTCTGAAATGCGTACAGGGAAAGTGCATCGTCAACTCCATATCGTTGAAAGAAGGGGAAGCGAAGTTTATCGAGCAGGCGATCATTTGTCAATCCTATGGCGCTGCAGTGATCGTAATGGCCTTTGATGAGAAAGGACAGGCAGATACCAAGACCAGGAAAGTGGAGATCTGTCATCGGGCTTATAAGATCCTCACCGAACAAATCGGCTTCGATCCTCAGGACATCATCTTCGATCCAAACATTTTCGCGGTGGCGACCGGTTTGGAAGAACACAATAATTACGGAGTAGACTTCATTGAAGCGACCCGCGAAATAAAAGCCCTGATGCCATTAACGAAAATCAGTGGTGGTGTCAGCAACCTCTCTTTTTCTTTCCGGGGCAATGATCATGTAAGAGAAGCCATGCACAGTGTGTTCCTGTTTCATGCGATCAGGGCAGGTATGGACATGGGTATTGTAAATGCCGGACAGCTGGTGGTGTACGACGAAATTGAACCGCAGCTGAGACAGCTTTGTGAAGATGTGATCCTGAACCGGAACAACACCAACAATGAAGCCACCGAAAAACTCATTGCATTTGCCGAAACCGTCAAGAGCAAGGGTAAAGAAGAAAAACAGGATGACGCCTGGAGAAAAACGCCGGTGGAAGAAAGACTGAAACACGCCCTGGTCAATGGTATTACGGATTATATCGATATAGATACGGAAGAAGCCCGTTTAAAATACCCCAAGCCGCTCGATGTGATTGAAGGACCCCTGATGGATGGCATGAATGTAGTAGGCGATCTGTTCGGAGCAGGTAAGATGTTTCTGCCACAGGTGGTGAAAAGCGCCCGTGTGATGAAGAAAAGCGTGGCCTGGCTGACGCCCTACATCGAAGAAGAAAAGAAAAACAATCCCGCCGCCCAGAACGGCAGTGTTCCAAAAATACTGCTCGCAACGGTTAAAGGAGATGTACATGATATCGGAAAGAATATTGTGGGTGTTGTATTGGGTTGTAACGGATACGATATTATCGATCTTGGTGTAATGGTGCCGGCAGATAAAATACTGGAAACAGCCGTAAAAGAAAAGGCAGATATCATTGGCCTGAGTGGTTTGATCACGCCCTCTCTCGACGAGATGGTGCACGTGGCGCATGAGATGAAACGTCGTGATATGAACCTGCCTCTGTTGATTGGTGGCGCCACTACTTCGCGTATGCATACCGCTGTCAAGATCGCTCCACAATATGACCATGGTGTTGTGCATGTGCTCGATGCGTCCCGAAGTGTTACCGTAGCCGGCACCCTTCTGAATAAAGAACAGAAACCTGATTTCCTGTCTTCCGTTAAAAAGGAATATCAAAAATTGCAGGAAGATTTTGCCAGTCGCAAATCAACCAAACAATATATTCCTTATGCAGAGGCTCAGAAAAACCAGGTAGCCATCGACTGGAAAGAGTACCAGGTTGTGTCGCCTCAATTTACCGGTGAGAAATTGTTTGCGGAGTATGATTTGTCCGAGATCAGGAACTACATCGACTGGAAGCCTTTCTTTATTTCCTGGGAATTGCATGGAAACTTCCCTGCCATCCTATCAGATGAAAAGGTTGGAAAGGAAGCCACCAAATTATATAATGACGCCAATGCCCTGCTGGATCAATTGATTCGTGAAAAATGGTTGTCGGCCCAGGGAGCCATTGGTTTCTGGGAAGCCGCACGCGTTGGCAGCGATTCGGTAGAAGTTAAAGCAGACAAAAAGATCACCCTCGAATTTCTTCGCCAGCAAATCAAGAAGGCGGCGGATCAGCCAAATCTGAGCCTTGCCGATTTCATCCGCCCGGCGGGTACCGGCGGACAGGATTTTATAGGCGCCTTTTCGGTTACTATCAAAGGTATTGAGCCGCATTTGAAGAAGTTTGAATCGGCGCACGACGACTATAACAAGATCATGCTCCAGGCGCTTGCGGACAGGTTGGCGGAAGCTTTCGCTGAATGTTTGCACCAACGTGTGAGAAAAGAATTCTGGGGTTATGCAAAAGAGGAAGCTTTGTCAAATGACCAGCTGATCAGGGAGGAATACCTTGGCATCCGGCCTGCGCCCGGTTACCCCGCCTGCCCGGATCATACGGAAAAATATAAATTGTTTGATTTGCTGGGGGGAGAAAAAAATACCGGCATTCAATTGACGGAGTCACTGGCCATGTATCCGGCGGCCTCTGTGTGCGGTTGGTATTTCAGTCATCCGAGAAGTCAGTACTTTGGTGTGGGAAAGATACTGGAGGACCAGCTGGAAAGTTACAGCCAGCGAAAGAATATGCCCCTCGAAGAAGCGCGCAGATGGCTGAGACCGGTATTGGAATAACAGATAGCGGCAATTACCTATTTTTACAAAAACGTTCTCATGTCTTTGCCACATTTGACCTCTTTGGAAATCGCTGGATTCAAAAAGTTTGACCATTTGATTGTCGAGGATATTGGTCAATTTAATTTGATTGTTGGTCAAAACAACAGTGGAAAGACATCTCTTCTGGAAGCTCTATTATTGGAAGACAGAGTAGACAATTTTGCCTATTATTTAGAAAGTATTTCCGGGAATATCAGAAAGTTCAAAAATCTGAATGAAGCAGCAATTTCCATTTATTTCTCAAGCCACAACATTGGTACAGGCTCAACGCCCAAAATGTTATTTAAGCAAATTCACAACTCTGGCTTTTTAAATATATCCATCCAAAAAGATTCATTTAATAATTTTAGCTGGTCTTCCAGAGAAAATGAAGCATTCCCCGAAAAGTATCCAGCAGCTAATTTAGGCAAGGTGGCTCAAGATGAATTTTATAGTGTGAGAATTCCATACTTGCCCTTTGGTCAATTGTACAGTAACGATTTGACTAAACAATACTCCGAGAATATTCAACTTTTTGTCAATAAAAAAAGAAAGCTAATCGAATCGTTAGCGGCTATGGTTCCTTCTATAGAGAATATTGAAGTCAGTACAACATATTCGCGGGATCCGATATTATTAATATCAGAAAATGACAAAAATATACTGTCTCCTCTTGCATCTTTTGGGGATGGAACAATAAAGTATTTTAGACTTCTGTTGTCGTTGCTCACCAGCGAGGTATCAACCAGGCTAATGATTGATGAAGTTGACACTGGCATTCATTACAGCCGATTAAAAAAATTTTTATCTTCCTTAATTCAAGTTTCTACTTCAGAAAAAAAGCAGATTTTTGCCACGACACACTCAAAGGAATGTATTGTGAATTTTAAATCAGCTGTGAAAGAGGCAGGCATGGAGGAAAAGGCAAGGATCATCCGACTGGCGGAAACAGCTAACGGAATAAAAGCATATACAATCCGTTTTGAAGAGTTTGAATCAGCTATCCAGGCTGATAGTGAATTAAGATAAACACTATGAACTTCAGGATTTTTGTAGAAGGGAAATCGGATCAAAAATTTTTGCGTGATTTTATACTGGAGCGATTCGGAACAGAGTTGCAGGACCAGCACTTTGATTTACTTGGCAGCTGGTCTGGTTATATGTCTAACGGTAAGCTTATAGCTTCTATACAAGAAAACCTTGATAATAATAAAACCAACATTCTTGTTTTAGATTCGGATGAAGACTTTAAAAAGAGAGAAACAAAAATTTTGCAAGATTTTCAGCAATTCGGGATAGGTGTAGAGCTATTTCTTTTCCCCACACACTCCGAAAACGGCACACTAGAACATCTTCTTTGCAATATTGCTGTTAAAAGTGACATTCTAGAATGTTTCGAACAGTACGAAGAGTGTATCAAAGGATATGAGAGTCCGGTTATAAAATCGAAAGTATTTGCATATTTAGATGCCTTGCTGCCCAAGAATCAAAAAAAGGGAAATTCGAATGATCGAATTCAAGACGTATATAGAGACTACAGAAATAAAGAACATTGGGATTTAAATAGTTCATATTTGGAACCCTTAAGAACCTTTCTAAGTAAACACATTTGATCTAGTTAATAATTTAACAATCGAATTTAAAAATTATCATTATGTCAGCAGCAGATAAGATCAAAGCAATGATGGCGGAAAAATCAGCCGCCAATCTGAAGGCAGGTGAGGATTTCCTGGCAGAGAATGCAAAGAAAGCAGGAGTGGTTTCTCTTCCCAGTGGATTGCAATATGAAGTATTGACTGAAGGAACAGGTGAAAAACCAACTGTTCGCCATACCGTCACGTGCCATTATCATGGCACACTCATAACAGGAGAAGTATTTGACAGTTCAGTTAAGCGGGGACAGCCTGCCAGCTTTCCGCTGAATGCCGTCATCAAAGGATGGATTGAAGGATTGCAATTGATGCCGGTTGGCAGCAAGTATCGCTTTTTTATCCCACCGCAACTGGCTTACGGCGATCGTCAGGTGAGTGCGGTAATCGGTCCCAACAGCACCCTGATCTTTGATGTGGAACTGATTTCATTCCGATAAAATATAAATGAGGCCAGAGGGCCTATTTACCTGGATTAACGGTTTGCGGTTTGCAGTTTGCAGTTTGCGGTTCCCTTGGAATCGGGAGTGAGAGCGGGAGCGGGAGTGAGAGCGTGAGCGGGAGTGAGAGCGGGAGCGGGAGTGAGAGCGGGAGCGGGAGTGAGAGCGGGAGCG
>JBGAHR010000024.1:0-58715 GCA_044226045.1 Chitinophagaceae bacterium
GGACTTTTTTTGTTTCGCCAAAAAAAGTCCCACAAAAAAAGGCGCCCGAGGCCGATATACAGCCCGGCTACTTTGGGGGAACGGGAGTGAGAGCGGGAGCGACTAATTCAATTAGTTCTTCGGTGGTGAACAGCGGTAGAATAAAGCCCGGCTATTGTTGAAATTCAGTTTGCTGTTCATTGGCAAATTGGCTCATTGACTAATTGACCAATTGCACCTTCAGCGATTTCCCCGGACAACAGCGATTAACTCTTATTCAAATTAAGAGCGCCAGGCTAAGATTTCCTCTTTCCCTTGAGCGTTTCCAGTATTGTCTTTTGATTACCCACTTCCGCTTTCTGGGCTTCCTGGTCTTTCTTGTTCTTGGCCAGTTTTTCCTGGAGGTTCTTTATTTTCTTCTCGAGGTCCTGCTGCTCTTCCACCAGGTCATCCAATTTCTTTTCTGCTTTTTTTACTGAATTGTCCTGATCCACGATGGATTTCTCCAGGTGAAATGACTCAAAACTGGGAGTCATTCCGGACAGGAAAGATTTGGCGTCTTCGATTCCGGCGCGATCGTCGGCCAGTCGGGTTGCCAGAGACTCATTTTCCTTGCTTACGATCATCTGCACAATGGAAGATTCTTTTTCTTTCCGGCTCTTCCTTTCCACTTTAAAATGGATATCGTTGTTATCGGTGTTATTCGGATTCAACTTTACGCCCTTGAATGTCATAATCCCTCCTTTAGTGGAGGCGAGTTTATATCCTTTCTGCGCCATGTACTGAACGATCGCATCCTCGGCCTGATCGGGAGGATAAGGGAGTTCCATCACCGCCGCGGTATGCTCCTTACGCTGCACCTCCGCTTTGCCTTCATAGGCCTGGGCCTGGGCGAAATAGCCGGAAACAATCAACAATCCAAGTAAAGCTGCTTTCTTCATAGTTGTAAAGTTTACTTAAAGATACAAACTGGCATCAGATTGGTTGCATTGTAGATAATAATGTCGCTGATGCACGGGAAATTTGCGGGTTTCACGTTTGGCGTTTATCGTTTCACAGTTGAGACTGTGTTAATTTTGAATTCGTCATTCGCCATTCGTAATCCGTAATTTCATTGGCAAATTGACCCATTGGCTCATTGACCAATTGCGCTCTCAGCGTTTTCCCCGGACAACAGTGATTGGCCCATTGGCTCATTGACCCATTGTGCCCTCAGAGTTTTCCCCTCGCAACAGTAATATTGATGTCCTTGAAGTTGTATTTTTGACCTTTACAAAATCAGCCCTTTTGAGTATTAAAAAGCTAGCAGGTCAAACACTATGGTATGGGGCGCCCCGCATCATGGCCCGTTTCCTGAATTTTGCCATCAGCCTGCTGGGATTTCGTTTGTTTGATCCTAATGGATCTTATGCCTATACCCAGGTCTACGCGGTCATTCCATTCCTGAACATTCTGTTTACTTACGGACTGGAGACCAGCTTCTTCCGCTTTGCACAGACCCACGACCGCCAGAAACTGTACAATACGCTCAATGTATCGATCCTGGTGACCACCGTGTCGTTTACCGGCATATTGTTATTGATGAAAGGCGCGCTGACGGATTTTATCAAGATGGAAGCTCATCCGGAATTTGTCACCTGGATGATCTGGATTATATTTTTCGACACGCTGTATACGCTTCCGATGGCTAAACTGAGGCTGGAGGAGCGCCCCCGGAAATACGCGTTCATCAATGTCTGTTCAATCCTGCTGAACATCGGGATCGTATTGTTTTTTTATTACGTAGCCAGGCCGGCACATGAAAAGAACCCGGCTTCTTTCCTTGGATTTTTATATAACCCCAAAACCGGTATCGGCTATTTCATCCTGGCCAATATGATTGCCAGCGGTGTAACCTTGCTGTTGCTTTATAAGGAATTTGCAGAATTCAGGTTTTCGTTTGACCGCAAGCTTTGGAAAGAAGTGATGACCTACTCCTATCCCCTGGTAATTGTAGGCTTCGGCGGCATGATCAATGAATTACTCAGCAGGCTGGTTTATCAGCGGGTACTGCATCTGCCGGAAAAACAGGAACAATTTGAATTGGGGGTGTTCGGCGCGAATTACAAGCTGGCGGTTTTAATCACCATTTTCATCCAGGTTTTCAAGCTGGCGGCGGAACCTTATTTCTTCAACCAGTCGAAAAATGAAGGAGCACAGAGATCGTATGCCCGTGTAATGAAGTTTTTCGTGATTGCCTGTTGTTTCATGTTTTTAGTTGTGTCGTTATTTCTGAACCTGTGGAGCGGCCTGATTGCTTCCAAGTACAAGGAATATGCGGAAGGGTTGCATATTGTGCCGATACTGGCGATGGGTAGTGTTATGCTGGGTATCTATTACAACCTGACGATCTGGTATAAGCTTACCAACCGTAATATGTACGGCGCCTATATCACCATTGGCGGAGCTGTGATCACCATTGTGCTGAACATTTTACTGGTTCCGAGGTTCCATTATACCGGTGCAGCATGGGCGACATTTATCTGTTATGCCTTTATGATGGTCGTGAGTTATATTCAGGGGCAGAAATATTATCCCATTCCCTATGCCCGTAAAAAGCTCCTTACCTACCTGGTCATTTGTGTACTCCTGTATGTCATCCACGAACTCATCGCCCGTAACCTGGATCCGGGGACTTCTTATTATAAACTGATTTATTATGTGTCGGGCCTGATCCTGCTGGGGCTTTTCTCCCTGCTTATTCTGAAAGTAGAGAAGAAAGAACTGGTGAAGCTTCCTTATGTCGGAAGATATATACACAAATTTGCCTAAACGAGGAAAGGGTTATGGGTTTTTTCATAACCGATGGTGGTAGCGGGACCATGACCCGAATAGACAACCGTATCGTCGGGTAATACGAATAATTTTTTCCGGATACTGTCTATCAGGGTCTCAAAATCCCCTCCGGGAAGATCGGTGCGGCCGATGCTTTGCCGGAAGAGCACGTCACCACTGATCACGAAGCCCTGTTCCCTGCAATAAAAACTGATGCTTCCGGGTGAATGACCCGGTGTGAACAGGACTTCCAGCCGGTCGTCTCCGATCCCGATCGTATCGCCTTCGGCGAGATAGATCAGGTCGCCGGCATAGGGCTCGAATGGAAGACCCCATTTAAGACCCGATGCCGGTGCGAAATCCAGCACCGGTTTTTCCAGAAGATGCAGGTGCAGGCTGAGGCCCCAGGTTTCGTGCACAAACCGATTACCGAACACATGATCGAGATGGCAATGGGTATTTAACAAATATTTAGCCGCCAGTTTATTCGATTCAATGAACTCCCGGAGGTCACGTCTCTCCTTATCGAAATAACAGCCGGGATCGACAATCGCGGACCAACCCCGATCGTTATAAATTACGTATGTATTTTCCTGGATGGGACTGAAAGTAAACTGTTTTATTGTTAGCATTGCGTACCCTTTTTAAACGACCCCTAATTTTTACCGGAAAAGCGGATTTGTTTTACCTTTAAAATATTAAAGACCGGATATGCAATTTCAAAAGATTAAGTTAACCGCGAAAGATTTTTTATGGGTGGCCCTGGTTTGTGTTTTCAGCATTCCTTCCCTTGCACAGGTCAGTACGGTCGAATTTGGTAAAAACAGAGTGCAATACCGCAAATTCAAATGGCAATACCTGCAAACTGCCAACTTTAATACCTATTTCTACGAAGACGGCAAAACCATTGCAAACTACGTATTGCAGATCGCCGAAAAGGAATTGCCGGGTATCGAACAGTTTGTGGAATATGGCATGCAAAGAAGAGCCAATATCGTACTGTACAACCATTTCAATGAAATGGAACAGTCCAATATCGGCCTGAACCTCGACTGGCAGACAACAGGCGGTATCACCAAGCTGGTCAACAACAAAATGATTGTTTATTTCAATGGCGATCATTCCGATCTGCGGCGACAGATCCGCCAGGGTATTGCCCGGATCCTGGTAGAAAATATTTTGTTTGGTGACGATCTGGGCGAATTTGCCGCCAACCAGACCCTGCTCGATCTTCCAAAATGGCTGATAGACGGATATATTGATTATGTGGCGGAAGACTGGAGCCCGGCATTGGACGATCAACTGAAGTCCGCGATGCTCTCCGGCGATTACAAGAACTTTTACCAGTTTGCGCATGATAAGCCTTTGCTGGCCGGACATGCATTCTGGTATTATTTCGCCAATAAGTTCAAGAAAGAAAATGTTACTTATTTCCTGTACCTGTCCAGGGTTTACAGAAACCTGAACAGCGCTTCTTCCCGTGTCTGCAAAATGAAGTTCAAGGATGTGCTTCGCAATTTCATGGCAGAATACAGCGAATTGTATGAACGCGATCTGAGAGGACGTCGTGATATCCCGAAAGGAACTGTCTCGATCGTGGAGGAAGTGAGCAAGAAACGCGATTTCATCCGTTTTACACCCAATCCCGCTCCCCGTAGCCAGACCTATGCGGTGGTGGAATATATCAAAGGACAATACTGCGTGGTGTTGTACGAAAATATGGTTGACAGAAAAGTACTGCTCAAAACCGGTATCCGGGTAAATGACAACGAAGTCAATCCCAACTATCCCCTGCTTGCCTGGGATGGCAAAGGAACCCGGCTCGCCTGCATTTATTGGAGCAAAGGGAAGGTGAACCTGTTTGTATATGATATGGTGGCGAGATTTAAACGAACCCGACAGGAAATAACCCATTTTGAGCAGGTGACGGATATGAAATACATGCTCAACAGCAACACCCTGCTGTTAAGTGCCGTGAGAAAAGGGCAACCCGACATCTTTGTTTATGATATCGAAAAAGACAAGTTCGAACAGGTTACCAATGATTCCTATGCCGACCTCGATGCGAGCTATGTGGCATTTCCCAATAAACAGGGTATCATCTTCTCTTCCAATCGTCCAAGCCCCTACGCCAAAGGCGCAGATACCGGTTTCGCCACGAACAAATACAATATTTTCCTCGCTGATCTTTACAGCAAGAACGAATTCCGCCAGATCAGCCAGCTGACCAATATGAAATATGGCAACGCACGGTTCCCGATGCAGTACAACGGTACTCACTTCACGTTCATCAGTGATGAAACAGGCATCGCTAACCGATTTGCGGGTTTCTTCAATACCGAACGGGCCGGACTGGACAGCGTTTACGTAGTAGGTGATGAATTTCTCCGAAACCCCGACGACCGTGAACTGGATTCGACTTTGAAAGCCTGGGGCAAGGACAGACCGGATAGCGTCTTCGCCTATTCTGTTACCAACGATTCCGCTTATGTTTTTCCGATAACGAATTATACCAGCAGTCTGCGGGAAACCAAGATTGCCGGCGACCAGGGACAGGTAAGCGAAGTTCGCCAGCAGGGAAACCTGAAATTCCTGTACCGGCTTAAAGTAGACGAAGCCACTCTGCGTCGCAGAAACGTAAATCCAAGACCAACGGACTATCGTAAGAAAACGATTGCCGATGCCCAGTTGGCGGAAGGAGAAGAAGTGGAAAAGATCAACGAAAAAACCGATAGCTCCAAAAATGTGGATGTGTTCGATACGGGCTTTGAAAAAGACAATGACACTGCGGCTAAAGGAAAACTGCCCCGTGTGGCCATTACAGAAGAAGGTGAACTGAAGAAAGCCAAGTTGTTTGATTACAAACTCAAGTTTTCTGCTGATAATTTTTCAGCGGCCTTTAACAACGATATCCTGATAAGCCGGTTGCAGCCCTATACCGGCGCCCTGCCGATCACCCTTCAGAGCGGAGGCGCTTTCAATGGTATGTTGAAAGCTTCTGTATTCGATCTTTTTGAAGACTGGCGGTTCTCCGGCGCGATTCGTTTACCCTTGATTGGCGGATCCGGTGGTGGTGTAGCACTCGGTGGCGGCGGTGCCAATGTGTTCGTTCCTGTTAACCAGTCATTGTTTGATGGCGGCGGCGAATGGTATGCCCGGGCGGACTATCTGAAAAGACGACTCGATTACTCTTTCATTTATTATCGCCAGACCAATATCGGCGGTGTATCCGGTATCAATAATACCAATATTATTTACGAAGCCAAGCAGTACAGCAACCTGTACCAGGGATTGATAAAATATCCGCTCGACAGGGTGAGAAGCATCCGTCTTTCTTTGGGTATCCGTACTGATAAATTCGTGGTACGCGCCGATGGATTCGATACAGCGGCACTGAAAGTACCCGATATCAATAAAAGAGTATTTGCCCTGGCCCGTGCCGAATGGGTTCATGATAATTCCATCATGAAAACGACCAATATCATGAATGGCCTGAGATACAAGGTATACTTTGATCTGAACTCGCAGATCAATGAGCCTAAATCAGGCAGCCTGGTAAAACAATATGGTTTGTCATTTAATACCGGTGGCGACCTGAGGTATTATTATCCTATTTACCGCAACTTCATCTGGGCCGGTCGTGCTGCTGCCGATTTCTCTTTCGGTGATCAGAAAACCCTGTATTACCTCGGTGGTGTTGATGGTTGGATGTTCCCTAAATACAACAGCCAGCCTCTCCCCGATCCATCCAATACATATGCTTTCCAGACACTGGCAGTTAATATGCGCGGATTTAAACAAAACGTGGCGAATGGCACCAATGCCATTGTACTGAATAGTGAATTCCGTCTTCCGGTATTCCCTACCTTGCTCAACAAGCCGATCAATAACGCCTTTGTGCGCAATTTCCAACTGGTGCAGTTCATCGATTTGGGAACAGCCTGGTCGGGCGACCTGGGTAATATCAAAAGACCCAGCAATGCGTATGTAAGCAATCCGCCGGTAGTAACCGTCAAACTCAAGTCCGGCGGTATCGGACCATTGGCAGGTGGATATGGTTTTGGTATGAGAAGCACCCTGCTCGGTTATTTCCTCCGCCTGGATGCAGCCTGGGAAATGAATGGTTTCTTCAGAGGCAAACCCATCTGGTATTTTGGAATGGGTGTTGATTTCTAATCTGGTTCCTGTTGTAACATAAATAGAAAAGTACTCCGTGGGGAGTACTTTTCTATTTTACGTACAGGCATTGCATTTAGCGCATTTGCCGGGCCATTCTTTTCAGGGTAAAATAAACCAGTATCATGAACAAGGAAAAACACACAATCATGCCCCAGGCCAGTTTGGATTGAAGCGGATGGATGATCATGTTGATCATGTCTGAAAACAAGGCGATCGGGTTTACAAAGAAATCCCAGCTGTTGTAACGAAGATATCGCCCGATATAAACGCCCAGTGAGTTCAGGCATATCACCGGAATGGTGAATTTCCAGACCGTGGAGGCACCCCACTCGAGTTCCACTATTCTTTCCATTTGCCGAAGCGACACAATGCCGAGCAGCATGCCATTCCAGGCAAAGGAAACCAGCACCATCAGTTCGAACCACAAAGGCACACGCGGTATTTCCTTCAGGTGAAATATATCGGTCACCAGGTAAAAGCTGTTGGGAATAAAAAGCATCCATAAAAGAAATACCGAAGCAAACTTCCAACGGTTCTCTATCCACTCGGGACGTTGCTGAAGCCAGTTGGAAAGTGCATAAGGGATATAGGCCAGGAAAAGATTCCAAACCAGGAAAACAAATAGATAAAAATGCGTGTTCAGCATGGCAATCGCCACCAGGAACAAACTGAAAAGAATGGAGATGGTGAGTAACCGATCTACTTCCGATCTGAGAAAGAACAATTTCTTTGAAAAGGCAGGTAAGTTCATTTTGTAAAGAATAATGAAATATGAGGAATGAATACCAGTAGTCCGATGAGGGCAGCTGCAACGGATGCCACCAGCACGGCGCCTGCTGATACGTCTTTGATAAATTTCACGGGTTGACTGTATTCCGGAGAGAGATGATCCATCAGGCGTTCGATACAGGTATTGAACATCTCCGCCATCCAGACAATCGAGATGGCAAAAATGATCGCGATCCATTCGGTTCCCGACAGGCCGGCCCAGAAGCCTGCTGCTACAACCATCACGGTGGCCCCGCAATGAAGCCAGGCATTGTGTTCGGTACGAAGGAAAGAATAGATCCCCTGGCCGGCAAAACCAAAACTCCTGAATCGGTCCCTAACTGAAAAGCGACTGGATTTCATACTGTGTATTTTAACTGGTTTTTTCCGCAATCCATTTCCACCAAAAAGAAGCACAGGTAAAATATACGAAAAAACGCATCAGCATCTCTCCCACCGAATCCGATTGATTGTTGATCACAACCAGGAAAACAAGGTTAACGATGGCAAACACGGCGCACACCAGTAATCCCATCGCGTGAACCGGTACATAGAGCCAGCCCAGTTTTTTAAACCAGATATTGTTCATTGTACGAAGTTTTATAGAGATAATATTTTTTACGAACGGAGAATATGCCCAACAGGAAAGATGCAATGCAAAAGACATGAAAAACAGAGATTGTCAACTCCCACTTACCGGAGAAAAACCTGTCGATCAATACGAGTTCAAGCAGTCCGGTTAAATACTGGCTCAACATAAACAACGAAAAAGAGGCTGCAGTTCCGTAAGGAATTTGTACGATGTGGTTGATGGTAAGCAGCCCGACTATTATCATCGGAATATAACAGAAAACAGAAAAGAGAAAACTGACAATAAAAATCAATGGCGACCATGAATCGATTTCCGCCCACAAAAAAGTTACCATCGTTGCCAGAGAGAGCGTTGATACCCATAGATAGGGGAAAAAAATATTTGCTTTCATCATCGCTTTGTTCATTCATTTATGCAGATATGTTTTGAAATAGTCTTTCAAATGCTGGTCTTCGAGGTTCCACGAAAGCCAACTGTATTCTTCCTGCTCTTCTTTGAAACGCTTAATACGATTGTCAATGTTTGTCTCCCAGCAATCGTTGCAACCATACAAATCCCGGAATCCTTTTTCTTTCAGCAGCGTAGCATGATGACGAAGAATTTCCCTGTTCTTATCGAGCACGGGCAACACAGAAGGACCCAGGGTAGACATGTAATTAACAGGCATCACTATGGATTGCTGGTGACTGATATTGTAGTTAACGATCAGTTTGTCCCAGTTTATGGTTGATGCCCCGATGAATAAAATGATGGCCGCCCAGGCATTGACGCGGAAAAGAAAGTAGACCGATTTCACCCGACTGATTTTCCAGGCCACCGTGATCAATCCGAACATAACCAGTGCCAGGAAGAAAATCAGGGCGATCCTGTTTCGGGCAAGCCCTGTATAATGTATGTAATAGTAATCGCGCAACCCTACAGATAGAACCAGGAACGCATTCTGCAGTAACCAGGCATAGGCAGCATACCGAAGCCATTTATTTTTTTGATAGAACTGAAGATTGCCTTTGAAGAATACAATCACTACACCAATCGCCATCAGGATAGAAACGACCAACACATTATTGCCTTCATGCACCATCTGGTACAGATGAACGGTTTTGGTATCGATACCCATCCAGAGATGACCGATGTCGGTGATATTGACCAATAACAAAAGAGCATTCAGTAAAAGAAGTGCGATGACCCCAATACTGTTCATATGTTTCAGTGCCATGATGCCTGTAGCCAGCCGGCCCAGCATTCCTTCCAGCAGATCACGCAGCAAATGAATACCCCGAAGTTTCCGGTTTACCCGAACCCGTATGAGTTTGTCTGATTGTTTCTCTTCCAGGCGGGCAAAAAACCGGAGCTTATTTCGCAACAGCAGGAAGCCCGTCAGTACCAATCCCAGCACAAAAAACAGGATCCGCTCCCAGATGCTGAAATTGAACAGCCGGCCCAGAAATAGACTGACGGAGTTTATCCATTGATCAGCCAACACCGAGAATGATTCATTTCCGTTATAATAAAAAATAAAAAACAGGAAAACGATGATAACCGGGAAGATCAGGTAACGAATCAAATTTCCCGTCGATCGGCTGCTCCTGGTTCGATTGTTCCGGCTGATGCTCTCAATTAAGGAAGGCAGCAGAAACAGCATGTTCTCCGCCATGCTGGCGCCTGCATAGATAACCGACCGGTGTTCGAATTCAGCAAAGGAAGCCAGTAGTACGAGGGATATAACAAAGGTTGCTTTGCTCAGTTCGGTATTGTGAACAAGCACCATCGCCAGGCAAAGGAGATGGCCTGCAAGTAGCCATCTCACAATTGGTATCAGCCTGGCTTTAGGGTATAAAGAAAAAAGAACTACGATGAGAAACATATCATATAGGGCCGTATTCAATCCCATTTTCTCCTGCCAGAACACCCCGCTGAAAAGGAGGGCGCCTGCCAGTATCCAGTAAATCTTGTAGCGATCGTTGAACAGGTTCATATTTCGTTGGTTTAAGCCTGAAGGGTGAACGACTGCCAGCATATTCCTGGTGAAATCCGGCAGTCGTTTCTTTCTCTTATGTAAGCACAGGCAGATAAGGTGGTTAATGGTTATGGAAATATTGTTTTAGGCGATAGCCGGAAAAGGCGAAGCGGCGGACAAGGAAGATTCCTGTCTTTTCACTTTCGACAAAATGGATTCCAGCAGCGGAAGCATTTTATTCAATCCCCTCGTTTTGATCATGAAATTCCATAGCGGTTCAAATTTTTTCCACCCGCCCGCATAGGCGAAATGCTTGATCGCATGCTTGAGCTGGTCATGCTGTACACTGGCCAGGTATATATTTTTCCAGGAATAAAATTCGCGGTAAGCCCAGTCATACCCTTTCTTCAATTGCCCGGCCGACAAGCCTCGTGTTTGATATACCACTTGTCGTGTATCGTATAGATCCCATTGGCGATGAAGGATACGCCCTTCTGCTTCCATGGTCTGGAACAACCTGGTACCCGGGTAGGGAGTCAGAATGTGAAAAGTGCAGGTGGTTAAAGCATTCTTTACCGCCCAGTCAACGGTTGTCTTGAACACGTCTTCTTTGTCGTCATCCAGGCCGAACACAAAACTTCCATTGATCATGATGCCCAGCGAATGCAATCTTTGTATGGCTTCTGCATAATCGCGTCCGAGGTTTTGCTTTTTGTTGCTTTGGTGCAGGTTCTGATCATTCAGTGTTTCAAAGCCGATGAATACACTTCTCAATCCTGCTTCCGCTGCTTTTTCAATTAGATTCCCCCGTAAGATGGCATCGATGGTGGAAGCTCCCTGGAAAACACGATTCATTCCTTTCATACCCTCAAAAAGAGCGTTGGAGAATTTCTGATTGCCCAGCAGGTGATCATCGAGAAAGTACAGGTGACGGCCAGGCAAACGATCTATTTCCGCCAGGGCAGCGTCTACCCGTTGGGTATAAAAGGATTTTCCGCCTTCATAAAAAGCATCCTTATAACAAAAGTCACAGTGATGCGGGCAGCCGCGTGATACTACAATGGAATTGGGTACCAGGTAACGATCGCGTTTGATAAGATCCCTCCGAATCGCGGGGATATCTTCAATATTTCTCTTTTGATTGAGGTAAAGTTTTTTGGGTCTCCTGTTTCTGAAATCTTCCAGGAACTGAGGAAAGGTATCTTCGCCCGGTCCGATGAAAATACTGTCGGCATGTGGTATCGCCTCGTCCGGCAAGGATGATACGTGCAGACCACCCAGCGCTACATAAGCCCCTTTTGCTCTATAATGATCGGCCAGCGCATAGGCCCTGTAGGCATTTGTGATATAGACCTGTATCACCACCAGGTCCGGTTGATCGTCCGTTTGCAGCGTCTCCACGTGTTCATCCTGCAGATCGATCTCATCATCCGGATGGCAATAGGCTGCGAGTGTCGCCAGTCCCAGCGGAGGGAACAGGGAATACTTGATCGGCCGCCAGTAAGGGCTTTTGGCTTCCGTCAGTGCCGGCAGGATCATTTTGATTTTCATAACATTTATTTAAAAAGTACTTTGCGTTTCAAAGTATAGGGACAAAAAAAATTACTTTACTCCTTTGATCATATTTTCAAGCGCTTCCACGTGTTCGCGAAAGGCTTTTTCTCCCGCCTTGGTAATGGAATAGGTGGTGTTTGTTTTCCGTCCCACAAAACCCTTATGCACTTTGATGAAGCCGTTCTCTTCCAGGTTGATGAGGTGCGAAGCCAGGTTTCCGTCTGTCACTTCCATCATCTGTTTGAGATCATTGAAGCTGACTTCGGCATTCACCATCAGGATGCTCATCACTCCCAGGCGAATCCTGCTTTCAAAAATTTTATTAAGATTTTCAATCGGGTTCTTCATCTTGCTTGTTTAATTCAGCGCTCGTACCTCCACCACATGATCAATCCATATAAAATATGGAGAATGCCAAATCCGGCCGCCCAAAAATACAAACCGTAACCGGGTGTCCATAGGCTGATGATGCCCAATATCAGCTGACCGAACCCAAGATAGCGTATCTCGCCCAGTGTGTACTTGCTGGCATTTAAAAGGGACAGTCCGTAAAATACCAGGCAAAGAGGGCCAATCAGATCATAATATCCTTCCTGCAATACTTTCAGCACGCAAATGCCACCTGCCGCCAAAGGAATCAACACATTCCACATCAGTCTCCGGGATACCGGGTCCCAGATCGGTGTATTGTTTTTGCGGCTGCGGATATAAGTAAAGAAAAACGCCGAAACAAAAGCGGCTGCAAATACAACAGCTGCCAATCCAACCAGGTAATTGATCAAACCGATACCGGTCATATCGATCCCCGATTCGGTGGAGGAACGATAGGTCGCCAGCTTCCCCTGTGCCACTAACGCCCCTGCCAGCGCGCATAATCCCGCACTTACACCACTCCATCCACTCAAGGAAATAAACCGGGATGACCGCTCCATCATTTTTTTGATATCCTGTAAAGTCTCAATGGGAGGTTTGACTTCTTGCATAAAAAGCACTTTGTATTTCAAAGTAACAATGGGGTTTTGACTTTTCCAAATATTTGTCAGCCTTTTTATTCTAAACATAATTTTAACCAACCCTATTATAGGGGTAGTTCGTAATTTTGGGCGATGGGAATTGTGAAACGAACGATCATTCTTACGGGCTGGCTGGCATTGTTACTGTTATTAACTGCAGGGGCTTTCGCACAATCTAAAGTACTGAGAGGCACTATCAAGGATGCGCATAGCGATGAACGTATTCCATTTGCTTCCATCAGTTTTAAAGGCAGTTCGGCCGGCAGACTGAGCGATTCGGCCGGAAATTTCGCCTTTCGGTTCGATCGCTGGAACCCCGATACCCTCCTGGTAACGTATGTGGGCTACCAGGATTTCCTGTTACCACTCGACAGCAGTTTTTTCTCCCGCGAAAGAAACAACGTCATTGATATCAACATCAACCTGGAAAGAGGTAAGTACACCACGGAAGTAGTGGTCAAAAGAAAGATCGACCGGGGGCTGCTGATGTGGAAAAGGATTGTGCGCCGTAAGCCTTTCAATGACCGTTATCGCTTCAATAACTTCTCCTACGAACTATACAACAAACTGGAGGTTGACATCAAGAACCTTAAAAAGGAAAAATGGTCAAGACTTCCCTTTGTGCGGAACTTCAACTTTGTATTCAACAATATCGATACAACGGAAGAAGGAGCTCCCTTCCTGCCGGTGTACCTGACGGAAGCGCTATCTGATTATTATTACCAGAAGAACCCGAAGCGGCGCCGCGAGGTATTCAAAGCCACGAAAACGATTGGTGTTAGCAATGAAAGCGCCCTGCAGTTCATAGGCGGCATGGAGTCCAACATCAATTTCTACAGCAATTTCATCCCGGTTTTTGACAAGCAGTTCATCAGTCCGTTGAGTGATAATGGTGATAATTACTATCGTTACCGCGTACTCGACAGCCAGTTTGTAAACAACCGCCGGTTGATCCACATGTCTTTTACCCCGAAAAGAAAAGGGGAGAACACGTTTGAGGGTGATTGCTGGGTGCATGACACCACCTGGGCTGTACAGAAGATGAATCTACGGTTATCGAAAGAGGCGAATATCAACTGGGTGGATAAACTAAGCCTGATACAGGAATTTACCATGCTCAATGACAGCACCTGGTTTTTAAGCCGTGACAAATTTGTGGTAGATCTGTCTCTTACCGGCGAGAAAGCCCTTTCCCTGATCGGACGCAAATCGACCACCTATCGGAACATCGTGGTTAACGACAGTTCAGTGCTGGCAGAACTGGCCAAGAATACCCTGATTGAACAAACGATTGTGCCGGACTCGGCCAAAGAAACACCGGACAGCGTATGGACGCAGAAAAGACATGAGGAACTGAACCGGAATGAAAAAGCAATCTATAAAACGATCGATACGCTGCTCAGTCTGCCGGCGTTCAAACGAACGACCCGCACGCTTGACTTCCTGGCTACCGGTTACCTGAATATCGGCAATTACCAGATTGGCCCCTGGCAAAACTGGCTAACGGCGAATATACAGGAGGGACTGAGGGTTCGATTTGATCTCGGTACCAACAAATACTTCAATAAGAAAGTACTATTCCATGGGTACCTGGCTTATGGATTTGGAGACCAGAAATTAAAGGGAAAGATTGATGCGCTGTGGCTTATCCGTAAGAATCCGCGCAATACGTTATTTGCATCTTATACAAAAGATTTCGATCGCTCGCAGAGCTACTACGATGAGATCAGCCAAGACAATATCTTCGCCCTGGCCATCCGTAAGAACTCGGTGCCCATCAAATTCCTGATGGTGAAAGAAGCCAAACTGGAATATTTTCACGAATGGCAGAATGGATTTTCCATCACGCTGACAGGCTTAAGAAAACAATTCAACCCGGTTCGCAATTTACCCACGGCCGACATTTTCAAAGGCGCGAGCGGCGAACCGCTGAATAATTTTGAAACCAGCATCCGTTTCCGGTTCGCTTATCTCGAAAAATTCCTTGAGAATACTTTTTATCGTTCGAGTGTAGGCAGCCCCTACCCGATTCCGGAAGTCAAAATATCAAAAGGTTTTGCGGGGGTGCTTAACAGCAGTTACGATTATACCAAGGTTTCCGTCAGTGTATCTGATTATAAAAAGATTCCACCTTTTGGCGGAATTTACTATAATGTATTTGCCGGTAAAACCTATGGCACGCTTCCTTTCATGTTGCTGGATGTGGCGCCGGGCAATGAAATCTACTACTACAATCGTTTTGCCTTCAACCTCATGAACCGTTACGAATACCTGCACGACCGGTATGCGGGTATCAACTTCGAACACAATATCGGCAACGGATTATTCCGTTACATCTCCCTTACCCGGAAATTGAAGTTCCGCCAATTCTGGAATGCCAAATTCCTTTGGGGTAGCCTGAGTGAGGAGAACAAAGCTTATAATATGCCGGCAGGGTCAACCTATCAGTTCGAGTCGCTCGATGGTAAAACGTATATGGAACTCGGCACGGGCGTAGACAATATCTTCAAAGTATTCCGTCTCGACCTGGTATGGAGAGTGCTTCCCCGCCCGCTTCCACCGGAACAGGTTAAAAGGTTTGGCGTGTTCTTTAGTTTCAGGTTGGCATTTTAGGTACTATATTTTCATCAGCTTGCATTTTTTGGTTTGCTGTTAGCAGTTTGCTGTTTGCAGTTGAGAAAATTCAAAATTAAAAGCCAACCTGAACAAGGTTACTATTAACTTTTTACTTTTGAATTTTGACTTTGAAAACTGCAAACCACCAACCGTAAACTGCAAACTTTTTTCTACCTTTTAGGTTCAATTCCATTTTCATGTCAGAAAAATATATTCTCGCGCTGGACCAGGGTACTACGAGTTCACGAGCGATTCTGTTTGACCAGCAGGGACAGATCATCACCGTTGCACAAAAAGAATTCAAACAGATCTACCCGCAGCCGGGTTGGGTTGAACACAATGCAGAGGAGATCTGGTCTTCCCAGTTTGGTGTGATGGCGGAAGTGATGGCCAAGCAAAATGTAAAGACGAATGAGATCGCTGCGATTGGAATTACGAACCAGCGGGAAACAACGGTTGTTTGGGAACGCGAAACCGGCAGGCCGATCTATCATGCTATTGTCTGGCAGGATCGCAGAACAGCCGACTATTGCGACCAGCTAAAAGCGGCGGGCCATGCAGCCTTCATTCAGGAAAAAACCGGCCTGGTGATCGATGCCTATTTCTCCGCAACAAAACTGAAATGGATACTGGATCATGTTCCGGGAGCGCGCCAGCAGGCTGATGCCGGAAAACTCGCATTCGGAACGATCGACACCTGGCTCACCTGGAAACTAACGGGTGGCAAAGTACATGTAACAGATGTATCCAATGCCTCCCGCACTTTGTTATTAAATATTCATACCTGCGAATGGGATCCTGAGCTGTTGAAATTATTTGATATCCCTGCTTCTGTTTTGCCGGAAGTGAAAGCTTCCAGCAAAGTGTATGGTGTAACGGAAGCAGTGGTCAAACACGCGAATATTCCGATTGCGGGGATCGCGGGCGACCAGCAGTCTGCCTTATTTGGACAGCTTTGCACCAAACCGGGTATGGTCAAGAATACTTATGGAACAGGATGTTTCATGCTGATGAATACCGGTGAGCAATTGATCCCTTCCAGAAACAATCTGTTAACCACAGTGGCCTGGCGCATCGGTAACCGTACTTCCTATGCCCTGGAAGGAAGTGTGTTCATCGCCGGCGCGGTGGTGCAATGGCTCCGGGATGAACTGCACATGATCCGGCAATCATCCGAAGTGGAACAGCTGGCCGCGGAAGTACCCGACGCAAATGGCGTATACCTTGTTCCCGCTTTCGCCGGACTGGGAGCTCCTCACTGGAACCAACATGCGCGCGGTTCACTCTTTGGTATTACCCGCGGAACAAGCCGGGCGCATATAGCCCGTGCCGCGCTCGAAAGTATCGCTTACCAGGTAACCGATGTATTAAAGGCGATGGAATCCGATTCAGGAATTTCCATCAGCGAACTGCGGGTAGATGGCGGCGCTACTATTAATAATATGCTGATGCAATTCCAAAGTGATATTCTCCAAACAACCGTCGTTCGCCCGAAAGTATATGAAACAACGGCATTGGGAGCGGCCTACCTCGCCGGACTGGCGGTAGGTTATTGGGACAGTATCGAACAACTGCAGAAGCAATGGCAGGCGGCGGCTACTTTTTCACCAAAGATGCCGGCTGAAAAAACAGCTCATTATCTGAAAGGATGGCAACGGGCAGTAAAAGCCAGTATTGCCTGGGCGAATGATAAATAACCAAGTATTGTATGAAAAGGGATCTGTTACTGGGCCGCCTTCAATCCGAGCCTTCGTTCGACATCATCATCATCGGCGGTGGCGCCACGGGCCTCGGTGCTGCCGTGGATGCGGCCTCGCGTGGATACAAGACATTACTACTCGAACAACATGATTTCGCCAAAGGAACTTCTTCCCGCTCCACCAAACTGGTGCATGGGGGTGTGAGATACCTGCAACAGGGAAACATCAAACTGGTGATGGAGGCGCTGAAAGAAAGAGGCATTCTCAAAAAAAATGCCGCACATCTGGTCAAGAACCAATCCTTTATTGTCCCCAATTACAAATGGTGGGAAGGCCCCTATTACGGACTCGGCTTAAAAGTGTACGACTGGATGAGCGGCAGCCTCGGACTGGGAACCTCACAGTGGCTATCAACCGAAGAAGTGCTGGCACTGGCGCCCACGCTGGATCCGGAAGGGCTGCGTGGCGGAGTCATTTATCACGACGGGCAATTCGATGATGCCCGCCTGGCTGTCAATCTTGCGCAGACTGCGGTAGACCGGGAAGCAGTGGTGATCAATCATATTAAAGTAACAGGGCTTCTTAAAACAAATGGTAAAATCGCCGGCGTGGTGTGCGAGGATCAAATTGGCCGGCAATCCTGGGAAGTGAAAGCCTCCGTGGTCATCAATGCCACCGGCGTTTTCTCGGATTCCATCCAACACCTCGATGATCCGCAGAAGCTTGCCAGTATTTCACCCAGCCAGGGTATACATGTGGTGCTGAACAAAGAGTTTTTGCCCGGCGATGCGGCCATTATGATCCCACATACGGATGATGGCCGGGTATTGTTCGCGGTGCCCTGGCACCAGAAAATAATTGTCGGCACTACCGATACATCCGTATCTGAAATCCGGGAGGAACCGATGGCCCAGAAAGAGGAGCTGGAGTTCATCATGCACCACGCTGCCCGTTATCTTACCAAAGATCCCGGTTATGCAGATATCAAAAGCATTTTTGCCGGACTGCGACCGCTGGTTAAAAGCAATGCCCGTAAAACAGCGGAGATCTCAAGGGATCATTCGATCATTATTGCCGGCTCGGGACTGATTTCCATTGTTGGTGGCAAATGGACCACTTACCGCAAGATGTCGGAGGATGTCATCAATACCGCCGCTATCCAGGCTGGTCTTCCCTATCGTGAATGCAAAACGGAACAGCTGACCATTCACGGCAGCCAGCCAACGTCGGATTTCAATACGGATACCTATTACCTCGGAACCGATCAGGTCCTGCTCAATGATATGATCGCCGAAGAACCATCCCTCGCGGAAAAAATTCATTCCGACCTTCCGTACAGTAAAGCTTCCATTATACTGGCCATCAGGGAGGAGATGTGTATGACCCTGGAAGATGCTTTGTCGAGACGTACCCGTTCTTTATTACTGGATGCCAGGGCAGCGCTGTCCTGCGCACCCGACGTAGCCAGGCTGATGGCAAAAGAAATGAACCAAAACAATGATTGGATCGAAGAACAATTAATATCTTTCAAGCAGACCGCGGAACATTACCTGCCAGCCAATAACTAAAATGATTGCTTATGTCATCTTTTATGGGAGAATTCATCGGAACCATGTTGCTCATCTTAATGGGTAATGGCGTTGTGGCGAATGTAATTCTTCAGAAAACAAAAGGAAACAACGGAGGACTGATCACTATTACTTTCGGATGGGCCATTGCGGTATTCCTGGGCGTATACGCATCTCTTTACCTGGGAGGAAAAGGACACCTCAACCCTGCCGTCAGTCTGGCAATGGTTTATCTGCATGAAATCGACCTCAACCTCGCGCTGAACTATATCGCGGCTCAATTTGCGGGCGCTATCGCGGGAAGTGTGCTGGTCTATATTGCCTATCGCCAACATTACCTGGCTACACCGGATGGAGATACCAAACTCGGTACTTTCTGCACGAGCCCGGCCATTCGCAGCAACGGCAATAATGTGATTACTGAAATGATTGGCACTTTTGTGCTGGTATTAGGTGCCCTGTTAATGAGCAAGGCAGAGGTGAAAATGGGAGCGTTGGATGCATTACCGGTTGCCTTGCTGGTATTGGGGATCGGTCTTTCACTCGGTGGCCCCACGGGTTATGCCATCAATCCGGCCCGCGACCTCGGACCCCGGATTGTCCACTTCCTGCTTCCCATTCCGTCCAAAAGAGACAGTGACTGGGGTTATGCCTGGGTGCCGGTTATTGGACCAATAGTTGGCGCCTTGCTGGCGGCCATCACCTACGAAATGATAAAACCCTGATCAATGAAAAAATTATTTCTGTCATCCGTCATCTTTATTTTACTGGCTGCATCTCTGCAAGCCCAGGATGCCGAAAGCAATCTGAAGAAATCGGGCATTGTGCTTCCTGTTGCATCAAAGCCCGTGGCCAACTATGTGAATGCCGTTCGGGTAGGCAACCTGCTCTACCTCGCAGGCAAGGGACCTAAAAGAGCAGATGGCACCGATATCACCGGTAAAGTAGGCAAAGACCTCACCATCCAGGAAGGATATGATGCCGCCCGTTCAACAGCCATCCAGCATCTGGCAGTCATCAAAGCCGAACTGGGTAGTCTGAACAAAGTAAAAAGAGTGATCAAGGTGCTGGGAATGGTCAACTGCGAAAGTAACTTTACCGATCAACCGAAAGTTATCAATGGCTACAGCGACACTATGGTTGAAATATTTGGAGAGAAGGGCAAACATGCCCGCAGTGCGGTAGGCATGTACGCCCTTCCCAATAATATTGCGGTGGAAGTGGAAGTGATCATTGAAGTGGAAGACTAGTCATCATTACTTTCCTCCTCCGCCTCGCTTTCCAGCAGCTTGCTAAACGCATTTATGATCTCCTGCAGATTTTTACCATTGTACTGTTGGTCATAGAATACCCTTACAATTCCCTTTTCCGGTGTTATCAGTTCCTTTCCCTTGTAAGGCCCGGTAAACCCGAGATACTTTTCTTCCTGGTTGTCATCGTTCTTGTAAGATACCACGCTAACTACCCATTTCTGTAATTCACTGCCGATTTTCAACGTCGTTTCCTGCAGGTATTGAACTTTTTCAATGGGAAGATCTTCATCCGAATAATAAGCCAATTCTGCCTCCGCCATCGCCGCCCTGGTCAGGTATTTCACCGGGAACAGGCTTAACTTTTTGTTTTTCTTCAACAGCTCATACAATGAATACCGGTATTCCACCTCCGCAGCAAATCGATTGATCACCCTGCTGTCTGCAGGTAATTTTTTATCTACGAGTGATCGTAACGCGTAAAAAGCAGTGTACGATTGCTTCACTGCCGACAACTTCTGCAAACGCGCAATGGCAGCGGGTTCTTTTAATAACGCCAACAGATTGATTTCTGACCAGGCGCTGATGTAAAATTCATCATCGTTCTCAGATTGCTTCAAAGTGGCCAGCAGCTTGTCGACATGGCTGAAGTAGTATTTTTTATAGGGCAGGATATCGTTTAATTTCAGGAATCCACTATCCAGCAACATGGGTAGTAACTCAACAACAAACTTTACCTGGTTGCTGTCCTTCGAAAGCTGCAGGCATTCCGGAAACAATAAACTTGTTAATTGGATACTGTCTTTTAAATGGGCAGACAGATCGGTTATTTCTCCGCCGGGAACCCATTTTCTTTGCAGTAATGTTTCCTTCAAGGCGAGGTAGGATTCTTTGGTTGCCAGTCCTGGAAGAATTTTCAGAAACTCGTATTGGTTTTCGGGATGTTGCTGCGCAACCGAATTATACTGCTCTTTTACCCACTCCAATACACTACCATCATCCAGTGTAACCAGTTTATCAGTCAGCTTGCCGTACACGTTAAAAACCGCATCAGCTGAAGGATAGGAATGCAGCAGGGCTTCCTTTAATAAGGGAATATCCTCCGTTTTAAACTTGTAGGATAATAGGCCTTCAGCAGCTTCCTGCCTGATCGAGGAATCAGATGATCGCAGATCACTTAACAACCGGCTGGCCTTTGAAGTCAGGTTATCATATACTGGTTTATCAGCTATAAACTTTATGTCACGGAAAAGCCTCTGGTAGTTCGTGTCGCGGAAAGAAGAGGGGGGCATGTACCCAAAAAAATTATACAAGGTATCGCCATACAGATGAGAAGAGAATACGAGATAATTGTGATTATCATATAAATCCACCACCCCGCTCGAAGAACGTGATGAACCGTCTTTGATAAAGTTGAATTCAATTAATGAATCCTTTTCATTATAAAATGCAGATGCCTGGGTTCGAAAAAAAATACTGTCATTATCCCATCGCCGGTATTTGCCAAGTCCGATTTTCTGTATCAGGATGGTTACTACGGAAACAGAATCATCTGCATAAATAATTTCCTTCCCGTCCGACCTGATGGAACTTAATGGCTGAGCCGCCCACAGGGAAAATTTGCCATCCGGCGAAGACTGTCTTTGCCAGGTTTGTGTTGGATAGGGTATCAACCTGAACGACTCAACGTACCGTTTGGCCATCATTTCATGGTCATCACTTTGCGTATAGGCCGCATAGTAGAAAAGGCGCCTGTTACCGCGGTGTAACAGTTTTCCGTAAAGCTCATAATTCTCGTCTCCCTTTTCTACATGGTATCTAAACAAATAACCAGGATATCCATCTATGGTAATGTTTTCCGATAACAAGGGTTTTGAGTCGGTATTCGTGTTCAAAGCCAATTCTGTTTTTGCAAAATCGCTGCTATCACCATTTATATAGTAACCGGTTCGGGTGCTCTGAACCAGCATCCAGAATGTAATGCCGGTAGTACCGGGGGGATTCAGTAAAAAGCGATAGCTTTTCCAGACTGAATCTTCCTCATTGACTTCTTCCATGCTAAACCGGCCGGGAATATTTACAGAAAAACCAAAGGGTGAATAGTCTGATGCCTGCCATTTCCCCGGCAGCGGTTTGGGTACTTCTTTTACTACGTTGAATGAATTGAAAAAACGGTTGGCCCTGGTTCCAAACAGCGAATCGCTTTTGCGAGTGCTAAAAAAATTCATCACAGCTGCTCTGCCCATTGGCAGGAAATACTGCATACGGAATTCCTGGCCGTCATTGACGGCAATCACCTCCATTCCTTTCAAACCACCAACTGTGATCGGCTTTTCCGACTTGACAGTACCTCGGGCAGATAATTTTTTAGACACATTTTTAAGGGCCGAATCAATGTCTTTGGGCACGTCTTCCAGTTCGGATGCAATCGTGAAATAGATGTCGCCTGTTGCCAGGTCAGGAGCGGCTCTTAATCCTGATCCATCAGCCGATAATTCCGTTTCCATGTCTACCGCTTTCACCGGTGCGAGGATGGAATACCAACTACTGTCACTCGTGAGTGACACCCAGGGCTTTTCCTTTCTCACAAAAGTGTATGAATCGGGATCAATGGTTTTTTCCGACCGGATGGGCTCCACTTTAAAACCCCTGCTCCGCAGCAGGGTCACCACACCGCTATCTCCGGGTAAGTGTGCCGCCCCTACGGCAAACAAACAGGACCGGATGTTCATGATACTATCCATTCGCCGGGCCATTTTAATGTTCCGTCGAATCAACACGGAATCGGCTGATCCTTTCCAGATGGCATTATTCCTGTCTATCTTATCAAGATCCTGAGAAAGGTATATATCAATCATCCAATTCAACATCTTCTTCATCTCTTTGGGATCACTTAAAATTTCAGCAATGAGTCCCCTGGCTTCGTCCTGCGGGCTTTTGGTTTGGAGTTGGTCTTCCGGATCTTCAATTCCACCCACCCATTTTCCTTTGTTCTCCGCGATATCGAAAAGATACAGATCGATGATGGCCGGCATCTCCCCTTTCTTCACGATCTTACTATAGTACTCCGATTTTTTTGAATGCAGGTCTTTCATCCTGATCTCTGCCAAACGCATCTTCATCACCGACTCAAGCTTTTTCTGAACCGGCTTCAATTCCTCGCCGCTTAAAAGTTCAACTAATTTTTTCTGGTTGGATCTTTCCGAATTAACCTCCTGCATAATGGAAGGCATGGACTCCTGCAGGTCCAGCTCGGCCGCAAAGCCTTCCGCTGTTTCGAGTGCATGATACAGTGAGTCGCTGAAATAGAACAGTTTTTTATCGGTGAGATGCATGGTACCAAACAGGTACGATGGTTTCGTAAGACCATTACCGGAAATGCGCCAGAGAAGAGATGGATATTTACCGGGATTTTTCTGAGCAACGGTATCAGCTGCGAAAAATAAAGTCAATAGAATAAGCCAGCCTTTATTGAACATACGTCGGGTTTGTTGTATGCTGCAATGTATCATCAAAAAGCGTAAATTCCGAAAATGGTTCATAAATAGTAGCAACAAACGAACCTATTGGAAGGAACAGTTAAACAGAGGCTGTTACAATGCCGATAATATCACTTTGCAGGCTTTTTCAATTTCCCGGGGAGTGATGACTAGCGGTGGTGCCAGGCGGATACAATGTGGTGCAAAAAGGAACCAGTCTACCAGCACGCCTGCACGAATACAATGCTCAACGGTTTTCAATACCTGCTCGGCACTGTCGAGTTCGATGGCCATCAGCAGTCCCGATTGCCGGAAGGCCTTGATGCCGGGATGTTGAAGCATTTCTTTAAAAAGGCCGGCTTTCCTGTTGACTTCCTCAATAAGGTGCTCCTTTATCAATACTTTCATAGCCGCCAGTCCTGCGGCGCAACAAACCGGGTGTCCGCCAAAAGTGGTGATATGACCCAATACCGGGTTAGCAGTAAACGCCGCCAGCCTTTCACGGCTGCTGACAACCGCACCCAAAGGCATGCCGCCACCTAATGCTTTTCCAAGCAAGATGATATCGGGCACTACTTCAAACCCTTCGAAACCCCATAAACGTCCTGTTCTTCCAAAACCTGTTTGTATTTCATCCATCACCATCAGCGTTCCGGTTTCAGAACATTTCTTACGGATGGACTGCAGCCATTTTTTATCGGGAGCATATACACCCCTTTCTGCCTGTACCGTTTCGAGAATGATGCAGGCCGTTTGTTCATTGATCTCTTCAATGGCTTCGGGAGAATTATACTCCAGGTGCCATACATCAGGTAATAATGGCCGGTAGGCATTTCGCCAGTATTCATCACCGATTATGCTCAAAGCTCCCTGTGTGCTGCCATGATAACTTTGATTGAAAGCGAGTATGCGTGAACGACCCGTTGTTCTCTTGGCCAGCTTCATGGCTGCTTCAGTAGCTTCAGCGCCTGAATTGGTAAAATAAACACAATCGAGAGAAGCGGGAAGATGATCGGCCAGGAATCTGGCATACTGCACCTGTGGGGTTTCGATCAATTCACCATACACCAGCAGATGAAGGTACTGGTTGGCCTGTTGCCGAATCGCTTTCACCACTTTGGGATGAGAATGACCAACATTGCATACGCTGATTCCGGCAATCAGGTCAATATATTTCTTTCCTTCGGCATCCGTCAGTTTGCAGCCACGCGCCTTCACTATTTCCAGCGCGAGCGGCGCCGGAGATGTTTGCGCCACATGCTGAAGAAACAATTGCCGGGTGGAAAGATGAAAGTTATTACCGTCTTTGGAATGTTTGCCAGCCATGCCACAAATGTCGTAACAATTTTCAGGATATTTGCAGGAACAGCGCGCGGCTGATTTGTGAAACTAAAACTATTTTATGCCGGTTATTCTTCCAGTAGAAGATCAATATCCTTCCTTTGGTGACAATTGCTTTATCGCTCCGAACGCCACGATCGTAGGTGATGTAATCGCCGGAAATGACTGCAGTTTCTGGTTCAATGCGGTTGTTCGTGGCGATGTAAACAGCATCCGGATGGGGAACAAGGTGAATGTGCAGGATGGCGCCGTGATACACTGCACTTTCCAACGAACCAAAGCAATCATCGGCAATAATGTTTCAATCGGTCATAACGCCATTGTACATGGTTGTACTGTACACGATAATGTGCTGATCGGCATGGGAGCCATTGTGATGGATAATGCGGTGATCCACAGTAACACGATCATTGCAGCCGGGGCGGTGGTGCTGGAAAACACCGTTTGCGAGGGCGGCAGCATCTATGCCGGGGTTCCTGCCAAAAAGGTTAAGGCTATTGATGAAAGTCAAATACGGGGCGAAATAGACAGAATTGCAAACAATTACGTCAGATATGCCGACTGGTTCAGGGAACCCGGGAACTGACGCTATTGCATTTGCCGGATAATATTATTAGTTTTAAATACGTTAACCCGTAGAAATAAATTCTTATGAAAACGATCCGGCCTGCATTGTATCTTTTCCTCGCCATTCTCCTCGTTTCAGGTAGTTCCTGTAGTTTATGGAATAAGGCCTTCGGGCCAAAGTATGGATGTCCTTCCAATGGTAAAAACGTGGGAGCAGAAAGGATTTTAAGCGGTGAAAAGGTTCCCAAGGCCAAAAAATTTAAAGCCTGATCCCGGTCTTGTACCTATTTGATAACCCAAATCCGTTTTTTATGAGCCTTACCTTACGCACCGACTTTGGCTGCACCGAAGCAATCATCGATGATGATTGTGGCCTGAAAAGGTTTTACGAAGTAGCCAACATCCTTTCAGACGATCTCGAAATCCGTTTCTCCAATAAAGAAGATGATTTCGACACCCTCACCTGGAACTTCTCCTACAAGAACCACATCCTGACTCTTCATTACAACATCTACACCGGTATTTCCATTTACCCGTTCAAGTTCAGGGAAGCGCCGAGAAAAGACAATGATGCTGTAGTGGAAGTGGCAAAATTCCTCGAGAACAAACTGATGATACATTCAGCCAAACGATTTCTTTCCTGAAATAAAATAACTGTAGTCCCTGGTAGTACTACTGTAGCCGATGTTCATTATTGTTCGTCGGCTTTTTTATGTCATTGCAGTAACAGTAAATGCTAATAGCTTTTTTCTTCCAACGATTCCAGGATGTTGTAGTAAGACACATAACGGTCCTCGTGAATAGCGCCTTCGGCTACCGCTTCCTTGATAGCACAGCCGGGTTCGCTGGTATGCAGACAATTATTAAACTGACATTGATTCAACCGATCGCGCATTTCCGGAAAATAATGAGACAACTCCTGCCTGGTAACATCCACCAAACCAAACTCACGCATGCCGGGCGTGTCAATTAACCGGCCTCCGTCGGGTAAATCGAACATTTCCGCAAAGGTGGTCGTATGTAATCCCTTTCCACTCCAACCGCTGACATCCTGTGTTCTTAGTTCGAGACCGGGCATGAGTACATTCAGCAAAGATGATTTACCAACACCGCTATGTCCGCTGATCAGGGAGGTCCTGCCTTTTAATAACGCATGTAAATTATCCAGGCCTTCATTCTTCAGCGTACTCACCAGCATCACCTGGTAACCGATCGCTTCATACATGTCTTTCCACTCTTCGTATTGCTTCATCTCCTTATTTCGGTAGAGGTCGGACTTATTGAATAAAATAATTGCGGGAACATGGTACATCTCACAGGCAACAAGGAAGCGATCGATGAATCCCTGCGAAGTGCGCGGCTCCTTCAAGGTGGCCACGAGTAAAGACTGGTCTACATTGGCGGCAATGATATGGTGCTGGTGTTTGTGCCTTGGCGACTGGCGATTGATATAATTTCGTCTTGGCAGGATATCGGAAACGATTACCGATAATTCATTCTCCTGTTCTATGTCGATGTCCACTTCATCTCCAACTGCTAAGGGGTTGGTGCTGGTGATGTCATCAATTTTAAAGATCCCTTTCATGCGGGCGTTCCAGAATTTACCCGATTCATCCTTGACGGTGTACCAGCTGCCGGTTGACTTATATACCACTGCTTTCATGATCAGGGGAACTTTTTAAACACCGTAAATCTCAGTAAAATTTCCAGTAACAGCAAAGCCGCCGCGGCGATGGCAAATGGATGGAATCTTTCTGTATACCGTTTCAACGCGGTTACTTCTATTCTCGACTTCTCCAACTTGTCAATTTCATTGTAAATATTCTTCAGGCTTTCCGCATCACGTGCTCGGAAATAAAGCCCGCCTGTTTGAGCGGCGATCTCGCGAAGGAGTTTTTCATCAATATTCACTTTCTGCATTTGTACCGAGGTTTGCCCATCGGGTAATTGCACCGGAAAGGGGGCAAAACCTTCTGTTCCCAGCCCGATGGTATACACCCTGATGCCGAATGAAGCGGCCATCATTTTAGCCTCCGCCGGTGAAATGCGGCCTCCCTGGTCTTCGCCATCGGTCAGCAGGATCACCACTTTTGTTTTGGCGGCAGAGCCCTTCAGCCTGGCGACACTTAAACCCAGTCCGTCACCAATGGCTGTACCATCTTCCAGGATGCCTCTGGCTATACTGTAAATTTGTTGTTGCAATACCGCCTTGTCGGTAGTGAGCGGAACCAGTGTAAAGCTTTCCCCGGAAAAAATAACCACCCCGATTCGGTCGGTGGGTCGACTGTTAACAAAATCAGCCGCTACTTTTTTGGACGCTTCCAGCCGGTCGGGCAACAGGTCCTGTGCCATCATACTTCCACTCACGTCCATACAGAGTATGATATCGATCCCTTCGCCGTTCTTTAATTCCTCATCGAAGCGGGTTTGCGGTCGGGCCAAGGCCACGATCAGGCAACTGATGGCCAGCAGGCGAAGAACAAAGAGTACATGACGAAAACTCGTTTTCCAGGAGCCGGACCCGCGCAATCCATTCAAGGAAGAAAGCGTTAGCGTCGCCTCCTGCTTTTTGGACCTTTTCAGGTACCAGAAAAGAAGCAAAGGAAGCAGCGCAAAAAGGGCGAACATCCAGGGCCATGCAAATTCAATATGTTGTAACCAGGAATAAAGCAAACTACTCGGATTGTTTTTTGGGTTGACTGTTATTAATGATATTTATTGCTTCTTCAATGATCCGAATGGCTCTTTCATTGTGATCCACATCGGGTTCATATTTTGCGAATTTTACATAGTCCGACAGATGCAATGCATCCGACAGACTTGAATATTCCGATGCCGGCAGCCTCACGGATCTCAACTGTTGCAGCAGTTCATC
The DNA here is from genome assembly GCA_044226045.1 of Chitinophagaceae bacterium. Taxonomy (GTDB): domain Bacteria; phylum Bacteroidota; class Bacteroidia; order Chitinophagales; family Chitinophagaceae; genus Endoryza. Next base: position 28,253 of record JBGAHR010000024.1, read on the forward strand.
ATTGGTTTTTTCGAATGTGGAGATACCAAGCTCCCTGTTGAGGTAAGTACGTAACACATTATTCAGGGCAGTATAATATTCCTTAATCGGAATAGACCGATCCAACCGCAGCGCTCCGATGGATTTCATGGCTTCTTCATAAGGAGTCAGCAGGACCTGCACCTCCTGTGTTTTTTTATGTTTCTTATCCTTATTGAAAAGGAAAAACAGGATGATCACCAGCACTATCAGTGTAAGTCCTCCCAGCGCCCACCATTTCCATTGATTGGGGTCTTTGGCCTCCACTTCTTCCGGCTCCTTGATGTCGCGATATTCTTCGGAGGCATTGAAGCCGGCATTGTATACCACTCTCACCGGAACCGTGTCACTGCTGTATGTTTGATTGCCTACGCGGATGCTTACACTCGGAATACTCCAGGAACCGGTATCATAGCTGGTGATGGTAAAAACCTGGCTGATTTTTTTTCCATCCACATCATTGGTATCCTGAACTACTCCTTTATCGAGCCATTCAAAATGTGGGATGGTATCCAGTTTAAACCATTCGTATTTCTGCCCCAGCGGTAACCGGGCTTCCACGGTGATGTGAATCGGATCGCCCACCAGTATGCTGTCTTTATCGGCGCTGGCCCGTACCAACACCTGTGCGTTCAATTCAACTGTACTGAACAGGCTGATCAAAAAAAAGAGACTGAAAATCGAAATACGGTTCATGAATTAACGGTTCCTTCCAACGAAAAATTTCTGCAGCACTTTTACATAATCTTCATCTGTACGAATATGAAGCAGATCACAACCTGCTTGCAGGAAAACTGTTTTACACCATTCTGTATGATTAAAAAAATCCTGCTGGTATCGCTGCCGCACCAGGTAATCGCTGCTGTCTGCCAGTATTGTTTGGCCGGTTTCCAGATCCGATACTTCCAGCAGTCCGACATCGGGCAGTTGCATATCCATTTTATCATAAATTTTTATCCCGATCACGTCGTGCCGTTTGCCTGCAACTTTCAAAGTGTCTGCAAAACTGCTGTCGATAAAATCACTCAGGATAAACGTAATGCATTTCTGACGGGTTGAATTGTTCAATCGGCGGATAGCTTCTTCGATCCTTGTATTCTTCTGCCTGGGCTGCACGGTGAGCAGTTCTCTCACGATATACAACACATGATCTCTTCCCTTTTTAGGTGGAATGAATTTCTCCACGGTGCCCGAAAAAAAGATGACGCCCACTTTGTCGTTATTGGAAATCGCGGAGAAAGCCAGTACCGCAGCTATTTCAGCAGCCATATCCCGTTTTCTCGATTGCGAGGTGCCAAACAGTGAACTGGCCGATACATCGACCAGCAACATCACGGACAATTCCCTTTCTTCTTCAAAGAGCTTACTGAAAGGATGATCAAATCTCGCCGACACATTCCAGTCTATGAAGCGGATATCGTCTCCATGCTGGTATTCTCTTACTTCTTTAAAAAGCATGCCTCTTCCTTTGAAGGCGCTATGGTATTCGCCTGTAAAAAGGTGCCGGGTGAGCTTTTTACTTTTGATCTCCAGCTCGCGAACTTTTTTTAATATTTCCTGTGTGGTTAGCAAATAACAATTTTTTTATACCCTTATTAAGGAACCTGTACTGCTTTCAAAACTTCATCCACTACATTCTCGATATTCACGTTTTCGGCTTCCGCTTCGTAGGTAAGGCCAATACGATGACGTAACACGTCTTTGCAAATACTGCGAACGTCTTCCGGTATCACATAGCCGCGTTTACCCAGGAAGGCCTGTGCCTTGGCGGCCAATGCCAGGTTAATGCTGGCACGGGGGGAGCCTCCATAAGCAATCAGGTGTTTGAGTTTATCGAGGCGGTATTTCTCCGGAGTCCGGGTGGCGAATACGATATCGAGGATATAGTTTTCCACCTTCTCATCCATATAAATTTTTCTTACCAGTTCACGTGCCTGCAATATCTCCTGCATGGACACCACCTGGCTGACAGAGGGAGGCGTCATTCCCTGGACGTTCTGACGAATGATCAGTTGCTCTTCCGCCTTGGTAGGATATCCCACAATTACCTTCATGATAAAACGATCCTGCTGGGCTTCCGGGAGCGGGTAAGTGCCTTCCTGCTCCAGCGGGTTTTGGGTGGCCAATACCAGGAATGGCTCATCCAGTTTATAGGTATGCTCTCCAATGGTAACCTGCCTTTCCTGCATGGCTTCCAGCAAAGCGCTCTGCACTTTTGCCGGGGCACGGTTGATTTCATCTGCCAGTACGAAATTGGCGAAGATGGGTCCCTTTCGAACCATAAATTCGTTTCGGGGCTGGTTATAGATCATGGTACCGATAACATCAGCAGGGAGCAGATCGGGCGTAAACTGAATGCGGCTGAATTTGGCATGCACCGCCTGTGCCAGTGATTTTATCGCCAGGGTTTTCGCCAATCCGGGTACGCCTTCCAGCAGTACATGTCCATTGCTCAGAAGGCCAATCAGCAGTCGGTCGAGCATGCCCGTTTGACCAACAATTACCCTCCCCACTTCATCCCGCAGACGATCCACAAACTGACCCTGGTGCTGAATCTTTTCATTGAGCTGCCTGATATCATCAGATGTCAAAGCCATATGTATTGTATTTGCTTTATTTAGGTGAGTTTCAAAAAATTAGGTTCAAAAATACGAAGGAAGCCTTTGCAAGATGCTTGCCAAAGCATTTAAATAGCTATTAAAAGCCTAAATATCTTCCTTTTTTGGGAACAATAATAAACCCCGGCGGGAGTTATTAGGGTGCCGAAAGGCCAAACAAAAAACCAATTATCGATGAAATCAAATCTGCTTAAGACCGCAGCCGTTGTGATGGCTGTTGCAACCCTTACTGCCTGCTCAAAGGGTAGCTCAAAGAAATCAAACACGGAACTGATCACAAAGGCTGCCTGGAAACTGGAGACTGCCGGATTAGATGCCGACAAAAACGGCACTGTTGACCTTGCAGAAACTTTTGAGGCCTGCCAACTGGACGACCTGATCTCCTTTGCAACCAATGGAACAGGTACCGTAGACGCTGGCGCCACCAAATGTGATCCGGCTGATGATCAGACTTATTCATTCTCCTGGCAGTTCAAAAATGAAGAAAAGGAACTCGAATTCGATGGCGAAACCTACAAAGTGTATTCTATCGACGACTCCAATCTTAAGATCTACTTTGAAGAAACTTCGGGTGGTACAACCCTTCGTTACCTGTTTATCTTAAAGCATTAATGAATAACCCATGAATCACACCAGGCCCTTTCGCAAGAAGGGGCTTTTTGTTTTTTCTTAACCTCACAGACCTTACATTTACATCGTTAAAAAACAACACTATGAAGCGGCTTACCCTGATTGCTGTAGTCTTTACAGCCCTGACGATGGCATCCTGCAGCAAAAATGATTCTTCCGGTCCTTCCAAAACCGAATTGATCACCAGCGGAACCTGGAAATACAAAAACGCCGGAATTGATGTAAATGGCGACGGATATATCGACACAGGCCTTCCTCCAGGATATGAGCTTCAATCTTGCCAAACCGATAATACCTTATTGCTGAAAACCGACGGAACCGGCACGGTCGACGAAGGAGCATCCAAATGCGATCCGGCTGATGCGCAATCAACCGCCATTACCTGGTCGTTCAAAAGCAATGAAACAGTCATCAATTTCCCACAGGCTTTATTCGGAAGCCTGACAGGAGACGTAAAGATTGTCAACCTGACCTCAACATCCCTCATACTGGCGAAAACAGTCAATATTGGCGGATCCTCCAATGTAGACATCATTGTAGAAATGATGCATTGATTCGGGGACTGGTGAAACAGCCCCTTTCGTAGTGGGAGCGGGAGTGAGAGCGGGAGCGGTTTGCGGTTTGCAGTTTGCGGTTTGCGGTTAATTGACAAATTGCATCTCCATCCGTCATCCGTAATTCGTAATTCGTCATCCGTCATTGAATTGGCTAATTGGCAAATTGACTAATTGACTAATTGCTCCCTCAGCGTTTCCCCGTGCAACAACGATCTATTGATCAGGAAAGATATTTACCCACGATCGGCACCCTTCTGCCAACACCAAAGGCCTTGCAACTGACCCGGATGATAGGACAGAACTGGTTTCTTTTGTATTCGTTGGTATTAACAAGTTTCAAAATTCTTTTCACCAGGGCTTCCTCAATTCCCATGGCAATGATATCGCGCGGCCCCTGCCTTCTTTCGATATACTGATACAAGACTTTATCGAGTAATGGGTATTCAGGCAGACTATCACTGTCTTTCTGATTCGGGCGTAACTCCGCGGAAGGCGCTTTTTCAATAATATTTACGGGAATGACGGGTCTTGTTTTATTGAGATGTCTTGCCAGCGCATATACCTGCATTTTATACACGTCTCCCAAAACCCCAAGTCCTCCGGCCATATCACCATATAACGTTCCATAGCCGGTTGCCAACTCGCTCTTGTTGGAAGTATTCAGCAGGATGAGGTTAAACTTGTTGGCAACCGCCATCAATAAATTACCCCTTGTGCGGCTTTGAATGTTCTCCTCGGCCAGGCTGAAAGGCAGATCACCAAAGATGGGTTTGAGACTGCTTAGAAAGGAATCATAAATGCCTTCAATGGGAACGATGTGATAAGGATTGCCCAGGTTACGACTGAGCTCTTCCGCATCACTCACAGAATGCCCGCTTGAAAAAGGCGAAGGCATCAGCAGGGCCGTTACATTCTCTGCCCCCAGTGCCTCACAGGCAAGCACAAGTGTTACAGCGCTGTCGATGCCGCCCGAAGAACCGAGTATGGCTTTTTTGAATCCCATCTTCCTGAAGTAATCACGAATTCCCAGAATAAGTGCCTGGTGTATTTCAGTGATGTTGTCTTCCATCACCATATAGTCAATGATCTTGTCGGGATCGTTTACCCGCGACACCCGCATTTCCTTGTCAAGTGTGCGCGCCACCGGCTGTTCCCGCGCTATTCGTGGTTGAAGAACCTCTTCCAGGTCGGCTACCACCATATCTTCTTCGAAGTATTTTGCCTCCTTTACAATATTTCCTTTGGCATCCATCACAATGCTGCCCCCATCGAATACCACTTCAGTTTGCGAACCCACTGCATTGCAATAGAACATCGGGATTTTATATTTCAATACATTGGCACGAATGACTTCCTTGCGATCATCATCATGGTCATAATCGAAAGGGGAAGCCGAAATATTGATCATCAGATCCGGGCTCTGTCCTATTAACTTGTCCATCGGGCAAATTCGGTAAAGGGGATTACCGCCGAGGTTCCAGATGTCTTCGCAAATGGTAAGGGCAATTTTCCGTCCTTTGAATTCGATCACTTTCCAGTTGTAGCCCGGTTCAAAATAGCGGTACTCGTCAAATACGTCATAAGTTGGCAACAGTGTTTTGTGAGCAGTACCCAGCACCTTGCCTTCGTACAAAAACCAGGCACAGTTGAACAGATCTTTTCCGGCGGCATCGGGATTGATCGCCGGCGCACCCACGATCACACCGATATCAGCGGTATGTTCCTTGATTTTTTCAATAGAGGCATAGCACTGATTGATGAAATCCCGAAACTCCAGGAAGTCACGCGGGGGGTATCCGCAAACACTCAATTCGGTAAAAACAACCAGGTCGGCGCCTTGCTGACGGGCCGATTGAATGGCATCAATGATCTTCTGCGTATTGCTTTCAAAATTCCCTATGTGATAATTTTGCTGCGCAAGAGCTATCTTCATACTACAAATGTAAACCAGTCCTGGAAATGCGGGAACACCGCAAGTGTTGCAGGATTGAAAAAATGTTAAAACCTGACCCCGCTGGGGCCGGATATACTTAATATGCGCCCAAATCGTTTGAATGCCAGTAAAAATCCATTATCAGCTGCGTATGAAATATAGATTGTTGTTAGTTGTAGCATCCTCGCTCCTGCTGCTTGCTTCCTGTCGGGATAAATCAATACCGGATGTCTCCAAAGTTCAGGTGAAACTGGAAGTAAATCGCTTTGAGAAGGATTTTTTTGCCATCGATACCAATCAGCTACCGGCTGCCCTCCGGGATCTGTCGGGTCGCTACCCCGGTTTCCTCAAAGACTTCACCACCCATATCCTCGGTCTCCCGCCGGTTACAGATACCAGCGAGCAGGTTTTTGCTGCTATCCGGCAGTTTATCCGCGATTATAAACCGCTGAAAGATTCTGCCGACAAGGTGTTCGGCGACTTTGAAAAAGTACGCAAAGACATCGAACAGGGTTTACGGTTCACCAAATACTATTTCCCCAAAGATACCCTGCCGGAAAAGCTTTTCACTTTTATTGGCCCGATGGATGCCTATTTCGAAGCATCTCTCGGAGGCTATGGAGATGTTATGACCAACGAAGGACTGGCGGTAGGCTTACAATTGCACCTTGGCAAAGATTTTTCTTTCTACCATAGTCCTATGGGTGAATCTTTATATCCCGCCTATATATCACGAAGATTTTCCCCGGATATGATCGTGGTGAACTGTATGAAAAATATCATCGATGACTTGTATCCGCAATCACTGAAAGGAAAAGGCATGGTGGAACAGATGGTTGAAAAAGGGAAAAGATTGTATGTGCTGGATCACCTGCTTCCCTACACAGCAGACAGTTTAAAAATCGGTTATACAGACAAACAACTAAAAGGCTGCTATGAAAATGAAGGCAGCATCTGGAATTTCTTCCTCACCAATAATTTCCTCTACAACAAAGAGCCGGATATCCTGAAGAACTATTTGAATGATGGTCCCAATACCCAGGAACTCGGACCTGGCTCACCTGGCTATATAGGTTTATTCTGCGGCTGGCAGATCGTAAAAAAATTCATGGAGAAAAATGAAAAAATGACAATGACCGAGCTGCTGCAAACCGATGCGAAGAAAATATTTGAAGAAAGCAAGTATAGACCGAAATAGCAATTTGCCAATGGGGCAATTAGTCAATGAGCCAATGAATGATTGCGGATTACGGATGACGGATTACGGATGGAATTCAATTAGTCAATTGGTCAATTTGTCAATGAGCCAATGCGATGACGGATTGCGAATTCAAAAGTTAAAATGTAAAAAGTTGAATCTAACTCCCCTCGGAAACAGAAACAGCAAACCAACTTGAAACGATAAACTCACACTCACCGAGTAATAGCAGTCTCTCCGAGACGAGTCCTCCGCCTTCGGCGGATAAGACTCGTCTGAGGAGGAACGGAGCGGGAGTGGGAGCGGGAGCGGAGACAAAAAGGGAGGGAAACAAGAACGTTAAACTTGAAACGTGAAACGATAAACTTTCGGCGTCCTCCGCCTATCCTCCTCGCTTCCTGAATTTGTACGAGGTCTTTGAAGGAGTCTTTGGGGACCATGAAAAAGGAGCGGCTGTCGAAATACAGATGAAAAAAATAGGCGGTTTCCTTGAAACCGCTGAAATCTGTCCATTTCCAAAGTTGCTGACCGCGATCGGTCTGAAGCAACACGCCTTCGGTTTCATCCACACTTAATGTAAAATGATCTTTAAAGGTTTGCGATCTTTTGTAAATGCTGGCGGGCAATATCAAGCGGATGGTGATCCAAAGCAGGAACCACATCAGCGAGAAAGCCAGGAAAGACAATGGCTGTATCTTCTTGAAATAAAACAGTACGGCAGACAGTATGGCAAAAACATTCACCAGGATTACCAGCAACCTTATTTCGGGCCGGCTGAAAAAGTGATTGCGCAAGCCATCCATCACCTGCTTCTTGTCATATCCAAATGTTATTGTCACGCTATTTGTTTTTAAGTTCTTTTTCCGATACGCTCCATTCGCCCATTGTCTTACCACTTTTATTTACAAATTCCACTTGCAGTTTTCTTTCTCCCGTTTTACCGGTAACGGATACCCGCGTGTAGTTCTGATCTTCCACCAGCGTATTGGCTACCCGCGCCGGATTATTCGCTTCTTTACCTCCTACCCTGGAAACACCGGAAGTGAGTGGAGAAGAAGTGATGTCATATAAAGTATAGCTGTCGTTGCGGTCGTAGCGAATGACCTCACTGTGATGACGATCGCCGGTCAGGAACATCACTCCATTGATCTTCTCCGCATTCAGGTACGACATCAGTTCGTTGAACTCGATCGGGTAATCCTGCAGGCAGTCGTAAGGAGAAGCCGGGTTCAGTGTCTGGCTTCCGGTAACGATAAATTTAAAGGTTGCTTTGCTTTGCAATAAAGAGTTTTTCAACCACTCGAGCTGCTCTGCGCCCCACATTCTTTTATCGGGGTTTGGCTGCCCATACACAAAGGCCGACATATCATCATTGCTTCTGAAATAACGATCATCCATCAGGAAGAAATCACAGTCGCCATAACTGATCCGGGAATAAATACCCTGGCCGTTCTGGCCATAAGAGGGATTGGCCCAGTAATTTTTGAATACCTGCAGGCTGGTTTCCTTTAAAGAATAGCTTTTATCACCATCATTGGGACCGTAATCATGGTCATCCCAGATTGCGTAATGCTGCATGGATCGAAGGAATCGTTGCAACACAGGCATACTTCTGTCCCTGCTGGCCCGGTACCACAAACCCCATTGAGAGAAATAATCGGCCTCACGGGTATACCAGTTATCGCCCAGCCACAACATAAAAGAGGCCTTCTCATCGGCCATGGTTTCGAAAATGGAAGAATCCTTTCCGTAAGGGCTTCCGGGACGATCATAAACCGGTTCATTGAAATACGCACAACTTCCGGTCAAAAAGGTGAAATCGGGTGCCGGCTTGCGCCATTGCCAAAGATCCATCGTGGTAAATTCGCCATCGGCTTTGGCCGGTTTTTGAGAAGCTTTGGCATTGACCACTACCGCATATTCATAGGTCGTGTTCATTTCGAGTCCTACTAGGTCAAACAATACCGGGGCAAACCATTTACCTTCGGTCTGAGCCACGGCTTTTTTGGCCATGGTGGTGCCCTTTTTCCAATACCAGCATTCGGCAGTGGAACCCGGCTTCAGCTCTACCCATACTTTGGCCGTTCTCAATTCCACGTATCCCAGCATCGGTCCGGAAACCACTTGTGAAAAAGCGGTGATAGCAGGAATCAAGAAAATTAGCAGGAGCAGGTAGAGGCGGAATTGACGACGATGCATATTTTTGATTTGGATAAGTCACAAAGTAAATAAACATCCCCCTTATATGACTCGCGGTATCATAAATTCATTGATATTTTTTTGCCTGTTTTCCATGGCATCCGCCTGCAAACCCGAACGCAAAACAGAAAGAGCATTCTATTTCTGGAAATCGGTGTTACAACTCAACAGCACAGAACAAAAGGCGCTTACCGATCTGAAAGTAAAAAAGCTATATGTGAAGTTCTTTGACGTGGTCTGGGATGCCCGGGCAGAACGACCCATTCCGAACGCAAAAATCATGATTGATCGGGCGAGTAAAGAATGGCTCAATAACCAGTCAGTGGAAATCATCCCTACCATCTTTATCACCAACGAAACCCTTAAAAGCATCCTGCCGGAAACGGTTACCAAACTAGGCGACCGGATCGATTACCTGCTGAAAGGGCTCCTGGAAGACAACCTGCTGCAGAATGTTCATGAAGTGCAGATCGACTGCGACTGGACTGCGGAAACACGCGACAAGTATTTCGAACTATTGAAATATCTTAAACTGATGCCTGCCTTTGCAGGAAAAAGCCTTTCTGCTACCATCCGCCTCTATCAATCCAAGTTTTCCGAAAAAACCGGAGTGCCGCCGGTAGACCGCGGGCTGTTGATGTGCTATAATATGGGCAACCTGAAAGATCCGCAATCGGGCAATTCTATCCTCGATCCGGCAGTGCTGAAACAATACACCGAACGATTGAACTCCTACCCGCTCCCATTGGACATTGGCCTTCCGATCTTTGAATGGAAAGTGCAATTCCGTCAGGGTAGCTATGTCGGTATCATTCAAAACCTCGCCGATTCGAGCTTGTCGAATCCGGCCATCGCCATTCAAAAAGATAATCGGTACGAAATACAGGCAGACACGGTACTCCAGGGATATGAGCTGAAAAAAGGAGATATGCTTCGGAACGAAAGAGTGCCGTTCGCGGATATTGAAAAATCAACAAAGATGCTTTCTCCCCTGCTTCGAACACCGCAGTTTACCATATCAATCTATCATCTCGATTCGACCACCTTATCCAAATACGCCATTAATGAACTGGAAACTATTTACAATAGCCTCCATTAACCTGGTTTGCCTTCTTTTTCCGTATAATATCCTGGGTTGTGCCGGAGGCGATGAAGATCCCTATGATTATTACACCGGCTTTTTTCACCCGAAAACATCGGGCGACAAGGATTTTGAACCTTTCTATTATACCAATGTCCAGTTTCTGTATCAGCAGGAAGAACCGGTGGACATCGCAAGGCTCACTTCGGCAGAATGGAGTTCATTTGCGCAAAACAGGTTCACCCGTGAGGAGGCCTATGATTTCGTTTGCGGTTATGCCTCCAAGGATCTGACGAGCCTGTACAACAGTATAGAAAAACAAAAGCCGCTGAGTATTCCGGATTCGGTGAAGAAGAACGGAATGACAAAATATTTCATCGAAGGGAAAAACCTGGAAGCTTTGGGATACCTGCTGTATGCGCGCAAACTGGAACCGTTTGTGACCGGCTCCTGGAACAGTTGGGAGTCACCGCAGAAAGATTCCGCTAAAATGGCTGCCTACATCAGGAACGGACAGCAATTACTGGCGGTTGCGAAAGATCCCTTCATACAACTTCGTTATGCCTATCAGATCACCCGGCTGGCGCATTACAGCGGACGATACCAGGATTGCCTGAACTGGTACGATCAGCTTGTTCAACCCAACCCGACAAAGAGCATCCTTCAGGAACTATCGTTGGGCTTGAAAGCCGGCGCCCTCTTGAGAACGGGTCATGCCGACCAGGCCGCTTATCTGTTCAGCCAGCTTTTTGCCGCGGGGAAAGCCAAACGGATATCCAATTACATGAGCTTCGACTGGAGCACCAAAAGATTTGATGCCGCGAATCGAAAAGCCTGCCTCTCACTTTGCAAAACCAATTCCGAAAAAGCAAATATGCTGGGCCTCTTTGTACTGGGCAGCAATACGCAGGAACTAAAAGCCATTCAGCAAATCGCGCAGCTTGATCCAAAAGCCGATTTGCTACCGGTACTGATTACACGCGAAGTAAACAAGCTCGAGGAAAATGTGCTTACCCCTTCGCTTCGCTTCAGGGGAGGCAGTCAAAGCGTTACCATCCAATACCGTGAAATAAACAAAACAGACAAAGCCTACCAGGACTGGATCGATGAGGCAAAACAAATGGCTGCCTGGCTGCCAGGCCTGAAAGGAAATGGACAGGAAGGATTCTACAAGCTCGCTGCAGCGCACACTTCCCTGATCGCGGAAGACTTCGACAAAGCCAGAACATACCTCACACAAAGCAGGGATTTGCTGAGCGATCCATTACAGAAAGATCAATGGAAGATGACCAGCCTGCTGGTAGCTATTAATTCGAGAACCGCTATCGACAATAACTTTGAAAAAGAACTGATGCCTTCGATCGACTGGCTCACTGTCAGGGCCAAAAAAGATCCGGAGTTCGCACGTTTCAAAAGAAGACTGTTTGCTGATGTACTGGCCATAAAATACAAAGCGGCCAACGACATGACGAAATATTATCTCTGCCGTGCTGTGGCCGATAGCATTCAAAAGGCCAGCCTGGCCGATTCTTATGGTTATTTTCCTGAAACCCTCTACGATCTCAAAACAACTGCGAGTGGTAGTGACATTGAAAAGTTGATCCGGTTCACTGAGTCCGCTTCGCTGAATCCATTTGAACAATACCTCGTCAAACAGGCCGATTTCAAACAACCGGATCTGTATGACCTCGCCGGAACATCCTATCTGCGCCTGTATAGTTTTGCCGAAGCGGAAAAGTGGTTTAAAAAACTGCCGGCGAATTTTTACGCCCGGGAACCATATACCACTTACCTCGCTGCCAACCCTTTTGCGGATCTGATCCTCGATACACACCAGCCTACCAAACAGGATACAGTGAAGTATACCAAACTCAGCTTCACGCAGAAAATGATCAGGCTTGAAAAATCACTGGCAACGGCCACTGATAAGGAAAGAAAAGCACAGATCTGTTACGAACTGGCCAAAGGATATTACCATATCACTTACTGGGGCAACAGCTGGATGATGGTGGAATATCGCTGGAGTGTATTTGACAATGAAGCGACAGAAAAACCGGCCGGCAGAAATTATTCGGAAGATTATTTCAAAGCACAGAAAGCCAAAACCTATTACTTACAAGCCCTCTCGCTGACAGGCGACAGAAACCTGCAGGCCAAATGCATTTTCATGGCAGCCAAGTGCGACCAGAAACAAGTATCGCCCCCGCCGGTGATGTATGAGGACAACGCCTCTTACAGAACTGAACTGAATGTATGGCTGAAAAATTTTGATGCCCGGAATGCTTACTTTACGCAACTGCAAAAGAATTTCAGCAACACCCCTTTTTACAAAGAAGCATTCAATACCTGTAGCTATCTGAAGGATTTTGTAACGAGAAAAAGACCTTAACGAAGATATCTTCCGCATTTGGCTTTCCCATGTGCCGCATCATAAGGTGTGATGGCGCGACTGCAGGAAGTAATAAAGATCATCAGGGCGAGCAGGGCAAATAGGGTCCTGTTTGACATTTTCATAACCGTCCGGTTTTGTGTACGAATAGTAAACGAAAATAGCCGTTTAAAATTGCCGTGCAAGTTTTAAGAAAGATAATTTTAACAAATATATATTACTGATTATGTGCTCTTTACAATAAAAAAACAAGACACGTTGCAAACCGCAAACTGCAAACCGCCAACCACAAACCAACGTGAAACGATAAACCAACCTCACTGCCCAATCGTCTCTATCAAATATCGGCTCATCAGCTCATTTCCATGGCTGCTGGGGTGATTGTCCTGGGGGATGAGGTTGGCTGCTTCATTGAATTGAAAAAAGGAAGAAGCTTTCAGAATAGTAGCCCCATGATCCTGCAGCGATTGAAAAACCTGGTTCATTTTATTGATGTCTACAAAATAGCCGCCTTTGGGATTGGCAGACCCCTTGTAATCATCCCAATGTAAAATAACAAAGCGGTCACCTCTCGACTGGACAGTCTTATTGATGTCTTCGAGCATCAGGGATATCCTCTTGTAATCATCTTCATTGACACTCGCCGCGCCCTTCTGTTGAATGATATTGTTTCCAATATCTGATACAAAGGAAAGCGCCCTGTTCAGGCTGAGGAGGCGAACGATTACCTGTGAGCGGGCGGAAGAAGTATGCTTGTAGGCCGGCCCCATCAGTTTCAGGGAGTCATGCTGCACTTCGAAATAGGGATCGTTCAGACACCAGGAGTAAATACATTTCGCTCTCAGCAGGTGATCGGGAATGAAAGTATAAATGAATATCCTTTTCTTATGATCGGGCACCTGCCGGTATTTATGTGTAAAGACCTGGTACACCTGGTGAGTGCCAAAACCCGAACTGCCCAGGTTGAGAGAATTATAATCGAGGGCCTTGCCTGTCCGGTAAGCCATGGTGGCTGTGTCGGGAACACCGGTGCCGTAAGTAAAGCTGCATCCCAGGAATACCAGTTCCATCGAATCTCTTGCCGGATTGGAAACATGATATCCTATGCGATGATTGATCGGCAGGGTATTGAATCCGGAGTCGGGAATGATGGAATAATGTGTATCGTACAGGATGTTTCCTTTGGCATCTTTTCTGACAACATTCAGATCGGGAATGTTCTTGACCGTAAATCCGGTCAGTTCAACCGGGGTGTTGAAGCTGCCACCGAAATTGCCGGTTTCGGTGAGTCCTTTCTTTTTAAAGAATATGCGATAAGCGCCTTCAATGACCGTAAGCGTAACGAGTGTGGTAAAGAAAAAGGTGAGAATGCCATTCAGCCATTTCTTTTTACGGGAAGCCCGAACGAGAAGGTACAGTACAAAGTTGGCAATGATCAGCCAAACCAGTTTCATATCCATGAAAGGAGCATTTATCGCAGCCAAGATAAGGCAAATAAACCGGGGCTGCAAGTTGGCCGGAAGCATCATGAAAAAGTCCGCTCATGGAAATGAGCGGACCTAAGTTTATGTTAAGTAACCGTCCAAGCTTGTTTAGCTGCAGCCCATGCTATTGCCGCAGTTCAGGCATTTGTAGCAGGTACCGCTTCTGATAGTGATATGTCCGCAGGTGTTGCAGGCAGGCGCATCACTTTGCATGCTCTTCGCCGCTGCGTTCACCGCGTCGAGGCTTGATTCTGCCTTTACCGCTGCCTTTGCCAGTTTTGTTTCTTTGGGCGCTACCACTCTTACTTCACTCAGTTCCGGAGTGCTTTTCTTATCATACTCCAGTGAAGTGGGAATTTCATCCCAATCATCGGTGCCGGTATTCATCACTTCGGGCTTATCGATCACGTGCACGAGGTCGGTACGTTGCAGGTACTCATAAGCCAGCGTACGGAAGATGAAGTCGACGATAGATGTGGTGCTCTTGATATTCGGGTGATCCACCATTCCGGAGGGTTCGAAACGGGTGAAGACAAATTTCTCTACAAACTCTTCCAATGGTACACCGTACTGCAGGCCGATGGAAATTGAAATAGCAAAGCAGTTTAGCATGCTGCGCATGGTAGCTCCTTCTTTTGCCATATCGATGAAGATTTCACCCACAGTTCCATCGCTGTATTCACCGGTTCTGAGGAATAATGCCTGTCCATTGATTTTGGCTTTCTGTGTAAATCCGCGGCGCTTGGCTGGCAAGGTCCTGCGTTCTACGATATGAGCCAGTTCCCGTTTGAGTTTAGTGTCTGGTGAAGCCTGCACTCTTTTCTGTACTTCTTCCAGCAACTCTTTTACAGTCAGTTGACCCAGATCTACTATAGTAGATTCCTTTTTTACTTCTTTCGGAGCTTCTTCTGCAGAAGCTTCCTCTGTTTTCTTTTTCTTGTCGCTCTTGTTGCTGAGCGGTTGCGACAGTTTGGAGCCATCGCGATAAAGGGCACAGGCTTTCAGACCCAGTTTCCAGCTCATCATATAAGAGTCTGCGATTTCTTCGATGCTGGCTTCATTGGGCAGGTTGATGGTTTTAGAGATGGCACCGCTCAGGAAAGGTTGCGCGGCACTCATCATGCGGATATGTCCATGTGCATGGATATATCGCTGACCTTTTTTACCGCATTTGTTGGCACAGTCAAAAACGGGCAGGTGTTCATTTTTCAGGAACGGAGCACCTTCGATGGTCATGGTGCCGCAAATAAAATCGTTGGCTTCTTCAATCTGTTCATCGGTAAAGCCAAGCGCTTCCAGGAGACTCCATTCGAAATTGAAATACTGTTCGGGCTTAAATCCAAGACGCTGGAGACATTCTTCTCCTAACGTGTATACGTTGAAAACAAATCCGATTTCAAAAGCAGTACCTACCGCTGCATCGAGCTTGCGAATCTCTTCCGCGATGAATCCTTTTTCACTTAATGTCTGCGGATTGATATGCGGCGCGCCGGCGAATGAACCGGAACCAACTGCATATTTTACGATCGCATCGATCTCTTTATCGGTATATCCCAGGTTCTTTAAAGCAGTTGGAACAGACTGGTTGATGATCTTGAAGTAACCACCGCCGCTGAGCTTCTTGAATTTCACCAGTGCGAAATCCGGTTCAACCCCGGTAGTATCGCAATCCATCACCAGGCCGATGGTACCCGTAGGTGCGATCACGGTAGTTTGCGCGTTGCGATAACCATATTTTTCACCCAGCTGAACCGCTTCATCCCAGGCTTTGGTGGCAGCGCTCAGGAGGTAATCGGGGCAGTATTTGGCTTTGATACCAACTGGTTTTACACTCAGCATTTCATATTCATCGGCATCATACGCTGCGAGACGGTGATTGCGCATGACACGCATCATATCTTCCCTGTTCTCTTCGTAACGGGCAAAGGGTCCGAGGATGCCCGCCATTTCAGCGGATGTCTTATAAGTTATACCCGTCATGATAGCCGTCAGTGCGCCGGCAATGCCACGGGCCTCTTCGCTATCATAGGCAATACCCATCACCATCAGCATACTTCCCAGGTTGGCATATCCCAGTCCGAGCGTGCGGTAATCGTAAGACAATTGCGCCACTTCTTTGGAAGGGAACTGGGCCATCAGCACCGATACTTCCAGTACAACTGTCCAGAGACGGGCAGTGTATTCGAAACCTTCCACATCAAAACTGTTGGTGTTCTCATTATAGAATTTGCGCAGGTTGATGGAAGCCAGGTTACAGGCGGTATTATCGAGGAACATGTACTCGCTGCAGGGGTTGGAAGCATTGATGCGACCACCCTTGGGGCAGGTATGCCACTCGTTGATAGTAGTATCATATTGTGTACCGGGATCTGCACAACGCCAGGCGGCATAGGCGATCTGGTTCCATACTTCTTTGGCAGGGATCTTCTTCATAACGCGACCGTCCATGCGCGCTTTCAGTTCCCAGTCTTCCCCGGCTTCGAGGCGATTGAAGAATTCGTTGGGAATACGAACGGAGTTGTTGCTATTCTGTCCGCTTACTGTGCGATAGGCTTCGCCTTCATAATCGCTCGGGTATCCTGCGTTGATGAGGGCGGCCACTTTCTTTTCTTCTTCCACTTTCCAGTTGATGAACTCCATGATCTCCGGGTGATCGAGATCGAGACAAACCATTTTGGCAGCTCTGCGGGTTGTTCCACCGCTCTTGATGGCGCCTGCAGCGCGGTCGCCGATCTTCAGGAAGCTCATCAGGCCGGAAGAAGTTCCGCCGCCGCTAAGCTTTTCACTTTCACCCCGGATGTTGGAGAAGTTGGTTCCTACCCCGCTGCCATATTTAAATATGCGGGCTTCCCGAACCCAGAGATCCATGATACCTCCTTCATTCACGAGGTCATCTTCCACACTCAAAATAAAACAGGCATGAGGCTGAGGACGCTCGTAAGCAGAAGTGGATTTTTTGAGCTGTCCGTCTACAGGGTCTACAAAATAGTGTCCCTGCGGTTTTCCCTTGATACCATAACTTTCATATAAACCGGTATTGAACCATTGCGGGCTGTTAGGCACACAGGCCTGGTTCAGAATACAGTAAACGAGTTCGTCATAAAAAACCTGCGCGTCTTTTTCGCTGGCAAAATAGCCGTAACGTTCACCCCAAACTCTCCAGCAATTGGCCATACGGTGAGCCACCTGTTTTACCGAAGTTTCTCTCCCAACAGATCCGTCGGGCTGAGGTACGCCAGCTTTTCTAAAATATTTCTGGGCAAGAATGTCCGTTGCAATCTGGCTCCACTGTTTCGGCACTTCCACATTATTCATTTCGAATACCACTTCACCACTGGGATTACGAATTACCGAGGTCCTGTAATCATACTCAAACTGATCATATACACTCGTGTTCTCCTGGGTAAAGCGCCGCTCGAACTGCAGGCCTTTTACAGATTGCTTTTTATTGGACATACTCGTTAATTTGGTGTGTGTTAAATAATTGTTACGGGGAAAACGAAAATATCTTTTGGATTTCAAATTTCCCGTTTTGAGATATACACAACCTGTGGATAATAGATGTGCAAAAATCGGTAAGCCCCGCCACACTTACTTTAGCTAAAAATCAAGCCAGTTTTGCACCACACGGTATCAATTTTATTTGGTGGAAAGAACGAAAAGAGGTAGAAGGGAAAGAGATGACGGATTACGGATGACGAATGACGAATGGAAAACAATTAGTCAATTTGTCAATTCGTCAATGAGCCAATTTGCCAATGAAACGCTAAACCGCAAACTGCAAACCGCAAACCGCAAACTGCAAACCGCAAACCGCAAACTGTAAACCGTAAACCGCCACCGCAAACCGCAAACCAGCTTTCCATGATCGAAAAATTTTCATCCCATCCGGAATCCGTCATCCGTAATCCGTCATTAGTAATTGTTTTTCATTCCTATTTTTGCCGGATGTTGAAGAAAGTTTTATTGCATCTTATCCTGTCATTGATAGCTCTGCAATCGATGTCGCAAAATGATGACCGCTCGGGTGGATGGTTCTCTGCATTGAATTCTTTTAAGATAAAAGGTAACTGGGGCTGGCAGACGGATATCAATATCCGTTCTACCGATCGCTGGCATCATCTTAATACCATGATGGTCCGGAACGCACTGTCTTACCGTTTTCATAAAAACCTGACAGTCCTTAACGGATATACCTACACGCTTTCAAGAGTGGTGCTGGGTGATTTTTCGGGTTACACGGCCGAACACCAGCTGTACCAGCAGGTCTTCTACCGTCATCGCATCGGCAGGATCTACACCCTGCATCGCCCGATGTTCGAGGAGAGGTTTCTCAGCCGCAATATCGTGAAGGATAAGGAAGTGGTAACCGATGGGCGGATGTTCAGCACCCGCTTGCGATACCTTTTCAGAAATATGCTTCCGTTTAAAAATGAACCGGCCTTTAACAAGGGCTGGTACGCGGTTACCCAACAGGAAATCATGTTGATAACCTCCAACCGGTCGGCAGTAAACGGCAAGACCTACGACCAGTTCAGGGCTTTCGGCGGACTGGGTTATCGTTTCAGTCCGAAGTTCGACCTGGAAGCCGGATACCTCTACCGGAACCTGGCCACCAAAACCGATCTGCATTACCACGACCACCTTCTTCAACTTACCACTTTCCTGAGGTTATAACAGAAAGGATATATGGCTGACTGTTTGAGAATCAATGAGTGAAAAAAAGCTCTTCAACCAAACAAAATCAGCCTTTTGGAAAAGTTTTTGCATTTTTGCATATAACCAATAGCCGGGGCATGACCAATAGCATCTACCAATCGTTAGTACAAAAGAAAACCAGGGGGGAAAAGTCCTTTGCCGTCTTAATTGATCCGGATAAAGTCAATGCTTCTTCCATTGATAGCCTGATGAAGTTGGTGAATGAGGCTTCGGTAGATTATCTGCTGGTGGGTGGAAGCCTGGTTATCAGTAACCGGCTCGATGAAGTGGTTCAGCAAATCAAAAAAAATTCAGACATACCGGTTATTCTCTTCCCGGGAAGTCCTTCACAGATCACGTCTTATGCCGACGCGCTCCTGTATCTTTCTTTGATATCCGGGCGCAACCCCGAGTTATTGATCGGGCAGCATGTTATCTCCGCGGCGGCCGTTAAACAGAGCGGTCTCGAGATCATGAGCACCGGTTATATGGTAATTGATGGTGGAGCGCCCACAACCGTATCTTATATCAGCAATGCCACACCCATTCCGGCCGATAAGAACGAAATAGCCATGTGTACGGCTATGGCCGGTGAAATGCTGGGCATGAAGCTGATTTATATGGATGCCGGCAGCGGCGCCAAAAGAGCCATCAGCGAAGAGATGATCATGGCGGTCTCCAAAGTGATCGAGGCGCCGCTTGTCATCGGCGGGGGAATCAAAGATCCCGAAAAGGCCTATCTCAATTGTAAAGCAGGAGCCGATATGATCGTTATCGGAAACGCCATAGAAAAAGACCCCTCCCTCATCAAAGAAATGAGCGCGGCGATACATAGTGTGAAAAAGACCCTGGCATGAGTTCGTTTTTCGTTTCACGTTTATCGTTTCACGTTGGTTTGCGGTTGGCGGCTTCCATTCGTCTTTCCGCTCCCGCTCCTTGAAGCCATTCCCTTTCCGTTTCTGTTTCTCCTTCTGTTTCTCTTTCCGCTCTCGCTCTCCCTCCCGCTCCGTTCCTCCTCAGACGAGTCTGATCATTTTTGAACTTTTGATTTTTGACTTTTGAATTTTTACTTTTGACTTTTAACTTTTGCCTTCTACATTCATCCCATGAAAGTCTTCTCTGTTTTTCTACTTTCCTTCCTCCTGACAGGATGTTTTGGTCGATTTGTGATGACCAAAAAAGAACTGAGGGAATATTACAGGGATAAGCCGGAAAAACCGGTTTACTTCACGATCAAGAATGATTCCGTTCAGCTTTTTTGTGCCACCAGTGGAAAAGACACACTTCCTCCCCTGCTCATCATTCATGGTGCACCTGGAGCCTGGTATGGAAGCAGGAATTTTCTCGAAGATAGCCTGCTCCAACAGCAGTTTCATATCATCGCAGTCGACCGGCCCGGATATGGTTCATCCAAATTCAAAGGCAAAAGAAAGGCCCTCACCTCCATCGAATTGCAGGCCATTGCCTGTCATGAAGCGCTCCGGCTGAACAGATCTGGTAAAAAGGCCGTAGTGATGGGCAGTTCCTTCGGCGCTCCAATTGCTGCCAACATGGCGATCTTATATCCAAATGAAATTTATCATGTAGTCATGCTGGCCGGGGCCATCGATCCGGATCATGAAAAATTCTGGTGGTGGCATCCCCTGATTCGAAAAGGCCCCATTAAATGGATGCTTCCTCATTTTATGAGAGTGACTACTAATGAAAAATTCGCCCATGTAAAAGAATTGCGGCTGCTTCAACCCAAATGGGCCCGCCTCACTGTTCCCATTACAGTGGTTCAGGGTGGGGCCGATGCTATTGTTGATCCGGTCAATTTCGATTACGCTAAAAAACTCCTCGCCGGCAAAAAGGCCGACTTTATCTTCCTCCCCGACGCAGGCCACCTGATCAGATGGCAATACCCCGCTGTGGTGAAGGATATTCTTATTCGTTCACTGGGCGATTTACAACCACTCGATTACAACAGCGCTCAGTAAAATCTCGATTCCATAGATGGATACACCGATGGTGAACATACCAGCGGGCCAGTCAAAAACCAGCCTGCTAACAATCGTTACTTATTTATTTTGGTGCATGACGAAATTTTAGCATAAAATCTTCATCATTGTTAAAAAAAATGTTTTCTTTTGTGCCGTTAAACTTTTAAGACACAGAACACTCGAACAGTAAATGCAAAAAAATCTCACCATAACACTCGCTGATGTAGTTGCCAGTGCAGCTACTATATTGCGTGGGGTTTTTCCTGTACAGCCTCGTACAGTTTTTTGTCGCCCGATTCCCGTTGTGGTGCGACGTTGATACTATTCTACCATAGGATCCTCTCAGGTATTGGAACTATGAATCCGCTCGGCGGGGACGTGTCCCCATCCAAAAACAACGACTTTATTACCACAACATTTTTCAGGAAATGGAAAATCAGCAACAAAATTTCCAGATAGTAATAGCCAACGATAGTCACTTCAATTTTGCACAGATCATTTGCGATGAAATGGCTTCCTCTGCCAAAGCGCGGGGAACCGGTATCGCCAAAAGAACGCCTGAATATATCCAGGAGAAAATGAGAGAAGGCAAGGCAGTGATCGCTTTTAACCAGGACGGAATCTGGGCGGGTTTCTGCTATATAGAAACCTGGAGCCATGGCGAATACGTGGCCAACTCTGGTCTGATCGTAGCACCGGCCTTCCGTAAAAGCGGCCTGGCAAAAGCTATCAAAAAGAAGATTTTTGAACTGAGCCGCAAAACATATCCCGAAGCGAAAATCTTCGGACTGACTACGGGCCTGGCAGTGATGAAAATAAACAGCGAACTGGGTTACGAACCGGTTACCTATAGTGAACTGACCCAGGACGAAGCGTTCTGGGCCGGCTGCAAGAGCTGCGTGAACTATGAAATCCTCATGAGTAAGGACCGGAAGAACTGTATGTGCACGGCCATGCTGTATGATCCCAAAGACCATTATGAACCCGAAGAAACCAAACAATTCTTCGAGGAAAAGAAGAATATATTCGAACGATTGCTGCGTTACAAGGAATGGAAATTGTTGAAGCCTTTCCTGAAACAGTCGTCACGGTCCGAGCACAACGACAATGGTCAGGACCACGGCGCCGCCAAACCCAAATCTTTGTTTCACTATTTTTTTAATTTATAAGGGATCGGCCCGGGGCTGCATTGATTTTTGATTGTAGCACTCCAGCCCGGTATTAACCCTGCTCAACAAATAAAAAATGGCATCAAAAAAAATCGTTCTTGGTTTCAGTGGTGGGCTGGATACCACCTATTGTGTAAAATACCTTAGCGAAGAAAAAGGCTATGAAGTACACAGCGTGATCGTAAATACAGGCGGTTTCAGTGAGGAGGAATTGAAGAAAATCGAGGCTCATGCCTATGCGCTTGGTGTAAAGTCGCATACCACGGTTAACGCGGTAAAAGGCTATTACGATCGGATCATCAAATACCTGGTCTTTGGAAACTGTCTCAAGAACAATACTTACCCGCTTAGTGTATCTGCCGAACGTCTCAGCCAGGCACTGCATATTGCCGAGCATGTAAAGATGCTCAATGCCGATGCCGTGGCACATGGCAGCACCGGAGCAGGTAATGACCAGGTTCGTTTCGATATGATCTTTCACATCATGATTCCGGGAGTGGAGATCATCACCCCGATCCGCGACCTTAAACTGAGCCGCGAGCAGGAAATCGAATACCTGAAGAGCAAAGGGGTGGACATGAACTTTGAAAAAGCCATGTATTCCATCAATAAAGGCTTATGGGGAACAAGCGTGGGAGGAAAAGAAACCCTGAAGAGCAAAGGCATGCTGCCGGAAGAAGCCTGGCCAACCCAGGTAACCAAGACCGGCCAGGAGGAAGTGAAGTTGAGCTTTACAAAGGGAGAACTGGTGGCTGTTAATGATAAAAAATTCGATCACCCCTCGGAAGCGATACAATACCTGCAAACCATCGCGGGACCCTATGGCGTTGGCCGGGATATTCACGTGGGCGATACCATCATTGGTATCAAGGGAAGAGTAGGCTTTGAAGCCGCTGCGCCCATGATCATCCTGAAATCACACCACGCACTGGAAAAACATGTACTCACCAAGTGGCAATTGCAATGGAAAGACCAACTGGCACAATTCTATGGCAACTGGTTACATGAAGGGCAGATTCTGGATCCGGTGATGAGAGATATAGAAGCTTATTTTGAGAATAGTCAGGCTACAGTTACAGGCGATGTATTCGTACACCTGCAACCCTACCGTTTCCAGGTAATCGGCATCGAATCACCTTTCGACCTCATGAGCAGCAAGTTTGGCAAGTATGGCGAAATGAATACCGGCTTCACCGGCGAAGATGTAAGAGGCTTCAGTAGAATTTTCGGCAATCAAACGAGTATTTGGATGGCTGTGCAAAGTGAAAAGTAAAATTCAAGAGTCAAGAGTGAGAGCGAGAGCGGAAAGAGAAAGAGAAATAGAAACCGAAAGAGAAACGAGAGACAACCAACCTGAAACATTAAACGATAAACTTTGGATGTCCTCCGCCTTCGGCGGATAAGACTCGTCTGAGGAACGTGAAACCATAAACGTGAAACGATAAACCAAAAACATGATCCGCACAGGAATAATTGGAGGCGCAGGATATACGGGAGGTGAATTGATCCGTTTATTGATCAATCATCCCTCGGTTTCGCTGGATTTTATTCATAGCCGCAGCAATGCCGGCAAACCTGTTCATTCCATCCACCAGGATCTGTTGGGTGATACGAATCTTTTGTTTACAGACGATACCCAGGCATTAAGTAACAAAAGCCTCGATTTACTATTCCTTTGTCTGGGTCATGGTGAATCAAAAAAATTCCTTTCCGAACACAGCATCGACGATTCGATTAAAGTGATCGACCTGGCTAATGATTTTCGGCTGGCAGAACAATCCTCTATTCAATCTCCCCTTGGCCGCCACAGGAATTTTGTGTACGGTCTGCCGGAGCTGAACCGGGAGCAGATTCGCCAGGCTGAAGACATCGCCAATCCGGGATGCTTCGCCACCACTCTTCAACTGGGCTTATTGCCACTGGCAAAAGCAGGGTTATTGAAGGATGTTTATACCACCGGGATTACCGGAAGTACCGGCGCGGGTCAGTCGTTGACGCAAACCTCGCATTTCAGCTGGCGCGCCAATAATATACAGGCCTATAAAACCCTCACCCATCAGCACCTGGGCGAAATTGGCCAATCGCTTAAACAACTCCAGGTAAAGAATGACGTGAATGTGAACTTTGTTCCCTGGAGAGGTGATTTTACCAGGGGTATTTTTATCAGCTCCCAGGTTCATTGCGAGGAGAAGCTGGAATACCTGCAGGATCTGTTTATCGATTTTTATAAAGAGCATCCATTTACACAGGTGAGCAAAGAGCCGATCTTTTTGAAGCAGGTTGTCAATACCAATAAATGCATCCTTCAACTGGAAAAAGTCGGCAGCATCCTCGTGGTGCATTCCATTACCGATAACCTGTTGAAAGGAGCCAGTGGCCAGGCAGTTCAGAATATGAACCTGGTTTTCGGACTGGAAGAAACAACCGGATTGAAACTGAAAGCAAATTATTTCTAACATAATAAAAACAGGAAGCCATCGACTTCCAACATGAGCTATGAATTTATTCGACGTTTACCCGATTAATGATGTAACCATCGTTAAAGCCAAAGGATCCTATGTGTGGGATGATAAAGGCGAGCAGTATCTAGATCTTTACGGCGGCCATGCTGTCATCAGCATCGGTCATACCCATCCTCATTGGGTAAAACGAATCGAGGAACAACTGGAAAAGATCGCCTTCTATTCCAATTCTGTCAAAATACCGCTGCAGGCACAGCTGGCAGAAAAATTGGGCAAGTTGTCGGGCAAACCGGATTACCAGCTTTTCCTTTGCAACAGCGGCGCGGAAGCCAATGAAAATGCCTTGAAAATGGCTTCTTTCCATAATGGCCGTAAAAAGGTAGTGGCCTTCCACAAATCATTCCATGGCAGAACCTCTCTCGCAGTATCTGTTACGGATAACAAAAATTACATAGCGCCGGTAAACCAGACCGACAATGTCATATTCCTCCCATTCAATGACGCTGAAGCGCTCGAAGACTGCTTCGGGAAACAGGGTAAAGAAATTTCCGCTGTTATCATTGAAGGTATCCAGGGAGTAGGTGGTATTAATGTAGCGGAGAACAGTTTCCTCCAGAAAATACGACAGCTCTGCGACCAGTACGGAGCAGTGTATATTGCCGATAGCGTTCAGTGCGGATACGGAAGAAGCGGAAAGTTCTTCAGTCATGATTTTGCGGGAGTGAATGCAGACATTTACACAATGGCAAAGGGAATGGGCAATGGCTTCCCGGTGGCGGGTATTATCATCGCTCCCCATATCAAACCCAAACATTTCCAGTTGGGTACCACTTTCGGAGGAAACCACCTCGCTTGTGCAGCCGCGCTGGCGGTGCTGGAAGTGATCGAAGAAGAAAAGCTGATGGGCAATGCCGTTACAACCGGTCATTACATCCGGGAAGAACTGAAGAAGATACCGGAAATCCAGAACGTAAGAGGAAAGGGACTGATGATTGGATTTGATGTGCCGGAAGAACTGAAAGACCTTAAGAAAAACCTGCTCTGGAACCAGAAAGTGTTTACCGGTGAAGCCAAACCGAATGTAATCCGCCTGCTTCCTTCCCTGGCGCTCAAGAAAAGAGATGCGGAAGACTTCATTGATGCGTTAAAAGAAGAAGTAGCGAAATTCGCAGTGAACAGTTAAGCCGAATGCAATTCCTGACATTTTCAACTTTCCATACTCAAATTTCACTCTTTGAACCAGTTCATTTCTGTTAAGGATGCGGGCGATATCGATGCCCTGGCGGCCAAAGCGCTGGCCTATAAACAAGATCCGTTTCGGGATAAATCTCTGGGCGCCGGCAAACGCATGGGATGTATTTTTCTGAATCCCAGTATGCGAACCCGCCTAAGTACACAGATTGCCGCCCAAAACCTGGGAGTGGAACCCATTGTGTTCAATGTTGGCCAGGAAGGCTGGACATTTGAATTTGAAGAAGAGGCCATCATGAGCGGCACAACGGTTGAGCACGTAAAAGATGCAGCGCCGATTCTTGGAAACTATTTCGACATATTAGGCATTCGCACCTTCCCTTCTCTCAAAAATAAAGAAGACGATTACAGCGAGTTGTTCATCAAACAATTCATCAAATATGCAGGAGTGCCGGTAGTGAGTCTCGAAAGCGCCACCCTTCACCCCTTGCAAAGCTTGACAGACATTATTACCATTACCGAATGTTTGCAGGAAACTAAATCGGTTGTTAAGAAAAACAAACCGAAAATTGTACTCACCTGGGCGCCGCATGTAAAGCCGCTTCCGCAATGTGTAGCCAACAGTTTTTCGGAATGGATCAATGCCTGGGGAAAAGCAGATTTTGTGATCACCCATCCGGAAGACTATGAACTGGACGCCTCTTTTACAAAAGGCGCTGCGATCACACACAACCAGGAAGAAGCCCTGGAAGGGGCCGATTTTGTATATGTAAAGAACTGGAGCACCTATACAGACTACGGCCGCATTTATTGCAACGATCCTGAGTGGATGCTCACCACTGAAAAGCTGAAAGCCACCAATCAGGCCAAAGTGATGCATTGCCTTCCCGTGAGGAGAAATGTGGAACTGAGCGATGAAGTATTGGACGGACCCAACAGCATTGTAACCAAACAGGCCGGCAACCGGGTTTGGGCAGCCCAGTCTGTGCTTTCGGAAATCCTGCAAAACAAAAAATAACCTTGGATAAACTGGTCATCATAAAAATCGGAGGCAATATCGTGGATGATGAAAAAACACTTTCATCATTCCTTCATTCTTTCGCCGCACTGGAAGGCAAAAAAGTGCTGGTGCATGGCGGAGGAAAGATTGCCACCCGGATTGGCGACCAGCTCGGAATTCAATCCAGGTATATCGATGGAAGAAGAATCACCGATGCCGATACCATCGATCTCGTGACGATGGTGTATGGTGGACTGATCAATAAAAAAATCGTAGCGCAACTCCAGGCAGCCGGTTGTAACGCCATCGGCGTAACAGGTGCAGATGCCAACCTGCTGCCCGCCAACAAAAGACCGGTGAAAGAAATAGATTACGGCTTTGTAGGAGATGTAAAAAGCGCAGAAGTCAATGCCCGGCACTGGCAAACCCTGATAGAAGGACAGCTGGTTGCTGTGGTGGCGCCGCTTACTCATGATGGCAAGGGCCATATCCTCAATACAAATGCCGATACCATTGCGCAGGAGCTTGCCAAGGCCCTGAGTGGTTTATATGAAGTGAGCCTGGTTTATTCATTTGAAAAAGCCGGCGTATTATTGGATGCCAACGATGACAGCACCGTGATTGCATCCATCAACCCCGAAACCTTCGCCCAACTGAAAGCAGAACAAAAAATTTTTGCCGGTATGATCCCCAAACTGGAAAACGCTTTCACAGCTATCCAGAGTGGCGTACAGAAAGTCATTATCGGCAAAGCAGAAAACATTCAGAAACTATTGACGGGTGCCGCCGGCACAACGATTGTGCGATCGTGAAAGTTTCTGTCACCTAAACAACCAGGTATGCGGAAGGATGAACTGGACATACTTTATCAGGACGCAGTCGGTTTACTCAAAAAACTGATTGCCACTCCTTCGTTCAGCAAGGAAGAGCAAATCACAGCTGACCTGATCGAAAGGTTCCTGGAATCGAAAGGCGTACGCGTCAAAACACATCTCAACAATATCTGGGCACAGAACAGATATTTCGATCCCTCGAAGCAAACCATTCTGTTGAACTCTCACCACGATACGGTAAAACCGAATAAGGGATATACCCTTGACCCATTCGCGCCTCTGGAAATAGAAGGCCGGTTGCACGGACTGGGCAGTAATGATGCCGGAGGATGCCTGGTATCATTGATGGCGGTATTCATTCATTATTACGAACGATCAGATCTCCCATACAACCTGGTATTTGCCGCCACCGCAGAAGAGGAAATATCCGGGCACAACGGAATAGAAGCGCTGGTTTCGAGGTTAGGGCCCATTGATTTCGGTATTGTGGGCGAACCAACAAAAATGGATATGGCCGTAGCCGAAAAAGGATTAATGGTGCTCGATGCGACGGCACATGGAAAAGCCGGTCATGCGGCCCGTAATGAAGGGGAAAGCGCACTCTACAAAGCAATCGAAGATATTGAATGGATCAGGAAATACCAGTTTCCGAAAGTATCAGACCTGTTGGGACCCGTCAAGCTGAGCGTTACGGTGATCGAAACAGATAATAAAGCGCACAATGTGGTTCCGGCCCAGTGCAAATTTGTGGTAGACTGCCGGGTAAATGAATTGTATACTTTCGAAGAAATACTTTCCGTTTTGCGCGAAAACCTGAAAAGCGAGATTCAGCCCCGCAGCACCCGATTGCGATCTACCTCCATTTCCCTGGAACATCCGCTGATACAGGCCGGCATTCGTTTGGGCAGATCCTATTACGGCTCCCCGACTACTTCAGACAAAGCCCTGATGCCCTTCCCTACGCTCAAGATGGGCCCGGGGGATAGCGCCAGGAGCCATACCGCCGATGAATTCATTTACCTCGATGAGATCAGGAATGGCATCGATCTTTACATTCAACTCCTAAACCAGCTTTTATGAAGTTGTGGCAAAAAGACAATACCTCTGTATCGGGCATCATTGAAAAGTTCACAGTCGGACGTGATAAAGAATTCGATCAGCTACTGGCACGTTACGATGTTCAGGGATCGATCGCTCATGTAACGATGCTGGGGGAAGTAGGATTGATGACCAAAGAAGAATCGGCACAGGCGGTGGAAGCCCTGAAAGAAATCGCCACCCTCATAGAAGCCGGTGAATTTCGGATAGAGGAGAACGTGGAAGATGTTCATTCGCAGGTGGAGTACATGCTCACCCGTAAAATCGGCGATACCGGTAAAAAAATTCACAGTGGACGCAGCCGCAACGACCAGGTGGCCGTTGACATCAAGCTTTACCTACGGGCAGAGATCCTGGAAATAAAAAAAGAAACCACCAATCTGTTTGAATTACTCATCCGTCAATCGGAGCAATTCAAAAAAACCCTGATTCCCGGCTATACGCATCTGCAAATCGCCATGCCTTCCTCCATCGGTCTCTGGCTGGGAGCTTATGCAGAAAGCCTGGTAGATGACCTGGAACTGCTGGCCGCCGCTTACCGGATCGTGAATAAAAATCCATTGGGCAGTGGCGCAGGATATGGCTCTTCGTTCCCGCTGAACCGTACGAGGACAACCGAATTGTTGCAATTCAGAACCCTTAACTGGAACAGCGTTTACGCGCAAATGAGTCGTGGCAAAACAGAACGCACCACTTCGGTCGGGCTGGCAGCCATCGCCGCCACCCTTAGCAAACTGTCCATGGACTGCTGCCTCTACCTGAACCAGAATTTCGGATTCATTTCATTTCCCAATGAACTGACCACCGGCAGCAGCATCATGCCACACAAAAAAAACCCCGATGTATTCGAACTGATCCGGGCGAAGTGTAACCGCCTGCAATCCATTCCCAACGAACTGACCCTGCTGATCAATAATCTGCCATCGGGTTATCACCGCGATATGCAGCTGACCAAGGAAATTCTTTTCCCGGCCATTGAAGAACTGAAAGCCTGTCTGCAACTGATGCAACTCATGCTTTCCAACATGCAGGTAAAAGAAAACATCCTCGATGATGAAAAATACCGTTACCTCTTCAGTGTGGAAGCTGTGAACGACCTCGTCAATAAAGGCATACCCTTCCGCGATGCCTATATACAGGTAGGGAATGAAATCAATAAGGGCCATTTTCATTTCGACTATAAACGGCAACTTCACCACCAGCATGAAGGAAGCCTGGGAAATCTCTGCAATGACCAGATCACAATGGAGATGAACAGGGTGCTTGAAAAATTCGCATAGTCTTTTACGTTTATTGGTAATCCTCGTTGATACTGTATAACAGCAGATACCCGTAAATTTGTTACATTCATAGCAGAATTACTTTCATTTACCCAACTTCTGCTATGAAACAGTCCGGCAGCTTTCTTCAAAAGATGTTGAACACCACTTTGAAGTGGATACGTGTAATTTTCTTTGTTCTCGGCAAACTTCCTTTTCTGCTTATCCTGATCGGCGTGAGTATTTTCGGTTTTGTGATCAATGACCAGGGGCAGGATTTGATGGCCGCTTTCGGTCAGCTCAGCCTCTTTCATCCTTATGTGCTCAGTTTTATCGCCCTGCTCATCACCTGGGCAGGTGTTTGCTGGT
Organism: Chitinophagaceae bacterium; assembly: GCA_044226045.1. Classification (GTDB taxonomy): domain Bacteria; phylum Bacteroidota; class Bacteroidia; order Chitinophagales; family Chitinophagaceae; genus Endoryza. Next base: position 58,421 of record JBGAHR010000024.1, read on the forward strand.
ATGTTGCCCGGATCATCCTGGGCTCGGCCAACCTGCGACGAATTGTTGACCGGGAAGTGGATCTGAAAGAGAGCCTGGAAGATCCGGATTGCGGCACCGAATGCCGGCTTAAAGAAGATCATTCGGTGGTTGCCATTGATGGCGACTACCGGGATACCATCCGCCAGGTGTCCAAAGTATTGCCACGTATGCTGGCTGCCGTTCCTTACCTGGTTTTCATGTGGGGTTTCCTGGCGGTGAACGGCTTCAATAGCGGCACTGTGATACAGGTGCTGGTGGTTTTCCTGATAGGAAC
>JBGAHR010000025.1:0-58605 GCA_044226045.1 Chitinophagaceae bacterium
GCAAGCACAAAAATTATCTCGAATGTGGTTGCTATTGAATCAAAACCATTTTTTGGATTTGCTATATAAAATGAAAATGTTGAAATGGCTAAAAAAACCGGGAGTGAAGCTAGAATAACAATCTTGAAGATTTTTCTACTAATAATTAAGTAAAGAAATAAAGTGAAAAGAGAGAACTCAACTACCGTGAAGATGCTAAGAGCATAGAATACAGCATTATCGTTCCCGTGATCGGAAAAATAAAGGATAAGCTTATCGTTTAGAAAAGAGCAAAGAGTATAAAAAAATAATACCCCAAATTGTAGGTTTAAATTTCTTTTAAAAAAGAATAAACCTACAATTAGAGGTATTAGAGCAGAATAAACGCTAATATTTTCTAAACTGTCAACTATCAGATTTGGCTATTTGAACCAAATATAATACTTCTTTACAAATAGTTCAAGATCAAACTTCTCTAAAAGTAATTGAAGTATTAATCTACCTGATACCAGTCTTGGTCTTCAGTAATGGAGGTAGATGGTCTGGAAACTGGTCCGCCGGTTCTTACACGATCAGCCACAATTCCTTTTTGTTCTTCGAGTTGGCCAAATTCAGTCACTACTGAATAGCTCATGAGAGCTGCACCAGTAGCGTCAACTCCTACATAAACCAGGGTTTTTTCACCTGCTTCGTTGTAGGCATTGTAGAATTTGATTCCAACACAACCCGGTTGAGCCAGGATTTGGTCAATGATGTTGCGTCCGATCAGATAGCTGTGTACATCAGATGGATTTGCCTGTTGATAGCCCTTAACCATTTGGGTACCCAACTCAACTCCAATTTCCTCTCCAATTTGTGCGATAGCTTTGGTAGTGAGTTTTGTTTGCATAGTAATGCTTTTTAGAGGTTTGTTGTTAGTTTTTGGAAGCATAAAACACCTCTAAAAAAAAAGGATGGCCAATGGGTATAACTCGCCTCAAAAAGCTTAATTTGCCTCTGACTTAGGCCAGTCGTGCATTTCCGAGGATTTTTGGAGTAGAGTTACGATCAAAAATTACGTGGTTTCCCGATTCTTAGATAGTATTTTTACTATGATTCCGGGCGGAAGTTTACGATGGATTTTTACCTAAAAAGAATAAAGTTGTGCACAAAACTGCCCGAAATGTGGATAACCCGGGGCGGTCGACGGGGATTTTAAAACGGGTTGTGGCAATGAAATGGACGGTTAAACGTTAAACAAACCCCTGGGGGTGAGTGGATACCAGACTTAAAAACGGGGAAAAGAAGAAGTTGACTGATACTGGATCTCACGCTGGCTTTTCATAAGATGCTTGGAAATTTTTTACTGGACGGTAATCAGGATATTGGAATGGTAGCGGAGGTTGCTTTTCCTGATCAATCAACTTCAGATCAAAAATAACATCATCAAAAAGGCAGGACAAGAGCAGAACCGCCCGATTTTGATTATGTGGGAAATCCGGACCTTATCGTAAAATTTCAATCGAACCCTTAGGATTTATCCTAAAATATACCTGACTAACCCAATAAACGGCCAAACCTGACCACTATGAGTACTGAACTGGTTATTAAAGTAGCGCTTGCCGATGATCATAAGATCTTCCGCGATGGCATCAAAATGGCTCTGAAAAACAAGGAATACCTTAAACTGCTATGGGAAGCGGAAGATGGGAAGGATCTGATGCATAAAATTCAATTGAAAAAGCCGGATGTGTTGTTAATGGACATCCGGATGCCTGAGATTGACGGCGTGAATGCCATAGGTCTGCTTCGAAAAGAATACGATGATATCAAGATTATCGTATTGACGATGTACGACGATCAGGAAATGATCAGCAAGATGCTCGAGTTGGGCGCAAACGCCTATCTCACTAAAACCTCCGATCCGGAGGAGATCTACCAGGCTATTTTGACGTGCATGAATGACGATTTCTATTTCAACGACCTTGTCAATAAAGCGGTATTGAGCAAGCTGCAGACCAAAAAACAGGTTCGCCAGTTTTATCCCAACCCCGTAAAATTCTCCGAGAAAGAACTGCGTATTCTCAAACTCCTGGCAGAGGACAAAACAACGGAAGAAATTTCCAAAGAGGTGTTTCTTAGCCCTCGAACCATTGAAACCATTCGTCAGAACATGAAAACAAAAGTGGGAGCCAAGACCATTGCGGGCCTGATCATGTATGGTATGAGGAATAAGCTAATTGACTAAGGTTATAGACCAACAAGTCCATGCCTTATGGCAAACATGGCTAATCCGACCCGGCTTTTAACATCGAGTTTTTCAAAAAGATGATCTCGCATATTGTCTACGGCTCTTGGATTAAGAGCCAGTTCCACCGCGATTTCTTTATAGGTCATATCAGAAGCGGCCATTTTTAAGAAATTTATTTCCTGTTCACTAAGAATCTTTTTCTGGATTTCATTTTCATTGTTGTTTCTGAAAAGGTTCACCAACTTCCCGGTCGTGTTATGAGAATAATAATATCCGCTTTGCTTTAGCGACTGAAGGGCAAATCTTAATTCAGCGGGATGGACATCTTTTTTTAGAAACCCTTTTACACCCGCTTGCAGGAGACGAATCAGTGTCGCTTCCGTATTATACATGGTCAACATAAGAACATGCACCTGCGGAAGATTCTCCTTGAACCATAAGGCAGTTTCATAACCATCTTTTCCCGGCATGCTGAGATCAAGTAATACAATGTCTGGAGGTTGAGATTTGGATGCAAATTCAATTAGTTCTAGACCATTGCTTGCTAAAAAGATAACTTTGAAATCATCAAAACTATCTATTAGTTCTCCTAATGCATTTCTTAGTAGTATATGATCATCTGCAAGCGCAAGCGTAGCTTTTCTTTCTTCTGACATAGTATTAAATTGGGATTATGATTGAAATTTTTGTTCCAAAAGAATTACTTTGAATATTGAATTGTCCGTTGATAGACTTAGTTCTGGCAGACATATTTCTTAAGCCTGACCCTTTGTTTTGATGTAAATCATTTACATTAAAGCCTATGCCGTCATCTTCGATTCTAATTTCGAGTTGACTTTCACTAAAATTTGCGAGTATTTCAATAGTTTTTGCGTTAGAGTGTTTTATGGCATTGTTTAATGCCTCTTGGACAATCCTGAAAAGCACAAGTTCAGAATTGCTTTGAAAGAACATTTCTGTCCCATCTGTGGTTAGTTTGACTAATGCAACTCCAAGCTTGTTTATAGCTACAACTTCATCCTCTAAGGCTCTTAGGAATCCATTACTTGTTATTGAATCGGAGTTTAAACTTCTCGAAATATTCCTCAAATCTTCGATTGCCGAACTAATTAATCTAATTGATCCAGTGACCTTGGAGGCTAAAATATGGTCTGAGTGTTCTTCGCAAAATAGTGTGAGATTAAGTTTTGAAAGGGTTAGAGATAGGCCGATATTATCATGTATTTCTCTTGATATGTTTTGAAATGTTTGTTCTTGAATCTCAATTTGTGAACTTAAAAGCATCGTCTCAAAAGTTGCCTTTATTTCTTGGATTTGTTGTTGATGCTTAATTTGTTTGTTTTGATAAAGGAGAATTATTGCTATTATAAATGATACAAACAAAATAACCAGGAACAATGAAAGCCATAGTAGCAACATTAAGGTTTGTCTATTTTCGGACATGTGAATGCCTTTGAGATTAATACAAAAAATAGGGTGTATAGTATATAAATAATGCTATATATGCTTGGATCGAATGATTGATTTGGATCATTCGAGATTTCGTCTAATACAATAGTGATCGGAACTAAGCAACCAAATGTTAATAATGTAGATGATGAAATCCAGAAGACTGGATGAGAAAATAGGTTGATTTTAGCTGGTTCAAGGAATATGAAATAGAAATACAGAAAAGAGGGAACGATTAGTGTTAACGAACCAAAAATATAAACGTACTTATTATTGTATGAGTAACTGTATTTAATGCCAGTAATGAAAAAAGCTATTATAAATAGAAGTGTAATAGAAAAGAGGAGGTGAGCTATTTTTTTGTTCTGTTTGAAAAATTTGTAGAAAAAAAGTAAAATGAAAATTGTTTCGAAGCCAACAAAGGTATTTATTGCAACATTGTTTATCTGTAGGAAGAGAAAAGCATCCGATGAAGGAGCTAACGGGCTTAAAATGCTTATTGTTTGTTGAACTAGGCTTATTAAAGGATATAAATAGAAATAGGGAAATTCAGGTATCTTATTTCGGTTTCTATATGATAGTATTAGGCATATCCAAGTTGTTGAATATAGAATTAGATTCGAATAATAGTAGTATTGAAAATAGTAGAAGATTGTTTCCATAACAGATGCAATTTTCAAAGTGGCTGGTAATTCGCGATGTGAAAAACATCGTATTTTTTACGTTTTTTCCCTGTAGTTTGCGTGTTTTCGGTTGTTACATTAATGCAATGTCTAATCGACAGAAATTCATTTTATTGAAATCGGTTATACCAACCAAGACGTATGCGCGCATAAGTGGAATTGATTATACGTGAAGATCCTCCGACGAGTCTTACCACCCGCCTGGCGGGTGGGGACTCGTCGCTGCTGAGTGTTGCGGTGGGGGGGCGAGTCCCCGCGGTCCCCATCAATCAGGATTGCCATGAACAATGAAACATCAGGTTATTGCCGCGGTAAGACTCGCCCCCGGAAAGTCCCCGCGGTCCCCATCAATCAGGATTGCCATGAACAATGAAACATCAGGTTATTGCCGCGGTAAGACTCGCTCGGGAAATTATTTTACATCACAAAGGAAAGTACAGTCTGAAATCAGCGCCCTCGCCGGGCCGGCCAATGGCGCTGATATGGCCATGATGAGAATCCATAATCTTCTTGCACAAAGCCAGCCCGATACCTGAACCTTCATATTCTTTCTGGGAATGAAGACGGGTAAAAACATTAAATATACTCCCGGCATATTTGGATTCGAAGCCTATTCCATTGTCGCTGATTTCAATAACCTGGTATAAGCGGTCGGGCGACAACTCATGCGATTGTATGCCTTTATCACATATGCGGATAAGCGGCGTTCTGTCTTTTGAAGAAAATTTCAGCGAGTTCAATATCAGATTGGCAAATATCTGTCTTAGCAAAAACGGAATGCCTCGGACAACAGGGAGCTTTTCGATTTCAACGGTCGCCTGTTTGCGTTGCACTTGTTCTTCGAGCTCTGCCATGACCTGCCGTAACAGATCGTCCAGCACAACCTCTTCTACTACCGCGTCGGTGTTTTTAACCCGTGTATATTTTAAAATGTCTTTTAACAGCACCTGCATTCGGCCGGCGGCATGGTTGATTTTCTGGATCAGTTGACGGGTGGTGTTTTCTTCATTTTCGGCTTCCAGCAAATGAGAGGCAAACAACTGGATCTTTCGAAGAGGCTCCTGCAAATCATGTGTACTGATCCAGTTGATGTTTTCGAGTTCGGAGTTGGTTTGGCGAAGCAGCTCCGATAACTCCCTGTATCTTTTCTCTTCTTCCGCAATCATCAAATGGTTCACATGTTTTTGCAACGCGTGTGCAAACTGCGAGGCAGCATTTATTTCCGAAGGCCGCCAGGCTTTGCTTTTGCACTTCACAATTTCTTTCCAAAGCGCAAAAGAGTTTCGCGGGGATAACCCTTTGGTATCTTTCACGATCGCTTTGGAGGGGTCTCCGGCCCAACGTACTTCTTTCACCGTCTCCGGTCTGAACCAGACGATGCCGGTCGTATCGTCCGGGATCAAAGAATAATAAATCACGCCGGCTGCGTGCTCGCATAGGGGATCCCGAATACCTGATAACTGGCTCAGGTCGTTGGTAAAAATCCCGTTTTTGTTTTCTTTCCGTCGCAATGTGTCCAGTATCTCTTTTATCAGTGATTCCGGGGGAACGGTTCCTCCCGAATATATTTTGTTCTCAAAAAGGATTGCTACACCGCTGGCATTGCATATCTGCAATAATCCCGGATCGCGGGCCATGGTGTCAAAAGATTCCGGGGTGAGCGGATAATCTACCGACAACAGACGGTCGAGGGCGTCGCTGATCTTTTGCGATATTTCATACTCTTCGTTGAGCTGAAGGGTATCAATTTGAGAAGTGATAAAATGTCCCTGCAATTGTGCGGCGAGTTTCAGCTCTGGCGAAAGGTTCTTCGCTGAATAATGATGACAGGCGATCAAACCCCACAACCTGTTCTTATGTAAGAGTGAGATGGTCAATGTGGCCCCGACTCCCATATTCTGCAGATACTGTATGTGAATGGGCGACACGCTGCGAAGGATGGAAAGGCTCAGGTCCAGGTTTTTCCCGGGACTATCATCTATTGTATACAATGGTACTGGCTGGTAATTGACATCTGCAATCAGTCGCACCAGGTTTTTAAGATACAACTCACGGGCCTGTGCAGGAATGTCGGTATGCGGATAATGCAATCCCAAGAAGGGCTCCAGGTCTTCCCTGCAACTTTCTGCGAAAATCTCACCGTTGTATTGTTCATCGAAGCGATAGATCATCACCCGGTCGTAACCGGTTATGCTTCGGGTATTTTCTGCCACACGCTGACATAGCTGCTGCAGAGAAGCATTTGCTTCCATGTATGAGAGGAACAATCGCGTTTGTGAATACACATCATACAGGGTGGCGTCCGATGCGGCTGCCGGCTCTGCTTCAATGATAATATTATCCTGCGTCTGGTGAACCAGGCAAAGAAATTTCTGGTGTTGAATGGAAAGCGGAAAAAGAGAACCAGGTTTATTCTGATGAATTAATTGTCCCAAGTCGCGGGCAGACTGCTCTCCAAAAACCTGTTGGAACGATTGGCCAAGCAATTCGCGATGAGTAGCGCCAAAATAATTTTTACAGTTTTCGCTGATAAAATCAATCTGCCAGTTGTTTGTTTTGATTGCCAGCAAAACACCATGCGGCTGAATACTGCCAGGGATGTGTATGGGTTCCTGCTCGCAATTCTGTAGATTAACCAGGTCGCGATTAACGATGTCTTTAATGTTCATGGTTTACAACTGGCAGGCGCGCCTTATTTGATCATGGATAACCTGGAAAGCCTGTCGGGCCCCTTCCATGATCGCCTCTCCATTGCCGGAAGTGATTTCATATCGGGTCAGGGCATCCAGGAATGACTTCCACAACGGACCGGTTTGTTCTCCATAACCGGTGAAATAAGAAGCTCCTTGGTTTTTGTCAAGGCCCAGGGCCGACTGAATATTTTTTACGATTATTCGTCCTCCGAGGGTTGATCCTTCCAAAACATAAACTATGCCGATAGCATGTGGAACAGAGGTAGTAATCAGTCTCTCTTTATTAATGGCCAAACGAAGCTGATTAACGGGTAGTTGCAGAAATGTCAAATCATCTATTAAAAAGGGAAGCTTCCTTCTTTGAGCCAGATCGGGAAATATTTTGGACACTATGGGATAGATATCATCCTCGATAATTGAAACCACGGGGACCATGGACTGCAAATACCGCCCGTATTCATGCCTGGTAACGGAAGGATTAATGAGTGCACCAGATAAGGGGAGGGTTTCCAGCGCAAGGTGTTCAGGCCTGGTGGCTTCCCTTAATCGGGTCATAAATGGGATATCGGCGGCCCGACCAGCCGACGAAGAAACATTCTTAACAGAAGACATACTTAATTGTTTCGGTAAAGGAAATTGTCAGAACCCGGTTGAAAGTTCTCCCAATCCATTTTCAAAATATGTTCCAGGGATTTTTTAAGCGAAGTGTAGTTGTTGGATTTGGGAAGATAATAGCTGGCTCCCATTGCCCTGGTTTTTTCGATCAGCTTCTCGTCGGTAGAGGTGGAAAAGATAACGATAGGAAGGCACTGATGATTTTTCGAGGAGCGGATGTATTCAAGCACTTCAAAGCCGTTGCGCCCCGGCATGTTCAGATCGAGAAATAAAACATGAGGTTGTGGCGGTGGATTATTAAGTGCATGAATGAGGCTGTCTCCCCCGTCGTGTATATGCAGTTCCACCTCGTCGCTCAACGATCCTATGACCGATTCAAAATACTCCCTGTCATCCTGATCATCATCTGCATAAAATATGGTGAGTGATTTCATTTAATGAAGATAGTCCATTGCCAACTCAAACAACTCTTTCTCTACATATTGTTTACATATGTGGATTAACCTCCACGTATTGGGGAACGGGAGGAGAGAACCAGAGCGGGAGTGAGAGCGGGAGCGGAGAATTGGAGCGGGAGTGAGAGCGGGAGCGATGGAGAAAGGGAAAGGAAAACGGAAAGAGAAACAGAAAGGAAAACGGAAAGAGAAACAGAAAGGGAAACGGAAAGAGAAACAGAAAGAGAAACAGAAAGGGAAAGGGAAACAGAAAGGGAAACGGAAAGGGAAAGGGAAAGAGAAAGGGAAAGAGAAAGAGAAAGGGAAACGGAAAGGGGAATAGAAAGGGAAACAGAAAGGGAGCAAACAGAGCGTGAGCGAAAGCGTGAGCATAATTTCATTCAGCGTCTTCAGCGCCCTTTGCGCCTTCAGCGTTTCGCATAATTCGTGTAATTCGCGTACTTCCCGAAACAATTAAACCAAACATCTGTTAGTTTTTATCCCGAATTCTGCTATTTTTGCGCCTCAACCTTAAATCAGTATGGAATTTCAATTCTCCGAAGAACAGTTGATGATACAGCGTGCTGCACGCGATTTCGCTCAAAATGAATGCCTGCCAGGCGTGATTGAACGCGATGAACTGCAAAAGTTTCCCAAAGAGCAGATATCCAAACTGGCCGACCTGGGATTCATGGGAATGATGGTGGATCCAAAATACGGCGGCGCCGGCATGGACACGATCAGCTATGTACTGGCTATGGAAGAAATCAGCAAGGTTGACGCCAGTGTAAGCGTATGTATGAGTGTGAATAATAGCCTGGTTTGCTGGGGACTTGAAACCTATGGCACCGAAGAGCAGAAGCAAAAATACCTTACCCCCCTGGCGCAGGGAAAAAAAGATGGAGAATTATACATCGGCGCGTTCTTATTAAGTGAACCGGAAGCCGGCAGTGACGCCACCTCTCAAAGAACAACCGCGGTTGACAAGGGCGATCATTATGTACTGAACGGGATAAAAAACTGGATTACCAATGGCAATTCAGCCTCTGTGTACCTGGTAATGGCCCAAACGGATGTGGCAAAGGGAAGCAAAGGTATCAATGCCTTTATCGTGGAAAAAAGCTGGCCTGGTGTATCGGTAGGAGCCAAAGAAAATAAACTGGGAATCCGCGGAAGCGATACACACAGTATCTCTTTTAGTGATGTAAAGGTTCCCAAGGAAAACCGGATTGGGGAGGATGGTTTTGGCTTCGCCTTCGCCATGAAAACGCTGGGTGGTGGAAGAATTGGTATTGCGTCTCAGGCTCTCGGAATTGCCAGTGGCGCTTATGAACTCGCTTTAAAATACTCGAAGGAAAGAAAAGCCTTCGGTAAAGAAATCATGCATCATCAGGCTATTCAATTCAAGCTGGCTGATATGGCCACCCGCATTGAAGCAGCCCGCCTGCTCTGCCTGAAGGCAGCCTGGTTGAAAGACCAGCACCAGGATTATACCCTTGCGGGGTCCATGGCTAAAGTGTACGCTTCAGAAACAGCCATGTGGACGGCTACAGAAGCGGTGCAGGTACATGGCGGCTATGGATACGTCAAAGAATTCCACGTTGAACGCCTGATGCGGGACGCAAAAATTACACAGATTTATGAAGGCACCAGCGAAGTTCAACGAATTGTGATCAGCCGATCTATTCTCAAGTAACGCTGATATTCCCTGCACGGATGTTATTATCTTTACGCCATGGCGATCAATACAGAGGCCTGGAGGGAGGTTATTGCTCAACTCGGGAAAACCAAAACCACCCTGGTGGCTGTTTCTAAAACAAAACCTGCGGAAGACATCCGTCAACTATATGAACTGGGCCAAAGAGATTTTGGCGAGAACTATGTTCAGGAACTGGTGGACAAATCAGGCCAGTTGCCCACTGACATCCGCTGGCACTTTATTGGACACCTTCAATCTAACAAAGTCAAGTACATCGCTCCATTTGTTCACCTGATCCATGGAGTTGACAGCCTTAAACTATTACAGGAGATAAACAAACAAGCCGCGAGGCATGGCCGGATAATTGATGTTCTTCTCCAGGTTCATATTGCGGAAGAGGAAACCAAATTCGGGTTCGATGAATCGGAACTGGAAGTTGTCATCAAGGAAGTACTATCAAACAAAGACCGCTATTCATTTGTGCAGATCAGAGGGTTGATGGGAATGGCTTCGTTTTCTGATGACATGCATAAGGTGAGAACGGAATTCCGGATGTTAAAGCACTTGTTTGACCGCTGGAAGGAAAAAGTCCCTCTCTCCATTCTTTCGATGGGCATGAGCGCCGACTACCAGGTTGCTGTAGAAGAGGGAAGTACACTGGTGCGAATCGGAAGCTTATTATTCGGAGCACGTTCCAAAGCAATATAGACAGGTATTCAACTTAAACAAACTACATTGAGCATTATACGGGGGATTCTTCTTTTGTGTATTCTTTCAGGATCCATTGAGTCTGTGGCCCAGCTACGCGACAGCAACTACGTAGACCCCTATAACCGCCAGATCACTACCCGTATTTTTCTTTCCCGCAAGTACACGATTTTTGGAATAGAAGGCTCCGATAATTACCGCCAGATTCAATATCGACCGAATACAAAACTGAATGTTGGTGTCGGGGCTTCTTATCGTGCGCTGACGATTAACCTGGCTGTTGGATTGCCGAACAATGAAGACAGCAAGGGAAACACCCGTTACCTTGATCTGCAAACACATTTATACGGTGCCAAATGGGCTTATGATTTCTTTGGTCAGTTCTATCGGGGGTATTTCATTTTTCCCAGGGGATATGGCGCAACCGACAGCTACCTGTTTTATCAGCGCCCGGATCTGCATGTTCGCGAAATCGGTGCGAATGCCTATCATATCTATAACAACAAAAAGTTTTCCTACAGAGCTGCCTTCCTGGAAAGCGAATGGCAAAAAAAATCGGCAGGTTCGTTTTTGCTGGGAGGACATGCTGTTTTGGGAAATGTTTTTGGTGACAGCGCTTTCATACCCTCCCGCCTGTCGGAAGGATACCAGCAAAAAGACATCAGAAAGGTCCGGTACCTGGAATTAGGTCCGGGAGCCGGGTATGCCTATACGTATGTTTATCGGGAACACCTGTACATCACTTCCTCGCTTACAGTCAGCACCGACATCGGGTTTTTGAGAGAGTACATGGCCAATGTCAGTAAAGCTTCTGTTCACCTTTCACCTAATATTCTTTTCAGGCTGGGAATCGGGTACAACAGTCGCGACTGGAATACCAACTTCGCCTGGGTGATGTCAAGAACATCTTTACGCGGACAATTTGCCAATGCGGGTTACAATGTCAATTCGGGGCACTATCGCTTAACCGTGGCCAGAAGATTCACGCCGGGATGGAAACTGAAAAAGCACCTGCGGGTATTGGACCGGATAATGGACCCGTTTTTCAAATTATAGATTCAATTTAACGATAACCCGGTATATTCCTGCCAAGGATAATATTCCTTTCTGCTTTCAGAAAATCGGGTTCTACTTCTTTCGTATATAGTATACCCGACCCCCCGCGACCTCGTTGTGCAGCTCGTTCCTGGCTGGTTAAAAATGGGTCGTCATCAAATAAATATTCATCGATATAATATTCATTTTTTCCCGGCTCTTTAATAGTAACATGTATATGTGCCGGAGCAGAGCTGTTAGGGTAAGGGGCCGGCCTCAAAGTGAAAAATTTGTATTCGCCTTTTTCGTTGGTTTTCAGCCATCCCCTCAGGTAGCCATGTCTCATGGCCCAGTCTGTTTCATCGCCTTTTTTAGGGTAGATTCCTTTTTGATTGGTGTGGTAGAGATATAACACCACATTGGCAGCCGGTGTTTTACCATCCGCCTGGTATACCACCCCGTTAACAGCCAGTTTGGTTCCTTTTTCCTGCCAATCGGGAAGCCAAACTTTGTTTTCGAGTTTATCAAATGGCACCGGACATTCGTATATCGCTTCGCATCCTTCGCATGGCCCACCAATGTTTCCGGTTATCCTTTTATTCGGATGGGACGTCTGCGAACAGGCTAAATGACAGGAAGGGATCAATACTAACAGGAACAGGTACTGTTTCATTGCGGTTATTTTTTCTTAAATTTCTTTATGTAAAAAGGCTTCGCAGGCTGGTATTACACGAAATGCAGGAAATCCTTTACAACCCGTTACGTGGCTTACTAACAATTAACTTACTTCGTAGTAAGAAAGCATAAATGTGAAAAAGAACCGGCTCGCATATCATTTATTATTCTGGCTCCTGTTTTTTGCGGGCTGGCATTTTTTCCGTTACCAGGACTATCCCAGGCACAGCGCCATCTGGATGAGCCTGGTAAAAGTGGCAGATCTTGCCCTGCTGGTGTATATTACCAATTATGTACTGATCCCAAAATTGCTATACCGCAAACGGTATTGGATTTTTGGCATCTCATTTCTGTTAATGATCATCGCCAGCAGCTTATTGAAAATGTACATCCTGGCCCGTCTCATGAATAACCTGCATGCTTTTGATCTGAGCAATAACCTGAAGGGCAGAATTTACGATAATGTTCTTCCTCATATCCTTCTCGTCAGCACCGGCGCGGCATTCAAACTGTTGCTGGATCAGTTGAGATCCCAGAAACGAATGGCCCAGCTGGCAAAGGAAAAATCGGAGGCGGAACTGAACTTCCTGAAATCGCAGATCAATCCTCATTTTATTTTTAATTCTCTCAATGCCGTTTACTTCCTCATTGACAAGGAAAACACAGAAGCAAGAAATACCCTTTTGCGTTTTTCGGATCTTCTTCGTTACCAGTTGTACGAATGCAATGAGAACGCCATCGGAATTGAAAAGGAAGTGGAATTCCTCCAGGATTATATTCATCTGCAGGAGTTGAGAAAAGACAAGCAGTACCAGGTAAGCATGGATGTGGCACCGGACCTGAAAGGCTTTTCGATTCCGCCATTGTTGCTGATTCCGTTTGTGGAGAATGCGTTCAAGCATCTTTCACATCACCCTGAAAATAACTTTGTGAAGGTGGAAATGAGCCGGATGAACGGAACCTTTCATTTTTCTGTGGCGAATTCCAAGAATGACAAAGAAAGATCAACCGAGCCGGCTGGCGGTATCGGTCTGAATAATGTGAAGCGCAGACTGGATCTGTTATATCCCAACCGCCATCGTCTTGAGATCAGGAATGAAGAATCATCTTTTGAGGTCAGCCTGGAGTTAACAGTTTGACCGAATCACTCTGAATCAATTTCATATGCTCAGCTGTATCATTATCGACGACGAACCTATCGCCCGAAAGGGACTGAAGGAATATATTTCCGATGTGGAATTCCTGCAATTGAAAGGAGAGTTCGATAATCCGGTTAAAGCAATGGATCTGTTGCTCAAAGAACCTGTTGACCTGTTGTTCCTGGATATTCAAATGCCTCGAATGACTGGACTGGAATTGATTCGCAGCCTTCCACATCCCCCCATGGTTATATTCACCACAGCCTACACACAGTATGCAGTAGACGGGTTCGAATTGAATGCGGTAGATTACCTGTTGAAACCTTTTTCATTCGACCGGTTTTTAAAGGCAGTCATAAAGGCCAGGAGCCAGGCTGAAGCTACAGGCAAGCCCCCCATACAGGAAGAGTCAGACTATTTTTATGTGAAAAGCGACAACAAACTGGTAAAAATCAATTACCAGGATGTTCTGTTCGCGGAGGCCCTGCAAAATTACGTGGCCATACATACCACTCAAAAGAAGTACATCACTTACCTAACCTTTCATAGCATTGAAGAACATTTGCCGGCAGCCAGGTTTTTAAAGACACATAAGTCGTACATTGTTGCGATCAATAAAATTGAAAGCATCGAGGGAAATGAAATCAGGATCGGAACACACCATATCCCCATCAGCCGAACAGAGAAAGAAGCGGTCATGGAGAAATTGTTGCAGAATAGGTTTTTAAAGCGATAATTTGAAATACGCGAATTAAACGAATTATGCGAATTACACAAATGGATACCTAAAACACTATTCCCATCATTAATGCGCCAACGGACGTTTTTTTATCATTCCACCTTTCGTGTCTTTGATGCTGTGCATTACCACAAATGCGTTGGGGTCTATCAGGTCCAGTTCGGTTTGAAGCTTGGTAATTTCCAATCGGGTAATAACAGTGAAAATGATGTTCATGTTGTTATTGGCAGTGTAGCCCCTTTTGCCGTACCCGCCTTTGCCCGTATATACGGTAATGCCTCTGCCCAGTTTTTCAACGATCATATTGCTGATCTCGGCGCTTTTCGGGGAGATAATGGTTACGCCGGTATACTCTTCAATACCTTCAATGAGGAAGTCGACTGTTTTGGAAGCTGCGAGATAGGTAAGCATCGAGTATAAAGCGGTTTCAATGCCGAGCAGGTAGGCAGCGACGGAAAATATCACCACATTGATGATCATGATAACATCACCAATCGAAGCACTGCTTTTTCGGCTAAGGAAGATCGCCAGTACTTCAGTACCGTCCAACACGGCGCCACCACGGATCGCAAACCCTATTCCCGCACCCAAAAAGAAGCCGCCAAAAACAGATACCAGTAGCTTGTCGTTCGTTACTGGCGCATATGGCACCACTACCAGCGCGATTGCCAGGCCGAGAATGGCAAATACGGTTCGGATCGCGAAGGTTTGTCCCATCTGTAGATAGGCAATAATAATAAAGGGAATATTCACCAGCACCAGGACAAGTGAAAGCGGTTGCTGAAATACTTCTGATACGAGCAGGGAAATACCGGTTGCCCCGCCGTCGATAAAATTGCTGGGGAGAATAAAACTTTCCAGCCCGAATCCGGCGGACAGTATGCCAATGATGATAAACATCCCGCTCTTCAGATTCTGTTTTACCAGTTTCCGGAAACGATACCTCGCTTTTGCCCTGTTGAATTTCCGTGAGCCCGGATCCAGATCGGGTCCCTGACCACTGTTCGACGAGGCAGATTGAATAACGATTTGCTGGAATTGAGGATTCATTCCCTGCAAATTACGAAAAGCGTCGCAGAAACCTGTTTGCCAATCAATTTGCTAATTGGATCCTCACTGTTGTCCGGAGAAAGTGTCGAAGTCCAACCTATTAAGCTGAAATAATCATCTTTTTGCCACTTTTTGAGAAATGAGCCCCTTGTAGGTGAGCGAGAACGGGAGCGAGAGCGGACGTATACGAGAGAGGTCTTTTACCTGTGAGTCTCTGACGGGACTTTTTTTGTTTCGCCAAAAAAAGTCCCACAAAAAAAGGCGCCCAAAGCCGATATACAGCCCGGCTGCTTTAGGTGAGCGGGAGTGAGAGCGGGAGCGACTAATTCAATTAGTTCTTCGGTGGTGAACAGCGGTAGAATAAAGCCCGGCTATTGTTGAAATTCAGTTTGCTATTTATAGTTAGGGGTTTGCTGTTCATTGGCAAATTGGCCCATTGGCTCATTGACCAATTGCGCTCTGCGAGTTTTCCCCGGACAACAGTGATTGGATCCTAATTTGTTGAAATGCAGGCCTGATCTGTGTTTCAACGCTTAGGGATAAATGAAGCCGATACTGTATCTTTGCGCGTTTCAGCCCCGTGCTGAATCTGAATTATGATGAAGTATATTAACGAAATTAACAAGCGCCGCACTTTTGCTATTATCAGCCACCCCGATGCGGGTAAAACCACATTAACGGAAAAACTGTTGTTGTTTGGCGGTGCCATTCAGACTGCGGGTGCAGTAAAGAGCAACAAGATCAAGAAGCATGCTACCAGCGATTTCATGGAAATCGAAAGGCAGAGAGGTATCTCGGTTGCAACCTCCGTAATGAGTTTTGAATACAAAAATATTCTCATCAACCTCCTGGATACACCCGGTCACAAAGATTTTGCAGAAGATACCTATCGCACATTGACCGCAGTAGATAGTGTTATCCTGGTCGTGGATAGTGTGAACGGGGTAGAGGAGCAAACCCGGCGCCTGATGGAAGTGTGCCGTATGCGTGATACACCTGTGATCGTATTCATCAATAAGATGGACCGCGATGGAAAGAACAGGTTTGATTTGCTGGAGGAAATTGAAAAGGAACTGAACATCCAGCTCCACCCGATGACCTGGCCGATCAATAGCGGAAAGGAGTTCAAAGGAGTGTATAATCTTCATGATAAAAACCTGGTGCTTTTCACTGCCAATACAAAAGCAACGGATGAAGACGTGGTTCATATAACCGATCTGTCAGCGTCGCTGGTTGATGATAAGCTTGGGGAAAGGGATGCCAACCATCTTCGCGAAGATGTTGAGCTTGTTGATGCTGTTCATGGTGAACTGAATGCGGAAGAATACCTGGCCGGAAAAGTGGCGCCGGTGTTTTTCGGTAGTGCGGTTAATAACTTCGGTGTGAAAGAAATGCTCGATACGTTTATCCGGATTGCTCCCACACCCAGGAGCCGCGAAACCACTGCCCGCAACGTTGATGTGAATGAAGATAAATTCAGCGGGTTCATTTTTAAAATTCACGCCAACCTCGATCCCAAACACCGCGACCGGATTGCGTTTTTAAGGGTGTGCAGTGGCAAATTCGAAAGAAATAAATATTTCCACCACGTCCGGCTCGATAAAGAAGTACGATTCAGCAACCCATATACTTTTCTGGCGAGGGATAAAGATGTTATTGATGAAGCATATCCCGGAGATGTAGTGGGATTGTTTGATACGGGTAACTTCAAAATAGGAGACACATTGACCGAGGGGGAAGATTTTTACTTTACCGGTATTCCAGCTTTCTCTCCGGAAATTTTCAAGGAAGTGATCAACAAGGATCCGATGAAAACAAAGCAACTGGAAAAGGGATTGCTGCAATTGACTGATGAAGGAGTTGCTCAATTGTTTACCCAGTTCGGTGGAAATAAGAAGATCATTGGCTGCGTGGGTGAACTGCAGTTTGAAGTGATTCAATATCGCCTTTTGCAGGAATACGGAGCGTCGGTGGAGTTCCGGGCACAGCCTTATTATAAAGCCTGTTGGATTACCAGTGAAGACCCCAAAAAGCTGGATGAATTCACCAGGTTTAAATCTAATAATATCGCCACCGATAAAGACGGACACCTGGTATACCTGGCGCAAAGTGAATGGTTCCTGAATACCGAAAGAACCAACAACCCCGCCATCGCTTTTCATTTCACTTCAGAGATCCATAAAGAAATGGTGTAATGATATTTGAAACCGATCGCCTAAGGGTACGAACACTGAAGGAAACCGACGCAGAAGTGTACTTCCGGCTGCATGGTGATCCGGAAATCATGAAATACATCCGGGCGGCCAAATCAAGGCAGGAATGTGATCAGCTCCTGATTGATCACATCGGGCAGAACCGGCAAATTCACCCATACGGCAGATGGCTTGCGGAAGATAAGAACACCGGTGAAGTAGTCGGCTCATTTGTGATCATTCCCATCAATGACTCGCCGCATTTGCAATTGGGTTACTCGCTGTTAAAGGACCAGTGGGGGAAAGGGTATGCTACTGAACTGACCCTGGGAGGCTTAGCGTATGCTTTTACCCATACTCCACTTGAGGTGATTTATGCAATTGCAGAAGACGCCAACAAAGCTTCTCAACAAGTGCTGATCAAAGCCGGGTTCCTGGCCGAATATCTTTTCCAGGAAGGAAACAAACCGTTGACCAGATTTATTTTCACAAAGTCTGCGTTCGTAAAGTCTTAGTCTATCGATGGATTCACGCCAACATAATTATGCGGGCTGATCTTTTTCAATTCTGCTTTGAGGGAAGCTGATATGGTCAGTTTATCAATAAACTTATGTAGCGTCTTTTTGTTGATCCCCTCTTTTCCTCTTGTCAATTCTTTCAATGCCTCGTATGGCTGAGGGTAGTTTTCTCTTCGAAGTATGGTTTGAATGGCTTCTGAAACCACGGCCCAGTTATTATCCAGGTCGTTGTATATCTTTTCATCGTTCAAAACCAGCTTACCCAAACCGGTTTCAATTGATTTGAACGCAAGGATGCTATGGGCGAAGGGAATACCGATGTTTCGCAGCACAGTTGAATCGGTCAGATCTCTTTGCAGCCTGCTCACAGGAAGTTTTGCCGACAGGTGTTCATACAAGGCATTGGCAATACCCAGGTTTCCTTCTGCATTTTCGAAATCGATTGGGTTTACTTTATGGGGCATGGCAGAAGAACCGACTTCTCCTTTTTTGGTCCGTTGCTTGAAATAATCCATCGAAACATAAGTCCAAACGTCCCGGCAGAAATCTATCAGGATGTTATTGATCCTTTTCATCGTATCGAAATGTGATGCAAGGTTGTCGTAGTGCTCAATTTGTGTGGTAAACTGCTGTCGTTGCAAGCCCAGGACTTCCTCCACAAATTCATTTCCCAGCATCACCCAGTTTTTCTTTGGAAATGCGATTTGATGGGCGTTGAAATTACCGGTAGCTCCTCCAAACTTGGCACTAACGGGGGCCTGTATCAATTGTTCTACCTGGTTGTTGATTCTTTCCACGAAAACCATAATTTCTTTACCCAGGCGGGTAGGGCTCGCTGGCTGTCCATGTGTTCGTGCCAGCATCGGAATATCAGCCCATTCTCTCGCGAGAATATCCAATTGCCTGTTGAGGTTGAGGAGACCCGGCAGATACTCGAATTCAAGGGAGTGTTTCCAGAGAAGGGGTACCGAAGTGTTGTTGATATCCTGGGAAGTAAGGCCGAAATGGACCCATTCCTGCAGGCCGGCTGCTCCGAGTGCGGCCAGCTTCTCTTTGATGAAGTACTCCACCGCTTTCACATCGTGATTGGTGATTTTTTCGGTGTCTTTTATTTTCTGCGCGTCTTCCAGCGAGAAATTCTCCAGGATTTCACGAAAGGCCGTTTTCAGTTTGGGCGACAGCTTGAAAAACTTCTTGTAGGCCAGAAACTGGAAATATTCAATTTCCACCAGCACCCGGTATTTGATAAGCGCATATTCGGAAAAATATTCGTCCAGATGTTGCACCTTGGAGCGGTAGCGTCCATCGATGGGAGAAATGGCTGTGAGCGACTGAAGTTGCATAAAGAATGGGTTTTTGGGGTAGACCGGAGCCGATTTTACTTATCCTTCCTCAATACTTTTGTAGCTCGTCTCCCCTTAACTTTGCCCCGCAAAAATAACCTAATTGAGTAAGATAAAGATTGGAATTGTCAACTATCTCAACACGAAACCCCTTCTGTATGGGATAGAGCATTCCCCTGTGAAGGAAAAAATAGAATTGGTACCCGATTACCCTGCCAACATTGCGGCTTTGCTGATAGAGAACAAGATTGATGCCGGCCTGGTGCCGGTAGCGGTGATTCCGCGATTAAAGGAGTCTTATATCATTACGGATTATTGCATCGGCGCGGAGGGGCCTGTTGCTTCCGTTTGCCTGCTGAGTGATGTTCCTCTGACTGAGATAAAAAAAGTATTGATCGACTACCAGAGTCGCACCTCTGCCAACCTGGTAAAGATCCTGATCAAACAGTACTGGAAACTGGAGGTGGAGCTGGTGGATACCAAGGCCGATTTCAGGCACCTTATAAAAGGCTCAACAGCGGGCCTGGTAATTGGCGACCGCTGTCTTGAGTACCGCGAAAAGGTTCAGTATGCATTTGACCTTGCGGAGGCCTGGAGAGCATTTACCGGACTTCCGTTTGTATTTGCTGCCTGGATCAGCAACAAAGCCTTGCCGGTTGATTTTATTCAATCATTCAATGCAGCCAATAGAAACGGTATTGAGCATATAGAAGAGGTAGCCAAACAGCATCCGTTCGCCAGCTACGACAGCCTTACCTATTTCTCAAAGAATATCAGTTATGAGCTGACAAACGAAAAAAGAAAAGGTCTGCAGTTGTTTTTGCAATTATTAGGGGAGATGAATTCCTGATCAGGCAGACAAAGCTTTCCGGATGGCCGGCGCCACTGTTGTGCCAAACAATTCTATCGACTTCAGCAACTTTTTGTGAGACAACGGGCCCACACCCATTTGTGCAAGGAAACGGTCATGGTGAAACAACTCGTGTTCAAAAAGTATTTTATCTATGACCTGCTGGGGGCTGCCGACCATTACAGCGCCTCTTGGTGACCGGGAGGCTTCAAACTGTTGTCTTGATCCCGGAGGCCATCCTCTTTCTCTACCAATCCTGTTCATCACTTCAGAATAGGAAGGATAGAATTCATCAGCCGCCTGTTGTGAATCTTCCGCTATGTATACATGTGAGTTGATGCCAACCCTGATCTTGTTTTCGTTTCCTGCTTTCTGTGCAGTTTGACGATATAACTGGATAAATGAAGCAAATTGTTCTGGCATTCCTCCGATGATGGCCAGTGCCAGTGGTAACCCCAGTTTTCCGGCACGAATGGCAGAAGCGGGGGTGCCTCCAACGGCGATCCATACTGGTAGTTTTCTTTCCGGCTGTGGGTATACGCCGAGGTTTCTGATGGAAGGCCGGAGTTTTCCTTTCCAATTGATCACTTCCGACTCATTTAATGCCAGGAGAAGATCCAGTTTCTCTTCAAATAATTCATCGTAATCATTGAGATCGTACCCAAACAGCGGGAAGGATTCAATAAATGAACCCCTTCCGGCCATGATTTCTGCACGTCCGGCAGACAAAAGATCGAGTGTGGCAAACTGTTGGAAAACGCGTACCGGATCATCTGAACTCAGCACAGTTACGGCACTGGCCAGTTTGATACGCTTTGTTTTCACGGCAGCCGCAGCCAGCACTACTGCCGGGGCTGATACCAGGTAATCCGAGCGATGGTGCTCTCCCAGGCCGAATACATCCAGTCCGACCTGTTCGGTCAGTTCTATTTCTTCTATCAGGTTTTTCATTCTCTGCTCGTTGCTGAGGTATTTGCCTGTTTCCGGGTCAATCGTTCGATCACCAAAAGTATAAATGCCTAATTCCATATTAAATTGATTGTTGCAAAAGTACGATAGTCGGGTGGCGAAAAGTGAGCAGGTTTACCGGAGGGTATCGGGGGTGAAAAGCGCAATTAATAGCATTCTTTAATGCAGTCGATCTGGTAGATGTTGACAATTTTCTATTGTCGACTTTCAATGGCTTACAAAAAGGTATCAATCTTAGACTTTTAAATTCGATAACCTCCTGGGTATTATAATGTCGATAACTGCAAGGACAGTATTTTGAGATAAATTTCTCTATTAGACGACCTTGAAATTTTTTCAGTGAGTTGCTTGACAAAGGTTGATGATTAAAATTATAGGTTTTTTTTGTCAGGCACCATCAGCGTTTTCTATATTTGCATCAACTTATTGTGCTCCTGGCTAACGCATTCTCAGTTTCTTACAACAACCTATAGCGAGAATGCCCAACCCAGGAGCTTTTTTTTTGAATCAATCAAAGTCGGGAAATGTATCATCACAAAGAATCGGTAGCTGTATTGATAGATGGGGGCTTTTTTATAAAAAGGTACAGGGCGTTAATTTCAAAGGGCCATACTGCCAAACAAGTAGCCGACCAGTTATATACGTTTGCCCTCCGACATGTCGGATTAGGAAATCATTTATACCGAATTTTTTATTACGATTGTATTCCTTTCGAAAAGAAGGTCCACAATCCGATAACCAAAAGGGTGGTTGATTTTAAGAAGACAGAGCAATATTCGTTTAGGATGGAGCTGTTTGAGGAATTGAAAAAGAAAAGGAAGATTGCGTTAAGGCTCGGGACTTTAAAAGATTCTCATAGTTGGTCGTTTCGTCCTGGATTAACAAAGGAGCTATTATCCGGAAAACTCACGATATCTGATATTCAGGAATCTGATATTAGTTATGATTTAAGGCAAAAAGGCATTGATATGAAAATTGGTGTGGATATCGCCTCCTTAGCCCTAAAAAAGTTTGTGAGCCAAATTGTCCTTATTTCCGGTGATGCAGATTTTGTGCCCGCATCAAAATTAGCCAGAAGGGAAGGAGTCGACTTTATTTTAGATCCTATGTGGAATCCTATCGATGACTCGTTGTTTGAGCATATTGATGGCCTGAAATCGACTTGTCCAAAGCCCAATCAAAAGCCGGCAACAGATCTTACTGTGGATTAATCAACTCTTAATAGAGGTGTGAAAAAAAATCCCCTTCGTTAAGCAGAAGGGGATCTATGTTTAAATAGCATTTATCTTATGGGAAGATACCGAGTTCGGCATAGCTCACACCTACTTTATTGATGGCCACCACATAAGCTGCTGTACGCATGTCCGGAATATCCGGATTGGCTTTCCAGGCCTCCATGATTTCGCGGGTAGCGGTGATCATGGTTTCTTCGAGTCCGCTTCTCACCAGGTCCACTTCTTCGGGGCCGTGAACGATTTCATCTCTCACACGGGCGCTTACTTTCTTGCCGGTGAATTCTTCTGTCAACTCCAGCATCTGGCGATTCTGGTTCTCAGTAAATCTTTTCTCCATACGACCGTAACGAACGTGACTGAGGTTCTTCAGCCATTCGAAATAACTTACGGTTACACCGCCGGCGTTCAGATACATATCGGGTACTACAAGAATACCTTTTTTGCTGAATATTTCATCCGCTTCAGGTGTTAACGGTCCGTTGGCAGCTTCTCCGATGATCTTTGCTTTAACGCGTGGAGCGTTTTCGCCATTGATCACATTTTCCAGAGCGGCCGGAATCAGGATATCGCATTCCATTTCCAGGGCTTCTGCACTCTTGGCAAAATTGGTGGCGCCAGGGAAGTTCAGGATAGATCCGGTTGATTTGCGATGGTTGAAAACAGCATCTACATCCAATCCGTTTGAATTGTAAATGGCACCTTCGTATTCTGCCAGTCCAATGATTTTGGCACCTGCATCCTGGAAGAACTTGGCGCTATGATATCCTACATTTCCCAATCCCTGCACCACAACGGTTTTGCCGGTGACGCCGGTTGACAGGCCTAATTTGTTCATTACGTCTGGCATGGACAGTACCTCGCGCAAACCATAAAAAACACCAAGGCCGGTTGCTTCGCGGCGACCGCGTACGCCACCTTGCGTAACAGGTTTGCCGGTAACACAACCCAGTGCATCAATTTCGCCGGGTCGCATACTAACATAGGTATCCACGATCCAGGCCATTTCTCTTTCACCCGTTCCATAATCCGGGGCAGGCACATCTATACCAGGTCCGATAAAGTTTTTCTTGATGAGTTCGGAAGTGTAGCGACGTGTAATTTTCTCCAGTTCGTACGGGGTATATTTTTTAGGATCGATACTGATACCGCCTTTCGCTCCGGCGAATGGAACGTTTACAATGGCGCACTTATACGTCATCAGTGCCGCCAATGCCATTACTTCATCGAGGTTAACGCTGGTAGCAAAACGAATACCTCCTTTACAGGGAAGTTTGTGATGAGAATGTTGTACGCGGTAAGCTTTAATCACCTCTATTTTATCTCCGATCTTCACTGGGAAATGCATCCGGTAAACGGCATTACATTGTTTGATCTGCTCCAGTGTTCCGGGATCCCATTTTGTAAACTTGGCCGCTTTGTCGAAACTCCTTTCAACCGCGCCAAAAAAACTGTACTCTGACATGACTAGGTAAATTTTATTTTTCTAATAATAACAAGCCGTTAGAGATAAATACCAATGCTTCGAGAGCAGGTAAGAGCTATTTTTTTTCCAGTTTGGATATTTTCCTGTCAACGGAAATTACATACAGGATTAATCCAGCCAGGATGGTGAGGCAAACTACCATAACCACCCAGATTTTATTGTCGGCACGCAGACCAGTTGCCTGTTGTGCCTGATTTGAGGGGTCTGCCTGGGCCTGAGCCATAAACGTAATAAGCATCAGGCAAAGTGTATAGATAAGTCTTTTCATATGTTTAAGCGATTGTCTGTTTTTTTTCATCCAGTGCCCTGATTCTTACCAGCAGGGTAGTGATCCAAACACCAAGCAGGATCCATCCGAATACGCCCGGCCAAAAAACAGCCCGCATAGCCGGGTCGAGGCTTCCGCCCCCCAGGCCCGGGTTTCCGCCGCCCGCAGCACCTTCTTTTCCGCCGGGGTGAAGAGATTCCACCATCCTGGGAAGGATCATGACCATGGGTATGTAAATAAAATAGGCGAAGATGTTATATACAGCAGCCACCCTGCCTCGTTTGTCGATATCAGTCATCGAATTCCTCAATACAAAATAGGCGAGATACACCAGTAAGGCGATGGCTGCACCGAGTTGTTTTGGATCATTGTTCCAGGGCGAACCCCAGGTGTAGTTGGCCCAGATTGCGCCGGTGATCAGACCCAACGAACCAAAGATGGTTCCTGTTCTGGCAAACTCCGCGGCATACCAGTCGTATTTGGCCAACGGGTTGCGCAGGTAGCGAATGGAATAAATAAGCGATACGGTAATGATTGCCATCTGGCTAAACCACATTGGAACATGGAAGAAAAAATTCCGCATGCTTTCATACATGTTGCTGGTATCATAAGCAACACCACGGGGAAGTTTAACCAGGAAGCCGCCGACAAATAAATAAAGCAGAAAAACTACACATAATATTTTCCACCAGTATTGGCGCATAAAGAAGGGGGTTTACATGATAGTAACTGTAAACAGGTGCGGCAAAATTAGGGGATTTACCGGTCATGGGTTATCGATTTTAGTTTTTCATTTTCAGGGGATAACCGGTGGATAAGAGCCTTTTAAAACGGGGCTTCTAATCTTTCCACAAAAAAGGGAAGAGGATGACTGCCAGAACGACTACCAGTAAATCTAAACCGATCAATAAGGCGACCATCTGGCCAAGGCCAGCCTGAATTACATCGGAAAATGCAATATTGGAAATTTTCATCATCAGCAGAACCTGCGGAATAACCAGCGGAAATCCCATAATGGCCATAAGGGCTGAATTCTGCTGTGCACGGGCAGCAATAGCGGCAAGAAAGGTAAAGACTAGGCTGAGGCTGAAACCGCCCAGGCACACAATACCCAGGAACAGCCATCCATGTGTTACCGGATCACTGAGCAATATCCGGAACAGCAGTAAACTGATGATGCTCATCAGAACCATCAGCACCGAATTGAATGCCAGCTTGGCCACGACGAAATCACGGGCACCGGAAATACTGTAATAATAAAGCATCCTGCCATGGCTTTCCTGTAAAAAACTCTTGGCTACTGCATTTACCACAATGAAAAGCTGAATCATCCAGAAAAGACCATTCCATACTTTTTCATTGTCTGGATCACCCATAGCCAGGTGAAGTACAAAAATGGTTGACGCTACATATAAAACAATACCATAGAAACTGAACTTTTGCCGGATTTCCAGCAACAGGTCTTTTCGCACCAGCGCAACGATATGTCGGGTATTGCTCAAGCGTTAATCTTTTAAGTAGTAACAATGGCGGCAACGGGGTTCATAAATGTCCTTTTCTCCCAGCACCACCTGACCATCCTGCGATGTTTTACGGTAAGAGTAATTGGCAATATTGCCGCATTTTACACAAATGGCGTGCAACTTGGTGATATAGTCGGCCTTTGCCAGCAAGTGCGGCATCTGGCCAAATGGTTTACGCAGGTAATCCATATCGAGTCCGGCCACAATGACCCGAATTCCCTTTGTGGCAAGTTGTTCGCATACTTCGGGAAGCTGATCGTCGAAGAACTGGGCTTCATCGATGCCCACCACATCCACCTCATTGGCTAAAAGCAGGATGGTTTGCGAATTGTCAATGGGCGTCGATACGATTGCGTTTTCATCGTGAGAAACGATATTCTGTTCGTCGTACCGGGTGTCAATTTTGGGTTTGAAGATTTCTACGCGCAGATTGGCGATTTTTGCTCTTTTCAAACGACGGATCAGTTCTTCTGTTTTACCACTAAACATCGAGCCGCAAACAACTTCAATCCAGCCTCTTCGCTCGCCTGATATATTGGGTTCAATAAACATGCAATAAAAACGGAATGAAAATTGATTAATTTTAGAGATCAATAAAAACTTCATCAAAGCCCAGCAGTGATATGGATCGTTTAACTGAGCTAATCAGCAAATTAAATGAACAATTTGCACAAAAAGCGGATCCAACTCAATTATTGATGACCAATCGATTGATTGAGTCGGAGTTGAATCGGCTGATATCCGCTCCAGGCAAGACTTTGGGCACTGCCAAGGTGGTGGTGGTGATGCCATCTGCCCCTGCCGGCCACCAGCGTTTTATGCCCCCGGAAATGCCCGTTGAAGAAGAAATTATGGAGGAACCGGTAGTAATGAAAATACCCGAACCGCAACCCAAGCCCAGAGAAACGAACGGATGGAATTATGACCCGATGACTGAAATCCCGACCCTTTCTCATCAAAAAGAGGGCAGGGAATTGAATGAAATAATGGCTTCCGACCAATCTTCACTTAACGATAAGTTAAAAGCAGATGTTATTGAAGTGGGGCATTTGCTGAATGATTCGCCGGTACGGGATCTTAAAAGAGCGATAGGGATCAATGATCGTTTTGTTTTCATCAATGAACTTTTCAGGGGTGATGAAACAATGTATGAAAGAAGCATTAAAACCATCAATGGGTTCAGAATATTCCCGGAAGCTGAGTACTGGATCGAAAGAGAGCTGAAAGTGAAGTTGGGATGGGACGATTCGAAAGAAGCAACCAGGCATTTTTATCAGTTGGTTAAAAGACGGTTCTCCTGAACATACTGAGTTATTTTTTCTGTAGCTCCTTTCTTCCCAAATACATAGGCCCTGGCCTGCACACTGGATTCTTCGCAGGCTGATTTGTCTGCCAGTAACCTATTGATTTCACCTTCGAGTTCGAGTGCGCTTTCTATGGGGAAACCAGCCCCGCATTCCACCAGTTCAATGGCTTCAACATACTTGTCGTAAACAGGCCCGAACAAAACGGGTTTTCCATACACGGCCGCTTCAAGAACATTGTGCACCCCATCATCTCCAAAGCCACCACCTACATAAGTGATCCTGGCGTAATGATATAATTTCGACAGCATGCCGATATTGTCTATCAGCAATACATTGGTGTCGGCGCTGCTTAACCCGGAATTTTTTAAATGCGAGTAACGAATTGATTTTTTAAACAGTTTCTCGGATTCCCGTAACCTGTCCTCATCAATTTCGTGAGGTGCAATGATAAAAGCGATTTCAGGATGGGCATTGGCGAAGTGATCCAGTTCTTCTTCATCTTCTATCCAGGTACTTCCGGCAACGATCACCGGGCGATTGTTGATGAATTGATCAATATGATCGATATGAGCCGGTGCGGCAGCAATTTCAACTACACGGTCGAAACGGGTATCGCCGGCAAGGGTTACCTGCCTGGTAAACCCCAATCCTTTTAAAAGTTCTACCGACTGAGCTGTTTGAACAAACAGATGGGTAAAACAATCAAGCATATACCTGTGCAGTCGGCCATACCACTTGAAGAAGGCCTGTTGAGGCCGAAAGACACCAGACACCAGCAGCAGCTTAATCTTTCTCTTTTTTATTTCTGATAGAAAATAATACCAGTAGTCGTATTTGACCCACAAAACCAGTTCGGGTCTTGTAATATCCAGAAACGTCCGGGCATTCTTTTTCGAATCAAAGGGGAGATAGAAGATATAGTCGGCGCCAGCATAATCTTTTCTTATCTCATAGCCGGAAGGAGAGAAGAAGCTCAGCAGGATTTTATGGGAAGGATAAATTTTTCTTAGTTTTTCCAGCACCGGTCGTCCCTGCTCAAACTCACCCAGGGAAGAACAATGCATCCAGATGAGGGGTGCCTGAGACTGGTTAACTGCTGCGGCCAGTCTGTGAAGGATGTCTTTCCTTCCTTCCCGCCATTTTCTGGCTTTAGGGTTCCATTTTGACGCAATCCGTATTCCAAGGGCGTAAAACAGCAGAAAAATATTGTAGAAAAATAGATGCACCTGGATTAATTAATAGTAAAAAAATCAGCTTATCGCCTCCTGAACATCGGAAATACCACATATCGGGATTGCAAAAACCACATTTTCGGATTAATTTTGCGCCTGTTTCAGCTAAAAATCAGAATCGCATGGATCCCATACAAATGGTTGATTTAAAGAAGCAATATGCAAAAATAAAGGCAGAAGTGGATTCAGCAATTCACGAAGTGCTGGACAGTGCAGGATTTATCAATGGAAAAGCTGTAGGGGATTTCACCAGTAGTCTTGGCGATTATATGGGAGCCAGGCATGTTATTCCCTGTGCCAATGGTACTGATGCGCTTCAGATAGCGATGATGGCCCTTGGACTGGAACCTGGCGATGAAGTCATTACTCCTTCTTTCACTTATATAGCTACCACTGAAGTGATCGCTTTGCTGAGACTGAAACCAGTGTTTGTGGATGTGCTGCCCGATACTTTCTGTATTGATCCGGCGGCCATCGAAAAAGCCATTACCCCAAAAACAAAAGCCATTGTTCCTGTACACCTTTATGGACAATCGGCCGATATGGAAGCCATCATGGCAATTGCGCGCAAACACAACCTGTTTGTTGTGGAAGATAATGCGCAGGCCATAGGTTCAGTGATCCGTTTCAAGGATGGAAGTAGTCGTAAAGCCGGTACTATTGGTACTATCGGCACAACGTCCTTCTTTCCGTCCAAAAATTTAGGAGGTTATGGTGATGGCGGGGCAATATTCACAGAAGATGATTCGTTAGCTAACCGGTTAAGAATGATTGCAAATCACGGTCAAAGTCAACGATATTATCATGACCTGGTAGGTTGCAACAGCCGGTTGGATACTCTCCAGGCGGCGGTTCTGAATGTGAAGCTGAAAAACCTGGATGCTTATATAGAAGCACGACAGAAGGCCGCGGATTTTTATGACAAGGCTTTTGCCAATCATCCTAAGATCAGCACGCCTAAAAGAGCGTCTTACAGCACTCACGTTTTTCATCAATACACTTTAATTCTGGAAGGAGTTGACCGCAATGGTCTCAACCAGTTTTTGGCCGACCATAAGATTCCATCCATGATTTATTATCCTGTACCTGCCCATCGCCAGAAAATGTTTGAAGCATTTGGCGGTGGTAACTATATCCTGAAAACTACTGATTGGTTAACCGAGAGAGTGATTTCCTTACCTATGCACACAGAATTGGATACAGAGCAATTGACATTCATCACGGGTAAGGTTTTGGAGTTTGTCAACCGTTAAACCTTAATTATTCATATCAACCCCTGGGAAAGCCCAAACCCTAATTAAAACTATAATAAGATGAAAATTGCTGTTGTAGGAACAGGCTATGTTGGACTCGTTACCGGAACCTGCTTCGCTGAAACCGGAAATACTGTGACCTGTATTGATATCGACAAAGCCAAGATCGATAAGCTGAACTCGGGTCAGATAACAATTTATGAGCCTGGTTTGGAAAAATTGTTTATCCGCAACCAGCGCGAAGAACGCCTGTTTTTTACTACCAGCCTGGCAGAAGGAATTAAAGATGCGAAAATCATTTTCCTGGCCTTGCCGACACCACCCGGTGAAGACGGCTCTGCCGATCTTAAATACATTCTTGGTGTTGCCAATGACCTGGGAAATCTGCTGGAAGATTATAAAGTAATTGTTGATAAAAGTACTGTTCCGGTTGGAACTGCCGAAAAAGTGCATGCGGCGATTGCCAAAAACTACAAAGGTGATTTTGATGTGGTTTCGAACCCCGAGTTTCTCAGGGAAGGCGTGGCTGTAGACGATTTCCTCAAGCCCGACAGAGTGGTGATCGGCGCAGCCTCCGAGAAAGCGAAAAAAGTGATGGGTGATCTTTATGCGCCATTTGTACGGTCTGGTAACCCCATTCTGTATATGGATGTCCGTTCAGCCGAACTGACCAAATATGCCGCAAACTCTTTCCTTGCTACCAAGATCACTTTTATGAATGAAATTGCCCAGCTTTGTGAAAGACTGGGTGCAGATGTGGATATGGTTCGCCGGGGAGTGGGAAGCGATGATCGTATCGGAAAAAGATTTCTGTTTCCGGGAATCGGATACGGAGGAAGCTGTTTTCCTAAGGATGTACAGGCGCTCGCCAAGTCTTCTACCGAAGTGAATTATGAATTCAAGATATTGAACGCCGTGATGGATGTGAATGAAAAAATGAAACTCCATCTCATGCCCAAAATCATGAAGTATTTCGGGAACAATATCAAAGGAAAGAAATTCGCCCTCTGGGGACTGGCTTTCAAACCCAATACGGACGATATTCGCGAAGCTCCCGCTCTCTATATGATTGAAGCGCTGGTAGGCGCAGGTGCCTCAGTTTGCGCCTATGATCCGGAAGCCATGGGAAATGTGAAGAGGCTGGTAGGCGACAAAATAGAATTTTCCGAAACCCAATATGATTGTCTCAACCAGGCCGATGCCCTGGTTATTGCAACCGAATGGAACGAATTCCGTACACCGGATTTCCTGAAGATCGTGAAGCTGATGAAAAATAAAGTGATCTTCGATGGCCGCAACCTGTTTGATACAGATGCGATCAAAGAGCTGGGATTCTACTATGAAAGCGTGGGCAGGGCCACCGCGATCCCAACCAATGGAACGCACCATAAGTAAAAGAATAGTTTCGGCATTTACTTCATTTCATCAATAGCAAAAAAGCATGGCTAAAGAAAGAGTACTCGTAACCGGTGCAGCTGGTTTCCTGGGGTCTCATTTATGCGACCGTTTCATTAAGGAAGGATATCATGTCATCGGTATGGACAATCTCATTACCGGCGACCTCAAGAACATTGAACACCTTTTCAAACTCGAACAATTCGAGTTCTATCATCATGATGTTTCCAAGTTCATACATGTTCCCGGCGACATAAAATACATTCTCCATTTCGCTTCTCCTGCCAGTCCGATCGATTACCTGAAAATACCGATCCAGACACTGAAAGTGGGATCATTAGGTACGCATAACTGCCTGGGCCTCGCAAAGGCCAAAAAGGCCCGCATCCTGGTGGCTTCCACTTCGGAAGTTTATGGCGATCCCCTCGTTCACCCACAGAACGAAGACTATTGGGGAAACGTAAATCCAATAGGACCCAGAGGTGTGTATGATGAAGCCAAACGTTTCCAGGAAGCGATCACCATGGCTTATCACACTTTTCATGGCGTTGAAACAAGAATTGTTCGCATCTTCAATACATACGGGCCGCGCATGCGACTCAATGACGGAAGAGCCCTGCCGGCCTTTATCGGTCAGGCATTACGCGGTGAAGACCTGACAGTGTTTGGCGATGGAAGCCAGACCCGTTCATTCTGTTTTGTAGACGACCTCGTTGAAGGAATCTACCGGTTACTGCTTAGTGATTACCATCTTCCCGTGAATATTGGCAATCCGGATGAGATTTCCCTGAAAGATTTTGCGGAAGAAGTTATTGCATTGACGGGCACCACACAGAAAATCATTTACAAACCCCTGCCGGTGGATGATCCCAAGCAACGGAAACCGGATATCACCAGGGCTAAAAATATACTGGGTTGGTCTCCCATGGTGAACCGAAAAGAAGGATTGAAAATTACCTATGATTATTTCCGTTCTCTCCCTCCGGAAGAATGGATGAAACAACCCAAGGAATTCGTTAGTAACAAATAATTGAACGATCAATCCGACCCTGATTTAATATTCATCACTATTCAGGTAAGATGTATAAAGAACTCGTAGAGAAAAAAGCCAAACTGGCTGTCATCGGACTCGGTTATGTTGGTCTCCCGATCGCGTTGGAATTTGCCAAGAAAATTTCCGTGATAGGCTTTGATATCAATAGCAAGCGGGTTGAACTAATGCGCAACCAGGTAGATCCCAGCAACGAACTGGGGCCGGAACATTTTAAGGGAACTGATATTGTTTTTACAGATTCAATTGAAGTCTTAAAAGAAGCCAGCTTCTTCATTGTAGCGGTTCCTACGCCGGTTGATCAGCACAATGTGCCTGACCTTAAACCGGTAACAGGTGCCTCCAAGACTATTGCGAAAGTGATCAAGCAGGGAGATTATGTGGTTTTTGAATCAACTGTATATCCTGGTTGTACCGAGGAAGATTGTCTTCCGCTGATTGAAGAAAGCGGGTTGAAGGTGGGAAAGGATTTTAAACTTGGGTACTCTCCGGAACGGATCAATCCGGGCGATAAAGTACATACCCTTTCCAATATAGTTAAAGTGGTGTCGGGTTGTGATGCGGAGTCGCTGGAGGAGATCGCAAAAACCTACGAACTGGTGGTAGCTGCTGGCGTACACAGGGCTCCTTCCATTAAAGTGGCAGAAGCGGCGAAAATTATAGAGAACACCCAGCGTGATCTGAACATAGGACTGATGAACGAGCTTTCTATTATGTTCGATAAGATGGGGATCAATACCTACGACGTGCTCGACGCAGCGAGTACGAAATGGAATTTTCTTAAGTTTCAACCAGGACTGGTTGGCGGCCATTGTGTAGGTGTGGATCCTTATTATCTGACTTATAAAGCTGCAGAACTGGGTTTTGATTCGAAAGTGATTTCCTCCTGCCGGTATATCAATGATGATATGGCGAAGTATGTGGCGAGGAAAGTGATAACCCATGTATTAAGAAACTCCAACGAACCAAGAGTGCTGGTGAAAGGAGTGACTTTTAAAGAAAACGTCAGTGATATTCGCAATTCCAAGATCGTAGACACAGTGAAAGAATTGCTCTTGTACAATATAAAAGTGGATGTGGAAGATCCGCATGCGGAGTCGGAAGAAGTGCATGAAGAGTATGGATTGAAACTGGTATCGAATCCGGGGAAAGACTACGACGCAGTGATCGTTACCGTTCCGCATAAGGAATACCTCTCCCTCGATGAGTCGTATTTTACCGGAATTACCAAGGAGCATGCCCTTGTATATGATTTGAAAGGAATCTATCGAAACAAGATTACAAAAAGAAAATACGCAAGTTTATAATGGCTGCTTACACTAAAACCATCATGATCACCGGCGGTGCGGGCTTTATCGGCTCACACGTAGTACGGCTGTTTATCAATAAATATCCGAACTACCGGATTGTAAATACAGACGCGCTTACCTATGCCGGCAATCTCGAAAATCTGAAAGATGTTCAGAATGCACCGAACTATCTTTTCGAAAGAGCGGATATTACAGATGAAAAACGAATCGAGGAGCTCTTCGAGAAATATCATTTTGATGCCGTTATTCACCTGGCTGCCGAAAGCCATGTAGACAGGTCCATCATGGATCCCCTCGCCTTCGTAAAGACGAACGTTTTGGGAACAGCGATTCTCCTGAACACTTGCCGGAAAGCCTGGAAAGATAATATGGAAGGCAAACTCTTCTACCATGTGTCTACCGACGAAGTGTATGGATCACTGGGGCATGAAGGATTCTTTACAGAAGAAACTCCTTATGATCCGCACTCCCCTTATTCGGCTTCCAAAGCCGCTTCCGACCATTTTGTGATGGCTTATCACGACACTTACGGAATCCCGGTAGTAATGAGCAACTGTTCCAATAATTACGGATCACATCACTTCCCGGAAAAGTTGATCCCGCTAATGATTTATAATATCAAGAATAATAAACCTCTTCCGGTGTATGGAAAAGGGGAGAATGTGCGGGACTGGTTGTTTGTAGAAGATCATGCCAGGGCTATTGATACCATCTTCCATAAAGGAAGAATTGGGGAAAGCTATAATGTTGGCGGATTCAATGAATGGAAAAATATAGACCTGGTCCACCTGCTTTGTAAAATAATGGATCGCAAACTCGGAAGGCCGGATGGAACCTCAGCCCAACTGATCACTTTCGTAAAAGACAGGGCAGGTCATGACTTGCGTTATGCTATCGATGCAACTAAATTGAATAAGGAATTGGGCTGGACTCCCTCTCTGCAATTTGAAGAAGGCCTGGAAAAAACGGTAGACTGGTATCTGAATAACCAGGAATGGATCAATAATGTAACCAGCGGCGAGTACCAGAAATATTATTTGGATCAGTATAATAAAAGATAATTCCGTACCAACTATAAAACACCGAGAATGCCATTTACCGAAACCGGAATAAACGGACTCTTTGTATACGAACCGGCTGTTTTCAAAGACAATCGGGGTTATTTCTTTGAATCATTTAACGAAAATACATTCAGGAACCAGGGAATCACAGACCGGTTTGTTCAGGATAATCAGTCATTTTCAACCCGGGGAACCATTCGCGGACTACACTATCAACATCCGCCGTATGCACAAAGTAAATTGATAAGAGTTCTGGCAGGCGCCATCCTGGATGTAGTGGTGGATATCCGCCAGGGATCTCCCACCTATAGCAAGGTCTTCTCCGTAGAACTGACCTCAGAGAATAAAAAGCAGCTCTATATTCCAAAAGGATTTGCTCATGGCTTTTCCGTACTCAGCGAAACAGCCGAGATACTTTATAAATGCGATAACTTTTATAATAAGCAAAGTGAAGGGGGTATTCGTTACAACGACAACGTACTGAAGATAGACTGGCAGATTGAAAAGGGATCTGAGCTGGTGTCGGAAAAGGATATGCTTCTTCCCGGATTCAACGAACACATCAATCATTTCTCCCAATAAAACAAATGCTGCATGGCGAAGCCTGTTATTCTGATTACCGGAGCCAATGGACAACTCGGCCAGGAATTTCACCGGTTGTCGGCCAGGTATGAGGCATTTGATTTCCTGTTTGCCGGTCGGGCAGAATTGCCAATTGAAGACGAACAAAAGCTGCTGGATTATTTCAGAGAGCATCAACCGTCATTTTGCGTAAACTGCGCTGCTTATACTGCAGTTGACAAAGCCGAACAGGACAAGGAGAATGCATTTCGCACAAATGGCAAGGCTGTTGGTTCGTTAGCCGCTGTTTGCGCCAGTGCCGGCACTAATCTGGTACACATTTCAACCGACTATGTATTCAATGGCCGTTCTCCGGTTCCTTACAAGGAGACCGACGAGACGAGTCCCGTCAATACTTACGGCGCATCCAAACTCGAAGGGGAGAGGCTTTGTGTTCAGCAGAACCACCAGGCTATAATTATTCGAACCGCCTGGGTGTATTCGGAGTTTGGAAACAATTTTGTTAAGACGATGATGCGTTTGATGAAAGAAAGAGAGAGCATCAATGTGGTAAATGACCAGGTAGGTGCGCCTACATACGCAGCAGACCTGGCAGAAGCGATTTTGCAAATATTTCTTTCCAACAAATGGGTTCCCGGAATCTATCACTACAGTAACCAGGGAAAGATCAGCTGGTATGATTTCGCCTCGGCTATCAGGGAAGAGATCGGATCTGCCTGCCAGGTGAAACCAATACCTTCCTCCCAATTCCCCACACCGGCAAAAAGACCCTCTTTTTCATTACTGGACACGCAGAAAATCCGAGATACATTTTCAATAGAAATTCCCGAATGGAGAGATAGCCTTCGAAAATGCCTCGCTCAATTAAAGGTCAAAGGATGATACCGAACTACGATATTATTTGCTTTTCCCTGTCGAGGTCAGATTCTGCCATCTCTTCGCCTGCATTGTCGCTGGCCAAGGAATTTGCAAAGAAACACCGGGTATTCTATATTGATCATCCCTATTCCTGGAAGGATTATTACAAGGAAAAGAACGATCCCAAAACGCAATGGCGAAAGGATGCCTTGTTAAGGCAGCAGAATATCTATTCCAATCCTGCGCATCTCCCTTCCAATCTTACCATTGTTACTCCAGGTATTACCCTACCCATCAATTTCCTGCCAAACGGGTTGCTATACAAAATGCTGTCACACCGTAATGACCAGGTTGTATTGAAAACGATTCGCACCATCATCCGGGATTTCAAACTGAAGGATTTTATTTATGTCAATTTCTTTGATCCCTATTTTGTAAGAAAACTCCCTTCCGATATCAAGGCTTTTCGTTCGGTGTATCAATCAATGGATGATATTTCACAAGTGGCCTATTCCAACCGGCATGGAACACGACTGGAAGAAGAGATCGTTCGGAATTTCGACTACACCTTATGTACATCCAAAGAGCTGACCCGGCTGAAATCGGCTTTTTCTAAGAACG
This sequence comes from Chitinophagaceae bacterium, assembly GCA_044226045.1. Lineage (GTDB taxonomy): Bacteria > Bacteroidota > Bacteroidia > Chitinophagales > Chitinophagaceae > Endoryza. The sequence goes on from JBGAHR010000025.1 coordinate 36,180, forward strand.
TCTATTTTCACCCCAACGCCGCAGATACCGCTATCTTTAAAAAAGCATTTACCGACGTATTGCCAAAACCGGTGGAGTTAAAAAATATTCAAACTCCCATTATTGGCTTTACCGGCAGTATTGAGTACCGGTCAGATTTTGAATTGTTGAAAAAAGTGGCAGAACACCACCAAGACAAAACACTGGTGTTTGTGGGTCCTGTTCAGACGCAGGAACATATAGAAGCCGGACTGGATAAAATGCCCAATGTAGTATTTGTAGGACCTAAACACATAACCGAGCTTGCCAATTACCTGCAGTACTTTGATTGTGTATTGATACCCTTTCGGAAGAATACACTTACCAAAAGCATATATCCGCTTAAAATAAACGAATACCTCGCGGCCGGCAGACCGGTAATTGCCACGCATTTCTCCGAAGATATTTACTCTTTTAATGAGGTAGCTTACGTGGTAGACAGCCACGAAGAATTTATCGACACCATTGACAAAGCAATAAAGGAAGACAACCAGGAAAGAAGAATGGCCAGGATCAAAGTAGCGGAACAGAATACCTGGACGGCCCGTGTTGAAAGATTCTGGGAAATTGTACTGCCCGAACCAAAGCGTTAATGCAAATATTTTCTTCTTAGCTCCATAAAATAGCTTTCAAAAAATCGAAACGACAGCATGGCTGTAGAAAATGTCATCACCAGGGTGAGCGCTATTACCAGGCTTCTTTGATAATCGGAGGAAGGGATGATATGCTCGAAAAGAATCAGAAAAGGATAATGAAAAACATACAGACCGTAGGAAATCTTGCCTGTACCCTTGAAGAATTTAATCTGTAAAAAGCGGGATACTATCATTTCAGGCGACAAAGCCATTAGTAATAGAATCGAAAAGAAAAAGGCATTGACTGTAAAACCGATTGTTTGGAATACCGGGTGTCTCAAATCGGTAGACACCAACAATAGAGCCGCCATCAACACCACAGACAGAATAATGAATTCGATTCGGAGTGCCTGGCGTTTTCTTACCCAAATTGCGGCCCATACCCCGCACAACAGACTATCTATCCTTGATATGGTAAATACATAGGTGCCGAGCTGGTTGTGATGGTAGTAGAAAAAGAGGCGACAAAGTATGCTGATAATAATTCCCGCGAGGCAAATCCAATGAAGGTGACGAGGGCTTACCAACAACACAATAAGCGGAAAAATGAGGTAGAATTGTTCTTCAATCGCCAACGACCAGAAGTGATTCAGGGAAGCCTGCCATCCTTCCGGCCAAAATTGTAGAAAAGTCGCTATGATGTTTTGCAGGTAAAGGAAAAAAGCCCATCCGCTTTTCCAGAACGAAATGCCTGCGATGGCGAAGAGCAGGATGACCACGATAAGGACACCGTAGTATAACGGAAAGATCCGGAATACCCTTTTTATATAAAAATTGCGGAAGTAGTACGGCTTTTCGCGGGTATCGATCAGTATAGAACCAATCAGAAAGCCTGAAATAACAAAGAAAAGATCTACCCCCATCCAGCCTGCAGGCAAATCCAGCACATGAAAGGCCAGAACCAGCAGGATTGCGATACCACGCAATCCATCCAGGGCCGGGTAATGGGCAGCGGAGCCGGAATATGAAAGATTGATTTTTTTCATTCAGCCTGGAGCAAGCACCAATAAGTTTTGGGTAAGTTACAATCTTCCCAATAAATTTGAAGTAAAACCAACACTATGCTGTCCAGATTGCTGCTCACTGCGCTGGTGATTACTTCATCGTTGTTTGTACAGGCGCAAAAAACATACATTCAGTGCGGGAAACTGATCGATGTCGTCGATAAGAAAGTGAAAGAGAAGATGACCATTGTAGTCGAGGGAAACAAAATTGTTTCCGTGAAAAATGGATTTGAAAAAGGAGGAGCAGGCGACAGGTTGGTTGACTTATCTGCCTATACTGTGATGCCCGGCCTGATGGATATGCATGTTCACCTCGAAGAGCAAACACGCCGGGGAAGCACAGCCGATCGGTTTACCCGCAACCCCGAAGACATAGCATTTGAATCCGCCCGTTATGCCGAGATCACATTAATGACCGGCTTTACCACAGTTCGCGACCTGGGGGGTACCGGTGTCAATATCGCCTTGCGCAATGCGATTGACAAGGGTACAGTAAAGGGCCCGCGTATTTTTACCGCCGGAAAAGCCATTGCCAGTACCGGAGGACATGCCGATCCAACCAATGGCTACCGTCGAGACCTGATGGACGATCCCGGTCCGCGTGAAGGAGTAGTGAATAGTGTGGAAGATGCCCGGAAAGCTGTTCGTCAGCGGTATAAAGATGGCGCAGATGTGATCAAAATAACAGCTACCGGCGGGGTGTTGAGTCTTGCCAAGAGTGGCCAGAACCCCCAGTTTACAGAAGAGGAAATGAGAGCGATTGTGGAGACTGCGAAAGACTATGGTTTTACCGTTGCTGCACACGCACATGGAGCCGAAGGAATGAAAAGAGCCATCAGGGCAGGCGTTACTTCCATCGAACATGGCACCCTCATGGATGATGAAGCCATCTCTCTTTTTGTTAAGTATGGCACCTGGTATGTGCCCACCTTGATTGCGGGGAGATCTGCCGCCGATTCTGCCAGAATTCCCGGGTATTATCCAGCCGTGGTTACCAGCAAGGCGCTGGAAATTGGCACCAAACTCGCCGCCACATTTTCCCGGGCTTATAAAGCCGGCGTCAAAATAGCTTTTGGTACCGATGCCGGCGTGTATGTTCACGGCAAAAACTATCTCGAATTCCAATATATGGTCGAAGGAGGCATGCCTCCATTGGAAGCTATCCAATGCGCCACCCGGAATGCATCCCTGCTGCTTGGAATTGACAAGACACTGGGAAGTATCGAGGAAGGAAAACTGGCAGATATTATTGCCGTGAACGGAGATCCTTCAAAGGATATAACAACAATGAAGAATGTTGTTTTTGTCATGAAGGACGGAGTGGTTTACAAATCTGATAAGTAATCTGCTGATTCAAAAATCTGCCACAGTTGGGCACAGAATACCCCGGTTCATCTTCGTCTGCCGACAGCCGTAAGAGCTAACTACCTGATACCATTGCTGGCATTGTTTTGTTGCTTTCTTCAATGATATTTTCAACAAAAAAATTTATTGATTATGGCAAACAAATCAAACAACAGTGGCAACGAGAAATCTGCCAATCAGCAAAACAGAAATGAGTCACAAAACACTTTTAGCCAGGGAACAGGTGATAACAATACACGGAAAAATCACGACAAACAGTCTCCTGCTAACCGTCAGCCTGACAACCAACAATCACAACCGGTTGCGATGAATCAGTCCGGGAAGGGAAAAGTGACCAATCAGGATAACCGCGTGACAAACAAAGACCTGCCAGTGAAGAATGAACAGAATGAGAAGATGCCGATGGATGATGACAGCGATCGTACCCATAACAGAACTGCCAACGAACCAGAAGTGGATATGCCTGCACAGCAGCCGGAAACAACAGAAAAGAAAATACCTAAGATGTAATCAATCGTTGCCGAATTAAACAATAGGCCGGGAATTTATCCCGGCCTGGTTGTTTTTTGGGAAGGTTCATGAGCCGCAACCACCAGCAACGAAACAATCAGTAAGAAACTATATTCGCAGCCGCCGGTCCCATGCTCGCCTACAAACCATCCCAATTGGAGATGTATTAAAAAAATGCCTGTCAATAAAATACAGATCAGACCTGCCGCTATCCATTTCACCCAGAGAGGGATGAGTAAAAGAACAGACCCGCCAATTTCAAAAGCGGTGATAGCAGTGACCCACCACTTGCCCAATGGCCAGCCTTTCGATTCAAAGAACATCGCGAATTGATCAAAGGAACCCGGAAGAAAAATCCGCGTTACAGCATGCGCCAGGAAAATAATTGCGATGGCGACTCTAAGAATCCTTATGGATAATTGTTGAAAGGAAGTGTTTGGGTTTATCAAAAAGTTGGAATTTTTTTTAGTTGGTGAACGCATGTGACAGTGCGGCAGACAACGGACCTGTGGTTGGGAAGCTTTGCGTTTTGATCACTTTGTCATTTACCAGGATATCCAGTTTGAAAGTGTAGTTGGCTGAGCTTCCCGAATTGTTGTGCAAAACAGCAATCTGTGCGATATCACCAATATTCACTGTTCTTGAGACTTTTTTGGAAAATGGAAGAGCCACATTTGACATGTTTGTAACGCCACCCGTTTCATTGGTGTAGGATACCGCATCGGATTTAGTCACTCCACCCTGTGTGCAGGTAATCCGGTATTCAATGCTCACACTGGTCGGGTAAGGGGAGGAGGGGCTTTTGCCGCATGATGCGATAGTAAAAAGGGCGAAAACCAGGAATAAGGATGGGATGCTCCATGGCATTTTTGATTTCATAAGCTATAAATTAATAATTAGATAAGGGAAAAGCATTTAATTCAAAGCTATTAAGGGAGAAGTCCTGTTTAAAATCAGACTGTACCGGGATATTGACTGTATGGTCCCTGGTAATGGCGGATCCGATCTGATGATGGTACTTAGGGCAAATGGTGATGCGTTTCGTCCGCCGATTATGGTTGTTTGTCGTTGGCATTGGAGATCGTCTCCTTTTTCATGATTTTTGTGTGGATGAGAAAGCTCTGGAAGCACTGGCTTTTTGTTATTTTTTACTGGTTACTCACGGTATACCTCGAATACCTGTGGATGGGCACCTATATCAGTTTCTGGCCACCCTCTTATAAAATTTACAAAGCCTGCCTGGGGGCTACCTTTTATATCATACCCTATATGTCGTTTGCCTACTACCTGGCTTATTATGCCATGCCTTATTGGGTACAGCAGGATCGTAAGCCTCTTATCCGGTGGCTTTCCATTATCATTCCCTACCTGCTCGTTATACTCCTGGTGATTGTTGTGGCGAGGTTGTTTGTGTTGCCGGTAGTGTACGAAGGATTTGTGAAGCCGCGCGGTTTTTTTGTGGATCCGCAAAAAGTCGTCAGCATATTTGTGGAGGCTGCTTTCCCGGCCGGTTTGTTGATTGCAATCAGGTATGTGGAGAGTCAGTTGCGCTCCCGTGAGAGAGAAAATGCCCTTCTCAGGGAAAAACATTATGCTGAATTGCAGTTGTTGAAAAATCAGATTCAACCACATTTTTTATTTAATACGCTTAACAATATCTATTCGCTGGCACGGAAGAAAAGTGATCAAACGCCGGATGCAATTGTTAAACTGTCCGACCTGCTCAGCTTTATGTTATATGAAGCCCGTAAGGACAGATTACCCCTTAAAAAGGAAATAAGTTTCCTGGAAGATTATCTTTCATTGCAAAGTATAAGGTATGATCAGCGGTTGACCCTCCGGGTGAAGCAGGATGTGGAAGACCCTGAAATATTGATCCATCCATTATTGTTACTTCCCCTGGTGGAAAATGCTTTTAAACACGGCGCCGGCGAGAACCATCTGGATACATTTATAGATATCAGTCTGCAGGTTAAAGAGGGCTGGCTTCAGTTTGAAGTAGTGAACAGCGCCGAGATCAACTATGACCCCGATAAGAAAAGTGGAATCGGCCTCGCCAACCTCGAGCGTCAGTTGGCGCTCATCTATCCCGAGTATTCTTTGAAGTATAAATTACATGAAGGAACGTATAAAGCCCATTTGACTATAAATCTCTCAAGCTATGGAAAAGTATAAGTGTATTATTGTGGAAGATGAGCCACTCGCTGCGGATGTGTTGCAGGATTTCATTCGTGAGATGCCTTTTCTTGAATGCCGCGCTGTTTGCCGGGATGCTATTTTCGCTTCTACCATCCTGCAGAATGAAAAAATTGATTTGATGTTTCTGGATATTCATCTTCCTAAGATAAAGGGACTGGATTTTCTTCGCACGTTGGCTTCTCCGCCACAGGTCATCATCACTACCGCCTATCGGGAATATGCGGTAGAGGGTTTTGAATTGAATGTGTTGGATTACCTGGTAAAACCAATCCATTTTCAGCGCTTTCTGGCAGCTGTGAACAAGCTTCGGCAGGTGATGCCGCTTGCTGTTGCACCGGCACCCGAAACCAATGAACCCGAAAGCATTCTGATCAATGTTAATAAGAAGCGGGTGAAGATCCGGCTGGATGAAATATTGTATATCGAAAGCAGAAAGGAATATGTGAAGATATTTGTTGGACAAACTTCCTATTTAACCAAATTTCCCATCAGCAACCTGGAGCAGGAACTTCCCCGCGAAAGCTTTGTTCGTATTCATCGTTCATTTATGGTCAACAAACATCGAATTACTGCATTCTCTTCTGCAGAAGTGGAGCTCGGTGAGATTCGGTTGCCGGTCGGCAGGTCTTATAGGGAACATGCCTTGTTGACTCTGGGTGACGTATAGAATTTTTAAGGATTGATTTGAATAATTCCACATAATTGTTGTTCGGGTTGGCGGTTTCGGAGAGCGGAAGCGAGAGCGGGAGCGGGAAAACTTCCCTGTAGTTGCATTTTTATCAGTAATCGTGATTGGCTCATTGACTAATCGACTTATTGACAAATTGCATTTCATCCGTCATCCGTCATTCGTCATCCGTAATTGCATTGGCTCATTGACCAATAAGTGTTGTCCGGGGAAAGTGTCGAAGTCCAACCTATTAAGCCGAAATAATCATCTTTTTGCCACTTTTTGAGAAATGAGCCCCCTTTGTGTTTTGATATACCTTTTCAAGGGATTCAGTTGTCATAGGTAAATCTCTGACGGGACTTTTTTTGTTTCGCCAAAAAAAGTCCCACAAAAAAAGGCGACGGTAACCGATATACAGCCCGGTTACCGTGGCCTATCGCCCAGCTTCGGTTCTTCGGTGGTGAACAGCGGTAGAATAAAGCCCGACTATTGTTGAAATTCAGTTTGTTGTTTATAGTTAGGGGTTTGCTGTTCATTGGCAAATTGGCCCATTGGCTCATTGACCAATTGCGCTCTCCGAGTTTTCCCCGGACAAAAGTGATTGACCAATTATCGAATTGACAAATTGCATTTCATCCGTCATCCGTCATTCGTCATCCGTAATTGCATTGGCTCATTGACCAATTAACGAATTGGCAAATTGCATTTCATCCGTCATCATTCATCGCATCAACCTGCCTCTAAGTATTCTTTCCTTATTTTCTAATCTCCTGAGACTACATACAGTTACTATTAGACCGCAAAAAAAATAGTTGGCTACAAGGAGGGCGGATTTGACTTGCTATTAGTGCTATGAAGTAGTTTTGAAAATGTAATATGGATGGTGAAGGAACGATCAGATTTTACTGGCACTGCTGAACGAAAAATTCTGAAGAAATGAAAACAATCAGTAAATCCGGAGAGGGGATGGGTAATTTGGGGCGCAATCTTTCATGTAAGCTCACACCTAAACAATTATGGGTAACTTTTATTTCCCTGGTTACAGTGGCCGGGACAGTTGCCGGTTTTTTGTGGCAAATGCGAGCGCTCACTGAATCCGTAAGCGGGTTGCAAAGAAGTGTGGATCGTATTGGAAATGACCTCGAAATCATCAAGTCGCAGGTGAAGCAGTTGGTGGTGGATGTTAATGATTTGAACAATGAAATGAAAGAGGCGAAATCGGGATTATCAAATCTTGGAAAGGACGTCTCTGAAATTAAAGCAATTGTTAATCGACACAGTTTTATTTTATCATTATTGATTGAATAGGATCCCGACCTGAAGGAGAAGCTCGAGAATCATGACAGGAATGTAAAGGTAGCAGAGGGAGCCGGCCAGAAATGATCAGACCTGTAGACTTTCATTTTTCCGGTAGAACGAAGGCTGTGTTTTAAATTGTTTTCTGAAAGCCCGGCTGAATGCACTTGCATCTTCAAATCCACACAAAAAGGCAATCTCATTAATGTTGATTGATGTGTTAGCCAGCAGTTGGGCAGATTTTTTCAGTCTTTCGCTGACCAGGTATTGATAGGGTGTTTTGCCATAAACCGCCTTGAACTGACGAACCAGCTGAGGAACTGAAAGACAGGCAATCCTACTGATCTGGTCGAGATCTATTTTTTCCTGGTTTTGCGAAAGTAAAACATCTCGGGCAACAGAAATTCTTTTGTACACTTCCAATCGGGTCGAGGGCTTTAGGGCGTTGACCTTTACAACCTGTTTCAATTTATCCTGTTGCAGATTGATCATGTGATGCAGTAGATCAATCAGGATTTCTTCCGTATTTCCACATTGTTGTAAAAACCGGTGGCGGAGCTGGTAAAGCAATTGCTTTGTAAAGGAATCGGTGTTGTACAGTGTTTGAAAGAATTCCGGTATATGCGCCGAAGTTTCCAGAGGAGAATCCAGTATTTCGTTTTCCGTTTTTTGCCAGTTATACCAGACAGCGGAAGCAAGAGAGGTTTTGAAAAAAATGGAGAAAACCTCTGTTTCCTGGGGGGAATCTACTTTGTATGAATAGGATTGATCATTGTTTAATATCAGGAACCGACCGGGTTCTACTGCTATCATCCGGCCATCAACACCATACCATTCTTTGCCGGAAAAAACGAATTTAACAGAGAGACAGCCGATGTGTTTTTCGCAAAAACTGTGTTTTACTTTATCGTGAAAAATGATATTGTTTTTGCCAAATTTTTCGAAGTGGTATTGCTCATTAAAATTTGGTGCCCGGTGATCGGGTAGACGGGTAAAATACATGTCAAAGTGTTTTCCTGTAATGGCTAGGCTGCAAGGTAGAAATAAGTTCCTTCTGAAACGGCACTTCTACTCTTAATCAAAATCCAATTTTTTTTGAGTATTTCGGCATACTCTCCTGCTACCGGCTTCGCTAATTTAGGCAAAACGAAAAACGAATGGTTAAGAGCAGTCTTCTGTTGGTGATTTTGTTGTTAAGTGCAACTATTGCCAGCACTCAGGATTTACGTATCAGGTTGTACCCCGATTCCATCCCCGGCGCAAAGAAAACCCCGGCCGGCTATCGCGAAGTAATCGACAGCAACGGGTATTATTACAGGGTTTCCGAGCCCGAGTTATTGGCTTTTTTCCCAGATAGATCCAGGGCAACCGGTACATCCGTTATCATTTGTCCGGGCGGTGGCTACCAGTTGGTCGTAGCGTCATATGAAGGGATTGATGTGGCCAAAGCGTTTAACGAGATCGGAGTGACCGCATTTGTTTTGAAATACAGGTTGCCCAATGATTCAATTATGTTCAATAAGGCCGTTGGTCCCCTGCAGGATGCCGAAATGGCTATGAGGATAGTCCGGGAACGTGCGAAGGAATGGAAGCTGAATCCGCAAAAAGTAGGAATTGCTGGTTTATCGGCAGGGGGACATCTGGCTTCAACCCTGGGTACTCATTTCCAGGAAACACTCATCCCTAATCCAGGCCAGGTATCCTTGCGTCCCGATTTTATGGTGCTGATTTACCCGGTGATTTCGATGAGTCCTGTCGGCCCGCCGCGAACCAGGAACAATTTAATCGGCAGCAATCCATCCCAGGAGCAGCTCAGTTATTTCAGCAACGAGAAAAATGTTTCCTCCAATACTCCGCCCTCTTTTTTGCTTCATGCATCCGATGATAAACGAGTATCTATAGAAAACAGTCTTCTTTTTTATAATGCCCTGTTGAAAGCCGGTGTCAAGGCTGAATTACATCTGATTCCGGAAGGTGGCCATGGCTTCGGTGTGGATCACGACACCCGCAAGGACGAATGGATCCGATGGTGCGCTTCCTGGTTGAAGGAAAGCGGTTTTTGAGCATATAATATTTTCGGGAACAAAAGACTGCTCTAAAATTGATCACAGAAACACAGGTAGTGTTTATTTTTCCGTTGTTGGCATTGTTGGTTATTATCATTATTCACCAACCAACTCTTCGTTAAGGCTTGTTGTTGCCTTTTCAGTTGCACCATCTATATCAGGCACTCCTGTTTCCGCGTTCATTCGAGGTTTTTGTTCTTTAATGTTTTTTTTAACTCTTTTTGCAGGGCTGCTCTTATAAGGTTTTATAAGGGAAGGGTCTAATTTCTCCAGAACAATCTTTGCAATAGCCGCCTCGATGTCTTCCAGATCACATTTCTCTCCGTATTTTTTCTTAATGAGTCTTCTCAGCGTATTTTGAATTTCCCTTGAGTAGAGCATTCCGGCCACATTTTCCGGAAAGAGTGCTTCAAAACGATTCCATAGCAACTTTAAGCCTTTCCTGGACACAGATTCTCGATGCAGGAACTGCAGGTGATCGGTGGTTTCATGGAAGGAGCTGACTTCAGAGAGATCTAGTGAGAAAATATTTCTGTATTCAATAGGCTTATTAAAAATTATTTTATAGAAATCAAACTGCTTTCCATTGGTAAGAAGGGCCCATTCTATTCCTTCATTTGCTCCATAATTGATCGCCTGCCTTAGGTGTTTTTCTGATAATTCAAAAGAAAGAGCTTTTACTTCAACCAGGAAATGCCTTGTTCCCTGGAGCTGTATCACATAATCGGCATAGGTGCCCTTGATCATGTACTCCGTTTTTATTTCTTCAATTGGCTGGTATCCGAGAACATCAGATAAAAAACTGTTGATCATCAGCCTGGTTCCGGATTCATCCAGTTCTGTAAGGTTACGGTCGAGGTATTTTTTCTTATAATTTCTGATGGCTGTGTGGAGCCTGGCTTTTTTGGAACTGGTTAGCATGGCAATGAGGAGATTTTATATTGAATGCTAAAGTCCGGGAAAGCGAAGTTGCTGCCTTACGGTTTTCCGTAATTTAATCGGTCAACTAAAAATATGATTCAGGGATTCGGCTTAGCCAAAATATACTTGTCTATTATGTAGGCAGTAATCGGTTTCAATTTTTTTCTAAAATCTAATGGATGAACTCCATCAGCTGTGTAATATTCTACACTGTCTACTGTTATTTTACAATACCACAAGTAACCTATGGCGGCATAACTGATGGTATCCGGACGCATTACTCTCCGAAACTTTGTAAGTTTCAGGGAGTCCAGACCTAATACTACCGTATTGTCTTTTTTCGTATTGCAATCGATCGGTTCATAGTGATCAACAGACCAATACATACATTGTTGGAAATTGCCGGTTTTATTTTTTTTGAACGTCCAGTAAGTCGCTCCCGTTAATAGCATCAATAGCAGGATCGCAAGAAGCAGGAGTCTTTTTTTGTTTACACTATTTCCGGGCTTTGTTTCCGGGGATCTTTGCCCTTCAATCTGTGTGCGGGATGGTGTTGGCAGAAAATTATTGTCGATGGCCCGATCTTTATCAACTACCGGTTCCGTTGGAGCGAGAGGTATTGTAGGCTGTTCAATGGCTTCCTTCTCTGCAGGAAGGGGAAATCGGTTACTTGAGTCAAATGGTCGGGGTTGGAAATCGATCAGCCAGGCCAGTAACTCCGGTATTTTTTCATCCGGTTTGGCAGTTCTGCGATTAATAAAGTTGATCAGCGGCTTGAATTTATCACGGTCACAATTTTTAATGGCCCGTATAGCTTCCTCTCTGCTTGCCCCCATACCGAAAAAGCCTTCCAGTTTTTTATTCTGGCCGGGCTGGGCCGAAGAAGGTTGCCTGGTAGTTGGTTCAATGATTTCAGGCGATGAAATTCTTTTAAAACCAGCTCTGAGTAATCATGGAAATACATGTCCTTTTTGATTTAAATACCGGAAATCGGTTAGCAAAACCGGAATTCTACCGGCATAACTGGAATTTCAATGGAATTAGTGGAATCATCGGAATAACTTATAAGTCAAGGCCTTTTGCTGCCATAGGTTTGATGTCGAAATCAATCGAGCGCTTCTTAGCTGGGAGCCTCTCTGTACAGGATTGATTTCATGGGATTTTGAAAGTGACTAAGGTTTACCGGCTTGGGAAGCGGTGGCCGCCGTCACAATCAAAATCCCTACTTCCCAAAATAGCAGGAATCCTTCCTGCCGGTATTCCATCGCTGCCTCCAAACGAAAGTTCCGGGGGGCGGCTATTCCAAACTTTTAAATCAAACAAAATGCTACAAATACTTTTAGCGGCATTGCTGGCATTGGTGTCAGCGGGTCAAACTAAATCTGGTTCTGCGAGCCATAACAGTTCACAGGTGTCAACGATGGACGAGGACACGGGTGGTGAAACGGGTCATTACCCGCCAACACCGCCGCCCCCTCCTCCGCCTAAACCGTAGGCATCATTTCCAAAGGCTGTCTCTAAGTTGAGGCAGCCTTCTTTATTATGCTCCTTTCAGCTGAAAACCCGTTCAAAAATTCCAATTTAAATAAACCGCAAGAAAGGTATCATTTTTTTATTTTTAAGTCAAATTGCCTTTCTTGGAAAGAAAACTGACGCTAACACTAACACTAACGCTTTTTATTTATTTGTTGGGTTGTGAAAATGCCAAAAGGCCTGAAATGGTATATGAGCATTCCACTGATCTTAAAAAGGCAGAGTCTTACCTGCTCACCCGGAATGATTCAGCCTATTATTATCTAAACCGGGTAATATCGGGTGAGAAGGATAGCCTGCAATTGGCGGTCGCCCTTAATTTAATGTCGTTTATTCAGAATGATATGGGAGACTATTATGGCGCACAGGAAACTGCACTTGAATCGTTATCATATTTAACTGAATTAGATAACTATCGCCGTTATTACCTTTCCTCCAACTATAACGAACTCGCAGTAGCGAATTTAAATCTTAAGAATTACCAGATTTCAATTGAGTACGCCGATAAAGCAATTGCTTTTGCGCAAGACAGCTCGACCAGGGCGATCGCTCTGAACAATAAAGCGATGGCCTTCCAGCAAGCCGGAGACTACAAATCGGCATTGTCGATTCTAGAAACTATCCGGGAGTCGAACCTGCATAACAGAGCGGAATATGCCAGGGTGCTTTCTAATATCGCTAAAGTCAAATGGCTGAAGAATCCGGATTACAATCCTCTTGATCAACTTCTCCTGGCAAAAAGTATAAGAGAGAAGATTGGGGATAATCCCGGACTAAGTACCAGTTATGATCATTTGTCGGAATATTATTCAAAGACAAACAAAGATTCAGCTTACCGCTATGCCAGATTAATGTACCAACAGGCAAAGTTGATTGAAAACCCGGACGATGAATTGGATGCATTGAGGAAATTGATTGAGAACGGACCTCTTGACTCTATCAGAAGCTATTTTGCACGCTACACGGTCTTGAATGATAGTGTATATGCTGCCAGAAATGCAGCCAAAAATCAGTTTGCACTTATCCGGTACGAGGCCGAAAAACGAAGAATGGAGAATCTGAACCTTCAGCAGGAAAACGCTGAAAAGGGGATTCAGATCTTGAAGCAAAGATTTGCTATTGCGGCTAGTATTGTAGTCTTTACTGTAGTGGTGGTTCTGGGATATATACTTAATAAGAAACGTCGACAGAAAATTCTTTCTGATTCCCGAAATGCAATCAGGGAAGAACGATTTAAAACTTCTCAGAAAGTACATGACGTGGTGGCTAATGGATTGTATCGGGTAATGTCTGAACTCGAACATATGAAAATCATTGACAAGGAAAAGTTGTTAGACCAGGTGGAAGCGTTGTATGAGCAGTCGAGGGATATTTCTTATGAGCAGGACCAGGATTCTGTCAGCGCAACGAACCATGCCATTGAGAGATTGATATACTCGTTTGCAGGACAGGATGTAAAGATTCTGTTGGTAGGAAACAATGGAGAGACCTGGGAACATGTTTCCGAACAAACCAAAATGGAAGTGAAGCATATTTTGCAGGAGCTGATGGTTAATATGAGAAAGCACAGTAATGCTGCTAGTGTGCTGGTTCGTTTCGAAAGTAAGGATGGAATACTTACCATCAGGTATACGGATGATGGCATTGGATTTCAGAAACAGTTTTTACCTGGCAACGGTCTCACCAATACGGGAAACCGTATTAAAAGACTGGGTGGGCAGATTACTTTTGACACAGGAGCATTAAAGGGAGCAAGAATTATCATTTCACTTCCAACCGGATCGTAATGATTGAGAAAGTATTAATAGCCGAGGATCATGAAATCGCCAATATGTCTGTTCAGTCCACACTGGATGTATTAAACATTACCCGAACAGAGAAAGTGTTTTATTGCGACGACGCGCTTCAACGAATCAGCCTTTGCAAGCAAAAGGGAGATCCTTTCGATCTGTTGATTACGGATCTGTATTTTGAGTTTGACGGTATCAAACAACAGATAAACAGCGGTCAGGCACTAATCTTGGCTGCGCGAGCGGTTCAGCCGGACTTAAAAGTGCTGGTGTTTTCTGCTGAGAATAAAGCCGCTGTTATTGAATCCCTCTTCGAAAAATGTAATATTGATGGGTATGTTCGGAAGGCGAGAAACGATGCTAAGGAATTATCGTTGGCCATCAAATCGATCGATTCCAATCAAAGGTATTACCCCAGACACCTGCTTCAATTGGTAAAGCAGAAAAACGCGCACAGTTTTACTGATTTCGACGTCACAATTATCTCTCTGCTGGCTCAGGGAGTGAAGCAAAAAGATATTCCGGAACACCTCCAGAAAAATAGTATCCGCCCCTCCGGAATTAGCAGTGTTGAAAAAAGACTAAATTATCTTCGAGAGGTGCTCGAATTTACCAAGAATGAGCAATTGGTTGCATTTTGTAAGGATATGGGTATAATTTGAAAGGACCGGGAATCCTTTGATTCCAGGGTTTTCTACGCAGTTGTACAGTAGCTTAAATTGGAATGAAACAGGGATATTTCTACACCTGTACTTTTATCATATTGGTGTATTGATACAATGTAAAGTTTGGGGAACGAAAGTCTGATTGGTCGCATCCTAGATTTTCTATCAATGAAAACCGTTACGTTATTATTCCTGTTCGTATTGCATTTCGTTACGGGATGCAACTCAGACAATCTGCCACATCCCGCAGGTGTATCAGTTGATCCGGTCAATGAAACCATTTCCCTGACGGATTCTGTAATGGTCTGTATGGGGAAAAGCAGCTATGCCTACCATAAGCAATTATGTCGGGGATTAGATCAGTGTCATGCTGCTGTAAAGAAAATGGTTCTCTCCACCGCGCTGGCCATGAATCGAAAGCCATGCCATTACTGTTATGGAAATCAATCCTCCGTAATTTCAGGGAAATACGCACCTGCCACAGAAAATAGCCAGTGTACTGCCATTACCCGGAAGGGCACCCGGTGTAAACGCAAAGCAAAGTCGAATGGACTGTGTTGGCAACATGGAGGGGAGGATAAAAAATAAAAAACCTCCGCTGTCACGGAGGCTTTTTCGTTGCCCGACCTGGATTCGAACCAAGACAAACAGAACCAAAATCTGTCGTACTACCATTATACTATCGGGCAGCCTGTCCACCAGTTTCCTGATGGGGGTGCAAAAATAAGGGATGATGGATTTTCCCCCAAATGTTTTTGGTTTCCAGCCTATAAATTTTAGCCGCCATAACCTGCCAGCGGCACCACCCCTACAGTGGCTTCCTCCCTGGATTTCAACTCCCTGATCTTGTCCAGGGCACCAGCCACCACATCGCACATAATGGTGTACAACGCACCCTGGCGGGGGTTGGCATATATATACTCCAAAGCCTCATTTTCGTTGGCAATAACGGTGGTCGGAATGGCCGGATTGACGGAATCAATACCCTCCTTTAACAAGCCGATAATCTCCTCGGCAGACCGGCCTCTGAGATTTTTATCGCACCGGATGATGATCTCGTCAAAATGCCTGGCGGAAATTTCTCCCAACTCCCGAATATCCTCATCCCGCCGGTCTCCCGTGCCGGAAATGACACCGATCCTGGATGGATAGTCGAGCTTGCTTACAAAATCGCAGAGCAATTTTAATCCATGCGGATTGTGGGCAAAGTCGGCCAGCATGGTGAAATGCTTGAAATGGAAGAAATTCAAGCGGCCGGGGGTTTGGGTGGAAGAGGGTACAAAAGTGGTTAAAGCAGAACGGATGTCTTCAATACTGATATCCCTGTACAGATAGGTGGCGAGAACAGCGGGCAGACAGTTATTGATATTGTGAACGGCTTTGCCTTCATAAGTCAGCGGTATGTCTTTTACCGGCGCAACCCGAATTTTCCAGGTGCCTTTAAGAATGCTCACATATCCGTTTTCGAATACAGCCGACAGACCACCTGACTGGCTGTGTTCTTTTATGCGGGGATTGTTTTCGTCCATGCTGAACAGCGCAATATTGCATTCCAGGTTGTCCTTCATGGCGTAAACCAGATCATCATCGGCATTCAAAACGGCATAGCCATGCGGGAAAACGGTTTCGGGCACAACCGCTTTTACTTTAGCCATCTGTTCAACCGTATTGATACCGCCCAACCCGATATGGTCCGCAGCAACATTGGTCACAATGGCCACATCACAGTTCTGAAATGCCAGCCCGCTTTTCAGTATTCCTCCCCGGGCTACTTCCAATACGGCAAAGTCAACAGTCGGATCTTTTAAAACAAATTGCGAAGAAATAGGCCCGGTACAATCGCCTTTCATCATCAACTGGTTTTGTATGTACACACCGTCTGAAGTAGTGTACCCGACTTTCTTACCAGAGATTTTTGCAATATGTGCTGTAAGTCGCGTAGTGGTGGTTTTTCCATTTGTGCCGGTGATGGCAATAATGGGAATTCTTCCGGCACTTCCTTTCGGAAATAACATGTCTACCACGGGTTCGGCCACATTCCGGGCGAGTCCTTCTGATGGTTCAATGTGCATTCTGAATCCGGGAGCGGCATTGACTTCAAGAATGGCGCCACCGTTTTCAGATACAGGTGTTCGGAGATCGCTGGCCATGATGTCTATACCGCAAATATCAAGTCCGATAATCCGGGCTATTCTTTCACACATGAAAATGTTTGCCGGATGAACCTCATCTGTAACATCTGTAGAAGTGCCTCCGGTGGAAAGATTAGCGGTGGGTTTCAATAGCACCAGCTCTCCCTTGGGCGGAACGGTATCCAGGGTGTATCCTTTTTCATCGAGCATTTTCTGTGTGAACTGATCGATGGTTATTTGCGTAAGCACTTTTTCATGTCCGTATCCGCGACGGGGATCTTTGTTCGTTTCATCAATCAGCCATTGAATGCTGTGTTGTCCGTCTCCTCTTACAGAGGCAGGCGTACGCAAGGCTGCACAAATAAATTTATAGTTGATCACTAATATTCTGAAGTCGAATCCTGTGATGAATTTTTCAACGATCACAGACCTGCTGTATTGTTTGGCCGCTTCGAGCGCTTTGGTTGCTTGTTCCCAGGTGGTAATATTGGTGGTATTGCCTTTTCCATGATTACCATCGATGGGTTTAATAACAAGCGGATAGCCATACTTCTCGACCGCGTCTTTCAGTCCTTCCTCTGATCGGATGACGGTGCCTCTTGGTACGGGTATTTCGGCGGCTTCCAGCAAGGCCTTGGTTTCTTCTTTGTCGCAGGCGATGTCTACCGCAATGTTACCGGTGGTGCTGGCGATCGTTGCCCTGATTCGTTTTTGATTGACACCATAACCCAGCTGAACAAGACTATGTTTGTTCAGTCTTATGTAAGGAATTCCCCTCCGGGCGGCCTCTTCCACAATACAACCGGTAGAAGGCCCCAGTCGGGTATCTTCGCGGATTTCTCTTAACCGCTGGATATCTTCCGAGAGATCATAGGCCGAACCATCGATGATGGCTTGCACAATTCTCACGGCTGCCCGGGCGGCATATACACCGGCCTCTTCTTCCATATAACTAAAAACCACAAAATACACTCCGTCTTCCCCGGCTCCTCGGGTACGGCCGAAACCGGTATCCATTCCGGCCAGGGTCTGTAATTCCAACGCCACATGCTCAATCACATGCCCCATCCAGGTACCTTCCTCAACCCGCTGAAAAAAGCCACCCCTCGTGCCTACGCTGCAGCGATGTTCAATCATGGAAGGAAATATGGCCTCCAGCCGCTGTCGAAAACCCTCGATGGTGTTGGAAGGACGCTGCTCCATTTCCTCAAGGTCCAGCTTCATCTGTATGAGTTTGGGTCGGCGAACACTCCAGTAGTTAGGCCCTTTTAATACTTTGATTTCAAGAATCTTCATCAGTTAGAATTTTGTTACTTGGACGATCAATTTAAGTTTTTTTGGCAAGCCTGCAATGATCAAAAAACCGCATTTTTGGCGATCAGGTTATGGTATTCTAATTCGTTATTGCGGGATTTGCGGCTGACGGTTGACGGTTTTCGGTTTGCTGTTAATTGGCAAATTGGCTCATTGGCGGATTGACAGCCCCGGGAGACCTGTTTTCCGAGGGGAAATATGTATCTTTCGCCAAACGGACGGCTTATGAAACTGACTTTGACCCTTATCCTCTCTTTAACCGTACTTTTTGTTTCCGCGCAACGAGTGGGTATCGGTATTTCTACCCCTACAGAGCGCCTTCATGTCGATTCAAATATCCGGATCGGCGTCAATGCCCGTTCTTCCCCACTTTTCGACAGGTTTCTGAAGTTTGGAGATGGCAACTATGTAACCATCGGCGAAGCCGGTGCGGATGACCGACTGGAGTTTTCAGCCGGAGAATTTCTCTTTAAATTTTCCGGAACGGCCTATCCCAGCCTGGCGGGTAAAGTAGGAATTAACATCAACCGTTCTCCAACAGCTTTTCTCGAAGTAAACGGAGATGTACGTATTACGGATGGAACGGAAGGAGATGGTAAAATTCTCACTTCTTCCGCAGACGGAACTGCTTCCTGGAAGGACATGCCGGGAAGAAATACCGGATTCAACGTCAGTCTTACCGCCGGGGATATTACGGTAAATGATGCTACGGATAAAATCATCGTGTTCGACAATATAGCAATGGGCAGCCGTTTCAATGATGCGGGTGGTTATAATTCCAGCAATGGTTTTTATACGGCACCCGTAGCCGGAGTCTATTCCTTCAATGTAAAAATTGAATGGGAGATAGCGGCCGGTACTTCGGGAACCTATTCGGTATACCTGGACATAAACGGAACAAGCGAGGATCGCATCAATCAAACATTCACCGCAGGAGCTGGTAATGAAACCAAAACGATTTCGTTCGGTTCGGTTCTCAAACTGAATGCACTGGATGTGGTAAAAGTATATGTTCGACAATCAACCGGAACCGATCAAACCGTGAAAGTGACCAATAGTTCATTCTCCGGATTCAGATTGTACTAAAAACTTGACCAGGATCAGCATTCCATTCGATATAGTTCCTGTAAATTGTAGCCTACTACAACCTCAACTCTTTTTATGTCTGTTAATCGCCGCTCTTTTCTGAATAAAGTAGGAACTTTTTCAGCCACGGCCATGCTGGCCTCCTTAGTACAACCTGCCTGGAGCCGCAATCTTCAGCGGGCGCTGGATCATGCTGCTGCTGTTAAACCGGAAGAACTGGCAACGGATGAGGACTTCTGGTATTACGTTCAACAGTCGTATACGGTATCATCCTCTTTGATCAATCTCAACAATGGTGGCGTGGCGCCTTCTCCCAAATCGGTGCAGGAAGCCATGAAAAGATATCACGATCTCAGTAATGAAGCGCCCAGCTATTACATGTGGAGGGTATTGGATGCAGGCCGCGAACCGCTCCGAAAGAACCTGGCCCGTTTGGCCGGTGCCGATGCGGAAGAAATCGCCATCCAGCGAAACGCCTCCGAAGCATTGGAGGCTGTTATATTCGGATTGGACCTGAAAGCCGGAGATGAAGTAGTGCTGACCAAACAGGATTATCCCAATATGATCAATGCCTGGAAGCAGAGAGAAGTGCGGGATAAGATTAAACTGGTGTGGATCAATCTCGAACTGCCCAGCGAAGACGAGAATTATATCGTGAACGAATACACGAAAGCGTTTACTGCAAAAACCAAAGTCGTTCACATCACCCATATCATCAATTGGAATGGACAAATTATCCCGGTGCGGAAGATAGCGGATGCCGCACATGCCCGTGGCATAGAAGTGCTGGTGGATGGCGCACATAGTTTTGCCCATTTTCAATTCACCATACCGGAACTGGGGGCCGATTATTTCGGAACCAGCCTTCACAAATGGTTAAGCGCCTGCATCGGCAGCGGAATGCTCTATGTGAAAAAAGACAAGATCAAAAACGTATATCCGTTTTTCGCCGGTGGCGATCCCAAAAGCCCGGATATCCGCAAGTTTGAAAACCTGGGAACAAGGCCATTCTTCATTGAACAGGCCATTGGTAAAGCGATCGAATTCCACGAAATGATCGGGTCTGAAAGAAAAGAACAGAGGCTACATTACCTGAAGAATTACTGGATGAATAAAGTGAAAGATCTGCCAAAGGTGAAGATCGGAACCTCCCTTAAGCCTGGCTTTGGTTGCGCGATCGGACTGGTTGGCGTTGAAGGAAAAAAACCGTCGGAGCTGGAGTCTTTCCTGTTTGATAAATACAAGATTCACACCGTGTCGATCGAGTGGGAAAACATCAAAGGAGTGCGGATAACACCCAATGTTTACACCACTACCAAAAACCTCGATGTGCTGGTGGAAGGAATAGAAAGGTTTGTAAAGACAGCTGCGTTCTGATAAAAGCCAATGTAATTGAAAAGGGGTTGTTTCCTTAAATCGAAACAACCCCTTTTATTTAACTGTAAACAACCTGGTTCGGTGGTTGCTGAATTTTTCTCCAGATCAAATAAAAAAACACCAGTGCGCAGAGTACGGTTACAATAATTGAACCAGTGACTCCCAGGAACTCTGCTATACTGACTATTAATTTATTCATCCACGCCCTCCTTCCGCTGGTGTCTACCAAACCGCCTTCCGCTATTTTTTTTGCATCCATATACAATACAAAACCTAGTATGAAGGTGATCACCAGCCCGATTACTGATGATTGGATCGAGCTCCACAGACTCATACTTTCGACTCGCGGCCGAAATCCTCTTCTCTTCGATACAAATTCTGCCACGCCTTCGGCTTCTTCTGCATTCCCAAATTCGAGCATTTCATGGCTCATGCCTTTTATCTTCAACTTACTGCTTCCGTGGGGAAGTGTCATTTCTGTGATATCCGGGATCAGGATTTCCTTTTTTGTCCGCAGCCATTTTTTTATGCCTTCTTCGTTGTAGGCCTCAAGGAATTCTATTGGCGTTGAATACGATCCTGTTGAAAGCAATAACCGGTCCTTTTCCACCAGCAGGGTCTTCCAGCTTTTATCATTGTATAACCTGAATACCATATCCATAAAAAGGGTGCGATTTTCGGCAAATAAATTACATTTTTTCCGGTATTGAAAATTACGCTATCGTTTTTGTGTAAACGATGCTTTTTAAGAATGATTCGCAGATGCCCTAAGAACGTCCGATGGCCTGAAATCGGGCAATAGATTGAAGCTAAATCCGTTATTTTTGCAACACTAACCCAACGATTCGAACAGATGTTGATACCTCGCGGAAAACTGATCGCCATAGGTGGCGCCGAAGACAAAGGAACGGATCTCGAAACTGGCGAAATTCATCGCAGCAACCTTAATTTCTTTGAATTGGGCATTCTTCGACGGGTTGTGGAAGAGGCGGGTGGAAAGGATGCCAGGATTGAAGTCATCACCACAGCCTCTACCATTCCATACGAAGTAGGAGAGACCTACCTGAACGCCTTTGGCAAAATAGGCTGTACGGATATCGGTTTGATGCATATCCGCAACCGGCAGGACACCCTGATACCCGATTATATTTCCAGGATCGAATCCTGCGATGCCGTAATGTTCTCCGGCGGCAACCAGCTCAGGCTGAGCGTTACAGATGGCGGAACCGAATTTCTGTCTATTCTCAAGAAAAGATACCAGGAAGAAAATTTTGTCATTGCCGGAACCAGCGCGGGCGCCATGGCAATGGGTCAAACCATGATCTATGAAGGTAATGCCACCCGCGCCCATCTGAAAGGAGAAGTGAAAATGACAACCGGCCTGGGCTTTATTTCATCGGTCATCATCGATTCACATTTTGAGAAAAGAGGAAGATTCGGACGGCTGGCGCAGGCAATAGCCACCAACCCCAGTTGTATTGGCATTGGCCTGGGCGAAGATACCGGCATGCTGATCACAGAGGGAAATAAAATGGAAGCGATTGGTAGCGGACTGGTGGTTATCATAGACGGACACGACATCCTGCATAATAACATTGCCGATATTCCCGATGGTAATCCGATCAGCCTTGAAAACCTCAAAGTTCATTTCTGCGAAAAAGGAAACGGCTACTTCGTAAAAGAAAGAAAATTCATAGCAGAAGCAACCGACGGAGCGCTCATTCCCAAACAGGTTGATGTGGAATAGAGCGTTTGGTTTGCAGTTTGCGGTTTGCAGTTTGCGGTTTGCGGTTTGCAGTTTGCGGTTTATTAAGCTTTAAAATAAAATAAATAATGAGTATTACC